>JADFYG010000039.1 GCA_015233155.1 Candidatus Rifleibacteriota bacterium
AGTTTTGGGGGTTGTCCGAAAAAGCGCCCTTTTTTGATAAAAATGTACAAGAAAGCGTGAAAATTTTGTTTTCAAAGAAACTTGAGGGAAACGCCCGCCAATATTTTCAGAATATTGCAAGTCCCTCTAAGGATATGTATTTTATGAAACCGGAGCAGATAGTCTTCTTATCGGCATCTGATCTGCGTTTTCTGATGTTCCGGTCAGTGATGGCACCGGGGCAGCTATTGCCATGGAACAGCGGAAATACAATCGGCGATGATAGCCATGGCGGAACAGATCTCCAAGATGTTTGAAGATAATCGGTGGCTGGCCAGGTGGCCACACTCAATGAAAGAATGAACCAGGATCGGCCGTTTGTGAACTTGTCTGCGGGGTTCTTTACTCCGGTTCCTCGCTTGCTGGAGACGGTGAGGGAGAGATACGAGTATCAGCCGTTGATGCTCTTGCGGTAGGCGGCCACAACGATTACCAACAAAGATCGCAGACGAGATCGTAAAGGGTAAAGAGAACAGGGTAAATCACGTTAATGAGTCTGCAACAACCGAACGAGACGAAATCCGATGCCGAGGAGTATCGGGCGGTTCGGTTTGTCCATATTGCGGGAGGCCGACCGGCAGCCGTTCCAGACGCAGTTCCACGCGCCGCCGCGAATGACCCGATATTTTCCGGCACCCTGTCCCTGAGGGTCAGTACAAGATGAATTTGGATAATTTCCGGACCAGTCCCAGCACCATTCCCAAACGTTCCCATTCATATCATACAAGCCATACTGGTTCGATAGCTTCGTCCCGGCGGGCTGAGTCCCTCCTTTATCTGCGTGAGGATTTTTCCAGAAATCGCTGTTCGCATTTTTAGAAAACCAGGCATATTGGCCAATCTTATCATGAGAGGGGTCATCACCCCAGTAGCAATTCGTCGTAGTGCCTGCCCGGCAAGCATATTCCCATTCCGCCTCGGTCGGCAATCTGTATCCATCGGCATTCCAGTCGCAAGTTACCATATCAGCGTCAGTAATGGTTACGCTGTTACTACCGTTTTTATAACACGGCGTCAGTTTTTGATTTGAACTAAGGACGTTACAGAAACGAACCGCGTCGAACCACGACACGTTTTCTACAGGCTGACTGGCTGTGTTCGAATAGCTTATGGAGGCAACGAAATGCGAAGGATTTATTCCAGTGATACTTTTATATTGCATCTGCGTAACTTCGCATGTTCCCATCAAAAAGGGCTTTGTTATGGTTACAGAGTGAACAGGGCCATCCTCCTTATCGCCCATCTGAAAGGTTCCGGCAGGGATTTTAACAAACTTCAATTTTATGCTGTCGGACAAAGTAATCGTTTCACTTTCTGCAAATGCTCCAACCGCAAATATTGTGAGAAATATTGCAATGAGCCCACTTACAATACCAACTTGCACACGCATCTTTACTGGAGCAACACAATGGGGACATGCATCAGCAAGATCATTCACGTCATGCTGACATTCCTTACAATTAATAGGACTCATCGTTTCACCTCGACGAAATTTGTGGAGACATGAAATTATACTATTTTCATTTGAAATGTGGCTGAATTTCTTACGCAGCAATATAAGCTCTGTTCTTGCCATCATTCTCTCTCACCAGTTCATCATGACCGGCAAGTATGGCCATTTGCTTGACCCCAGAAGCGACGCGACAATCCCAGGCCATGTTTCTACCAGAGCACCTATCCGCGTGCCATGGCGGTATGTTTCCGGTCAAATGCGCAATCACCCTTATTTATCCGGAGTGAAACCAAGGCGGTTACTTAATTTCACCCCCTTTTCCCGGTATAAGTCTCATGACACCGTTTCCCATCAAAGACTTATACCGAACGAAAGGAGATGAAAACTATGAATGTCGATCGACTTGCCCGTAATGCTTACACAATACTCCGCTTAATTATGATCGCTATTACAGCCCTTCAACCCGTCCAACAATCACAAGAATACGTCTATCGAAACGTCCGTCGCCCTCGGAGACACCGAAACCAACAACCACACCGATAACACGGTTTACCTATCACCCTCACGCGCTATTCATGCGCATCCCACCCCCACATATAACAGGCCACAGGCCAGAAATGGAGTTTATACCCATGGAAAACATTGAACACAATTACAACGCATTCGCGCATCCCGCCCGCACTCTCCACGATCTTATCTGGAAGTTCCAAGACCTGGAATCCCAGGAAAATGATGATACCGTCATCGAACTCAACAAACTTACTGTCCTGGACAACGCCAAAGTCCAGATCCCCGGCCTCGGTGAATATGAAATGACCGACTGGTCTCGCAAACAAATGTCTCTGCTCGTCGGAATAAAATACGACCGCTGGTTTAACAACGCCAGCCCAGCCGATCAATCCGCTGAACTTACCCGCCGATTCGCCCGTTCCAATGAACTGGTAAGGCTCCGCACCCGGAAGAACGACCATCTCTCAACTGATGGCATACTCCGTGGATTCGTCTCCCCGAAATATACCCCCGTTAAAGACAGTCAAATTGCCCGCCTTATGCTCATGGCCCTGCGTAATGTCGATCCTGACATGCGCCTTATCCGTGCCAATATCACAGACCGAACCGTCAGTTACGTTATTGGCGTCGGACAGCCCTATCTTATCGGTGGCCCCGGAGATGTCGGTGACGTCTGGGGTGGAATCCTCGTCAGGAACAGCGATGTCGGCTATGCATCATTGCGCATAAGCTTACATTTGACACGCCTCGTCTGCCGCAACGGTATGACTGCGCCATTAAAGAACGCAGAGCTGCTCCGCCGCAAACACACTAAAGGCATCCTCGACGACAATCTGTTACAGCTCCTCGGAGAGCGACTCATCGAAGTACCCGGCCAACTCAGACAGAGTGGCCAGATCATGTTAAACGCAAGCTCCGTCAAGATAACGAATCCGGAAGAAGAGATTGAAAGAATACTGGACGCCAGTAACTTGCCAAAGCGTCTGCTGCCCTATGTTCTTGGCGCTTATGCCATCGAACCACGTCCAAATGCTTTCGGCGTCAGCTCTGCCATGACACGCGCCGCACAAGGCTTCAGTCCTGAAGAAAGGCTGGAAATCGAAAATGCCGCATCTGCTTATCTTCAGACCCATTAACAGACACGTTACTATCACACGGGCGGAAGCTACCAAGCTTCCGCTCTTCTTTTTGAAAAGGAGAATCATCCATGGAAACATCACCTACAACAGGAAAAATTTCAGAAAGCCTCAGCAAAGCACAATCTCAAATGAAAAATGCCGCCTTTGATATGGTAAACCCGCACTTCCGCTCTCCCTACGCAAGTTTGGCCGCTATCATGGATAGCTGCCGTCCAGCCCTGTCCTCGAACGGAATCGCTATTCTACAAGGCACTTCGATCGATCCTGAAACCCTTCGAGTCAACGTAACTACGCTCCTCACACACGTAAGCGGTGAATGGATTAAGTCAGTTATCAGTATCAAGCCCGCAGCAGACACCGCCCAGGCTATTGGAAGTGCCGCCTCCTACGGCCGACGCTACGGTCTCTCCGCTCTTGTATCCATTGTCAGCGAAGAAGATGATGATGGCAATCTTGCCACCGGTCGCCCCGATGTTAAACCGGTACTGACCTCTGTTAAGAAAACATCCGCCTCGGCCACTGCGGTCAACCCTGTTGCAACAAAGACTACCGCTCAGGCGGAACAGCCCAACACGACATCCGAAGTCGTCACAGCCCTGGCAAATGCCGAACCCGCCCAGCCATGTGCTACAAAGCCGGAATCCATAAAATCAGCGATACCCGCACCAATGCCACAAAATGGCCGGATAGCAAAAATACGTCAAGTGTTCACATTATCCGGGCAACTCGGCCAATCCGTCGATCAGATGAAGTCCATGGTCGGAGACCTGCTCGAACTCGGCTCTCCAATACGTGAATCGTCTCAGATCCCGTCTGATAAACTCGATATGATAATCTATGCCCTCCAGAAAGCTTTGATAGACAAGAATAACAGCCAAAAGGAGGCCGCATAATATGAAGCTGACCAACATATTCTCGTTACCCGACGCCATAGTAAAAGCTATCGCCAATGACAGCTACAATGCTGGTCCCTGCGATATTTCTTGCACTCGTCTGGTCGATTCGCCTCGAAAAGTGGCTCTGGAAGTGCAACACGCAAAAGATCTGGTCGAAGATGTCTCTGATCGTATCTGGTCGCTCTTTGGCCAGAGTATTCACACAATCCTGGAACGCGCCGATTCAACACCCGCACTGAAGGAAAATCGTCTGACAATGACCCGCCAAAATTGGGTAATTTCTGGCCAGTTTGACCGCTTCGTTGTCGCCGATGGATTACTCCAGGAATATAAGACAACATCTGTTTTCGCAGTAAAAGATGAATGCCGTCAATCCTGGCAGACGCAGATGAATGTCCTTGCACACCTGCTTAGAGAGCACGGCTACACGGTCGTCAAGCTCCAGGTTTGCGCAATACTGCGTGACTGGCGGCGCTCACAAGCTGATCGGACTCAGGACTATCCAATAAGTCCTGTGCTTACGATCGATATTCCGCTCTGGACGCCCGAAAAAGCTGAAGATTGGATAGATACGGCCGTCCGCAAACATCAGGCAGCACGCACTGAGCTTCCGGAATGTGAAGATCGCTGGGAAACACCCACTACGTATGCGTTAATGCGAACTGGCCGCAAGACAGCAGTGCGCGTCTACGACAATCAAATCGATGCAGATAACGCATTAGTCGCTGCCGGACCGAATCATGAACTGATTTGCCGTCGCGGCCGTAACCTTCGATGTGAGCAATACTGCTCTGTCCGAGACTATTGCACACAATATCAGTCATACGCTCAAACTGCGGAAAAAGAAATGAGCACCAGCGCATAGATTGCACCGGTGCTCGTTGGAAGCGTGACCTGCGCTTCCTTTTTAACTGTCGATCAGATTACAGGGGCATCAACTACTTCAGGAAGTGAAGCAGTTGATATCCTACGCCGCGCCCTTGAAGTTCAAGATTGGTCTGAGTTTACGTTCAGTACGAACCAGATCATTCTGGGCACGCATAACCGCAATGATGTCTTTATACGCGCCAGGTGCCTCGTCGAGCAGTTGCTGCGCTCGACGATGATCGAACCATATTCCCTGCATACTCTTTAGAAATTGCCGATCGGATATTGATCTCCGCGCTTCTGAGCGAGATCGACACCTTCCGGCCCCATGAGCACTGGAAAAGAGGGCGGCTTCACAATTCCGGCCGGTGACATGAAAGCTCGGAGTGCCCATAGATCCGGGAACAACGCCAATTTCACCGTCTCGAACCGATATTGCCCCTTTGCGATGAACCCACACCTGTCTCCCGGAAACGTCTTCGCGTCCCAGAAAGTTGTGAACACAGTCCAGGATTGTTGTCGCGTCGGATGCGAGGCCAAACAATCGCTTCATTATCTCAACACACGCGAAGATTATGGCGCGGCGGCTCGCTTTCGCATAGGCCACCGCCCATTCCATATCCATCAGGAACTCTTTGCCCTCGTCAGAATCAGCGTCCAGATATTTGAACCCGGTGGAGGTTTTGATAGTATTCTTCAGGTGATGAGCAGCGATTGCCTGTCCCATGGCCCGGGACCCGGTGTGAACCATGATCCAGAGTCGCCCATCTTCACCGGCCTGGAACTCCAAGAAGTGATTTCCACTGCCAAGAGTCGCGAATTCCAGCCTTCCGTCCTTATCCAACATCCTGGTTCCATCAGCAAAACTGAGGGGCCGATCACAGTTCTGCGGAATTATCGGCACAAATCTTCTTGAATGTCTTATTGCCGGAATTCTTGCATACAGCTGCGACATGACCTGAGTAGCTGCGTTTTTATCGGATAGCACAGATGAATCGCCATTGAAGCCGATTGCAGCCATACCGCAACCAATGTCTCCACCAATAGCGCCAGGAAGTATTATTCCTTCCGTAGCGATAACGCTTCCGACGCAAACCTCATTGGCGAGATGAACATCGGGCATAATTGCGATATGGAATACACCTTCTGTTTTGGCCAATCGGTCAATGTTGTCTCTGGCTTCGCTGGAAAGCGAATCGGCGATCCACATATGCACTGGAGCTTTATTTACAGTTTCACAGTTCATCAAAATCACCTCCTGGCCCGGGAACAATCTCAAACACAAGCTCAGGAGTGCGCTTCCGACAGATTGATTCAGCGATTTCTCGTTTCATAAATGGACGTGCAGATTTGAGAATCGCATGTATTTCTGTTACTGATCTTGGTTCAGAATGAGGAAGAGGATAGATCTTTACTAATAGCCGGGATGAATTCGGGGCCAACTCGACAGATAAAAGTCCCAGGTCCCATAGTCGTTCGTCGCTACTGGAGCCACAAAATACAAGAGATAGAACTTCTTCGACTTGACGACAGAGACCACCTTCATGAAGGGTAGAGCCTGGCCGAGAGAGACTCCGACCGGTTATTTTTGAATCGACGCCATCGTCGAAATAGGACTGACCACTACGCAGGAATGGTTTACTGCTCCGATTTTCGGAATGTTTCACAGATTGCTTCTCCTTGGTTGTCGTTCGCAGTGAACGACATCAGCACCGCCTTTATAAGGGCGGTGGAAAAGCCTCGCTGGGGTGGATTAAATCCGGTTCAAATAGCCAGGAGGCCCGCAGATGAAATATGAGCTGTGAAAATGGCCCGAATCATATGAAGCCTCCTTATATCGAATTACAGGCGAAATATTACCCGATAAGTGAATGATATCATTTAATAGTAAGGGTAGCCAGTATTTCATCCGGTATCATGGCAAACGTGGATTGTGCCAAAAAATGAAATGCAGGTATGGTAAGCTCAGTAACCAGCCTCCCGCAGCTTATCGAATCCCATTCGGAGTAACCCTGCTATGCATCATGAACTCATGACCCCTTGGCTCTTGGCGCAGTTCATTCTGTCGTTCGGAATCTGGGTTTACATCATAAAAAGTTATCATAACGACGGAATCGAAGTCGTCCTCGGACTTCTTGTCGGGGCGGCTTTTCTTGTCACTGATCTTGGTATTGCGGCTCTTGTTGGTGACATCAACAGCGTTTCACCATTCATTAGATCTTCCGAAGATATTCTCGCTGCCAAACGCAACGGTCTGATCAGTGTTGCAGGTCTATGGACAGTATATACAGTGGGAATTTTTGCGGCATTCCGTGTTCTTGTTTACCTGAAAAACAGGGTGCGGGGCTCAGGTTCGGGAAAAGTTGAATAAAGAGGAATACGCGTGAGAATTTCTGTTGAACTGGCTGCGACTCTTCGGATAATGGTTGCCCAGGCATGTGAAGCTCGCCGAAGGAACATTGATCGGAATGATAGGGTAATTCTGGAAACCATCTGCCTACCTTTTCTGACGGAACACGAAACAACTGGCTTCGATTCATCGGAGCTGTTTCCCAAGGGATTGGCTCTGATGCTCGAACAGATTTCTTGGTTTCTGCGAAAACACGCGGAGCCTCTCGATCGGAAAGCCCGGGGCGTACTGGTCCGGTTTTACCTTGAATCGGTTCTGACAGACGCGCTGACCTTCGTCCAGGGACTCGATGACGAATATGTAATGGAAAATCTGCCCGGACTTTGGAAGCGGCTTGGGCAGATACGGCGACTTCGCTGAGCAAAATTCAACTTATTACAGGAGCATCAAACACTTCAGGAACTGAAGCAGTTGATGTCGCCCCCTCGATCTTCGTTCGTAATTTTGATGCCAACCGTCACTTCTACGGCGATTCACTGCTGATTAGCGTAGAACCAAACTTCACTGAGATCCCCTTGTGATCCATCTATAAGGCTGGTATGGTATATCTTTCGTCCGTCATCCAGAATGCCATGGAGGGCTGCATGCGTTTAAAGAAACCCTATATCGCCAAGCCGCACGAAGTGAAGATCACCGTCGATGGTGAATATGCCAACATCGAATACGTCGAGAAAGGCGTCTCCGGTGTGAATCTCAAGATCGGTCCGGAGATCCACGAGATGACGATGCGCGAAATACTGGACGCCCACAACCGAGTTTTGTTGGCAATGATGGAGTCAGCTCGGAACTATGACCACGTCGCAGTCGAGATCCCCAAGGGCAAGCCTCAGATCGAGTATTCTGAGCGAAGCGACCAGTGGATACCGCGTGGCGCCGTGTTGCGTTGCCTCATTGACAGTGGGGAGGACAACGAGGGCGTCGTTTCTATCGACGAGAGGGAGCTGACTATGCGAGAGTTCGGACGGCTTCTTTGCACATACGCGGGATGGGGTATGCGAATCGTTTTTGTTCCGGAAGATGATATCGACGTAGAACCGCGCATCGAAGTCCGCGAACCTGACGAAAATGGTTTATGAAGCGCCAGATAGTTAAGAAGGCACATAATTCCTCCACTCAGCAAATTGAGCAGATGATCGAAACGGCTCTATCGCCAGGAAATTTCATTTCTTACTCCGCGGGCTCCAGCTTCATCAGCGAGCTTGATCGAGTTGAAAAGCACCTGAACAAAATCATTCCGACGGACCCAGGGCTTGCTGTAACTTTCTTCGAAACATTCTTGGCTGGTTGCTTCGAAAAAATCGAAGAGATCGATGACTCCAGCGGTGGATTTGGAATGTTTGTTGACAGTCTTTTCGCCGGTTGGGTAAAGGCTCGGCAAGCCGCTAGCTCCGATCCAGATGAGACAGTGACTCGATTGCTGACATGGGGAGACAACGATCCCTACTGTCTTTGCCACAACCTTGAGAAGAATAGTATACCGCATCTTAACAAAGCAGGACTTGTAGCGATGGAGAAACAAGCCCGGGCATGTTTAAAGAGCGCAAATAAGGCAAAATATGAATATCGGAAATGGAGCGAAGTATTACGGCTCCTCTATATTCAACAGCAAAGCGTGGACGGCTACCTCGTAATAGCTGAGGAGACGGGCCTTACGGATCAGGATTGCCATGCCATCGCGACTATGCTTGCCGATCGACGTAAATATAAAGACGCGTTGTCATGGGTTGAACGCGGAATAGCGTTGTCCGAGAAAACTGGTTTTCCTGTTAAACATGATTTGAAAAGCCTGAGATGGGACCTCCTCTCGAAACTGGGACGCGACAGTGAGGCGCTGGATGCCGTTTGGGCTGCATACGTAAAAGATCCGGACAAATATTCCTATAGAGACCTCATGAATTACGTGCCAAAGTCTGATCGTAATGAATGGCACATCAAGGCAATTCAAGCGGCCACGAACACGAATCTCAGGACCTTGATCGAACTGATGATTGAGATGAAAGAGGTTGATCGGCTTGCGGAGCTGTTGCGCAGCCAAAAGATTGCCGACCTCGAAAGTATCACGCACTTTGTCCTCGAACCGGCTGCGAAGGCTCTGGAGAAGAACTTTCCAGATGTTGCTGCCCGCCTGTGGTGCGCTCAGGGTCTTCGTATCCTCACTTCAAAGAAAAGCAAATACTACAACGCTGCGATTTCGAACTTTGAACATGGCCGTCGTTGTTTCGCAGTAGCAGGGAGCAGCACTGAATGGGAGGCGGTTGTTGAGAAAGTCAGAGCTGAGCACAGACGCAAGCTCGGGTTTATGAGCGACTTTGAGAAGGTCGTTGCTGGTGGAGGGCCAAGCAAGAGACCATCGTTCCTCGAACGAGCAAGAACACGCTGGGGGCAACGGTAGACGGGGCATGGATTATTTTGATCAATCACTCCCCTCCTCACTGATCACAATCAATGAAAAGGTGCCAGCGCCTGTTAAAGCGAGGAGACTCATTTTTCCGGCAAAACATTTCCGGCACTGCTCACAAAACGGGCTTGACTCGCGCTAATCCGCACAGTGGGCATCTTTACCGGTGGAAAGGACGCCGATTCGGAAAGGGCACCAGCCGGATACTCTACCGGTCTGCTGTGCAGATTCGGCTTGAAATATACCTTACAACCAAATTCCCTGGCTTTATAAAGTAACGCCTCGACCCAGAGCCACTCCGGCTGAAACTCAGCGAGCTTCGTGTTTTTTGAGCGGCTTCCGATGATCACCCAATCGAACATGCTCATATCCGTAAAGTTGAGCTGCTCAAGCATCGGTTCACAGGACAGGAATTTTACTGACGCCTTTACTTGTGCAAACGATTCCTGAGCCGGGATGACTCGCGACTGTCTGTCAACAGTAGTTCCGACCCAGGCATTGTCTGGCCATTCAATGTCGATCATACGCTTCGGATTTTTTGTCAGGAAAAGGAAATTCCATTTCGGATTGCCCCACACCACGGCGAGAATCGCATCTATCCAATCCTGGGGCACCCAATCACCAAACATGTCGGCCATGCTGCACACGAACACGTTGCGCTGCCCGTTATCGCATGATGCTGGAAGCTTTGTGTTCATCGGCGCAGAAAACCTGTTTTCATGGAATCTAGGTTCGAAATCCCCGGTGAACCTGATACCTATATCGTGAGCATAGCAATACTCGCATCCATATTTACAGCCGGTTATTGGATTCCAGGACCACTTGGCCCACTCGATACTATCATTCGTGGAATTGAAAAGACTTTTTGTTGATGGCACAATGTCGGCCTTCTTCTTTTCAGCAACAGCTTTCGATGCTGCATTGATACTCATCTCGCCAGTGAGGACAGCTTGCTTCGTTGGCTCGTCGGCATGGGTTATGACAGACCGGGCTTTCTCTACTTTGTCGCGGGATGTTCCGATTTTTGCAGCGGTGATGGTAGCCGACTTCTCGGGTTTAGGATCAATAGCCTGATGTGAGGCTTTCGATTTTGCTGCCTCGCTCTTTACATCTCCGCCGCGCTGCTTCTGCTCGTCGATCAACTGGACCATGCGCAGGATAACGCCGTCATCGTTTTGCCGACGAAACTCTTGATGGTGCTGGATATATTCAAGCGCTTCAAGTTCACCTGGGAAACTATGTTCTATTACTGGAACATCTTCTATCCCGCACAGGATGGCAGCTTCTCGGCGAGTGTGCCCGTCGATGACAATCTTTTTCTCTTTCCATATAACGATAGGATGTGCAGGATCGAATCCTTTCTCATTTATATTTTCCTGGATAGCTTCCAGCGTGAGTCGCTTTATTGCAAGTGCCGACGAGAACGGAGCTTGTATAATCAGAGTGTTTGGATTCATATATTTGTCCTTTCTGCTCAATGCAGGTGTGGTCCCTGCGCCCTGTGTAAGCGGCGCAGGGGCCAGGATTTCAACAACGTATGATTGGTCTATCTGGATTCGGCGGTCTTTCAACCTTGGTGATTTTCTTCGGGCCAGCCAATAGTTCAACCTTAACGCTGCTTTTGAACCGGGTGAGAACGTTATTCATGGCGCTCTCGACGACCTCCTTGAGTAACTGCATGGCGTCTGCCCTGTCTTCGTTCAGGACCTCGACTACGAGATTGTCATGAACGATGTTGATTAACCTTGCGTCCAGTCCGCGCTCCCGGCATTCCTTGCCAAACTGTGTCGCGGCAACTTTAACTATTTCGATTTCACTGGCGGAGATCGGGTAGTTCATTGCCTTGGTGTGTTTGTCTACCCATATTGCGCGCCCTCCGAGGGAGTATAAGTTTGTCGGACCTTGTTTAATCTGCGCCTCTATTTTGTCTCGATATGCTTTGACAGACGGATAGTGCTCGAAAAAGCTATTAAGAAATCGCTCACCCTCTTTATGGCTGATCATTTTGCCCGTCTGTTCAATGATCCAGATAACAAGATTCTCTGCTTTCATCCCGAAAAGGACACCGAAGACCAAAGTCTTTCCTAATGCGCGTTCGAGGCTATCGTGGGTGACTTCCGAGACTGGTTTACTCAGAATTTCTGCTGCCATCGCAGCGTAGACATCGATTCCCTGCATAAACTGCTGAATTAAGCACTCATCTGCCGTCACTTCGGCAAGAACACGTAACTGTGATGACGGTAGATCAACAGAGATGATCGACTTGCCGTCATCCGCAGCATAGAAAACCTTCTTGAGTGTTTTGCGAATTCCCTGAACAGGTGGATTCTTTGCGGACATCCGGCCAGTCACACAAGACATCTGTGTGAAATGCGAATAAACGCGGGTTCCTTCAAGCTCTACATACGGACGCAGGAAGTCGAGGTAGCTCTTCGCCTGATAGAACTCATGCAGGCATTCTGTAAGCCCTGCACTGCGGGCTTTTGCTTCACTGTCATCCAGGAAAGGCTTTATTTCGGCCTTCTGAAGCTTCGCGGAAAACCTGTCGAACTTCTTTACCCAGTCTGCATGCTCTTGTTCCAGAAATACTTTGTTGACCGGGATACCGGTAGCCTCCATACGAATAAGCTCTGAACAGAACTCATTCTCGATCTCGAATGGGCGTAGGCTGTGCCACTCCATATTGGCTCTGCGCAAGAGGGCATGGGCGATGCTCGGAAATAGACGGGTCAGGTAGATTGCCACATCGGCCTGGATCATGTCATGTAGCCCGCGAACGATGCCAGGGAGCATTCTGACGGCGATCTTTCTGATGATATCAAGCACTGGCTCCGGCTTATCTGGATCAATGAAGCCCAACAGCTGCGCGAGTAATGCGATGTCAACATACTTTGGCGGAATAACTCTTGGGCCGAAGCGCTTAACTAATGGCATCCATATGCCCTTTAGATCGAAGGCATAGAGTAGATGTGTGTCCAGGCTCAGGAGAAGAGCTTCGATAGTGTCACCGGTTGCATTGGCGGAGACATGAATACAGAAATCATTGCCGACGAGAGTGAGCACTTCATCTGTAACTCCGGCTGGAACTACGGCGAGGCACTTGGTGCCGAGCAGGGCGGAGATGAGCTCGGTGTTCCCGGTGCCGGTGATACCGGAGCTGGATGTGATAGAGCCTGCGACCTGAGACAGCTCAGTCTGCTCTGGCACAGGTGAATCGGATTCAGTTTCCAGTGGTAATTCAACTCCCATGCCCCGGGCAATGGTTCCAAGGATGGAGCCGAGGGTCGGGATTACTGGAATCACTGGATCACTTGAGTTATTTAGGGGGTGTGTCGGACCAGATACAATTATTTCATCCATATATGATGATTTTCCTTTCTATTATGAACAAGGTATAAATATTTGAAGTGATTAAGTGATTTATTCATTTTTATTGGTCTTAAACGAGCTATTGATGCGGCCTTCCGAAGATCACTTGAAGGAATATTTTCAAGTGATCTTCAAGTGATTCAAGTGATGACCTATTCGTTACCAGGAACTCCTGCGGCTGATCCTGCCGTGGGACCACCCACTGCCGACGCCTTCAAATGCAGGACTTTGTATGTCTTGCCCTGAACATGCCGACTTTTCAGATTTCCATCGGAGTCGTTGGACGCAATTGCCCCACGCTCTTTGAGCTGTGACAGCAAGGTCCTGGAAGATATTGCAAGCGGAGTCTTGCGAATCTTGCCGACTTCATCGAGCACCGGTCCCAATATGGCATTTAATGAGCCATCCCGCTCCCACCACCCATGAACAGTTTCAGGTCCCTCCAGGTTCGATATTTCCCGAGGTTCATTCAACAGGCCATTCCTGATATCTTCAGCAACAGGACTGGATGGATACCGTAACTTCAGACGATTGGACAGGATCAGATCTCTGACCGTTGACAGGAAAACTTCAGCCTCGTTCGACTCCGTAGTAGCATGCGCCAGTTCCGTAGCTGCCCTCATAAGTCCATTGGCATGCGCCGCTGCGAAATCTTTCAGGATCGGAGCAAACTCCGGGACCTGATTAAGGATCATCCACGTCAACTCGTTCGATGCAAGATTGGATGCGATACGAGCGGACGTAACCATTGTCGGGAATCTCTGGTGAAGTAGTCGCATCCATTCTGTTCTTTTAGCAGTGAACAGTGTCTTCAGCCCTTCGGTTAAATTACTGTCCTTCCGCCATTGTTCGAGGACCATCAACCAGTACCGGCCAATTGCAGATAAATGTCGCCCCAACTGTTGTGCTCTTTCCAGTTCCGGGTTCGTCTTTCCTGATTCCCACTTGAGATGCAGAATTACAGAGCGGGCCAAACTGGCTGAGTCATCATCTGGAATATCCTCGCCCGTGCAGATAGGCCATGCCGAGATCTTTCGCGACTTTCGCAATTCTGAACCATCGATCATTCGATCTTTTTCGCCGCCTTCAAGAATGTTGTGAATGGCAGTTATAAATGCCTTGGCTCCGAAGCCGGTCGTGGGCTTGTAGTTGTCAACGTAGAGTGGCATGTCCGTTGCCATTGCGGCATGGTATGTCAGAGCGTTTCCGGTCGTGCCTTCCCCCCATTTGATCAACGTGTCTTCTGATAGGAACCGTGGCCCCCAGATACTCATCAACACCTGAGTGAAGGAGGTCTTCAGGCTTCCGGTCTTACCTTTAATGAATAGGCAATAACGCTCGTCTTCCCAGCCCGCGAGCCGTCCGAAAGGCGCTTGCAGCACGAAGGTCAGTGCGAGAGTCGTCACTTCAGGATCTTGGGCAACCAGAAGCGACTTGAGAGCTTCCAGACCTTTTCGGAGATCGGCAGTATCAGATAGGGCATAGGCCATTTTGCCTTCGGTTAATTCCAGCTGATGCCCCGGAATATCGTTCCCAGGTATAAGGAACCGGTATCCATCAGGAGTATTCACCCACCCCGTTCTCCTGAAAAGCCGGATATGTTGGATTTCCGTATTGGCACTGAGTCGTTTGATTGCAGGTCCGATATGGTTTACCTCTGATGCTGAGATGGAATCACGCGCGCCCATACCTTGCTCCATGGCAGCTTTCAGCTTACGCGCATCGGCAAAATCCTTCGCTGAAATGCGTATTGAGAAATCGCCACCGTGTACAGACTTTCCGACTATGCGATAGTGCTCATCGCCTGTTTCATCATGGCCGACCTCCTCGATATGAGCCTCGAAGTCACCGATATTGGTTTTGCCCTGTGCAGTAATCCGAGTCAGTCGGCCGTCCTCGAAGGCATATTTGACTTCAATAATGTCTGTCGGCTTCGCGGTGACCTTCGAGTATTTGACAAGCTCACGGCAACGTTTTTTGCAATCATCCAGGAGTGTCTTTGGCTTCACACCCAGCCATGGTGCTATCTCTTTGGTGATCAGTTCCATGCATGTCGTATTGGAAGCTGACTTCGCGATACCGTCGATTACGTCTTTGAGGTGATCCTTACCCAGAAAGGATTTAAGCGGAGTTGCATGTTGGATCAGATCTGCTATTGCCATGTCTGGATCTGGACGACCGACCAGGTAGTCGTCGATACCCTTGCCACGATCTGCTGGCCACGTAAGGAATTTCACATCCGCGTTTGCAGCGTAAAGATGAATGGACAGTTCTATCAGTGCCTTACGAACATTCGGATTAGTCGCGAAATCTGCGTCAAATGCCAGATATACTGTGCGCGCCGACCAGATAAACTTCATTAATTCTTGATGTAGAGCCTTGGTAATGGAGACATCGTCGGCGTTTTTATCTCGGAAGTTCCATACTCCGGCAAAACCGATGGCGTATTGCCCATGCTGCATTAGCTTGAGCGTTTTCTTCTCGCCCTCCGTAAATATTATCGGAGTGGTCGGCGATGTTGCAGCTGTCCGACACTGCTTCACAATATATGGCCGCGTGGATACACCGGTCGGCTGGAGATATTTGATGACCTTACCGTCCTCGATCGAAAGCCCTGGGATAAGCTTAACGCGTTCGAATGTAGCTGTGCCGTCATCCCAGCCACCATACGGGAAGCGAATAAAGGCGCGACCAGCAATCATATGGCTGGCACGGTCTACTTCTATGCCTATAATGGCGGCGAGTTCTTCTGCTGTGCCGTTGAATACTGTGACTCCGGCATCGTCGAGCGTTGCTGGAGTTAATCCTGAATTTTCGATATCCGCGATTGCAGATAATGAGAGTGGATCTTGTGGATCACGTCCTGCAAGAAATTTTGTGTATGACATATTCTTCCTTTTTACTTGAAGGTATGGGCAGAGGTCCCAGATAGAGACCTCCACCCGGGCTATGACTACCGTTTAGTGGCTCTCTTTGCAGTCTTCCGTGCCGACCTGGAAATCTTGTTCTTGTAGGTCGTCCCCACTACGGCCTTCTTGATTGCCGCCTTTTGTGCAGCCACCACAGGTTCCGACTCGTTGACCGTCGAAGCTATTTCATCGATACGAGCGACCTCCGCTAAGACATCGCGTCTGGAAGACTCCTCTGAATCATCAGAAGCCCATATAGCGAAGTGCTCACGCGCTGCTTTAATATCCTCCTTGAGAGACTTCACAGCTGCCGGAGTAAGTGGCTGCTCGAACTTTTCTGCAATTTTTTCATGCATATCCATGAACGACGTGGGGAGGTATTGTTTATTGCTTTCCGGAATAGACGCCAATTTGGTGACAGACGCCAATACAATGTGCATACCGCTCATTGCAACTCGAAATGCCTCAAGTATGTCGGAGCATTCCTTCCGGGAAAGTCCGTGATCCAGGGTCTGATCAACGCTATTGTGAAGACCTAGAGTGGATACGAGTAAGCCGGTTAACATTTCTCGCATATTTATTTTCTCCTTGGAACCAGATTTCGGTTCCTGTTGATATGAGCGCATTGGCTCGTGAAACGGATATTGTTGGTTTCCGCCGGCTTTGATTCATGACTGGAGGAGAGCCCTCCAGCCATGTTTGAATTCACACTTTGGTGGTGTGACTATCTTTTCCCTGTCTCACGACCAACGGTATTAATTGGAAAGGCATAGCCGGTCTCTTGGCTGCGGCGTTTTCAATTGCCGTGTTCAGCTGCTGGATAGCCCTGAGCACATTCGCTAGCCCGGCGAGAATCATAGCTTTAGCCTCGGGAGATGCCCACTTGATAATCTGGTCCTGAAGTTCCGCCGCTGCTAGCGCCACCTTATCGAGATTGGGCCTCGTTGGGATTTCTTGAGAGTCGAGAGCCTCAGAATCCGCTATCGTTACTGCATCAGGGATTTCTGCCGGAACCGCCGAGGTGCTAACTGTCCCTGACGTTTCCTGGAGACGGAGCGCAACAACTTCAGAATCTGAATGTGTTGCTGGGTTGGGATTGCTGCGAGGGGAATCGTTTGCTGGCAGCTCTTGTGTTACTGCGGAAGCTACTTCTTGAGCGGGCACTGGATCATTGGGACTCTGCCCCTCGGCCTCACGAGATATGCGTTCAGGATGGACTTCTGGGTCGCCGGAATCAGGAATGTTTGCGGCGACCAGTGCTGCATCTTCCCTCTCCAGTTTTTTTCTGGCTGCTGAGACGCCTTGTGGAGTCACTCCGAGCATTTTCGCTGCGTCTACGTTGTTCAACCCCTTGTCTCTGAGGATTGACTCGCGATCTTCAGGGGAGAATTCCTTTTGTATGGGTCCGAGAACATCGGTTACCCAGGCCGGGGAATAGTGGAGGAGCTGAGCGATTTCCGCTCGTGTGTGTCCGGCTTCATCCATCATTCTTGCACTACGAATGAGATCGGGTCTTTGAGGTCTGAGGCCATGTTTTAGATTGGAGACGACGGCTGCCTCAACAAACTCCTTCGCATTGTTGATCTTGCGGCGTATCACAGGAATGTCTGTTCTATCAGCAATCTCATAGCCTCTGAACCGTGTATGCCCTGCAATGATCTTATTGTGAAACTCCGGATTGTCGGATTCTGCAACTTCGATAGGTGGGAGTTCAATCTTTAACTCTGAATAATCCCGTGCCGTTGGCTCAAACAGCGCACCACTACCATCATCTGCCCGGGGCTGGTATTTGCGATCGGCAATTATTTCATTTCGCTTCATGATCGTGACTACTGGGGCAACCTGTGTCTTAATGGGGACAGGGAGTGCTGGATGTTCCACTGGGTCTGGGACTTCGTTAGTAGTCGGCGCTGGCAAAGTGGCAGATGGTTCCGATTCGACATCTATCGCCTTCTCTTCCACTTGTGCCGGTGTCTGTAATGACGCTTCCGTTAACGTTTGCTCTTGCACAGACTCCTGAGATAGTCCTTGTTCCTGCGTTGGCGTGGGTATTGGTTCTTCCTTGGTCTTGGAGACACGTGATGTATTCTTCTTCGCAGGCTTGTTTGTCTTACTGGGTATTACTTTCTTTTTCCCGGGCTTGGTGGATGCGGGGATCTGTGCCACCTGGCCTGACGCTGGAGCGGTAGAATCGAATGTTTCAGGACTCAGAACACTCGGAGAAACAGATACAGAATGAGTTTTCGACATGGAATACCTCCGTAAAATTCGCATGACAGAATGGGTCGGATTAAACATCCGAGGACAATCTTGAGAATTTGTTACTGGTGCGGGTTACAGCGAAGCGCTTCGCTGATTACCCTCGTGTCGGATGCCTCCGACGTGAAAAATTTGCTACTTTTTATTCGGCGTTCAACAGTGCGCGGATGTCGGAGACGCGCCAGACGACCGTTCTGCCGCAACCGAGCTTCACTGCTTTGGGGAATCGCCCACTCTTAACGCCAGCCCACCACGTCGATTTGCCTATGGGGATGAGTTCGAGGATCTGCTTTAGCCGCACAAATCCTTCTTCGGGTAGCTTCATGCTTTACCTCCATTATGTTACAACGTTGTCTTAATTAAAGCATGGAAAACCCGATTGAACCAGGGAAACGTTAGGCTTTTTTATTATCCGGATAATTACCCATACCTTTTTTATCCGGCTAATTACTTACTCTTTATTTTCCTGGTAAATTTAATTGCACTGGCTGGAGCCCATAGAAATGTATGGGCCTAAATGCTACGAAAAAAGCTATGTTAGTACAAGGAGTTTTTATTCGGAAATATACGGCATGCCGAAGAACTTAAAAAACTCTTCGGCAGTATGACTAAATGGGGAAATATAAATTTTGTTAAGAAACCGTTCCGTTGCCTGCATGAATTCTAGTGATAAGGCGGTCATAGCAAGATCATGAGTGGTTTTTCGGATAAGGTCGCTACTTCCTCCCAGGGGCCGGATGGTGTTTGCAATAGTCGTATATGACAACTTATTCTTTTTGTCGATGCGCTGCCAGATCATTAGATCGATATACGGGAGAACAGCGTTTTCTATCCACTTACTGAATATATCCTCCACCTTAGACGGAATAACTCTAACACGCGGTCTAGGGTTGTTCTTTCGGAGTTCGCTGGCTTTGTCAAAGTATGCTTGGCCCGTATTGCCATGTTTGCTTTTGGTTTTATTGTTCTTTCGGAGTTCGCCGAGAACTTTGTCAAAGCTTTCCCGCAACAGTTGATCCGGGAAGTCCAAATCGAAGCACATAAATGCCATAGGCGTTTCTACATCGAGATTCCAATGGACTGGTTCGTCAATCCACGCCCACTTTTCCTTCCATACCCTCGCCCGTTCGTCATCCAGTTCCCTCGAAAACTCCCTGGCCTTCTTACTCACCGATCTGTTCGCCCACTCCTCGTCATTGTAATATGTGTTCTCACTTCCATACATTTCTCTTAATAGCTTACGCCTTTTCCTACCTATCGCTTTTCTGAAATAGAGCAAATCGCGCGCTGTCAAAGGTCTTACTGGCCTGGAGATCCAAGGCTCTCTACAATAGCTTGAAAAATAAGGATCATCGTCCTTGTTCACCAACTTCTTCTGCTCGACAGCAAGAAGTTTAGCTCTCGTCTGCTCAATCACTTGAAACTGAGCGTCGGTAGGGAGCGGGGGATCCCCTGATTCCCAAGTCCCGTATGGATCCTCATCGTTACGATCAATTATAGGATTGACAGCTACTTTTCTTAAAAAGCTGCTTGCCGCATAAGGCCAAAAATGCCAAATCTCCCTCCGCACCTCAAACTGGGTAAACCATCCTCTCAAATCCAAATCCTTAACCCCGTCATATTTGGAAAGATCGAACCAGTCAGGTGGTTTAGTTTCATTAATTTTATTTCCCATTGCTCAGACTCCTGCCCTGCAAGAATTTATCTTGCCAATTTCTCTGCTCTTCAAAACAGCCATACAATTCTACATGTCAACCTGCACTGATCAAACAGGAACATGGTTTGATTATATTCCCGTCACATCTGTCCTGCAACGGCATCAATATAGCCGGTCAGGCGGTTGCTGTCGATGTCGCAGTAACCATTGTTCCCGTCTCGCCTGTGCGCAGCTCATCGAGATAGTCAGCCCATCGCTGCATCATCTCTCGCCGTTGATCGAGATGTGCCGTTCGATTGTAAGCTCGTCCGTTCGGGTCACGCACCGCATGAGCAAGCTGGTGTTCGATAAAGTCTGGCCGAAAGCCCAGAACTTCATCAAGTATAGTTCTCGCCATTGCCCGGAAACCATGGCCGGTCATCTCTTCCTTGCCGATACCCATTCTCCGCAACGCAGCAAGTATGCCATTTTCGCTCATTGGACGCGTAGGAGTTCGACCACCCGGAAAGACATATTCGCCGTTACCGGTGAGTGGTTGAAGTTCCCGTAAGATTGCAATCGCTTGTCTTGCCAGAGGGACTATGTGCTCTGTCTTCGTCTTTGAGGCAGTGAATCGCCATTCCGCAGTTTCGAAATTTATATCAGCCCATTTCGCATGGCGAAGTTCACCTGGCCGAACAAAAAACATGGGGGCAAGGCGAAGAGCGCATGAAACGACAAAATGTCCGCTATATCCCCAGATCGCCCGCATCAGGCCGCTAACTGCTGCTGGATCTGTGACTGCCGTGAAGTGCCCTTCGCGCACAGGGGCAAGGGCGCCACGCAAAGCCTGAGTAGGATCATTCGTTGCTCTTCCGGTGGATATCGCATACCGAAAGACTCTTGAGCATTCGCGCATTGCCCTATGGGCCGTATACACAGTTCGAGATTCAAGGCGTCGTATGACTTTGAGAAATTCTGGAGACGTAATATCCGCAATGGGTCTCGCGCCCAACCATGGATATATGTCATTAACAAGCCTGGTCTGAATTCTTGCAATGTTACCTGGGCTCATAGAGTCACCTATTTTTGCAAGGTATTCCCTGGCAATGACCTCGAAGCTATTCGCGCTTTTAGTTGCACCCGCCGTCTTTACAGCTTTACGATTTTCGCTGAGATCCACTCCGGAAGCAAGCAAGCGCTTTGCATTCTCTCGTTTTTCACGCGCATCTTTCAGCGATACAGCCGGATACGGACCCATGGAAAGCAGGTGAGCTTTGCCGTCGAAGCGGTATTTCATCCGCCACGATTTCACACCAGATGGTTCGACCATAAGGAACAAACCGCCGCCGTCGAAAAAGTATAACGTCTTCTCTGCGGGCTTGGCATTTCTTATTTGGATCTCCGTCAGTGGTGGAACACGTTTCGGCATTTTGGGTATAGCCCTCCTTTCAAATAGGTGGACCTCTACCCATAACTATACCCAAAAAATCTGGATTTAGGTATATCTCGTTGGATCACGCTGGACGACTAAAAGTCGAAAGACCCGCTTGTTAGCGGGTCTTTCGGACTACTTAGGACTTCCTGAAACTTACTGTCAGTGCTCGGGGCGGGACCGGTAAGACGATCATGATGGGAAGCTAATTTCCGCATCAAATGCGGATTTTACACGGACACAAAACGACAAAAAAGAACAAGTTTCGCCCCAATTGACACCCCATTTGACTACCCATATAAAACTTATTACCGATTCAAAAACGGAAACGGGACTTGAACCCGGGCGCGATATTTTCATTTCACACCACGCGAGGATGGGAGAAGCCGCATCTCAATAAATGTCTACATAAAACGATTTTGAGTTTGTCTTGGCACCATTTATAATCATCCAAACAGAGAAAAACTTTCTACCAACGGTCTCCGTCGCTAATGCCTCAGGGGTGACTGCAACGTCACCGAAAAGAATCAAGGAGGTCTGACCCGGCGTAAACTTCGTTACTGCACCTTCAGACGCTTGTTCAGGATGCCCAGTGGGTTCAATGTGCCCCAAGATGGTTGTGATTGGGTTTGTATTCTGTACTTCATAGGTCGTTTTCATAATGGCGCCTTTGGACTTGTCTATTCTAGGGGTGATCTCGCCAGGAATCTCGACGCTTGCATTAGAAAGAGTAGGATTGTCGGCTACTGCTGCAACAGGGGATGAACTTCCCCCGCCACCACCACCGCCGCCACATCCTGAAAAGGTAAGAGACAAAGCCCAAAGAAATAAACAAAAAATAATACGACGCATATTTTCTCCTCTACACTTTTCTCGTTGTCACCAGCGCGACAACTCGGCCGGCAACGCGAAATTCATCGGGTGGATTCTTCGACGATAACCGGATCGGTGGATAGACAGGATTGTCAGATAGGATATTGACATCACCTCCTGGAATCATCTGAAGCCTCTTGATAATCAGCGTTCCGTTATATCGAAGAACGTAAAGCCCATCAATGGTGATTTCGGTCTCGGTTTTGTCAACGACGGCCATCTCACCTGGTTGAATGCTGGGAACCATCGAATCGCCGCGAACCCTAATGATTACTAAGTGCTCGGGGTTCCCTGGCAGGTCTTCGCGCAAAACGTCGCCATCAATCGTCAGGAAGTTTGTGACATGATCCACGTCGTTAAAGCAACCATTCCCCGCTGAAGCTTCATTGTCGTAGATTGGAATTCTTATTGAATGAATATCGGGCGGCTCAATTCCAAAAAACGATGTAACGGGTGCCCCCGTCAATTTCGACACCTCTTTTATTTTTTCAATCGCTTCTTGAAGATGGCTTTTGTCTGGTTCTCTTCCTTCCTTTATCAATAACTGCTTGAATTCGTAGTCATCAAGGGCTAATTCAGCTTCAATATCTTCTTCCCCGTTAAGAATCTCATTTGTGGCGTCAGTGGCTGGAGAACTATTTATTACGATTCCTTCTCCAACAAGATCTTTGACGCGTATTTCCAGGACTTTTGCAATACGTGTAAGCGTGGAAAGATCTGGAGCATTTCGACCTCGCTCCCACGTAGACACGGCATCCTGTGAAACACCCACTAAAAGCCCGAATTCCTTCTGAGAAAGTTTTTTCCCCTTTCTCAGAAGGCGAATGGCTTCAGCAAAATTCATATAATCTCCAAACGATTAAATTCGTATATCTTGACTTTTACGAAATATATTCGTATGATCAAATCGTCGACGACCTAATCGACAAAAACCACAAGATAGCGAAGGGATGAAATTCGCAATGAATGAAAAAGTTAAAGTTTTGATCATCGGGGCACAGGCGACGGGAAAACCCGCCATCGCAGAGTTGATCAGAAAGACTCTTCTTGAACACGGAATGGCCGTTGAAAATCCCGAATTAGTGGCCCCGAAACATATCGCTGAAATTCTTTCGAAAATTTCCGGGCTCCCAGTTGTCATTGAGATTTATGATGACTCATATTCTCCAATAAATTTAGTGCGTCAGACGGGCGACAGCGTTCCTTCTTCGGCTTCCTGAGAAATATTTCGTAAGACTGGTTGAGCTGGAAGGAATGTGTTTTTTCATCATGGGTCTTGAAGTGTTCTTCATCTGAGAAGGTATCGCATTTTCGACAATAAAAAGTATCGTCACCGTTCTCGCTCTGATCTCCGTGAAAGAAATATCTTTTGTTTGACATGTTCTCTCCAAATAGTTTTACCCACGCGCAAGCGGGTTGAGATAGGCGAGAGTCCGAACGACTCCAAATCCAACGGACTCTCAGCCCCAGGACACACGACCAGGATGAAGGGTCGTTATTAAATTGTAGCACGTTCCGGGCCGAAAGGCTCGTTCGTGGAGAATCCGGGTGCAGGCTGTTCATCCCAGCTTGTGCCCGGATTCTCTTTTCCTGGATGAAAGGAAGTAAATATGGTGGTAATTCCCAAAGATCTGCAACACCTCACGATTCATGATGTGGCCAAAATTTTGGGCTGTCACACACGGACGGTCCGGAGAATGAATCTCACCTGGATACCGATTCGTCCAGGCGCACGCAAAAAGGTCATTTCGGTCAACTATTTCGAGAAATACATGGCCGCGAGAACGCGCGAGACCGAAGCGCTTGAGAGCCTGGAACTATGAACAGACGTTCACCATCCGAGATACGTGAGATGCTCACACTCCTTCGTGAATTCAACATTCCCGAAGAAACGCTCAAGACCGCCGCCATCAATGCTGCTCGTGAGTTTGGTATCTCTCTCGACGGTCCCCGCGTGAAACATGAAACGGTATCCGAGTTTTTCGAGGAATGGAAGGCGGGCAACATGCCATTGCCCGTGTGCCCTTGCCACGCACGTGATCTGTACCAAGCCTATCAGCTCTGGTGCGTTTCCAACAAATATGATTCAGCTTCTGAAACAGGCTTCGGGCGAGATCTGAATATCCTTGGGATATACAAAATTAAAACCCGTGACGGAAGCATTATTGATCCCGTTGGCGAAGTTGGCCGCGCATTTGACAGCCTCGTGGAAGCGTTCACAAAGGCTCTTGAGAGATATCGCAAGTCGCTTCAGAAAACCGCGACCCGATAAACCCGGGCGCATGAATGAAAGGGAGTAACAATGACAGTTCCACAAGTAGTAACAAACCCAAACAATCTACCGGCTCTCGCTGACCTGATGCAGAGTCAGGAATTCTTTAAGCAGGTGTGCGACATGATGAAGGCAAATCACATGATTGCACGCCTGGGTGCAGGCAATGTTTTCTTCATGACCGAGGCCGGCCAAACGAAACGCGGGTTTAAGGTCAAAGTCGATCTCGATTACGGAAAGCATTTTGCATTTCCCGCTGGACCTGATCAACGCCCGATGATCCTGGGCGAAGGATATGATTTCATAAACCAGTATTCGAACATAGAAGTCATTCGCCCCAAGACCCTGATGGCCCAGGATGGAACAGAAAAGGGAAATCCCTACTTCGAGCGCGATGAAAAGACTGGAAGCATCACCAGTATGTTTATACGTGGTCTTGCCATAGGGTATTCACCTACTGGAAACCTCGTCGGAATAGACAAGACCATCTTTGTGAACCTTCCGACACTTCTAGTTCAGGAGATCCAGGCAAAAATCAAACGATCACCGTCACTTGGAATGATGGGAACACGCGATCAACGGCCTACCGAGATCACCTACTATAAGGACAATGGGAAATGGGGAAAGAACAAGATTGTTGATACTGAGCCCACGACGGTAAAGGCTGTTGGTGCATGGCACTTTATTGGACTTACCGGAGATCTCGGATACTGGGTCAACATCTCGCACCCAGAAATTCAAGCAGCCTTCGAGAGTTTTAGTCAGAAACAGCGGTTTCTCGATCGTTCCGCATCAACCATTCTTAACCGTCTTCTCCTGGCTCAGCATCCCGCAATCGCCACAAAAACACCGATCGTAACTGAATTGAATGTTACGGAAGACTACGGGAAGAAGATTCAGAGCGCCAAGGCTCACATGTTCGTCTATGGGTGGACCGCCGACAAGGATCCCAAACAAAGACGTGAAGACATCCTCGCGATGGCTGATCGCCTGGCCAGGGGTGAAGACGCTGCCAATCTCGAAATCAAGATTGATAGGACTGATGTTGTTGACGTAACAACCGAAGCGGAAATCGCTGATATTGTTCACTCTGAAGCCGATCCAAGCGAGATTCAAACTCCCTCCGATGATGACGAATGGGGAAACTCAGACGCGCAGTCCCAACCAGAAACCGTAACGCCTGCTCCGATCGATCCGCCCAAAACAGAGCCGGAACCTACGCCTCTTCCCATCCGCTTTTTCATCTGCAAGAGTTGCGGCGAGATCCATTCAGAGCGTGAAAAACCAAATGGTTGCAGGAAATGCGGAGATGTCGAACTGAAAGAATATCCGACAATGGCGGCCGCGAAGGCGAACGCCCGCAAGGTGACTCCGGCTGAAAAAGCTCCGATCGATCCGCCTGCTAAAGAAACCCCGGCTCAGTCTGCGCCCGTTCAAGACCTCACAAAGTTCCTGACCGACAAAACCACGGATAAAAAGATTGCAATCAAGGTCAGAGACGAACTCGGTCTGGACGACTTTACCGCACTTCGCAAGGCTGAACCCGCCAAGCTTTCGGAGTTCTTTTCCAAGTATAACGCCGCCATGACGGCAAAGGGTTGATTATGAAAAACATTATTCTTCGAGACTTCAAGGGGCTGAACGCCACTTACGAACTTTCTCCCCGCGTGATATTGACCGGTCCCAACGGTTCCGGAAAGTCAGCAATTATAGACGCCTTCCGTATCCTGGCCACGGGATATACCGGCCTTGGGAAGACACCTGCGTCTACCCATTCGCTGGCGTCCGCAAAGACGACCGAAATCACCGGCACACTATCGGATAATTCCCTACTCACCCGCCGATTCGAAAAGAAGGGGTCGACAGTCACCCAGACAATCAGTGTGAATGGAACGGATGTGAAAGCCGCGGATTACCTCCAACCTCCGGAACTGTTCTTTCCCGCCGAATCTCTGCACCCGAACGAATTTCTTTCTCTATCCGGAGACAAAAGGGCAGCTTGGCTATCGTCGAACGTTGGAACGAATATCGGGACCGTGGCACCCGACCTTTTCCCATATATCGAAGAGGCTATCGGGCAAATCAACCGTGAGGAGCCTGTAGAAAAAGCGCTCACGGGTCTGGCCGACAAAGAACGCATTCTGAAAAATGAGATAGAACTTGCCGTATCGAATCTCAAAAGACTCACCGGACAGGATCATCAGTTGCCGGCCGGAACTCTCGCGGAATGGCAGGAAAAGCTTACCACTGCCGATGCTGAACTCGAAAAGCTCTCTCGTGAGCAGGCTCAGAATGACGAGCGGGCAAAACTGGCATCATCCAAAATCGCTCACACACAACGCCTCAAAGACCAGGTGAAGCAGGGCGAACAGAAAATCAAAGAAGCTTCCGGAAAGATTGAAGAAGTCACAAGAAAATATGCTCTCCTTGGACCGGACGCCGATTCCACCATTCTGGACAAACTCAGGCGTGAAATTAACGCAAAGGCAGAACGCTCCGCGGCGATCCTTCCGGAGAGCAAACGACTACGTGATGCAATCAAGACCTTCCGAGAAAAGAAATGCTGTCCTACCTGCGGTACAGATGCAGAATTCCTGAAAGACCAACTCGACGAATGGGATTTCACAGCGGCCGGCCTCGAAGGCGAATATGAAACCCTGGCCTCTGAGCGTGATGGAATCTCAAAGGAAATCCAGCTCGCCGAACAGGGAGTGAAGAACGCCCAGGCTCGAAAGGATCTCAATAACGAGATTCGAATTCTTAACGATGCCATCAAATCTTATAGAGCCTCTGTCACTGGCTTCGTGGCCGATATCGAGAAGAGCGAGACCGACACCGAAATGCCTGTTGTTGGTTCTACCGAAATATTGAGTGCCCGCATCGAAGGCCTTCGCGCTCAAAAGTTTGAAGCCCAGGAAAACGTCCGGAAGTTTACCGGAGCTCAAACACTGGCCGAAGCCCGCGTGAGAGCCGAACAGGACCGGCAGAAGGGCGAAAAGAAGCTCGAAAGCATAAAGTCGTTGGTTTCCGATTTGAAGAAATCTCGCGACAACTTCCTCAATAAGGCAACGAGCGCGATCATTACCCCGTTCAAGACTGCCGTTTCCGCTGCATTCCCTGGTTGCGATGCCTTCCTTCAGATCGTAAACGATAAAGGCAAGCCCGAAGTCGATTTCGGAATTCTTCGCGATGAACGCCGGATTTCCTTCGACACGCTCAGCGGAGGGGAAAAGCTCGTTGTCCTGGCTGCACTCGTGGCGGCGCTTCAGATTGCCCGATGTGGCCGACCGTGTGTGTGTCTGATGGAAATGGCCGAAGCAGATGCCGAACGTCTCGACGCCGTTGCCGCTGCTTGTGACGCCATTGGGTTTGACCAGGTAATTCTGGCCACATGCCACACGCCAAAATCATCACGCGCGAACTGGAGTGTTATGCAGATGGGAGTTACGGCGTGACAGAAACCGCATCTCAACTCACAGCAATCAACTCGACCTCCTCGGCCATTCTGAATGTGGCCGGGGCTGGTTCCGGGAAAACGACCACCATCGTCAACAGAATCGCGCGGCTAATCAAGGAAGGGACGAATCCGGAATCAATCCTTTGCCTGACCTTCACTCGAAAAGCCGCAAATGAACTCAAACAACGTCTTCAGGTGAAAATCGGAGACGTGGCCCGCCGGATCTGGACGGGCACTTTTCACTCGGTATCGTATCGCATCCTTGCCAAGTGGGGAGAACGCATTGGATACAAGACCACGGGCGGACAAGCTATCGCAGTCGTTCCACCAGACGAGGCCACGGAAATATTTGACGGCGTCGTTGAGCTCTATGGCTGGAAAGGCGCAAAGAAAGCTCTCGCCGACGCAAAGCAAACTCTCGCGCATGACGGAAAATGGTCTGAAGACCCGAATATTGTTCGAATCATCCGTGAGTATTGGTCGATTCTTCGCGCATGTAATGCCGTGGACTTCGACCAGCTGCTTCTGGAAGTTCACAGGCTGTTCCAGGAATGCCCGGATGCCCTGCAAGCCCACAAGAATCGCATTGAGCATATCTTTGTGGACGAATACCAGGACACTGACCACCAGCAATATCACCTGCATGAAGTCATTTCCCCGAAGAACCTTTACGCGGTCGGCGATCCTGACCAGGCTATTTACGGCTGGAGAGGAGCGGACGTCGGCATCATCCTCGACTTCGAAAAAGCCCATGAAGGCGCGGAGATAATCAAGCTCGAAGAGTGTTTCCGGTGCGGAACTCCGATCGTAAAAGCTGCAAACAGGCTGATTGGACACAACGAGGACCGCATTGAAAAGACCCTTATTCCCGTTATTGATGGCGGTGAGATCGAAGTCTTAAAGGGCGGTCCTGAGCTGATTGCCCGGCTGCTGAAAGACGAAGTTGAATTCAACTCTCCTGACCAGGTTGCCGTCATCGGCCGAACTCACGACACCCTGGATGTTTGCCTCGAAGCCTGCCAAAACAAGGATATTCCGGTCTTCAAAGTCGGTGCAAAGACACGTGAAATCGAAGGGTCCAAAGGCTGGAAAAACTTTCACGCGGCCGTTCGACTGGCTCTCAATCCTTCTGATGACCTGGCCTTTCATCGGCGTGGCGCGTATCTCCTGAGAATTGAACTGAGTGAAAAGGATGCCTTGAAAAACAGGGCGATTTCGGCAGGGACAGGCGTCTGGGCGCAATACATCAAGGAAAATCCAAAGAACATAATCAGTCAGTTGCGCTTTGCGCCGGAGTTTCAGAGCGTCCGGGCGCTGGCCATGCTTTGGAAGAAGACAGACGATTCTCTTGGCCAGGCTTTCATAGATGAACTTGGCGAAACCTGCCCCAACCTCACCCCGGCTCAATGGCTCGAGTACCTGGCAGGGAAAGACATGCACACGGAACTCGAAAAGGGCTCAAAAGGTAAAGTCACGTTCCTGACCGCTCATGCCGCGAAGGGTCTGGAGTGGGATGTCGTCTACGTGATCGGATTCGACCAGGGTGAATTTCCCAAACAAAAATCAATCAGGGAAAAACGGCTGGAAGAAGAACGACGTCTGTCATACGTGGCATTCACCCGGGCGCGAAATCGGCTTGTTCTTGTTCACGAGAAAGAACCATCTCAATTCGTTAAGGAGGCCGGGCTGTGAAAACAAAATGGATCGTTATTTTGGCTTTCGCTTTTGCGAACACCTCCACTTTCAGAATTGAGTATTCGAGCGATTTAAATGAATATGAAACCGCGAAAGAGGCAATAGAACACGGTTTTACATTGAATCGCAATGATGATTTCAATATTGGAAAAATAGTTGATGGAAAACTCGACTCTGTTTACTGGATGGATAAGAAGCTTGAGGAATCGGAAAAGACGCTTACTAAAATTCAAGAGGAAGTAGCCCTGTAATCATGAATATTCCAGCAATCATTCAGGACACCCGCGAACAATTGCCCTATACGTTCGACCACCCCACGGAAATTCGAACGTTGAAGACCGGCGATTATTCCATCGAAGGCCTGGAAAATTCCGTAGTCGTCGAGCGAAAACGGCACAACGAAATTGTCCAGTGCATGACCTGGGGGCGCGATCGATTTGAGCGGGAGTTGGAAAGGTCGAATTCTTTCCGGCGGTTCCATCTGGTCATCGAGTGCAGCATGAAAGCCCTGATTGAGTGCCTGTATGAAGACTGGCCGAATGGAACACACCCGAACAGCGTTCGCGGAACTCTGATTGCATGGCAGAACCGTTATCCGGCATTGCGTGTATGGACGCCGGGAGACCGTGAGACCGCCCAGGTTTGGGTGGAACATTTACTTAAAAAAGCCTGGACGGATGACATCGAAGGCAAAGTTTAAAAGGGAAGATATGAAGATAAAATATTCAAAGGTGTTTTGGTTTGACACGGAAACAGGAGGTGTTGATCCGGTTAAGAACGAGATCATAACACTCGCTGGAAAGATGGAGATTGCGGGCGAAATCGCTGATGTCATTGACATAAAGATTCGTCCGTCATCTCCAGAAGCTGTTTCAGATGAGGCTTTATCGGTAAACGGTCTTACGCGGGAGCAAATCATGGCTTTCCCACCCGCAAAAGACGCATACAACGCGCTCCTGTCGTTCCTTGGAAAATATATCTCTAAGTTCGACAAGACCGATAAGGCTGCCATGGCCGGTTATAACGTGCATTTTGATCAGGAATTTCTGAGAGCACTTTTTCGTCGAATGAATGACAAATACTTCGGAAGTTGGTTCAACAACGATCCTATTGATCCTCTTCCTGTACTTCGATGGCTGAAAAATTGCGGAATAATCCAACTTCCAAACTTCAAATTGGCCACGGCTTGTGAGTATTTCGGCATATCGCTGACGAACGCTCACGACGCCCAGGCGGACATTACGGCAACCCGAGAGCTGGTATTGAAACTTGCCAGCAGACTTGAATATTTCGAATAACAAAGAAAAGGGAGAAAGGGAATCATGAATAAAATCAAGTGGTGGAAGATACTGAAGGACATTCTCAAGGCCGGATCGTCTCCAGAGACGAAGTTTTTCAAGGCGTGGTTTGAAGAGGATCCAGACAAGAAAGACGAAAAGATTGGATGTTTGTTTGCCAAAGACGGCCGGAGAGCCCTGCTTGTTAAGCGGCACGGATTGTTTATCACAGAGCCAGGCATCTACACGCTTTTTGATAACGACATCATTTTATGCGGTGATAAAGAAGCCGTTCTGAAGGTTGAAAACTTCAGGATCGAAAACTTGTTTAATCTCGACGCTCCGAAAACCATTCTTCACCATGTAGATGTCCCACGAGTTAAGGGGATCGGGAGGGAGACTACATACATCTCTCTTCCTAACGACTCCGGGGAAGATTTCTGGACGATAGGAATACGAGACGGTCATACGACGATGAATATGGATTTTATCCCAACAATCCGGAAATGGGACAGCATCGAGTATGAGGACAATGGCAAGGCTGGGAGAATCCTTTTCCAAACAATCGAGGACGACCTTGCAGAGGTTAGTTATTTGGTAATGGGAGTTTCGCATGCCTAATTGCAAATCATGCGGGGCTTCCATCCGTTGGGTGAAAACAGAGGCCGGAAAGTCTATGCCGATCGACGACAAGCCGAATCCGGCCGGGAATATCGTCATCGAGAACGGCGTGGCAACCGTTCGCACAGATAAGCCAGCCAACACGAGACTTTATATCTCCCACTTCGCTACCTGCGTCAATGCCGCAAAGCATAGGAAGGTGGACTAATAAAAATGGCGAATCTTAATTTAGTCCAACTGATCGGAAACCTCACGAAAGACCCAGAACTAAAATTCACGGAGAGCGGCGCCGCCGTTGCCAAAATGAGCGTGGCAATCAACAACAAATACAAGGGCAAAGACGGTGAAATGAAGACGGATGTTGAATATGTCAATCTTGTCGTCTGGGGAAAAACCGCTGAGAATTGTTCTAAGTATCTGGCCAAGGGCCGCCCTGTTTACGTTTCCGGCCGAATGCAGACACGGTCCTGGGAAAAGGACGGAATAAAACGGTATGCGACCGAGGTTGTCGTGAATGAGGTTCAGTTCCTTGGATCCTCTCCCGGCGCTCACGGTGACAAGCCTTCGTCCTCCCAGGGCGAATCAGCGAGTGCGGAAGACGACAACTACGGCCCTGACGGCAATATCCCGTTCTAATCAAGGAGGTCATCCTGATGCAACTTTCAGAAATATTCGCGCTGGAACCCAAAGCAAAACATCTGTGGTCTGAAGCCCTGAGCATCGGGATGACCAACCCTTCTTTCGATAACGAGGACATCTTTCGACGCCAATTCAAGAAGCGACTGGTCGCTCTCGTTGGTTTCGATTCTCCGGAGACTTCCCCGGCGGCGATCCGGACGACCGAGGCCTACGACGTCCTATACAGAGCGGTTCTTGACGCGCTTCATTGTTGGGAAAAGTTCCAAAATCTTCGAACGATCGCAACGACAAAAGGATATAAGCAAGGCTGGCCCGCCATTCAGTTCAAGATCGCCTTTGGTGTCATGCCTCGGTTTCCTTTTAAGAAGCGGTCTCCGTATGAAATCGGAGCGGCACTATGAATCAACCCGCTCACCTCAAGGTTGTTCCAAAGCCGATCACCGTGGATATTGATCTTTATCGCCCATTTTGGACCGGTCGTGACCCATCTAACGGGCTGGTTCGCCTGGCTGTTGAGGATATGGTTCGGTCCGGAATCCTTCCTGGCACTCTCGAGCGCAATAACGTGCGCCTGTGGAATAATGGCCGCGACGAGCTGATGAAAAGCCTTGGACGAACGCGCATTGATGGCCTGGAAATACTTCCATCCTGTGAGTTGGCAGAGTTTCGAAACTGTGATGAACACGGCACGTATAAATACAGCCGCTTCCGCCTTTATCCCGAAGTCAACGGACTGAAATACCTGCATCCCCATGGGGTGCCAGCCATGCCTTGGATTCCGAAAACCGTGTGGGATGTGAAGTCTAAAAACAACGCGCCGATCTGGATAACTGAGGGCGAAAAGAAAGCTCTGAAACTCGTTCAACATGGGGAACACGCCATTTCTCTGCCTGGCGTGTGGAATTTCAAAGCCGGCGGAAAAGATCGTCACTCCGGATGGCAGGACAAAGAGCTATGGGGTTGTCTTCGAGAATTCCAGCTTGCCGGGCGAACAATCTACCTGGCCTTTGATTCCGATCTGTGGACGAACCCCAGCGTCAGATACGCCTTATATGAGCTTTCTATCAAACTTTACGCACTCGGATCTCTGGTTCGCATAGCGATCTGGCACGGCGGGAAGGGAATTGATGACCACCTGGTTGCCGCTCCGTTCATCGAAAATGCAATCATCGCAATCAAAGAAGGATCCCGCGATCTATTCAGCTTTATTGTTCCGGATCATCAATCTGAGGTTCTTCGGGCACTGGCCATCATCGACCTCTCTCCAGTCATGGCCGAACAGCTCGAAGCCGCGGTAGCCAAGACGCTGGGAATATCGCGCCACGCTCTCCGGAAAGAGATCAGACATCGGAAGGATAAAGACGGAGTTTCTGATTATCTCGCGCGACTCAACGAACGTTTTGCCCTGATACATGGCTTTTCGGAAATATGGGATTGCGAGCTTGCTCAATCCATGAAAGTCGAAGCCTTCAAGCACCTACTCCCCTTTGAAGGAAAACGTTGGCTCGATTCAGCCAGGAAGCGAGTTATTAGAATGGAAAACATCGTTTTTGAGCCTGCCGGAGCAGCAGAAACCCAAATTAACTTATTTCGATCTTGGCCATTGCCGCCGGACAAGAATAAGCCCTGCGACAATATAATCAAACATCTTCTTCACGTTGCGGGAGACGAGGCTTCTTGCCATTGGCTTACCTGTTGGTTGGCGTGGCCGCTTCAAAACCCAGGGGCCAAAATGGCAACCTCTATCGTTGTTCATGGGGGGCAAGGAACCGGTAAAAGCATACTTTTTGAAACAATTCTAAAAATATATGGCGAATATGGCGCGGTTATTGACCAGAAGACATTGGAAGCCGATTTCACCGGCTGGTTGTCCAGAAAGCTGTTTATTATCGCAGACGAAGTAATCAGTAACTTCCAGCAGGTTCAAGTAAAAAATAGAATAAAAGGGCTGGTCACGGGTGGAAGTGTGTGGGTTAACCGCAAGGGCATTGAACCTCGCGAGGAGGCAAATCACGTTAACCTTGTTTTTCTTTCGAATGAAGACCTTCCTCTTCTGATAGATCAAGACGATCGTCGCTTTTTTGTTATTAGGTGCGATCAAAAGGAAGACGGATTCTATTATAAGGCGATTGCTGACGAGGTCGCAAACGGCGGAGCTGCCGGGTTATATCGTTATCTCTTGGATTATGATTGCTCTGATTTTGAAGGAACACACACCAAACCACCCATGACAGATGCCAAACATGAACTTGCGCGGCTGTGTGAACGAACTCCTGAAAAGTTTCTTCGTGCTTGGAAAGATGGTGAAATTCCCGTCAATTACATGACAGCCAGAGCTCGACAGATTTTTACTCTGTACTGCCTTTGGTGCAGCGAGTCAAACGAGAACGCAATAAGCGAAACAAAATTTGGAAAAGCCATATCTAAGGTGTTCCCCAAGAAGGCAATCAGGATTGGGGCGGCGTATCAAGTTTTAAAACCCATTACTGAAATGACACAAGAAGACGTCGATTTCTTCCAGGAAAAACTTGAGGCATATCGGAAATTAATTGTGTCGACTAAGGCGAGGTAAAACAACCACGTTTTTTAAAAAGGCTGTTTTTCGGTTCCTGTGGTGCGATTTGTGGTGAGTTTGTGGTGCCGCAAAGCCCGATCAATAAAAGGTGTGGTTAGTGTTGTGACTTTGGGAGGAGATATCCATATAAACATACTAAAAGTTTCATGGAAAAACTAATCATATGTTTTATACAAGTAGTGCACTGAAGTCACCACAACCCACAACAGAGGCATCAATACAGCATTTATATCTTTTTAACCCACAACAACTAACAACAAGTAACAACAAAAGGAGAAAACAAGCATGAACACAGAAGTTGTAGATGAAAAGGACAATGACATCGAATCGTGTGACAGATGCAGATATTCTCTTATTACAGTAGACCCAATCCGATGCTGTAAAAATCCCCCCAATATTGACGGGAAGTTTCCGACCGTAACTGAGAATTGCTGGTGCGGAGCATTCGAACCAGAACACAAACAGTGCTATGCGTGCGTTTTTTTTGAAGCTGGGTTTTGCGGGAAGTCGGGCGAAGACTCTTTCGTTCGTCACGGGAAATATCCCAGACCCGGAACGACTGAATTCAAGAGGATTGAGCGACTCGAAAAAGAAAACAGAGACTATGGGAGAAGGTCTCCATGCCATGATTTAAAGGGAAAACCAGAATGAAGAATCTTCCCCTTTCAACCCGCGCCGAACTCTATCACAAAGCGTTCCCGAAATTCCAACTCTTACGCGCCGATGATGTGCGTTTGGAAGGACTCTGGATCATGGGCAACAACTACCGCACGTCCGGTTATTACGGCGCGTATCCGCATGGTTACTTGCCTCGCGTGATGAGCATGTTCCCAGACGCTGAGCGAGTTCTTCATGTTCCGTCGGGATCGTTACCACCCGGAGACTACACGCGTATCGACATACGGCCAGAGGGGAACCCCGACATCGTTGGAGACTGTCACGACTGTAAGTCTCTCTTGGGCGATCGCACATTCGATCTCGTCATGGTGGACGTGCCGTATTCGAATGAGGACGCACTGAATTACGGCCGACCGATGGTGAACAGAATTCGGGTATTGCGTTCGGTGCTCGAGGTAATGGAGCCAGGTGGATATATTGTTTGGCTCGACCAGGCCCCGCCGATTCACCGGAAGGCGGAGTCACTTCAGGTCGGTTCAATCATCGTATTGCCCATGGTGTTCGAGGAAGAAGGCTGTTCGATGGTCGGTGGGATCGGAATGCAGAAGAGCACGAACCACCGCGTCCGCGGGATATTCATTTTCAGGAAGGAAGGGGGGAGATAATGCCAGCACTCACCGTCAGGATTGACGACCGGCTACACGGAGACATGAAACTTGTAGCGGCGTTGAAGGGCATGACCATGAACGAGCTTTACAAAGAAGCAATGATGAGGCTCGTTGAGGCACATAATGTATCCGCACTCCGGAAAGCGTGTGATGTGGCCAGAACCAAAAAGAAGGGCGCGAAGGGAGGCGAGCAATAAAAAAGAAGTGCCGTGGTTGCTCTACTCGGTTTGTTCCCAAACATCCTGCGCAAATTTGGTGCTGCCAGGCGTGTCATATTCGAACGCTGAGGAAAGGGAAGAAGAAAGAAGATGGATGATAAAAAAAGGTCGCCACAATGCCTGTATTGTGAATGCGCGATGGAAGTAAATGCGCTTTCGCCCTCGTTTATGCACTGTCCGAAGTGTGGCTATAATTTTCATGTGCATGATATAGGACTGATCCACAAACTTCAGTCTGAACGCGACGCAGCACGCAGCCGGAGTGCTTGGTTAAGAGACTTAGTTTTTTATTGGGACAATGATATAAAGACGCAAGTCCCATGGGAGATTACGGCAAACCATATTTCTGACACGCTTGAGAGCATTCTTCATGGGTAATATCCACCGAAAATATATAAGAAAATTTTATCGGGAGATGCCCAAGCATCATTGTGTGGTGTGCAAGAAATGGGTTCATACATGCATATATGTGAAAACTGAATACACAATACTGTATTGCAATGTGTGTATGGAGTGTGCGTTATCATCGCCGCGTGGCGTTGAGGTGGTAGGGAATTATCGCGGATTACCTCTTGTGCGTATAAAGCCCAAATAGACAGGTAGTAACACTCGAAAGCCTCCGGCAACGTGCCTTACAGGGTCGTTTCCGGGGGCTTTTTATGTTATCAATTTTATGATAATGACAAAATAGGCTTTTTTTATTATCAGATTTTTGATAAGATAAAAGTATGAGTAGGAGTCGGCCACAGACGCGAAACAACGGCGGTCCTGATCGGTTCAAGGAACGGCGGGAATTTTTCTGCCGGGAATATCTCAAAGATCTTAACGGAACGCAGGCGGCAATAAGGGCGGGATATAGTGCCAAAACCGCAACATCAAAGGCCGCACAGCTGTTAGCAAGAGTTGACATTAGAGCCCGCATCGACGAACTCAAGGTGAAGCGTGCGAAGCGATGCGAGATTACTGCCGACCGCGTTCTCAAAGAACTTGCTCGTATAGGCTTCGCAAATATGGGCGATTTCGCTTCCTTCAATAACGCAAGCGTCAGCCTCAATGATTCCGGAAATCTTTCCCGTGCTCAATTGGCTGCCGTGTCTGAGGTGTCCAGAGTCGATACAGAGTTTGGCGGGACAACTCGCATTAAGCTTCACGACAAGGTTTCGAGTCTCGAACTCATCGGCCGTCACCTAGCGATGTTTGTGGATCGTCACAAGCACGAGGGAGATAGGCTGGTGCTCGTGGTCGAAGGTGGCCCGCAACTAGGATCCGACCCAAAGGTGTCAACCGATGGGTGACATCCTACGCCGATACCGATGTGAGCCCACGCAGGCGAGATTCCATGCGAAACCGGGAATGATTCGCGCTATTAAGGGGCCAATAGGCAGTGGCAAGTCGGCTGCGTGCTGCATTGAGATCGGACTGTATAGGGCTCAGGCTCAAGCTCCCGACGCCCAGAGCGTTCGTAAAACTCGTTGGACTGTCGTTCGTAACACATACCCGGAACTCAAAACGACCACGATAAAGACATGGGAATACTGGTTTCCTGAGTGCGTATGCAAGATCACGTACGGAAGCCCGATCACAGCCCACCTGAAATACGATCTGAAAGATGGAACATCCGTTGACTGCGAAGTCCTGTTCATGAGCTTGGACAATCCCAACGACACAGGAAAGCTGCTCTCGCTAGAATTGACAGGCTTCTGGGTTAACGAAGCTCGCGAAATAGATCTAGCTATAGTCGATGGGTTGCTGAGTCGTACAGGTAGATATCCCGCGAAGTCTGACGCTCCACTCACCTGGACCGGTGGAATACTCGACACGAACCCTCCCGATGACGATCACTGGTGGCATCGCCTTGCCGAAGTGGACCACCCCGAAGGATGGCAGTTTTTCAATCAGCCGGCGGCGATCCGGAAGAACCCAGTGACCGGCAAATGGGAAGGCAATCCTGAAGCTGAGAACGTGCGCAATCTCCAGCTAGGATTTGATTACTGGCTGCGTATGGTTCGCCCCGACAATGAGCCATGGGTGAAAGTATATTGCTGTGCCGAATACGGCTTCGTCCAGGACGGCCGGCCAGTATATCCGGAGTATTCTGACTCGCTGCATTATTTCGGCGGGCCTATCCCCTTCGAGCCTCGCCTTCCGCTTCTGATCGGCTTCGACTTCGGCCTCACGCCGGCCGCTGTAATTTGCCAGTATTACCCAGGGCCTCATCGCCTTTGCGCGTTGAAGGAACTCGTCGCGGAAAACATGGGGCTTGATCAGTTCCTGGAGAATGCTGTTGTTCCGACGCTCAGACGTGACTTCAGGCAGATTGAGAACCTCGGTAACATCATCGTGGTCGGAGATCCAGCGGGAAAGATCAGATCACCTACGGATGAATCAACCTGTTATGAATCGCTCGAAGCGAGAGGGTTCAATCCCGAAGAAGGGCTCACCAATGATCTCCTGCCACGTTTGGGATCAGTGAAGGGTTTTCTCTCTCGCATATCCGCCGGCAAGCCTGCCCTGCTTATTTCTTCCGAATGTCCGACGCTTCGGAAGGGCATGATGGGAAAATATCGATTCAAGCGTGTTCAGATCAGGGGCGAGGAACGCTATCACGATCAGCCAGTTAAAGATATGTACTCACACGCTCAAGACGGCTTTCAATATGTAGCAATGAAGGTTCAGGGGGGTATGGAAACCACATCAGGGAAATCGTCCGGGCTTCCTGTTTCCGAAGTCAGGGCAGGCAGATTATAGCAAGGAGATACGACCATGGCAAAATCTAACGCTGGAATGATGGGGATGGGCGCAGGTATGGGAACTACCACAAAGCCCAAAAAAGGCAAGAAGGCTAAAACCAAAAAGAAGGCATCTCCTAAAGACGTGCCCGTTCCAATCAACGATGATAAGTGGATGGCCGAAAGCGACGCCAGAACGTTATCAGAAGCAGAGGCAATCAAATGCGATCCAAAGAGATCGAAAGCCGCCTGCGACGCCGCAAAAGGAATGGCTGACAAAAAGATGGAAGAAGCGATGGCAATGAAAAAGATTGCCGGAAAGAAAAAGGCATAAAGATGGCGCGTAACAAGCGTGACCAGCGAATTAAACTTTCTGATGAGGAGCTTTACGAACTCATCGAAATGGATCTGACCTCGGCTGAGACATACTTTTCAACACACATTAAACCGTATGTCATCGCTCGATATGAGCTTCTCCACAGCAACGCCGATTACTATCGGCGGCTTTTCCCCAAGCAGTGCGAGAAGCAGGCGTTTAGCACGTCAGATATTCAGGATGCCGTCGAATGGATGATGCCATCCCTGATCGAATCCTTTTTCGGTCCCGATAAGCTCGTATCGATTGTTGGCCGCACGCCTGATGATGATCCAAAGCCATTGGAAAAACTGATTGAATACCAGATCCATGTGCAGAACCGTGGATACGACATCATCAGCCAATGGTTACGTGACAATCTCGAAGCCGGGCTTGGTGTGCTTTGGGCAGACTGGATGCGTATATCCGAGATGCAAATGGTTGACAAACAAATTCCTGAGCACGAATTTGCCATGCTCCCCCCTGAAGCTCTCGACAAGGTAAAAGGCGCACAGAATAACGGCGATGGCAACATTACCGTAAAGGTAAAAGAGCCAGTGCGAACGAAGGATCAACCCATACTTCGGAATATTATGCCAGGCGCTTATATCTGGCTTCCCGAGAAGAACATGGCCGATCAGTTGATGTTCGAGGCCGTGAAGGAATACGTCCCACTGGATGACCTTACGCGATACGAGAAGGCCGGATTCTATCGCAACGTTGATGATATCGATCCTCACCGTGCCATGGTTGAAATCGGCGGTGACGTGAATAGTAGCGGCACGCTGAAGGAAATCCGCAACGCGATCTGTAACTACGAAGGCGAATACAACCGCACAGATGGCTCGTCATCGATCTATGGCGTAATGCCCAAGGAAGGGCAGGAAGGCCGGAAGATGGTGATGCGGTATACCGTCTTCGGATTTTATGACGTGAACGGCGACGGCGTTCTTGAGCGTGTTCGCGCATCTGTTTGCGGTGGAGTCGTCCTTTCGGCAGAGATCTATGACGAGTTCAAGGAAACACCGATCAAGACATTGCACTGCTTCCCGAACTCATACCAACTGTGGAAGAAGGCCGTAGCCGACTTTCTGCAAGCAACGCAAGATCTCAAGACGGCATTGATCATGCAGATCGTTGCGAACGTCGCTTACAACAATGATCGGCCTGTCGCCGTTGCCAGTAACCAACCCGATGCTATTGCCGATATCGAAGCGGGAAAGAAGGCGATCAGAACCAAGCCGGGGCAAGGACAAAACATCGACGAGATCCTGAAATACCTTCCCGAAAATCCATTAGCCTCACAGGTCTGGCCACTCATGGAATTCCTGACAGCAGGGGCGGAAAACAAGGTTGGAGTGTCCAGACAAACCCAGGGGCTCGATGGCGAAACGCTTGCCCACACAACCGCATATGGCATAGGCAAGATCATGGGAGCACAACAGCAGCGGTTGCGGCTCCTGGTTCGAAATGCCGCGCTATCTGGGATGGTCCCACTATTCGAGCACCTCATTGAACTCGATCAATATTACTTCGATGAGGCACTTGTAGCACGTATATCGGGCGAGTATTACAAGGTTAACCCCGATGAAATCAAAGGGGAGTTGTCCACTTCCGTCGATTCGAACATCGGCCTCAACAACAAAGACTCGACGATCAGCGCACTCATGGTCGTATTCAACCAGATGTTGCCGGCGATGATGAACCTCGGTCTTGCAAATCCGATGGGCATATACAACACCGCAACCAAGATCATGCAACAGATGGGATTCAACAATCCCGTCGAGTTGATAGGTATGACGGCCCAGGATGTTCAAGCGCAGGCCCAGCAGAAGGCACAACAGCAAAACATTCTTGCGCAACTCCCCCAGATACTTGCTCAATTGATGCAACAGGCTGGTGTTGATCCGAGACAGGCAGCAGCCGTTGTCCAGGCATTCACAACAGGATTGCAACAACAGTCACAACCACAGCCGGGGCAACAAACGCCGCAAGGGCCACAAGCATCGACAACGCCAATGATGCAGCCATCAACACAACCCGGTATAGGTGGCCCGAATGGGTAAAAAGCTTGAAGAATATTTTCATGAACGTGAGCTTGGAGTCACAAGCGCGCAAGTTCTCGAAGCTCTGAAACCCGTATTCCAAGAGATTAGAGCTGACATCTTAACCGACTTCGAAAAGATAGATTTTTCTAATTATCAAAAAGTTGATAATAGGGAATGTTTTCTGTTATCCTTGAAATTGGAATTGGTGAAAAATTTGGAAGCGGGCCTTCAACGTCAGATTACGAATGGAAGGTCGGCCGATCAAACGATCAAGGAGCACCGGTAGATGTATACGAACAAGGAACCAAAGAAGCAGCCGGGAACAGTTGTGGAGAAACCGCCGCTTACACCAGACAATAGCCAAGCGGCAACTACTTCCGCGCCAGATGGCGAGAAGCCGCCCGAATCCGGAACACAGAAACCTCCTGACCCTGAAGAGTTTTTCGTTTACGATGACCAGGTTGCGGCACATTCTAAATGCGATGAAGCCCAGGGAGACGCCGAAGGTGATGATGCGGATGGTTCCGATGATGACATCATCATGGAGGGCGACGAAGAGCCGGAGGGCGAGGATACCGACGCTGAAGGCGATGAGGGAACAGACGAAACACCTGCCAGCGATGCCAATGCCAACGCGGGAACACCACAAGCCGATGTTCAATCATCTGCGGTAGAAACGAAGCCACCTGAATCGACCACGCCAGATCCCATTGCCGTTTCAAACGCGAATGGTGATGAGACAATTACAGATCCTCGCAAGGTCTTCAAGCCTGAGTATATCCCGGGCGAACAGGAATACATTGACCGTGTGATGACTGATGCTACGAAAGAAACGTGCAAGCGTCTCGGGTTAGCGAGTTCCGAAGATTTTGACCCATACAATCCGAAGCACCAGGCGATGTATCAACATATTTTCAATCGCCTGGATTCTCAGGAATCAGCCAGTTTCGAAACAGCGAAGAAAGAACACGTCGAAGGACTTCGGAAAAAGAAGGCTGCAGACAACTTCCTAGCCGCAAAGAAAAAGGTTGAGGGCGATATCGACAAACTTCTTCCCACCAAGGATCTACAGGACAAATATACAGAAGCCCTTGGGAACATGAAGTTCCGCGATTATAACGAAATGATGAAAGCCGCGACTGAACGACATGATTTCAGCGCACTTATTAACCTGGCAAAAACAGTTGCAGGCGTAAAGGCCAACCTGGACAAGGTTCGGAAGCCCACGCCCTCAAAGACAATTCGTTCGGTAGATTCCGGAGGCGAACCCCCCGGCAAACTCAAAGGAAGTGACGTCCTCGGTTTCTAACAATTCGCGCCCGGTTGAAGGAGCAGCCGTGCATAACATGAAGGAGTGAACCAAAATGGCACTTAACAATGTTACCGCTCGCGGCTCCCGTAATTCCGATACCGGCAACTCGATGATCATTCGGGCAATGGACCCGAAGGTTTATCAGAAACGCGCGAACTTCGCGTTCTTCGTGACTCTCCTGCGTTTGATTCAGATGCGTCGGACGGCGGCGAAAGAAAACAAGTCGGGCATGGTCTATGGCTCGAAACTCCAGAACGTCGATAACCCCAAGTATGAGTGGAGTAATATCGACCTCGGAACTCCCACCGACACAGTAACAACGGGTATTGCCGCTTCAACGGGTGCGACCTCTCTGGTTGTCGGAAACATTTCTCAATGGACAGCCGGTGACATTTTCATCAACCTCACGACCAAAGAGCGTTGTCTTGTAACGGCTGTCACTACCGGAACTTCCACCCTGACGATCACCAGACAATGGGGTAACTCTGATGACCTGGCTGCGCCTGCGGTGGCTGTTATGACGGCAGGTGATATTCTGGCTCTTGTCGGAAACGCCTTCGAGGAAAACGCTGACGCTCCGTCTCCGATGTCGTTCAGCCCTGATGAATTTTTCAACTATACTCAAATCTTTTCGCGCACCACCGGCTCCAGCGGAACGAATGAGGCCAGCAAGTTCTATGGTGACGTCAATACGCTTCAGTTCCAAAAACGCGAGATGTGGAATCTGTTTCTCAAAATGCGCAGCGCCGCATATTTCCGTGGCGTTCGCAACAAGACCACCGGAACAAATGGTCAACCTCTCCGCACAACCGCCGGTCTGGAACAGCTGATTACCAGCAACATATCTGATCTTGATGGCGGGATGAGCTACATGGACTTCATTGACTTCGCCGAAAAGGTATACGGCTATGGCGGCGAAGAGAAAACGATGATTTGCAATAGCGCAATGGCCACGCTCATTCAGAAAGAGGTTTTGGAATCGAAGGGCTTGCAACTTGCGATCAGTCCGAATGCGAAGGTCTACGGTATCAAGATCGATCGCCTGACCACGATCCATGGTGACTTCGACTTTGCTGTTGACCGCACGCTCAATGAGCTTTATCCCAAGACGCTTGCGGTAGGCTTCGCTCTCGAAATGGAACTGATCGAGGAAAACGTTCTTCGTCCGGACATCTGGAAGGAAAACGTCCAGGAGCGCAAGACCGATGGACGCGTTGACCAGGCTATCGGCGAATGCGGTCTGAAACTGATCAACGAAGAGCGCCACGGCATAATCACCGTCGATCTCTCGAAGTAAGCAATCGATAAACATAAGGAGAGCGCAGTATGGCAAAGATTTCTGTTGAACCCGTAATGTTCCGATCCAAGCATCGCAACCACACAATAAAATCAGGTGAACTTGAATTCAAGTTCATGAATCATTTCTTCCGTGCGGAAACGCAGGCAGAAATAGATCATCTTCGTGAGCGCGCTCAAAAGCACAATTCGCCAATCACCGAGCTCAGACCAAATGAACGAGCCAAGGTGACTATTGATAAAGTGGCGAAGGAAACCAAGCCCGAAGATCTGGACGTACAGACACCCAGTAAATAAGAGAAGTGGCGACGACTCCTTGCGTCGTTGCTTTTATACGGGCGAACGGGGCAACTCGCTCGCCCGTTTTACATAACAGGTGATGCCGTGAATTTATTACAGTTGAAAAACAAGGTTATCCAACAACTCAATGAGAATCCGGATAACCCACAATTCTGGACTTTTGACGAGATCATCGACAATTTGAACGAGGGATATCGTGAGATATTCCGTCGCACCGGATTGCGTGATCTTCTTTTGCCGTTGCTTCAAGCTGAAGCCGGAGCATTCTATTTTCCGCACGATCTCATGGGTCTGAAAAAGATTTATTGGCAAGGTCGTTTGCTGGGAAAGAAGAGCATCGAATATCTGGAGACGAGATTTTCAGGAACATCTCATGATCGCGGATTAGTTGGATCTGGACGTTCATTCTCGAAAAATTTTCGATCTCAAATCGGAGATCCTGAGTGTTGGTATCTCGAAGACGGCAAAGCGAAGCTTTTCCCGATACCAGAAATAGTTGCAGCATCAACGACAGCTCGAAAGTCTCTTCTTGCCACGCTTGCGGCGAATTCTCTTTCACTGACTCTTTCTGAGGATATTCCAGAAGATCAGAGCCGTGTAGATATATGGCTGGATGGCGTCGAGCAAAACTTCGATCAGTGGACCATCGTCAATCCGCGGTTAATTCAGTTTGTTGGTCCGGCGTCAGGGGTTAATCTTGGCGCATGTATCCGATTCATTCCGGATACAGTCTCCATGGATCTCCTCGCGACGGCGAAGAAATTCCTTGTATTCCTGTCTGCTGGTTCAACGCAAGTATCCGTTCCTGGGGGCTACGTCCAGAGTGTCGGAGCCGTGACCATCAAGCTGGATGGCATCGAACAGACCCCAACGTCTTTTACTGAATCCAGTCCTTTCTTTCTGACACTTGATAATGCCCTATCTACTGATTCAATCGCCGAACTCTCTGTATTGCATCCAGATCCCTTAAACGTTGCGTCGGCACTTTATTCGTCACGCCCGCAAGAGATGAGCAACAACACAGATCAGCCAGATATGTTTGAGGATCTGCAACGTGGCATCTGGCAGTACGCCTGTTCTATATGTTTGACGCGCGATGGCCGAGGACAAGACGTGAACAAAGCCGCGATATTCTCCAGTCGTTTTGAAAAGACTATTTCAGATTTGTCGGGATTATTCCGCACAGATATCACATTAGATTCTGCTGCCATGATGCCATTCCAGATGCGGAGATGATGTTATGTTCGGATATCTGAATCTTGGTAACCCGAAACTAATCGGCAAGTTTGAAAGCCAGGAGGCTATTAACTGCCGTGTCGATCAGGGACGTCTTGAGTTTGCTCAATGGTCCACGGCGGCGAATGGGAGAGAGGTGTCGCTTTCCTCACTGATCGTTGAAGGGCGAGTATACGATACTGGTGTCTATCCACTGCACGATGTGGTTCGATGGAATTATTCGTCGGTTGTTGGTGACAAACTCGGAATGGCTGTTCCCGCTCAGTTGCCGAGCATAGCTGCAGATACCTATGGTTTTAATCCATATCCGACTGGCACCTATACTTATGCGTTGACGCTTTACAATCCAGACACTGGCGAGGAATCTTCTCCTGCAACGCTGACGGTGACAATAGCTTCCAATCAGATCGCGAAGTTTTCAAATTTCCCCAGTTATGCCGCGATGTATCCTAAGAAGATCAATCTGGTGTGGCGGTTATATCGTCGTCCACTAACTGCCGGAGTATTCCAACTTGTGGGAAGTCTAGGATCGGCGATGGCGGGAATATCGGAATATAAAGATATTATTGCTGATGACGCTATCGGAGAATCGTGTGCTTCGATTGGAAATTTGACGTTGTTTGAAACTTCGGCAGATTTAGCCACTTCAATTGCATGGTTTGATCAGAGGTTGTGGGTAGCAACAGGAAGTATTGTCAGATTCTCAAAGACTGATATGCCGTGGGCATTTCCAACTATAAATCAATTCGGATTCGGCGATATCGTTACGGGTATTATCCCATTCAGAGAAACAATGATCGTTACACTGGCGTCAAAAAAGCCTCGCATCATTTATGGTGACGATCAATCCAATTTCACCGAAAAAGAACTAGATGCAGAAATAGGTGTTGCCACAAATAGCGGACGGATAGTGGCCGGGAATCTGTTAATGGCTGCGATAGAAGATAGAATGCTGTTACTTCCAACTGATACCGGCAAAGCGATTGTTTCCTTGGATATATTCGATGGTGCCCGACCGGTGAATATTTCTTCGAATGTTCGAGGATTGTTTCCCAAGATGGCGTATGCAGACTTGACGCATGGATCCGTTAACGAACCTCGAACGGGAATAGTTGAAAATCGGTTCTATGTTCTGGAACTTAATTCAACAAGGTTGCCCATGGCGTTGCAGTCAGAGTTTATAACGGATTCGTTCTTTCTTATTTATGACGTTTACACTAAGGGTTTTCTTCGTGGTGATAGCGTGGCGACATTCAGATACCGCACGCGCGAATTCTCGGTTCCACCAAAGGCGAAACAACTGAAAACGGTCTTTGTAGAGACGTCGGGATCGGTGACGGTTGAGATTTATCTGAATAACATCCTGGCGACTTCGATGCAGTTCAACAATGTTGTCCGTAAAGTGAACGTCTTCAAAGTGAAACCGTGGGGGTGTGACTCGTTCTCATTTCGCTTCATCGGACAACCTGCATCAATGGTTTATTCATACGGCGTCGATGACCCATTGGTTGCGATAGGTAATCCACCTAATCGGAACGAAGCCGCGGCATTAATACAGGAGGGTTGATAGATGGCACTTCCTGCCAGGATAGTCAATCTCTGCGTCCCGGTAATTGCCGCGATGGGCGATGTAGTAAAAGTTCGGCTTTTTATATTCGGTGCAATCGTTGGTATCGGTGGCACATCTCTCAAGGCATTTGATCCAGAATCATATTCAATCGACCTATCGACCAGTCTTCGAGACATTTCTGGTCGATTGGGAGACCCAGATACAGCGATCTACGAATGCAATCTAACCGCGGCCAAAGTGGGCATTTACACCTTTTTCTACAATGATCCGACCACAAGCAGTTTTTATGTTCAAAATATGACTGTCACACAATGGGCAACTAATATGGATAACAAGATCAGTGACATCCTGAAACAGCGAACCGAAATCAGCCGGTTGCGAACGACGATCCAAACACAGAGGAGGCTCAACAATGGGTAACTTCTTCAGCGACACATGGAAAGATCTGACACAGCCGGGATGGCGCCAGGCTGACCAGGCTAATGCAACTCAGCAATCGGCGATCAATCAAGCCGCGGCGTCTGATGCGTTCAAGCAAGGGCAGGCGCAAGACCTGAAAGGATTGGCTACGGGCTTCCTGTTCGGGAAACCAGCGAATACTCCAACGATCAACATGACAAAGGGAGCCGGCGGAACCTACGATACAAGCAATCCCATATACCAAAGCTCGCTCACCGGCGCACAACCTCAGGCCGATCAGTGGATGCAGGATTTTCTTACCAACTTAAAGAACTCTCCTGACGCTACGTTCAACCTGCAGAAGGGGCAGTTTGAAAACGCTATCGCAAACCAGAAGAGCCAGACCATGAACGACATGGCCCGGCGTGGTCTCTCCACAACGGGGATGGCTTCCGATGCTTTCAACAATGTTGATCAGCAACGAGCGGAAGGACTCGCCGGTCTCATGGGGCAACGCGAGGCCACGCGCACGCAGAATCTTGCCACGGGCGCACAGACTACGCAGAGTCTTCTTGACCGCGTGCTGAATATGTACACGGGAGCGACGACAGGGATAATGGGGCTGAATACCCAGGTTCCGCAGATGATGCAGACTCAAGCCTTGATGCAAGCGAACCAGCCCAGCGGAGGTGGCGTGTTACAGGGGCTTGCCGGAACATGGGCAAAAGGACAGATGAATAACTGGCTCAATCCGGCACCTACACAGGCGAACCCTTATATATCGCAATATCTTACACCCGGCGGATTATCTGGAATGGCATCTAATGCAGTTACTTCATTCGCTAAGAACGCCCTAGCCGGCATTTTCAGTTAAGGAGAAATACTATGCAAGGAAGCGCAACCGGCGGAATCCTCGAAGGTCTACTGGGTGGAATCACTTCGGCCATGCAGCAGAAGCAGGCTATACAACTGAACGACACCCTTGCCTCCCAGAAGCTGAAACAGATGTTGCTTCAGCAAAGCGCGTTGAATGATCAGAAACAATCAATAGCGAATCGACAGATTGCTGCAAAGGTGTCTGAGGCAACCCAAATTGGAGCTGCGAAAGATGCGCAGGAAGTCGCAAAGAAGCAGGCGCTCCTTGATCATTATCAAACGCTTTATCCGGATAAGTTTAAGGCTGATCCGAATCTCCGTATGAAAATGGAAACGGAATTGGACAAGATAAAGTTACCAGAACAGCCGGAAAGTCCACAGGTTGGCGCACTCATAACACAAGGAGATTTCGCAGGGGCGTTCAATGCGGCTCAGACCGAGAAAGGGAGACAGCAGGTAAAGGACGCTCTTAATCTTGCTCAGACACTTCATCCTGAGCGCTTCCCGCACCCCGATGTCATTCAAAATGGCGACGTTCTTCATGTCTATGACAAGAACAATCCCGCTGCTGGAATCACGGCGAAGATTCCTTTGACACCTTCGAGCACATCGTTGGGATCCTCGAAGGGATCAGTATCTTCGAAAGCACCGCTTACTCAATTACCCGAGGGCCAGCAACCACAGCAGATAGTTTTGGGTTCTAATGGAAATAAGTATCTGGTTCCTAAGCCGACAAAGGCCACGAAGCCAACCCAAGATGATGCCGACACCCAACTGAAGAGTTTGTCTCATGATCTTAAAGCAGCAAGCGACTTGGGATTAACAACAGAAGATCCTGTTGTTAAGACAATTCAGCAAAAAATGGGAGATGCATTGCGGTCGAAGCATGGCGGCACAGGGACAATAAAGGGCGTCCCGTCGTTTCAGGAGTTCATGTCAAAATGAGCACGCTTCGAGATATTCTTTCTTCGACGATGGAGGGATTCAAGGACCAACCACGAGATCTTCAGGATCAAGCGATATCCAAACTCGCGAGAGATCCTGAAGTATTCCATGCCGTAATGAGTAACGGCTGGAGCGGTTATGCCGACGCCGATCCAGCTCAGCAACACGCCGCGAAAATGAAACTCTTTGGTCAGGAACAAACAGAGCTCGAACAGCAACAAAGCGAAGCTCTGATAAACGCTGGCCTTCCACACGCGCCAACGCCGGAGGAACAGGCATCACAGTTGGTCGGAGAAGAGATCGGAAAAAGTATTCCCGGAATTATGAAGGCTCCCCTCTCAACTGTTTCACGCGGGGCATCGTCCGTCGCACAATTGGCCGGCATGGGACTTCGTGCTATCGGCGCAGAAGATACCGGGAAAAGTGTCATGAATGCCGCTCGCGTTGGCAACGAAACTATACAGGCCGCAACGGCTCCAACGCAGAAACCAATTTCTGAGACGGGAATATCATCTGCGCTTCCCGATCAAATAGTCGAGGGAGTTCAACGCTTCGCTCCGGAACTCGGGGCTATGAGTATAATTGGTCCATTCAGCTGGATGGCAATGACAGGCATTCCGGAGATATCGAATCGAATAGAAAAAGAAGGCGGTGGCTATTCTCCAAAGACGGCAATAGCCGGCGGCGCTCTTGGCGCTGCAATCATGTCGTCTCCGTTAAGTGGAATCGTTGGTCGATTCACTGGAGAGATGGCAGGGCCAGAAGTAGAAGCAGCCGCTGAGAAGTTTGCACAATCTGGGATCATGGACAAGATCAAAACAGTCCTTGTCAATGGAACAAAACAAGCCGTTGCGGGTGCAGCAAAACTGGGTGCAGCTGGAGCCGCAAACGAGGTCTACGATCAGGCATCCGTAAAAATGGCGCAACTTCTTTCAAGAAAGGATCCGGACTGGCTCAACTGGGATATCGACAGAATTCGAAAGACCGCTATTGATATGGGCGCATTTGGCGCAATAGCAGATGGTATCAGCGGAGTAGTATCAACGCCAGGCATTGGGCACGAGTCGAAACCGGTAGAACTGAACAACGCTATCGATCAATCTCCAGAACCACAACCAGAAGCAGTGCCTACCACGGCTCCCGCTCCTCTCTCTGTCGTCGAACCAACTATCAACAGATTTAACACGTCTGATCTTCCGCATGACTCTTTCAGCCAATTCGCTGAGCAAACGTTAGGTCGTCCAATTGCTCCTGATGCAACAGATCTGACGCATGAAGACGTTGCAAAGCTCAACTCTGCCATGGATCAAGCAGAACAGACAACAACGGCGGAAGAGAAAGCCAAGCAGACAGAAGACCTTACGCAGGCCTTCAACGATCCGAATACCACCATCCAGGAAAAGCAGAATATTGCGAAGCAGAAGCAGGCACTTGCGCAGGAGCCTCAGCAATACCAGACGTCCGCAACCCCAGATATTCCGCTTCCGCAGGTCTGGAATCCAACGGGAATACCCGGAGAGAGGACGGCAGAAGTTCCGACAGCGGAACGAACAACGCCGGCGCTTGCTCAGATGCTTCGCGAGGATGCACTTACGCCTGAACAGCGCGTATGGTTGCTACAGCAGAAAGATGCCAGAGAACAAGCGCAGTCGATGCAGGTAGCTGATAGTGGGCCGGCGTCGAATATCCCCGGGGAACCTGCAACCGAGATCAACACACCGACGAATTATCGCCGCGGCGGAGGCTTTGCCCCACATGATTACATCCTTCATGCAATAGAAAAATCCGCTGAATTCGCCAAATGGTCACAGCGCAAACTCGGCGATCTGTTCCAACGCGCAGTTGATTTCGTTCGCTCCGGAAAGACTTATATTGAATTCGGAAAGGACGCAATGAAGAGCGGGTTGGGAAAGTCAGCCAAGTTCTTCAAGCAGGCGTGGGATGATGCAGGATCACTTGTTAATAGTCTCAGAAAACCAATGATTTCGTCAAACAAAGTTAAGGTTATAGCGGCCATAAAAAGCATCATTGGCGGTGCCGACGAAGCTGTTATCAAGGGGTTACGACCGGACATCGAGAAATTTGGTGGTTCTTCTGATGTTTCTATTTTATGGGGAGATTCAAAAAAAGGATTGATGCATATCGGCCAACAAAGAGGTGCTGACATCGTTCGTGCTGTTTTGGACACTGTTGCTGATGGTGAGATAAGCAAATTTGTCCCATCAAAGAAAACGGTTCATCTTGAAAAAGATGGTGTTGAAGCCGTACTTTCTCTTGATGAATCTGGAAAGAAAAAAACGTGGCTACTCACTGGTTGGAAAATAAACAAGCCCGATGCGTCCAGCGAGGTTAGTGCTCGGTCTGGAGCTACGCAAACCGGACCTATGTTTAGTCGTTCCGATTTGGGTGCGGGCTTAACATCAAATTTATCCCCATCTGATACACAAGTCAAATCAGGCTCATCTGAAATCGTTTCCCCCAGAGATCCCCGACGTGGCGCGCGTATTTCCGTGCGTGGTCTCGTTGATGCCGTCACCGGTGTTAAGTCTGCAAAAGACGAACCAACGATCACTGAGAAGCAGGCCGAAAAGCGAGCACTCCAGCGCGAGAAGAAAGTGGCCGACGAAGTTTCGAGAGTCGCTCATCGTGGTAGCGACATTCGCGCATCAATCGTTAAATCCGAAACCACGCGTATCGAACGAGAGCGAGCGGTGGAACGCATTGCAGATCTCAAGACGAAGAACGAGCAGGCAAACGCGAACCGAGATGATCTGCGCAAGCAGGCGATTGAACTTTCAAATACCGTCCCGCTGGAAGTGAGAGGAAAAATAGTAGCGGCGGTTGCCAATGCAAATACACCCGCGAAGTTTGCTCATGTTGTCGATATGCTTGAATCTGGAATGAAGGACGTTGCGGCACAAGATGCTATGGCCGCCTATCGAAAAGAAATCAAGGGACTGAAGAAGTATCCCAATTACGGGATGCATCCGGAGATGGCTGATCAGATTCGCAGCATCGTTGATAACGTAAGTGACGCCACGCCCGGGAAGACATTCAATAAGCTGGCTGATTGGATGGAACGAAACTATAACGTCCGTTTCCCTGATGGGTCTGTTCCTGTGCCTGAGCGCATCGTAAAGGCGCTTCGAGACGCGAAGAACGAGAATATCCGAGACATCGCCAAGAAAGACCCTCAGCGGTTACACGAAATGGCTGAAACAATCCGAACGTTCCGCCGGCTCAATAATGATGTTACCTGGCTTGAACGTAATCGCGAAGCGAAAGCGGCGAGCGTCCAGGCTCATGCAGTATCAGATGAAGTGGTGCAGCGTAAGAAAGAAATCCCTCACGCTGTTGATGAAACACCGCAGTCGGGATGGGTCAGACGCTTCCTCGGTTCAAACATGGGGGCCGAAAACCTTGCCATGCGTGCAGGGAAGAACGGGAAAGAGTTGTTCTTCGAAGGTCCGCGACGTGGCGAAGAGGCGGCGGCTCGCGTTCAGTTCCTCGGAAAAGACCATATGGAACCGGTATTCAAAAAGGCCGGTCTCGAATCCGAGAATAAGCGTGCAAAGTTCGCAAAAGAGGTTGTCGACATTCCTACGTCACATGGTTCAATGAAGATTACGCGAGGGCAGAAGATAGACCTCCTCGCACATTTAATGGATCCGGACACGAGAGAGCAGATCCTTCGTGGTGGAGTAACGTCGGGACTCGATAAATCTGGCACAACGCACAATATTACCCGCGAGATGGCAGAGCGGATCATCGCCGAAGCCGATCCGCGCGAAACCCAGATTGCGCATGCAATGGTAGATTTCATTGGAAAAGTTCTTAAACCCATACTGAATGAAATGGCGGTAAAACTTACAGGCGAAGAGATTGCGCATCGAATGGTCTATTGGCCGCGAACTGTCGAATATAGTCGAGATCCAACGACGGGATTTTATTCTGTAGATGTGATGAAGACTCTTGAAAACATGGGAATATTCAAGGAACGCGTCACTAATAATAACCCCGTGAAGCTTACCGATGGTATCAACAAGTTCGAAAATCACGTCTCGAAAGTGGCCGGGTATACTGGTCTCGCTGAACCAATTCGAAAGGCACGCCTCGCTCTGGGATCTCGTATCGGCCCCGACAACCTTACCCTCGAAAAACAGCTCATGCGCAGATACGGTAAGGACTACACCGATCATATCAATAGATTCCTTGAGGCACTCGAAGAAGCTGCTCATGGTGGAGATCGATCGTTGATGTCCGGTCTCTACGGTAAGATTTTTGGCAACGTAGCATTCGCCGACGTTTCGCTCTCTCCAACGGTTGCGGCTAAACACTTCAATGCATTACCGAATATGCTTTTCGATGCAACTCCGGCGGAGATAATCAATGCATTGCCGGCGATGTTCAATGTCTCCGAGTATGAAAAGAAGTGGAATGAGAACTCGCCCTTACTCCGATCTCGCTTTGAAGATTCGACTCTGAAACTTGCACAGACGGAATATGCCCACCAGCGCAAGGACTGGCGAGAAGCGGCTATGTTTATGATGCGTGACGTTCTGAAACGCATGGCGGCTGTTTCCTATGGAATAGCTGAGGGGCGAATTGATAAAAATGATCCGGATTATGCCAGAAAGGTCGGTTCATTGGCGGCCGATATCGTCTCTCATTCGCAGAATCCGCATAGCATAACAGACCGATCGATGCTGTCATTATCGACAAAACGAAGTGCTATAGAATCTGCGGCAATGCTATTTACTGGACCGATGAACGTTGTCGCGAAAGGACTCGACAGACTCAACCAACGCCGTCTGAATGGCGAAATAAGCAGCACAGAAGCCATCGCTCGCGGAATGTCCGTGCTCATTGGCGGCACAATTATGGAACAGGGGATAGCTGCGATGTATGCAAAGGCTACCGGCAAACAAGACGACAAGACCGCGATTGATCGAATCATTGATGGTGTCAATCATGCCCTTGGATCTTTCTATGGCGTTGGGACTGTCACTAATTTTTTCACTGATGCATACCGAACGCTTGCTGAAGGAAAGGCTTTGCGTCCTGATGAGTGGCACATCGGAGAGGCCCCATATCTTTCGACAATGGAAGAATGTGGACGATTTCTACTATCAGGTATGCAGGCACTGGCTGACGCCCATAGTGGCATTCAGATTAAGCATGGTCCAAATCAAGGTGAAGATAGATGGTTCAAGGATGTCCTGGGCATGTTGCGTCACGCGAAAGGTCCGCTTGCACTTGGCGGTATTCCGGTATTTCCCATGAAACTTGTTAATGATCTCAAGCATGCGAAACCCGAAAAAACTGAACAAGAAAAAGAAACTGCTGGTCTCCGCAAGTCCGCAAAGGATTTCCGCCAGTCAGAACCGGTGAAGCCAAAGACACCCGCTCAAAAGCGACTTGAGGAGAAACGCAACGCTGATCCTCTTCACGGAATGAGCACGAAGGAAAAAGAAAAGTTTTTCCATGCGAATCCGGACAAACGCGCCACATATCAGAAACTCAAGAGTCACAAAAAATAGTCATCGAATATCTATCATTTTTCTGATAATAAGTCGTATAATAGTTGTAACAGCGGGACGTTCCCGCAATATGACTTGGAGGGTATACGACGTGAAACAGTTTAAAAACATTCTTTCCGTATTCGTGGTGATCGCACTTCTTGCTGTCACCGTTTCGGCATCAGCAGCCCGCGTTCCGGGGTCTGCACGAGACCAGATCAACCGCGATGTTGCTGGAAACTTCAGCGTCCTCGCTCACCAGGTGTATTGTGCGCTCTCTTCTTCGCAGGTTGTAACGCCGACCGATATCACTTCGACGAATACCTATACGATCGCGTATTGCCCGACGACGATTACTCCTCCGGTACGTGTCCATATTCAGTATCTCGGCACTGCCAAGATATATGAAACGATCTACGGAACAAACGCATCAAACGTTGTTGCACCAACGGCCACATGCGCCTATCTTTTGGACAAGCGGAATACAACTGCTACGCCCGTAATTGGCGACACGATTGACGAGATCTTCTACGATCGCCCCAATATTTCTTTCAGTGGCGGTGGGTCTGCCGCAACGTTCACAATCGAAGTTTATACGCTGCCTTCATATCCATGGCAGGAGTAACGCTGATGGCTCCGAAGGCAAAAAACTGGATTGAATCAGCAATCAAAAAGCCTGGTGCTCTCCGCAAAACAGCCAAGGTGAAGAAGGGACAAAAGATCCCGGCAAAGACCTTGGATAAGCTTGCGAAGAAACCAGGAAAGACCGGGAAGCGGGCTCGACTGGCGAAGACGCTTCGCAAAATGAAATAACAGCATGAGGGGCCCGGGTAACTGGGCTCCTTTGCAATGGAGGATTCATCGTGAAAATAAGAAGCGCCTTTTTGTTCCTGATCCTTGTCATGTTGATGACCGCAGTTCAGGCCCAAGCATGGAAAACTCCGCCGTCACCTACGCAAGGCGGACACCCGGCAATATCCGGTGTGGTTGCAAGCGGGACCGGAACGGCTACACAATACCTTGATATCGTGCCTATTCGGTGCGACGAAAACGGGAATTTGTATACAAGTCTATCTGGCACATCCGCTGTGCGTTTTGCTTCTGACTCGATCGGGCTCGTGTTAGGTGTTGCCTCGGGATTCTCCGCGCTTCTCAACACGGTATCGGCCACTGGTTACGTCGCTGTGTCTTCTTCGCCCATTTCTTTGCCGGCAGCTACCGCCACAAACATTGTTTCTTACATCCCCGCCTCTGCTACTCACGCGTTTGAAGTCCGGGTGTTTGGGGACGAAGTGATTTTTTGTAACCAGGCGGGGCTGGCAACTGGCGTGTATCCGGTCGGCACATCTGTTGCAAGTGGGTCGTTATTCCACTGGGACGGTGATGCGCGGGCTGGGAACATCTGGGCTGCTTCCCGCAACGGCGGTGCTGCTTCGTTCACGATTTGGGGGTGGTAACGGTGACGAAATCATTTCTTAGGTGCGTCCTGGCTTTTGTCTTGTGGGCTCTTTGCCTTACACTTGCCTTCGCCGGTGGACCTTCGACGAGCAACCCCGTCTCTAATCCCGCTCAGATATCTCAGGGTGGCACGGGCGCGACTGCTAGTTCCGCCGCTCTGGCAAATCTGGGTGGCGCTCCTGCTATTGCGTTGACGTGGACGCCAATAACCTCGACGACAGCATCGTGGACATATTCCGGATTCGGATTCAACGACGCCGCTTATGCCAAAGATCCTTTTGGAATCGTGCATCTTCGCGGTGTCTTCGCGGCCAGTGGGGCAGCAACACCTGAACTCGGCGCGGCAATAACGACCATGCCTTCCGGGTGTCGGCCTCTCGTAAAACAACGCGTCCCAACGAATTCGGGCGGCGCATTTGGCTCTATTGAGATAGGTGCGGATGGCGCGATTCTAACGGAAACTGGAGCCGTGAATTACATACTGTTGGACGGCATCACGTATTGCGGAGGACAATAATGAAACGGTTTATTGCGATTGCATTGATTATATTTGCGTCGGCATCCTGCTTTGCGGTAACAATGCCGCACTGGGTGAACATTAAAGATAAGCCTATTGTCGATATCCGCAGTTATGGTGCGAAGTGCGATGGCATCACCGATGACACTCCGGCCGTGATGGCGGCGATAGCCGCAAATCCACATGCAAATATCCGGTTTGCAAGCGGAACTACTTATCTTGCAACGCCCATCAAGAATTCTGGATCTGCGCAACTCACTCAATTAACTTTCAGCGGAGACACGAAAAATAGCTCCTTCGTCATGGGCGCATCTCAGGCTTGTTTCCTTGCGCCGATGGCCTTTTGCATTTTCGAAAATCTTACATTTATGGCAACCGGGCCAAACAACATCACTGGGATAGGTGATAACAACACCGGGTTGCAGATAGACAATACCGAGATTCGAAATTGCAATTTCTCGTGGTCTTTATACAACGGTATTCAGGCGTATCAAACGTCGAACAAAATTCACCATAACTATTTTTGCTGGAATGACCCGGCAACAGCCACTGTAAGAATGAACTACGGCATTCATGGCGAGTGCCAGAACAATGCCCCCGGCGGTGACACAGATGGCATGAATAACGTCATGATCGACAACAATCGATTCGCGAACGGCATCATCAGTAACGCCCTCGTCATCACTCGTGCTATCAACGTGAATATAACCAACAACAATTTCGAGCAGTTACCCGGCCGCGCAATGACAATTCTCGGAGCGCAAAGCATTAAAATAGATGGAAATTATTTTGAATCTTGCGCTATGACAGCTCCCGCAGATTGTTATCTTTACCTGCTCGCTACGGGCTCTCTCGGATTTCATTCCGGGTCATTTGATAATAACTATTTAGTCAAGGGCACTTCCAGAGCTACTTCAATAATCCTTTCCGCAAATACAACTTGGTTCAACGCATGGACATACAAAAGTAATGATATATCCAACTGGCTATCGACTGATTACTTTGCGGGCACGGATATATCGCATTTCATGCCGCTATCGTCCGATGGTAATACGGTCGCCAACGGGGCGATTAAATCGTTCCTCAATAACACGGGTGGATGCTCGTCTCAGGGACTTACTGAATCGCCGAATCTTTTTGGCTTTAGCACAGCGACGGCGCTTCTTGGGTGGGGCAAAAGCACGTGTGCGTCGTGGTCAAACAGCACAGACACGTACTATTCCGGAGAAAAGATCGATTACACAACAAGCGGGGCGGTTCCAAACTGCTTTTACATAACTCTTCCCGGAAACTATTATGCAGGGAAACTATTTTTTGTGCGTGCCGTGGGAACGCGTGAAACTGGCACTGGCGATGCACTTAGTATCGGTTGCAATTTCACCGATGCAGCTCCTGAGTCGATGACGATTGCTACGACCACTTCCGGTTCTATGTCCGCTCCGTATTCTATCGCGACGGGTAGCACAGAAATATATGGATGGGTGCAGGTTCCGACTACATATGCCTACGCCCACGTAGGGCTGTGTAGCGGAGGGTTCTCAGGAACTGGGACCATCAGCACCTTCGAGATCTGGGAAGTAAATTCCTACGCCGAACGGCCAAAATTCACAAATAAGTAAGGAGAATCTATGAACTTTCAACCGATTATCGACCAGCTTCCAATGATTCTTGTTGCGCTCGGATTCCTATTTTGGGCGGTTTCCAAGGCCATGGATACTTATGCCCAGAAAAATCCCGCGATAGACAAGTGGGACGCTCGCGCAGCAACGATGCACACGATTTCAGCGCGATACGCGCAGGCTATCGAATGGCTTGTTTCGTCCGGATTCTGCAAATGGACTGGCGCTCAGAAGCTTGAAGAGCTTACGAAGCGCGTCAGAGAGTTTGAGGCGCTCTGGGATAAAGGCTCTTACATCGAAGCAATCTCCGGGCTTTCGGGGTTCTACCAGTCGGCGTTGTCCAAGATCCAGGCGGCAAAGGGTATCGCGTTGGGGGAGCTGAATGGCGGGGCGTCGAATGGCGAGGCTCCGGAGACGGATCCACTTGCAAACACGCCCGCGTCTTAGGAGTCGATATCAGATGGAACGACAACGGAGACTGGCAGGCTGGAAAATTCTGGTCGTTCTGATTCTCGCATTGGCGATATCTCCGGTATATGCCAAGAGACTTTTTAACCACCATGTTCCAGGACCCGCAGGAACTCCGGTTCTGCAACCCCTGATTCCTCCAGTGCCGGCGGGGCCGACACTACATACCGCCAATCTGGAAATCTTTGGTAACTGGCCCGATTATTCCTATAACACACTATCAACAGCAGTGTGGACAAAAACGGCTGGCTCTGCGGGCGGCGACGCCACGCAATCAACGGAAATAGAAAAACCATTGCCTGCGGAAAAATCCGTACATGTCTTGCAGGGTTCTCGAATGTGGGCGCCGATGACGGAGGCTTATACCAATGCAGGCGCTGATACGACCATTATCGTCCGCGTTAATTTGACGGCTATCAACTCTCGCGTGCTCGTTACCGGAGGCTCCGTGGGTGGGGATGGCAGCGGGAACTGCCGAATGTGGTATAACGATATAGGCGGACAAGTAGCCCATTATTGGGGTGATGGTGTTCACGGACTGCAAACAATACCAGACTTCTTTGTTTTAAATGCGACACACACCTACGCGATTACAAACAAATCAACTGGCGGGGGGAACGCTACCGGAGCGTTTTATATCGACGGGGTTCCTTTTGCGATTAGTGGCGGTTCAACTAGTACCGTAAACGGAAACGCCGTAAATCCCCAGGCTCTATTCGGATATTATGGGGCAACAACGCTAGGGGCAGAAGGCTACGTAGCATCATTCGGTATTTGGAGCACCGCCATGACGGCGGATGAGGTCGCATCTCAAACTCTGTATATGGAGTCTCTCCCATGAAATACGTAGTGTTCAATACAAAGTCAGAAGCGGACGCCTTGATTGCTAACTTTGAAAGCTGTGACCACGCGCCGGAATGGCGTTACGGTGATGCGAAACCAATGAAGAATGGGAAATGGGCGGTGCTTATAACAGACACGTTCCTGTGTTGTGTCCCGGAATCATGTTCGGTCGTTACTCTGACCTCTGATGATTTTCCTCCTGCTCCGCATCCATAACATCAAAGGAATCCTATGCCCACCGATCAAGAACAGTCTGAGAAACGCTGTTTACATCACGTCTCACATGAAAACAGAATTGAGCGGCTCGAAGAAGAACACGACAAAACCTGCATAAGAATTCAACGCGTGGAGGAAAACATGAAAAATCCAACACTTACCATAGCCGTATTCTCGTTTATAGGAGTGATCTTCTCTGCGTCAGCCGCATTTGCCGGAGTAGTCCTTTCTCCGCTCTTGCAGGCGGCGTTCAAAGCGTGGGGGTGGTTATGATAATGTCGCATTTCAATCTGTCCGAATTCACCTGCAAATGCGGTTGCGGTCAGAACAACATCAGCCCTGCGTTTGTCGCAAAGCTCAACATTGCGCGAGATATAGCCGGTGTTCCATTCCACATCAACAGTGGTTGCCGTTGCGACAAGCACAACGCCGCGGAGGGTGGGAAATCCGACTCTTCGCATCTCACAGGGTTCGCGTCTGATATCGCCGTAAAAGACGATGGCGAACGCTCCATCATCTTAAATGCGCTGATAAAAGCAGGCTTCACGCGTTTCGGTATGGGGAAAACATTCATTCACACAGACAAAGAACGCTTTCAGGATCTGGGTTTACTGAAATGACAACACCCGTCTTAATGCAAACGCAAAATGACTGTGAGATCGCGGCGATTGCCACGGCCACGGGCAAGGCCTACGAGGAAACCGCGGCGGCATTCACGCCGCTACCGGCTATCGATCCGATTCGCGGCAATCCGGAGGCTCTATATTTGGCCCTGGTTCGTCTCGCACTATGGAAAAAGAATATCACCTGGTCGATGCTCGAAACCCACCAGGCGACACCCGGGAAGACGGTGATCCTGATCCACAATCCGGAAACTCCGACACTGCTACAGCACTGGATCGTCCTGGCCGGGTATTCTCCTGACGGCTTCTCATGCTATTGGGGCTATCCGTTGATAGCCGGGCGAGACGCTGCGCTTCCGGTGTTTGTTGATACTGCGAAAATGAAAGACCTGTTCCTGAGGGGTTGGCCGAACTGTGCTTTCGAGATCTCGCCCGATACTCTTTGGATGAGAATCAAACGGAGACTTGGGTTTTTGTAACCAAATTTGTCTACAAGCCTCAGAACAATCCTCTCACTTATTGCCCCTCTTCGGAGGGGCTTTTTTTCCGGAAGAATATGGTAGTGAATTCACTCCTCCCGCCTCTCCGTGAGTATATCTCTGAGTGGTAGATAGCTGAGTGTGCCCCAGGTGGGCCATTAAATCGGCGAGAGAGACGCCGGGTAATTTCCCCATTTGAGTAGCAAAAGTGTGACGCAGGCCGTGAAATCGTCGGTATGGGATATCGAGTGCCTTGCATGCTCGGGTCATTTGGACGTGCGGCCAATTCCTCGAATGGGAGTGCATTTCCGAAAATACTACCGCGTCAGAACTTGATCCGTTAATCCTTCGTCGCAGGACTTCAACCAGGTCGTCCGCGATCGGAACCGATCGGTACATATTGCGTGCATTTGTTACGGTTTTCGAGTTCCGCAGAGAAATTTCCATTTTCGATAATGAAACGTCTTGGACCAGGAGAGAGGTGATCTCGTCACGCCTGGCTCCCGTAAAAATCGCGAATAAGAATATATCCAAGAACGCTGATTCCTTGAAATACTGGATTAGTCTTATTACCTCTTCCGTTGAGTAGTATCCCAGTCGCTCAGGATTTACAGGTATGGCTCTAACTTGCGGCCATATTCTGACGGGAGACATGTCCATGTCGCCGATCCGAATCAACCAGTTTATTACTCCCCGAATAAGAACCAGGTCATCTTGGATAGACTTCGGTGCCGCCCCATCTTTGCGACGTATGGTGACGAAATCCGCGACAACCTCAGGACGTAATTCTGAAACGAGTTCCGTTCGTCTGGCCGCCAAATATTCTTTCCACCTTGCGACCTGAGATTTATACCAAAGATGGGTGGAATGGGTGACTTCCCCTTCCTTTGCCTCAATAAAGCGATCAAAAGCGTCAAGCCACCTTAGTTTTTTCGGCTGAGCGATCCCGGCCGAGGCCTCATAGAATTTTTTGTCCAGCTTGGATTTTTGTTCCATCGCCTGAGATTTGGTCTTGATGATTTTGGGGAGACGTTTCTTCTTATTCTTGTTTCCAGAGCGGTATTGATAGATCCATTGTTGACGGTCTTTGTCGAAAAACATAGAAGGCATCAGTATTACCCCTTTTTACTCCCCACTTGACTCCCCGGCTCCCGGAAATAATAACGGAGACCAGCTTGTTTAGCCGATCTCCGTTATTTGATTGCTCGGGGCGGGACTTGAACCCGCACGCCGTGAAGCATACGCCCCTCAAACGTATGTGTCTACCAGTTCCACCACCCGAGCGTTTGAAGTAGAAGTATTCTAGAGCAAGACAATTTGAAAGTCAAGTATTTCGCACTTCTGAATCGTAGCAAAATGATAACATCCTCAATGTTGTGAAGACTCAAAAACTCCGATGGAAAAAATCCCGAATCAACCACCTTCAGGCAAATAACATCGGAAGGTCCGGGGAGCAAACTACCAAACGCTAGCAGTCATTCCCCCTTAACACATGCTCAAAAGCTCATTAACAAAAGAAATAGTATTCATCAGCGGCCGAAAGTGCTAGGATGGCTGTGCATGGTTGTCAAATCTTCATCTTTTGCTCGTCCAACTCTGCTTGTGCGTCTTCATAATTACAACCGCGTTAGCTTTGGCGCTATTCTCGGCGCTTGTCCAGATGAGCTACTCGCCTGTTTTGATGTGAAATCATTGTTCGAATCAATCCGCTTACGGGGCCATTCGGCCATGACGATCTCAACGAGATTGTGCCTGCTCTTCCACATGTGATCCTGATTCCAAAGTGTGAAGCGGCTTCAGACATCATCGAGA
>JADFYG010000003.1:0-127252 GCA_015233155.1 Candidatus Rifleibacteriota bacterium
AAGCGCAAAGCGGCGCGCCCGGCGGTCACGCCCTACCACAGAACTTTTAATGCGTTTGCCGGGCCTCTGCGTGATGTTTCGTGAATATTGCAGGGACCTCATGTTACAATAATTTTACAAGCAGCTCTTACTGACGATTGAAATTTTTTGTTTTTTATACTAGACGCTTCCCGGGTCAATCAGTACAATTGGATAAATTCTTTATCGGCTATTGGAAGGGGAACATTATGAATAGTCGCATCACTCGCTTGGCAGTCATGGTTCTCACGGCAGTCATGGTCTTCTTCGGCGCCTGGTCGGCACAAGCCACGGACAGCCAGGCGGCTTACGACCAGTATCTGGCAAAATACAAAGCCTATCAGGATGCTGCCGCCGGTGCGGGTTCAAGTGTCGCGGCCCAGACTGCGCTCAAGGCATATCAGGATGCGAAGGCGGTTTACGAGAAAAGCCTTAATCTGCCGACGGCTCCACAGACTTCAGCTGTTCTCGAAGATGCCGTTTCGCCGGATTCAATGTCAGCGACCGGCAAAGCCGAGGCGACGTTGCTTGATGCTGGCACCAATAGTTCGGTCCAGCCAGTGGCCTCCATTTCTTCGAATATGCCTCCGATCCCGACGGAGTTGCGTGGCATAATCGAAAATCTTTGGAGTGACAAAACCAGTAAGAGTCCTGACTCCGCGATTCAGCGACTACAGAGCTATATTGACGGCAATGCTGGTTCGACATTCATCGGCAAGGCAAAGTATGAACTTGCCCGTGCTTACGAATGGCTCAAGAAGGATACTGTTAAAGCCAAGGCCATCCTCAAGGATCTCGTTTCCGATCCTAAGGCTGGTTCCTATCAGCGACTTGGATCCGATCGTTTAAAGTATCTTGAAGCGTCAGCGCAGCATGATCAATGGAAGGTCGCCCTGCAGTCCAAACAGGACATAAAAGAGGCTTCTTACAATAAGTATTGCAATACCTCCTGGTTTGCCATTCCGGTGAAAATGACACGTTATGCCACATATTTGAAGGATCTCGTGGTTTTCCATAAGACTCAGGCTGATTACAAGAAGTTTCAACTGTGGTATGAAGACATGGGAGCGCGTTTCGCTCCGCCGGTGAACATCGTTTTCAATACGTTCTCTCCTGCTGATGGCGGTTCCGATCCGGAGGGTGGTGTTCGTCTGGTCTATGATAACCCAACGGCATGGTATGCTCGCTGGAAGGTTCTCAATGAAGCGAAGAGTTCTATCGATGTGCAGTATTTCATCGTCGATAACGACATTTTCGGCATGTCGCTTTGTGGCCTGCTCTTACGTAAAGCGCGCGAAGGCGTCAAGATTCGTTTCATGATGGATGCTCGTGGTACCAAGGGTTACACACATGAATTTCAGGATGAGGGATTCTTGCAGGAGTTGGCAAAATATCCCAACGTCGAGATCAAGGTATTTAATCCTATCAGCCAGAATTTCCTGACAATGTTTGTGGATCTGCGGGCAGTCATGACCAGTGATCACGACAAGATCGTCGTCGTGGATTCGGAATATGCCATTATCGGTGGCCGAAACATCTCCAAGAACTATTTCGTCTCCGCCGACGACATGCCCACTGCGTTTCGTGACTGTGACGTGTTTATCCACTCAGCTGAAGTTGCCAAGACTCTCGACATGGCGTTTGACGAAGAGTTCAGTAAGCTTAACCAATATCACATCGAGAACGGACTGCTGACAAAGCTTCATACCACGCTTGCCGAACAGATGGAAGCAGCGTGGCAGGCCATGGATTCATGGTTGAGGGGTAAGGGGCTTTATAGTCCCAAGACACCGACAGCGGTCCAGAAGGCTGCTTTGAAGACATATAACACGGAACTTGCCCAGTATAAGCATTCCACCTCGTATGAATCCTTCTCTATATCTGACGGAACCCATAACTGTCCGATAAAGATTATCGACAAAAATTCGCTCCTGGACGCCCGAAATGACATTACTGACGAGCTGGTCAAATTCGTTGATGGCGCGAAGAAGGAAATTATAATTCAAAATCCGTATGTTGTACTCACCGAGCGTGCTGAAGCAGCTCTACAGCGTGCCTCCAAGCGTGGCGTGGCCATCTACATTCACACCAACAGCCCATTCTCGACCGACTCGCTGGCCACACAGGCGATGTTTTATCGCGACTGGAAAGAAATCCTCAAGATGCTTCCGACCGCCCGGATATTCGTCTTCGCCGGTCAGCGGAAACTGCATGCCAAGACCTTCGTCTTCGACAGCACCGTCGGAATTGTCGGAACCTACAATATGGATTATATCAGCGAAGAAGTTAACTCTGAGGTTGTCGCGGCGATGAATTCGCCTGAGTTTGCCAATGAACTTCGCAGCGGCATCATGGGCGACATTGCCCAGTCCAAGGAATACAAGATTCGCATCCTGCCGAACGGCACTGCCGAAAGCGTTTTTGGTCCTGACGATCTGCCCGGCAAGAACATGTGGCTGCTGAAGGCGCTCTCCAATCTTGGCTGGCTCAAGCCACTTATCTGATCGAGGATTTCCCCGAACCGATCTATCTGGAAAAGCAGACCGGGAGCCCGAAACAAAGGGCTCCCGGTTTTTCTTTATGCAGAACCTTCATGCGGTGAATTTAAAATTTATGGTACCATTGATTTGCTATTATTTAAGACTTTCGATTGAAATAATCAGAAATCAGGAGACTGAACCAGTATGAAAAGTTATCGCAAGGAATTATGGTTTGAAGTGCGGGGGCGCCGGGCATTTCTTAACATAACTCAACAGGTGGATGATTGTTTGCATGAGAGTGGAATTCGGGAGGGGCTTCTGCTCTGTAATGCCATGCATATCACATCAAGTGTCTTCATCAATGATAATGAATCCGGGCTGCATCAGGATTTCGAAGTCTGGCTTGAAAAACTTGCGCCGGAAAAACCGTATTCACAGTATCGGCACAACGGGGGAGAGGACAACGCCGATGCGCATCTGAAGCGAACCATCATGGGACGCGAAGTCGTAGTTGCAGTTACCGGCGGCAATCTTGACTTCGGTCCCTGGGAGCAGATCTTTTACGGAGAATTTGACGGCAATCGCAGAAAGCGTGTTCTGGTAAAAATTATCGGTGAGTGATATATACAAAGTGCATTGAATTTTGCTTTATCGGGCGGGTTTGAAACCCGCCCCTACGATAATTATGATCGAATATTATAGGTATTCTGAGATTCTGAAAATGGATATCGGTTAAACGCATGAAGCCGTTTCAACTTTTGCTTCCTACGATCGAGAGCAATGCTTTTACGGCTTTATTCATCTCGACGGCCTGACCGCTCAACTCCTCGGCCGCGGAAGCTGTTTCCTCGGCAGTGGCAGCGCTTTGCTGTACGACTTTGTCCATGTCAGCCACCGCCATGTTGATTTGTGCGACGCCAATGGATTGTTCTTTCGACGCTCCTGTGATTGTACTCATCAAGCTGTGGATCTTCTGGAATCCCTCAGTCATTTTTGTGAATCCCTCATGTGAATGGTCGACGAGTGCGGAGCCGGACTGGATCTTCTGAACTGTTTCGCTGATCATGTTTCCGGTGTTTCTGGCAGCTTCCGCGGAACGCAGGGCAAGATTGCGCACCTCGTCGGCCACAACAGCGAATCCGGCTCCGGCTGAGCCCGCGCGGGCCGCTTCGACTGCGGCATTCAGCGCCAGAAGATTCGTCTGGAAGGCGATCTCATCAATCGTCTTCACGATCTTTGAAATGGCCTGACTGGTTTGAGCTATGTCACGCATGGAAGTTACAAGGTTTTTCATGGATATAGTCGCCTCGTCCACTATGGCTGCGGTCTCCGTGACAACGGTACTGACGCTCATCGCGCTGTCGCTGTTGTGCTGAGTCATTGAAGCCATTTGTACAAGAGAAGCGGAAGCTTCTTCGATTCCTGCCGCCTGTTGCGAAGCGCCCTCTGCGATAGAACCACTGGCTTTTGCGAGTTCGGAGGACGCACCTGTGATTTGTAACGCGGCTGCTCCGAGCTGATCAGTCGCGGTGATGAGGGGTCGCGTAATGCTGTGTGTCAGCATCAGTGACAATGCAACGACAATTATGAGTAACAAGGCGGCAATGCTCGTCAACATTGTCGCGGTTTGCTTCGCCTCATCCGCGAGGGTTTGTGTTCGGGCTGCGGCGGCACCGATGTCCTCCACCAGCAATGAGCCGATGTCATCAATTTTCGCAGTGATAAGGCGAAATGCCTCGCGTGCGTCTATGCCAAAAGCGCCTTGCTTGGCTTGCCGAATAACAATGCGGAAAATATCGTCGATCTTTTTCCAGTTTTCACTGGTTTTCATCGTGGAGAGACGTTCCGTGCTTGTTTGGGAAAGTGCCATGACAGGGGACGTCAGATTGGCCTCAACACCTGCATATAGTGTTGAGAGTTTCATTATCTGCGCATCTTCTAGAGGTTTGTCGGCCGCAATGAGAGCTGAAGTGAAAGCGCGGAATCTGCCGGCACTTTCCTTCGCGGTTTCCAGCAACAACAGACTCGTCACGGTTTTTCCTATCTCGCCCGCGGCGGACGCGCCTAATATGGCATTTTCACCGGCCAGGACTCCGCCGATAATCGCCGTGTAAAGTTGTTGGGCTTCGGCAACATCCAGTCCGGCGATCACGCGATCCCGCACTCCGCTTAGTCCCGCCATGGCTGATTGAATTGATTTTTTCACTTCCTGGGGGAGCTCCGTGGTCTCCAGGGCTGATGACATTTTGGGAGCGGCAGCATCAGTTTCCTTGTGCTGAGCGTTAAGTTCATCGCGAGTCAAGGCCTGCTTCAGAAACAATGAGGACTTTCCGCGCTCGCGCTGAAGATGCGTCACCAGTAAGGATGCGTCACGCATAAAGGCCAGATTGTTTTGCATGGCCAGTGCCGCAGCAAAGTCTCTCATGTTTTGCCGGACGAACATCCCGGCGAAAAAAATGAATGCAATTGCCGGAAGAACAACAAGCGATAGAACACGACGGGCAAGTCGGTTTTGAAATAAATTCATGCGGGGTGATCCTTTGATGTGGTTTTTGCGAGAGTTGTGGCGACACCATTGGGGGAAGATTTTGCGTAGGCATTCAGCTTCACTCGCAGGCCTCGAATTGAAATACCAAGCGATTTCGCGGCGTGTGTCCTGTTACCGCCGAATGCTTCCAGGACGCTCAGGATGTGACGACGTTCAACCTCCGCCAGCGGAAGGGCCGTCGAAGACGCTGGAAGAACTACTGCATTGTTTTCGTTTCGTATTTCGGGTGGATTATCCGTGATGGCCGGCGTCGAAGACTGATCGGCAGTAATGTGAAAAGGAGAGCGTCCGAGGCGCACGGCGTCAGGCAAATGAAACGGCGTTACTTCCTCGTTTTCCGCCATTGTGACCGCATAATGGATGGCATTTTCAAGTTCACGGATATTGCCGGGCCAGGAATAATCGCGAAGTTTCGCCTCTGTTTCCGGGGTCAGAAATGGCTGTGGGGTCAGGCCTTGTTCGCCCGCAAATCGATTGGTAAAGATGCGGGCCAGGGCGATAATGTCGTCGCGGCGTTCGCGCAGTGGCGGAATAGTGATTACGAAAAGACTCAGGCGAAAATACAGATCTTCACGGAATCGGCTCTCTTGTACCAGTTTTTCAAGATCCCGATTAGTTGCGGTGACGACTCGCGTATCGACGCGGCGTGGGCGTGATGCCCCGACGGGGTGTATCTCCCCGCACTGTAAAACACGCAGCAACTTTGCCTGCTGAGAAAGCGGCATATCCCCCACTTCGTCGAGAAAAAGCGTGCCACCACTGGCTTCCTCGAATCGGCCGATACGATCACGGTCTGCGCCGGTGAAACTCCCTTTTATATGCCCAAACAGCTCGCTCTCGAAAAGCTCGGCTGGTATGGCCGCGGCATTCACAGCTAAAAAAGGGCCGTTTGCGCGTGGACTTTGGGTGTGGATGGCCGATGCCAGAACCTCTTTTCCGGTACCCGATTCTCCGCGAATGAGTACCGGACCTCTGGAACGCGCGACTTTGCGTACAACTTCACAGATTTCCTTGATCTGGTGATTTTCGCCGAAAAGGCAGCGGCGAGTGCCTGTTATGGCCAAAATAGCATCTGCGGAATGTTCCATGGGTGACATGTGGTACATTATAGCCTAGGACTTCTGTCTTTCCAACAAGGAAAATAACTACTGGCACGCTACAAATAAAAGATATTGTTTCATCATTAAAAACAGTTGCAGGTTTGCATTGCGAGAGGCACTTGAATTTGGAACAGGCCTGTGTGGCGTGGTCAGCTTGATTGACCCGCATGCCGAAAGATGTTATACTTGAAATCTCGTCGGCGTGCCGATGGAACATATTTGATAAGGAGTGTCAGAATTCTATGGCAGAGTTTGCTTTGAACGCTGAAGTAAGAACCAAGACCGGTCAAGGGGAGTCCCGTCGGCTTCGCAAAAGTGGTATCGTTCCCGCCGTCATTTATGGAAAGGGTGTCGATCCTATCTCTTGTATGTTGAAACGTCGTGACGTTGAAGCGATGCTTGGGAAGGTAAATCCCAACGCGATTATCAAGATTGATTTCGCCGGTAAGGAAAAAACTCGAGATGTAATCGTGCGTGAGATCGAGAAGGAACCACTCTCCGCACATTTGAACCACATTGATTTTCAGGCAATCGATCCAAAAGTGCCGATTCAGGTTGCTGTTGACCTCAAGTTCGTCGGAGAGCCGATCGGTCGTAAATCCGGAGCCATCTTCACGGCTCAGGTTCGCCGAGTTCGTATCGAATGTCTGCCTTCGAAGATTCCTACCAATATCGAAGTTGATGTCACCGAGCTCGATGTCGGTCATTCGCTCCACGTTGCGGACATCAAGAAGGCCGATTATAAGATGATCGCCAGTCCGAAGATTACGCTTTGCCAGATGTCGATCGTTAAGGAAGAGGCCGTTGCTGTTGCCGCTGTTGCCGAAGGTGCCGTTGCTCCTGCCGAAGGCGCCGCCGCTGCTCCTGCTGCTGCAGGTGCCGCTGCCGCTGCCGCGCCCGCTGCTGCCGCCAAGAAGGAAGGCAAGTAATATTACGACCGAACGTCAAGCGATTGATTTCGTGTCTTTCAACGAAGATATTAGCCGCTTCCCGAAGGGGAGGCGGCTTGCCGTCTTTGTTTTTTCCTACGATACATTTCAGACGTCGTCTTTTCGGCGATCGTCTCGCGGACTTTTACTTTTATCTAGAGATATGATTTTTTCGTAAGCTGTACTCCACCTAGATTACGTTCTCCGTTGGTCCTGTTCTATTTTGTCGCACCAGGAGTTGTACGGAATGATGAGTTTTGCTATCGGTTCCCCCATCGTTCACCCCATTCACGGCGCCGGTGTTATGCGCGCGATCGAGCGACGCGAAATTCGCGGACGATTCATGAGCTATTACGTCATCGATTTTCCCTACAGCGATTTAGGCCAGGTAATGGTTCCCGTAGATATGGCTGAAAAGGTCGGACTGCGGGCAGTAACCGGCAACACCAGCATGGGAAATATTCTGGAAGTTCTCAGTGAGAGCTTTTCTGAATCGGAAGAAGAGGAAAGCAAAAGCTTTCACCAGCGCTATCGCGAGTATCTCGAGAAAATTCAGAGCGGCGATTTGCATCAGGTAGCCTTCGTATATCGTCTTTTGTTCCGTCGCAGTCTGAACAAACCACTTGGTACAAAGGACAAGGCCTTATTCGAAACTGCTCGTCAGCTTCTGGTTTCAGAAATCGTCTATGCGAAAAGCGTTGTCGATAAGGATGCCCGCGTTTTGCTTGACGAGGCCATGGAAGAAGTCGTATTTTAACCCGGAGCCTCCCCCTGATATTACAGCCGTAGTTGTCATGGGGGCACTGTGAGGGCACGCGGAACAGTTTTTGGCATGATGCATCGTTAAGATTCTTGAAGGAGTCTTCGGAATGCATATTCCCGACGGATTTCTCGATGCACGCACAATAGGTCTTTCGTTTGGCCTTGCGGCAATCGGTGTTACTGTAGCGGCAAGTGAAGTTCGCGCGGAAGAACATCCAAAAAAGGTTCCGCTCATGGGTGTTGCAGGGGCGTTTATCTTTGCCGCCCAGATGATAAATTTTCCCATCATCGGAGGAACCTCCGGCCATCTGGTCGGAGGTGTTCTCGCGGCGACGTTACTGGGGCCTGCCGCAGCCGTAATTGTGATGACGGCTATATTGACAGTTCAGTGTTTCCTCTTCGCCGACGGTGGAGTCACCGCTCTCGGAGCGAATATATTCAATATGGCTATCATCAGCCCGATATGCGGGTATGCCTTTTACCGGTTCGTTAGACGACTGGTGCCTGGCGACATCGGTCGCATTGCCGGAGCAACATTTGCAGCCTGGGCGTCGACGGTTCTTGCTTCGCTGGCCTGCGCGGGACAACTCGCTATCTCCGGGGCGGGGGATCCAGGGATAATTCTGCCGGCGATGACAGGCATCCATATGCTGACAGGCATTGGCGAGGGCATCATGACGGCGATGATTCTTGAGTCTATCCGACATTTGAGACCAGGACTTTTCGAAGAAATCACCTCCTCAGATACATCGTTTCCCGCGTCACTCTCCCCCATCCATGGATTCACGGATGGCTGGAGCGGTATGATTGCTTTCGGGCTCATCGTTTCGCTTGGTCTAGCCGTTTTTGTTTCGCCTTTCGCATGCTCATGGCCGGACGGCCTGGAGCATGTTGCCAGAGTTGTTGGCTTCGATGTCAAAGCTGTTCCGGGTGCGTTTTTTCATGCTCCGGCACCAGATTATAGAGTGCCGGGAGTTCCATGGGCATTCGCTGCGACGGCGTTGGCCGGAAGTTTTGGCACTATTGTCGCTTTCTTGCTTTCTTTTTTGTGGGCGCGTTTGCTTATAGCCGGTGGAAGACGTCCCCCGGTCGTGTCGGCTGGTTCAACCTCGGTATCCTGACTGCACATGTGATGCCGGTTTCACTCAAGGCCTGCGCGGCGCTGTTAATGGTAATTACTATTGCCATTGCACCTGCTACAGAGACGCTTTTATTCACTTGCGCAGCAGTACTCCTTGTCATGACTGCGCTGATTGCGCGCCCTGACCCGCGTTTATTTGCACGTCGTTTGCTCATGACTCTTCCGATGCTTCTCGGCTTCGCATTGTTCGCCATCACCAGACCGAACGGATGGACACTGTTTTGCGGGCTGTTCATGAAAAGCGGACTTTGTTTGATCACTATGCTCCTTCTGATACAGACGGTTTCAAATACCCAGTTGATCGGTTTTTTTCGTGGGATTGGTATTCCGGCGTTGTTGCTGACGGTAATTACTCTTATGATTCGCTATCTCGATCTGTTGATCGATGAGGCGCATCGAATGAGACGTGCACGAGCTTCGCGCACATTCAGCCGTGAGGCCGCGGTCGATAGCCGGTCGATTGGAAGCCTTATCGCAAGATTGTTTTTGCGTTCGCTGGATCGCGCAGAACGCGTCTATGCTGCGATGCGCGCCCGGGGAGGCGGTCGATGAGCAGTATAAATCCAGGACCGGATTCCTGTTCTTTCCCTGCTTCTTCTTCCGGCGAGTTGATCGTGTCTGATTCGGCAAATGCCGAACCTGCATTTGTCAGGCCATTCGCTCTCGAACTCGAACATCTGTCCTGGACATGGCCGGATGGTCGCGTAGCGCTTTCCGACGTTTCATTTTCCATCGCTGACGGAGAGCGGGTCGCTCTGATAGGTCCAAACGGAGCCGGAAAATCAACGCTTATTCAGCATCTGAACGGTCTGCTGCCGGGACATTTTCCGCGAGGTGGCAAGCGTACTGTCCGGGTTTTCGGTTGCCCGGTGGAGCCGGCTTCGTTTGATTCCGTGCGTCGCGATGTTGGCGTCGTCTTTCAGGATCCGGACGATCAGCTTTTTTGCGAGACCGTTTTTGAAGATGTTGCATTTGGTCCGCGTCAATTCCTCCCGGATCGTGGCGACCGGCAGAGTAATGGCGTTGACGCACGCGTACATGAGGCTCTTGCCCGTGCCGGTCTACAGGGTTTTGAAGAACGTTCCGTCGATCGATTGAGCCGCGGTGAAAAGCGTCGTGTCGCGATTGCGGGTGTGCTTGCCTGTGAGCCTCGTCTTCTGGTTCTTGACGAGCCAACAAGTGATTTGGATCCGCGCGGCAAAAGAGAATTGCTCGCTCTGCTGAAGACACTTCCCATTGCCCATCTCTTGGTATCGCACGATCTGGAGTGGGCGAGAGCCCTTTGCACGCGCGCAATTCTTCTGGACGCAGGACGTGTCATAACCGATGGTCCGATCGATACTTTACTCGCGAATGAACCGCTTATGCTTGCACATGGTCTCGAGTGTCCGCCGTCTCTTGCATGTAAAAAGGATAGACCAGAATGAGTTTTGTATTTATGCAACGCCTGATATAATGACTTCGTGTATTCCCCGGAGTCGGAAAAGAGTATTGAAAATACGCCGTAAACGAATCGTTCTTTGGAGAAGCTTATTGCATGTGCATGGATCTGTTTTTTATTCAGAGAAAATGTGCAGATATTTTTCGATGGCTTCTTCTGATTTTACTTCTTTTGGCGACAAATATCCTGTTTGCACAGCCACAGAATAATACTGCAACCACAGGATCATCCTCACCCTCCCCTCGGCCACTGAAAACGATCATTGTTGCAAACTATTTCCCATATACATTTGAAAACGACCAGGGAAAGCCTGATGGATTCAGTGTCGAATTATCAAGAGAAATTGCCATTGTCATGGGGCGGAACCTCGAGATAAGTGTTGACACATGGGAACACGCAATGCAGGCACTCGAAAATGAAACCATAGACTTTCTCCCGATGATGGCTGCTTCGCCGGAACGAAAGAAGAGTTTCGATTTTTCCATTCCCCATACGATCGCTTTTGATGCCATTTTTACGAGGGTTGGAGTCCCTGAAATAGAATCGATTGATGCTCTGGCTGACAAAAGCATTCTGGTGATGAAAAATGATGCTGCCCATGAATATCTTATTGCAAGCGGCATCGCATCAAAGGCTAATCTTGTTTATATCGAAAGTCTGTCTGATGCCCTGAAAAAACTGGATCACGGCATTGGCGATGCTGCGATAATGCCGGAACTTGTCGGACTTCTGGAAATTCAGAAACTAAAGCTGAATAATATAGACCTTACCCCGACGGTTATTGAAGGATACAGTCGCCCCTTCTGCTTTGCCGTTAAAAAGGGTAATCAATCATTGTTAGAAAGATTTAATCAGGGGTATGGAATAGTCAGATCAACCGGACAATATGAAATTATATACAAAAAATGGTTTGGATCCGTTGATTCCTCAAGTATTTCCTGGAAAAAGTTTGTCACATATCTTGCGACAATTCTAGTCATCGCCGTAGTAATCGGTCTCACACTTCTTCTCTGGAATATGTCCCTGAAGAAACAAGTTGCTTTGCGAACAGCCAGACTTGAAGCGGAGATTCTTGAGCGGAAAAGGACGGAAGCGGCATTGCGATTAACCAAGTTTGTGGTTGATAATGCGTCAGATGCTATATTCTGGATTGCATCTGATGCAAGGATTGTCGATGCAAATGCAGCTGGCTGTAAGTCTCTTGGCTATACACATGAAGAATTAGTTCAGCGTTTTGTTACGGATATAGATGTTAATTATAACGCAGAAAAATGGCCTCAACATTTTGCGGAGATCCGCCAGCGTGGCTCGATCAAATTTGAATCAGTGCAGCGAACAAAAGATGGCCGGTTGGTCCCGATTGAAGTTGTGGCCAATTACATCCGATTTGATGAAAATGAGCTGAATTGCGCTTTTGTCCGGGATATTACTGAACGCAAGAGCACAGAAATGACACTTGCCGCTGAAAAAGAGCAGCTTGCGGTTACTCTCCGGAGTATCGGAGACGGAGTAATCACTTCAGACACGCAGGGTAACGTAGTCATAATGAATAGAGTTGCCGAACATCTCACAGGTTGGACGCAGAGCGAAGCACGGGGCAACCCGCTTGCAACGGTTTTTAATATTATCAATGAAGTTACTCGCCAACCTTGTGAAAGCCCGGTAATAAAGGTGCTAGCAACTGGGACCTCTTATCAGAGAGAGTTCGTCATTTGCGCTTTCCGGTTCGAGGATTGTCTGTGAATATGACATTGCCAAAGATCTTTGGCTTGCCGATTTCGACAGCAATCAGCTTGGACGTGTAATCGACAATATCATTATCAATGCTCAGCAGGCCATGCCTGATGGCGGGAAAATCGTTATTTCCGCAAAAAATGTCATCGTAAAGGATGGTGAGTATGCATCCGTTAAGGGAGGAAAATGCGTTAAAATTTCTATAGCGGATACGGGAATCGGAATCCCCCCGGCTCTGCTCAAGCGTGTTTTCGACCCCTTTTATACAACGAAACAAAAAGGGAATGGCCTGGGACTCGCGACAAGCTATGCCATTATTCATGGACATGATGGATGTATCGATGTCGAATCAGTGATGGGCAAAGGAACAACTTTTCATATATTTCTTCCCGCTTCCCAAAAATGCAATGATCAGTCTGTTTCTCCATCTCCTGTTATGCATAAGGGCATAGGCAAAATATTGATCATGGATGACGAAACATATATCAGGGAAATTCTGTCTCAGATTCTCCAAGGGCTGGGATACACCACTGTCGAGGCAAAAAATAGTGAGGAGGCCCTGAGGTTTTGTGACGATGCCGCGAAAGCAGGGAGCCCCATTGATGGTGCGTTTTTGGATCTGACAATTCCAGGGGGTATCGGCGGAAAAGAAGTGATTTTACAACTTCGAAAACAGTATCCCAACGTGCCGGTCTATGCTTCAAGCGGATATTCCGATGATCCCGTAATGGCAAGGCCAACCGAATTTGGGTTCACTGACAGCATTCGCAAGCCCTATCGAAAAGATGAATTGATAGAAATACTCAACCGACACACTCCGAAAAAGACAACGGAATAATGATCTAATACCTTTGTATAAGGCTGATCAGAATCTGAAGATCATGGCCGCATGAAGACGGCGGCTGGTTCCTTCTGAAGAGTTCTTATAAAGCGTCAGGAAGGTTGAATACTCCAGGCCGAACTGCGTGGCACTGTTCAATGCATACATTACATTGATCCATCTTGATTCGTTGAATGTTCGATCCGTGCTATTCAAATTGTCATCTTGCATATGCTCATTTGATCGACCCAGATTGAATTGCCATCGCTGGAATGGTCCTATCCCCAGTTCAAACCAGTTTCCGGCGGACTCCAGGCTGTCAACGCCGAGGAAGTCTACATTGGTGGAGGTTCCGCTGGCTGTGTTCACCTGCCGGTAAATCGCGCCGGAAGCCTTGTTCTTAGTTGAGATCAGCAATCCTTGCATAATTCCGCCATAATAGTTATCCAGGTTTCGCCCGCGGAAAGCCTCGCCCTGGAGACTTAGCTTTTCCATGAGAGGAAGCTTCAGGTCGATGTTTGACGAGTTAGACCAGACGTGGAAACTTCTTCCGTCCGCGGTATAGTCATATTCTTCCTGGCCTGAGTGACCGGATAAGCCGAACTCTGCCATTTTACCCCACCTGACCGGGAAAGAGATCGCGATACGTCCCTGTGAGGTTGGTTGTCCCGAATCGATACCGCCATCCCCCGTCGAGTTTGGACCCAGGAACAGATCGCTTTTTCCAACCGTGCGGGTGGCTGCAAGCTGCAGGGTTAGTTTTGTCTGATCGCTCAGCCTGAATCCTTTCGTCAGACGGAGTTGAGGGCGTCGAAAACCGAGATTGCCCTGAGCCGCGGCTGCTCCGTAGCTCAGCATGTTTGGGGTCAGGGGTGAAATGACGTCCCAGGTTTGGCCGCCCAGCAGGCTGAGATCACGATTTTTCCAATCGACCGTAGCGTAGAAATGACGAAGCATTGGCATAGTTTTGGTTTCAGGGGCAATCGCATTAAGATATCCTCCATAAAAATCGAATTCGAAGCGTCCGCTTATCCTGGTATTTTTCTCCTCCGGGCCCTTGAAATCGAATCCTATGCGTGACTGATTGGCAGTCAGGTAGAATTTGCTGTCATTTCTTTTCGCCGCTTCACTGGGAACATAAAGTACGAAATTACCCGGCAGATTGCCTGGCTGATTAGCTGAAGAGTCATCGGTAATTGCATCAACTTTCATATATCCGTAGATGTTGATGCCGTATTTCGACTTGACATTGGCGATATCAGGCTTCACGTCTGATGAAACTGGTTTGAGTTGTTCCTTTTGTCTGTTTTCTTGTACGATCGGCACCTGAGTATCGGTTGTTGTTGAGGCAAACCCCGATGAGGTTGCTGATATTTTATTGTCCTTGCGTATTTCGTTGAGTTGCTGCTGAAGGGCATCAATAGATTTTTCGAGGCGGTCGATGCGTTCCTGTTGCGATGCATTGATGCGCAGGAGTTCAATAAGAGACTTGTGCGGCGCTTCGTCAGCCAAAACGTGAGACGGGGTGGCAAGCGAAAGTAGCATGAACAGCAGAAATATTAACACATACCGATTCAAATCCCAGAGTGCGGACAATGTATATCTCCTCCTGCAAATTCTGATATCTACATTCTAACGTGGTCCTTACTGTTTACTCAACAGGATTCCGGTTATGAGAGCCGTCGATTCAATAATTCTTTTGGCACCATTATTAGATTGTGTAAAGAGGCCCTCTGTCGGGCATATATCTGGTATAATCGCACATTCCTGACAATCGGAGAACAAGACGACTGACATGTATTTCAGTCGAAAATTATGATCAGCACAGAAAATATCGGACTTCGTTTTGGCGGCAATAAGCTTTTTGAAGCGGTGAATATTAAGTTTCTTCCTGGCAATTGCTACGGATTGATTGGTGCCAATGGCGCCGGAAAGTCCACTTTTTTAAAAATCCTCTCAGGAGAAATTTCTTCCAGCACCGGGAGTGTGAGCGTCACTCCCGGTGAACGCATTGCTGTTTTGAATCAGAATCAGTTCGCATACGATGATGTTCAGGTTCTGAAAACCGTTCTCATGGGACATCCTGAATTGTGCGCAGTAATTGAAGAGAAAAACAGGCTTTATGAGAAAGCGGAATTTTCAGATGCTGATGGTGAGCGCGCTGGCGAGCTTGAGGGGTTGTTTGCTGAGATGAATGGCTGGGAAGCCGAATCTAATGCTGCTGTTTTACTGGCTGGGCTTGGAATAAAAACAGAGCAGCATGGATTATTCATGCGTGAACTGAAAGACTCTCAAAAAGTGAAGGTTCTTCTGGCGCAAGCATTGTTTGGTGATCCGGATATTTTGCTTCTTGATGAACCAACCAACCATTTGGATGTTGCGGCAATCAGCTGGCTTGAAAATTTTCTGCTGAATTGTGATAAAACGGTGATAGTTGTTTCTCATGATCGTCACTTCCTGAATCATGTGTGCACTCACATGGCGGATATTGATTATGGAAACATCACTCTTTACACTGGAAACTATGATTTTTGGTATGAATCGAGTCAGCTCGCGCTAAAATTACAACAGGATCAGAACAAGAAAGTTTCTGAAAAAGCGGAAGAGTTGAAGGCTTTTATAGCGCGATTCAGTGCCAACAAATCCAAGTCATCTCAGGCGACTTCCCGTCGAAGGCAGTTAGAAAAATTAAAATTGGAAGATATCAAACCGTCTTCACGCCGATATCCTTTCGTTGGATTCAAACCTGATCGTGAAGCCGGTGATCTGCTTCTTCGTGTTGAGGGGCTGACAAAGACCATTGATGGCATCAAAGTTTTGAACAATGTTACTTTTACTGTACACAAGAATGATAAGATCGTTTTTGTTGGAGAGAATGAGTCAGCGAATACCACGCTGTTTAAAATCCTTGTTGGTGAAATGAAGGCGGATGCCGGGAAGTTTGCCTGGGGAGTAACCACTTCTCAGGCCCATTTTCCAAAGGACAATTCCGAATATTTCACGGATGGAAGTTTAAATCTGGTGGATTGGCTTCGGCAATTTTCGAAAGACAAAACAGAGAGTTTTATTCGTGGATTTCTAGGACGCATGCTTTTCTCGGGAGAAGAAGCATTAAAAAAGATTAATGTGTTATCCGGTGGCGAACGTGTGCGCTGTATGTTGTCCAGGTTAATGTTGTCTGGCGCAAACGTGCTGCTGCTGGATGGTCCGACCAATCACCTGGATTTGGAATCCATAACCGCACTGAATAACGGCCTCATGAATTTTCCAGGCACAATATTATTCACTTCTCATGATCTGCAATTTATCGAGACTATCGCCACTCGTGTTATTGAATTAACGCCTGCTGGCCAGATCGATGATGGGTTGAGCTACGAAGAGTATTTAAAGACGATCATAAAGCAGGAGAAGGTTTAAGAAATCATCCGGAGAGGGATCAAAGAGAAGCGAGTTCGAACACCTCTGGATTGACCGGATGAGAGGGCCGACGGCCAGCTAACACGTCAAGAATGGCGCTTGCGGCGAGACCGCCCATGGCTTCGCGGGTTTCATATGTTGAAGAGCCCATGTGCGGCAACAAGACTACATTTTCCATTTTCATGAGTGCCGGATAGACTTCTGGTTCGCGTTCATACACGTCGAGGCCGGCGGAAAACAAATGCCCGGTGCGCAGTGCATCCGCGAGTGCCGCTTCATCGACTATCGGGCCGCGTGCTGTGTTTATAAGAACAGAGCCCCGTTTCATTTTTTCCAGTTCGGCTGCTCCGATCAGATGCTTCGTTTCACTGTTTAACGGGCAATGAATACTCAGAACGTCACTTTCAGCAAGCAGACCGGCAAACGATATGTGTGCCCATGGCAATTCGGCTTTTGCACCGGATCGACTGTGATAGATAATTTTCATGCCCAATGCCTCGCCGCGCCGGGCCATCGCAATGCCGATGCGACCCATGCCCAAAATGCCGAGTGTTTTTCCCCGTGGGTCGTGACCAAGCAGACATATTGGGCGCCAACCGGTGAATCTGCCTTCCGAAAGCAGTTTCATTCCGGCCGGAATTGACCGCATGGCCATAAGCAGGAGAGTTAATGCGATATCAGCCGTTGCATCCGTCAATACATCGGGAGTGTTGGTGACTACTATTCCTGCCTCAGTGCAGGCTTTGATATCTATGTTGTTATATCCGACGGCATAATTGGAAATTACGCGCAGCGATTTGCCCGCTGCTCTGGTCCTGGCTATCACATCCGCTCCGATTGGGTCGGAAAGCATGGAGAGAACTCCCTCGCACCCGGCTGCGATTGCTTCGACAAATGCTTCTTGGGAGTGGTTTTCACTAAGAACGACTACATCGTGTCCGGACTCACGGAGTCGGGAAACAGCGCTTCCAATCAATGGTTTGGATACGACGATACGCATGATGAATGTCTCCCGGACTGCTTATTCGATGCCTCTTTATAACACGGAACCTGTCTGACCGAAAAGCGTTTTGACTAAAGTCACGCGCAATATATCAGATACAATCACATGTGGGTGCTGAGCGTCGGCAGCAGGCATCGGTTTCCGAAGCGCAAAAAAGTGCAAAACTCTCTATTTTCCTGGTAATAGATGAGCCGCAAACTGCCGAAGTGTTACATGTATTGGTTATGAACAAACGCATTATTGCCTGGACGGTGGCTTTTTCCGTCATTACTGTGTTGCACAGCGTTCCCGCGCGCCGAATGATCGGCTGCGACGTTGACCGTGGCACGGTTTCCGCTGATTCATCCGATTACTCCGGACGTAATGGCTTCAGCCCGGACCAGGACGTGGATGCTCCGGATGCATTTCGCGGCGAGGTGCCTGTTCCGCCTCTCAAAGGCAGGAGCGGGGAACGGTCCGCCCTCGGCCACCTGCTCGCGCCCGCCCGCACTTACGCACACTGGCTGGCGGCAGGGAAAGCCTATCTTGCACGTCGTGAGTATGAACAGGCGATATGGGCTTTCCGCAAAGCCCTGCGTGAACGTCCACTTGCGCAGGAATCCCATTTTCTGCTCGGTTGCGCCTATGTAGCCCGCGGTGCCGAAGGACTTCCCGGCGACATGACCGGCTGGGATGAACTGGCGGAAACATCGTTTCTGGCGGCAATCAACCTCGCTGATCATTTGCCCGCACGATATAATCTGGGCATTCTTCTGACACGCCGCGATCGCCCGGCCGAGGCGCGTGTCCAGTTCGAACATATTTTGAATATTTCTCCGAAGTCACGTCTTGGAAGCCTTGCCAGACGTGCGTTGGAACGCAATATTGATGCGGACCTGCTTCCAAGATCTCTGGCGATTGAACTGCCCGACCTTCCCGCGGAAAAACGCGCAGGCTCAACCGATCTGCGCGAGTCAGTCCATTCCGCACCCTCTGAAGGAGTATCAGAATCAGGTGTCGGTGGCTACTATACGGGAGGATGCCCGTGACCAAAAGATATGCTCCCGGCCTTTGCCGGCATTCAAGACTTGCATCCTATGCGCTCATCGTTCCGATAGCCATATTTTCAGCCGGATATCCGCTTCCCTCAATGGGCAGGGATCCGACGGTGGAGGAGCGTCTGTTCGCCACCGCCGATGCCAGTGCTCGCGCCGGCAGGCTGGAAGACGCAGTTCCCGACCTCGAACGCGTTTTGAAAATAAATCCGGCACATTCCGGAGCACGCTACCATCTGGCCATTTTCAAACTCTCCAAAAAAGAGTATTCCGCAGCGAGGAAACTGCTTGAAGGAGTCGGGAATGATCCTGAATTCGGTCCTAAAGCGCGGGCAAAACTACAGGAACTGAAGATGCGCGCGGAGCAGAACGAGCTTACACGCTCGGTCCAGATTTATCTCGAGGCGGGAGCTTTTCCGGAAGCCCTGAAAGAATGCCGTAAAGCACTATCCCGTTCTCCGGAAGATCCGGATCTTCTTTTCTATGGAGCCTTCACGGCAGCTCTCGTCGGAGAACGCTCATATGCGGAAGCTCTTGTCAAGAAACGTGCCACGGTGAGCGGACTCGATTCGGCCGAACTTCAGAAATTCCTGATCGGATGGTTTGCGCGCGATTATGCCCCGCGTGAGGCTCTTGAGCACCTTGTTGGTCTGACTGACCGCCGCTTCTTCGTTCCGCCGGTACGGCTCGTTATTCGGGATCTCATGAAGCAACTTGGATTGACGGATGATTACGAGCGCTTCATGATCTCCGAACGGGATAAACCAGGAATCGATAAAGCGGCATTGGATCGCGATCTTGCGCGATTTTTCATCGAACAGGGGCAATACCAGAAGTGTATCGCGCTTCTCGAGGCGCGTCCCGTGGAATCGATGGAGGATAATCTTTTGCTGATAGAGGTTTATACCCTTGCGGGGCGGGAATCGCATGCGATGAATCTCGCTCGGACTTTGCTGAACACAGGGCGGGAAGAGGATGCGCTTCGCATCGGCTGGCTCAAGGCCTGGCTGCACATGGCACGTGTCTGGGGAACACCTCCTTCCGGAGTTGCGGAGTCCGGCGATACCTACGAGGCCATCGTGCGTGACAATGTAATCCATGTTTTGAATGAAGATAAACCTGAGGCGGAAAAGGCGGAAAGCCTGCTTGTCGCATTGCGTGCCGCAGTAATACTCGGACTGCCTGATCTGATCGATCCGGCCATTGAACAATCGATGCGTTTGAATTTGGACGAGGCTCTCACAAAGGAAGCACTCGAAACGGCTGAAGAAATGGGCATACATTCAATGAGTGGACGTGCCGTGAGCTTTCTCGAATGGGTTCTTGCCCAGCGCCCGGAGGATCCCGCCTGCATGAGACTGCTGGCTGAAAACTATTGTCTTATTGGTCGTGCAACGGAGTCGGTGATATTGCTCGAAAATGTTGTTCAGAAGCAACCGGACAGCTTCAAAGGTTTCGCGCTTCTCATAGATGCCATGGTTTCGGCCGGCAGAGGAAAAGAGGCGCACCAGCGCATCTTGGAACGCCTCAAGGACCCTAATTTAACCGGCCTTCCCCGACGACAACTCGAAACCAAGGCATTTATTCTTGCCGGGAGCGCGTCCGCTAACAGCAGCTCTTCTGATACTTCAGATTCCACTGAAGCGCCATCTGCAACAGGTAGCGAAACTGTTTCAGAGCGTGATGTTCCTTTGTCTGAGATGCACCCGGATTATACCAGGAAAAATGCCAGTGGCCCTGCAAATGCATCCAGTACATCAGCTCCGGCTGGTGGCAAGCATGGAGGTAATTCATCACACTGAATAATGTTCTAATCAATAACGGTCTTATTTCACGCGTGGCATTCAAATCGATGTCACGAAATTATCTCTCATTCATCAAGGAGGTTTGATGCTCATCGAAATTTTCACTGACGGTAAAATCATCATCGATGGCGAGATGGCGGGGCCTGGAAACCGGCCCGAGCGGATACTTCGGGATTTCCTTGTTCAGCCCGAAGGTTTGGCGAAGCACAAGAAGCAGCCTCCGGAAGCCAGACCGGTAACTAAAGCGGCCTGATTCCGCATCATTTCAGCAAAAACACATCTGGTGCCTCAAACGGGGAACCAGATGTGTTTTTGTTCTTAGGGGAAATCAGCTCTGAACAGTCGGCGGAGAAGCGAGCTTCTCTTTTACATATCGCGACAATAGTTCCCAGTTTTCCTTCTTATCGGTCAACGAGATGACCTTCATGAAAAGTTCGCGAGCCTGTTCAGGTTTTCCGAGACGTTCCAGAAGCTCAGCCTTCGTGCAAACGGCGGGCGGATATTCGGGATCTTCCCTTAGAACTATCTCGATTTCGCTGGATGCTTCGTCGATGCGGCCGAGTTGCAAAAGCGCGTCGCAGAAGTTATTGCGGGCTTTCAGATCAGTGGGGCGCAGCTTAAGTGTAACGCTCCATTCTGAAGCCGCGGTTTCGAAGTCGCTCAGGTCATAGGAAGTGTTAGCCAGATTGTAGTGGTAGTCAGGTTCCGGGGTGTCACCGGCAAGGGTGATTGCTGTGCGAAACTCTTCTATTGCTTTCTGAAGCTGATTCATCTGGTGATAGCACAATCCGAGGTAGTGATGAGTATCGGGAGTCTTCGGATTTATCTGTGCGGCCTTTTGCAGCTCATTTGCGGCCTCACGCAGAAAACCTTTGTGATAATAATGATATCCCAGGTTAAAATGCGCGTGGTCGAAGTCGGGTCTGACTTCGATTGCTTCATGCCAGTAATGCACTGCCTTTTCAAACTGATCGAGCTTGTAGTAAGTATTCCCAAGGTTATACAATGCTTTGTAGAATCCGGGATTGAGGTCAATCGCTTTTTGGTAATACTCGATCGCCCGTTCATACTGCTGATGATGGAAGAACAGATTGCCGACTTCTTTACACAGATCGGGGTTTTTAGGATCGGTTTCCAGTTTTTTTGTTAATGCTGCCAGTTCTTGATCGAACATCGGTCTCCTCTAGGGGGTAGAATTGATTACGTCTTACATTCTAAAACAAACTCGGGTCCCTGACAAGACCGAAACCATCGAAAATTCGGTCTTTTCGCATTCAGAGAAAAATACGGCTCTTATTTTGTATAATTTGTTCCTGATTGTGGCCGCTTTGTCCTTTTTTCCGGTGGCTTCTTTTGCAAAGCCAGTCTCGGCTGGGAAAACAGAGATCAACATATGGGATTATCCGCGTTGGCTCGAACCCGGCGAAGCTACCGACCGCTTTGCCTGGATACGGCGTCAAATCAAGGCTTTCGAGTCGGAAAATCCGGATATCACAGTAAAACTCACTGAACTTAGCTGGAGTCGTGGTGACGAAAAACTGAAAATCGCAGCGCTTGGAGGGTTGTATCCTGATATAGCACCCGGCACAGTTCCTCTTCTTTTTATCAAGGAAGGTCTGATCGAACCGATAGATACTTTTTTGACCGAAGACGATCGCCGTGACATCCTTCCAGGGGCGCTTGATGCATTCACTGTCAAAGGACGAATCTACGGCTGGCCGTGGTATATGGGTGGTCAGTTGCTTTTTGTTAATCGCGGTATGGCCGCATCTGCAGGTATCACGCTTCCGGCTGACGGGCGCTGGACTCCTGAAGTTTTCGTGGAAACTCTCGAACGCTTCAGGAATTATTTGAAAGCTTTTCCCGAACATTACCCGCTCTCTCTTTACTTTCAGAAAAATGAGACGGCGAATTTTCCATTCGCTTTTTTATATGGCGGTGACTGGATTCGTCGGGACATGAGCTATGCGGGAGATTCGCCTGAAACAATAGCCGGTCTCGAATGGATGAAAAGTCTTGTCGCCAAAGGCCTTATGCCGTCGGATGTAGGTGGACGCACCGCGGACAGCGTCTGGGAAGCCTTCGGTCGAGAGAATCGCGTTGCCATTGGCGCTTTTGGCCTTTGGGCAGTGAAATTCCTGCGTGAAAAATTCCCCATGGATTTTGAAATAATGCATTTTCCCGCACCTTCGGGAAAGATTTCCCCCGCGTTTCTTGGCATCTCCGGTTTATGGGTGTTTTCACGGCCGGACCGCGAGCGCGTCGCGGCAGCCATGAAACTTGCCCGTTTTCTGACCTCATCGAAACTTCAACGCGATCTTGTGCGATACACACAGTTTCCAACGCGCCGCAGCGCGGCCGATATCTATGCCGACGTCCCTCCGATGAAACGTGCGTGGGAAGTCCTCAGCGAAGGGCGCACAATTGTTCCGGATCCCAGATGGCCGCGTTTCGACGAGGAGATCGAGTCATCAGTGCAAAGCGTTTTGTTGAGCCGAGTTGGGGCTACTGATGCCATGCGGCTTGCTGGAACACGAATTCAGGCGGGACTTGCCCGATCAGAAGGTTCGGTTCATGAGGATCTGCAAAAAGGATCGCCTCTCGGACGCATTTTTTTGTGCCTGTTTCCGCTCGCCCTCATTTTTGCTATCGCTACACGACAAGTCCATTTGATATTTTTACTGCCTGCAATCAGTATCATCGGAATATTTCTGTGGTACCCACTGGGCGATGCCCTCATGCTCGCGTTTCGGGATTATCGTATAGGCGCGATTGGTGATTATACACTTGGGAACTTTGAAAGAGCGTTCAGCGATCCAAAGTTTTTTGCTGCCATGGGGCACACCTTGTTATACACGCTGGTAGTTGTTCCAGCGAATGTTTTTACAGCTCTTATTGCTTCGAGTATGATTTTCGGCCTTTCAGCTCGTGCCAAAAGTTTTTTCAGGGCAATGTATTATCTGCCGGGAGTAGCGTCGGTCGTCGTTCTGACGATGGTATGGCGCTGGATGTTCAACGGGGAGATCGGGCTTTTCAACGCCACACTGCGCGCCATCGGCCTGCCAGCTGTCGGCTGGCTCACTAATCCCGATGTTGCATTCTGGTCGGTAATGCTTACCGGTATTTTACGGTCACCAGGAGGGGCGATTCTGATCTATCTGGCTGCGCTTGCCAACGTGCCGCGATCCCTCTATGAATCCGCGGAACTCGATGGCGCGACTCCGCTGCAACAGTGGTGGCACATTACCATACCGCTATTGCGCGGGACGACCATGTTTCTTTTCATAACTGGCGCCATCGATGCTCTGCAGGTCTTCGCTCAGGTTTTGATGCTGACCGACGGAGGTCCGGGTGATGCCACGCAGGTCGTCATGTATCGCGTATATACATCAGCTTTTCGCGACTTTGATTTCGGTCTCTCGTCTGCAATGGCTTTGATCCTGTTCATCGGGATTCTCGTCGTTACGTTGCTGCAGAAAAGGTTCGGCGCGCGCGAGGAGCTGGAACTGGCATGAACAGACAGGCAACCGGGAAAATATATTCTTATTCCGTAATTTTTCTGCTCTCGACAGGCTTGTTCCTGACTGTCGGTCCTCTAGTCTGGATGTTGATTTCCGCTTTTACTGATCCGATTTGCTTCACGAAGGACGCGCCACATTCCATGGTCTTTTCAATCCAGAATTTTCGCGTGTTGTTCACCGATGGCCGAATACTGCACTGGGCATTGAATTCGCTGTTCGTCGCGACGGCGATTACCTTTGCGCAGATGCTGTTCAACTCGCTCGCCGCATTCGGTTTTTCAGTCGGTCGTTTTCGTGGTCGTGAACTGCTTTTCTGGCTGATCATGGTCGGTATGATGGTGCCTGGGCAGATTGTGATGCTTCCGCTGTTTCTTTTCATGTCGAAGTGGGGGCTCATCGACAATCTCTGGGCAGTCGTGTTGCCCGCCATGGCTGCGCCATTCGGCATTTATCTCATTCGCCAGTATATGGACTCGATTCCACGCGAACTTGTTGAGGCCGCACGCATGGATGGAGCCGGCGAATTCGAGATCTATCGACGGATGTTTTTACCGCTCTCGCGGCCGATTCTGGCCACTTCCGGTATTTTCATCTTTATAACCCACTGGAACGCTTTTCTATGGCCCCTGGTGACACTTACATCGGATGCGAATTATACGCTGACCGTAGGCTTGTCACTTTTGCAGGATCAGCAGATTATGGATTACGGGCTGCTCATGGCAGGAGCCACAGTTGCGGCGTTGCCAATGGTAGTGATCTTTCTGATCTTTTCACGTTCTCTTCTTGAAGGCATGCGCGGAGGTTCTGTTAAATGAGCATCACCGAACGATTCGTCATTCTGGATATCGGAGGAAGCGGCGCTCGCGGTTTCGCTCTGGCATGGCCGGACGGGCCGATTCTTCCCCTGGCGGTACCAGCCCGAAACCTGCGTGCTATGACTGACCTGGAACTGGGTGAATTACTCCTTGAATTGAAATGCAGCCTCGAAAAAAACTCTGCCCTGATGCCTGCCCGTTGGTGCATAGGAGGGGCAGGGGCGCGACCGGAAGCTGATGAAAAGAGGTTTCGAGAACTGATCGGAGAAGTCGGGATCCCGTTTCTCGACGTCGCCGTATTTCCTGATTTTGAGGGGAATCACGCAGCCGCTCTTGCAGGCGAAGACGGCATAGTAAGCGTTAACGGAACCGGGTCAGTTCTATACGGACGCATCGGCGGAGCTGAGGAACGACGCGGCGGATGGGGATATCTTCTCGATGAAACTCCATCTGGAGCGGTGCTTGGACGTTTTGTCCTGACCGGAATTCTGGCCGCCTGGGAAGGTGAGCGCGAAACGGCTCTTCTCGCCGAAATATACGCCCGTCGTGCGGTCGGATGGCCGCGTGACAGAGCCGGGGTCGTAGATCTTCTGTATCGGTCTCCTGCTCCGCAACAGCTCATGGGTAGGCTGGCGCCCGTGTTTTCCGAGGCGATTACTGAGAGGTGCCGCTGGTGTCGCGTACGTCTTGATGCTTCGATGGCTGTCTGGGCGGCTTCAATGAAGTCTCTTGCGGAAAGTCTTGCCGGTTCGACATCCGGCGAGCGTATCCCTTTCAGCGGTTCCGGCGGTCTTTGGAGCGGTTGGAAGGCTTTTTCCGGTTTTGCGCAAAAAGCTCTCGATGAGCACGCTCCAGAGCGCTTCATACTGCATCCGGCGGCCTTCGATTCTGCCTGGGGACCGCTCATCAGACAGTTTCGCGATAGCGATTTTGCGTTAGAAGACTGGAAAAAACGGTTGAATGCTCTTGCCAAAGTATGATAATTAAATAATTTTTACTTATGCAGTCGGTTAAGTATTTTCATGGAATGTTGATATCTCCCGGAGGCTTTTCGTGGCAAATGACCTTTCGCCAACAGAATGTCGTAATCCAAAATCTCAACGTATTGACCGGATGTCGGTTGACGAACAGGTAGGGTGTTTCCTTGACGAAGACCGGATTTTGATTCATGCCATTGCGGAAGTCCGTTCAGCGATCTCACAGGCTGTAGAGTTGATTGCTACAGGCCTTAATGCGGGTGGACGCCTGGTATATATCGGTGCGGGAACCTCAGGGCGATTGGGAGTTCTTGATGCAAGCGAGTGCCCGCCAACATTCGGTGTTGAACCGACTCTGGTTTGCGGCCTGATGGCTGGCGGAGAAACAGCGTTGCTCAAGGCCGTGGAAGGCGCTGAGGACGACGTCGCGGCCGGGGGTGCCGATCTCTCAAATATTGGTTTTGCACCTCCCGATGTTGTAGTTGGTATTACGGCAAGTGGCACCACGCCGTATGTGAAGGGAGGGCTTGCACATGCCCGTGCGCTGGGGGCGAAGACTATCCTTGTGGCATGCAACCCGTCGCGGCCAGGATTCTCGGAAGTAGACGTTCTGATAAATCCGGTGACCGGTCCCGAGTTGATAACTGGGTCGACGCGATTGAAAGCAGGTACTGCGACAAAAATGATACTGAACATGTTATCCTCGATCTCAATGATTCGAATAGGTAAAGTTTACGAGAATCTCATGGTCGATGTTCAGGCCACGAATGCGAAGCTGCGAAAGCGTGCATGTCGCATCGTCATGACCGGAGGAAGCGTCGATGAAGCACAGGCGGAAAAACTTCTCGAAGCTGCGGATGGCGAGGCAAAAACGGCCATCTGCATGGCGCGGCGTGGAATGGCGGCGATTGATGCGCGGCATGCCATAGCCGAGGCCGGAGGTTTTCTCTACAAAGCCATCGGGGAGGAGCATGATTAACAGATGCTGACCGGTTAGTTCAGATTTCTCCCTTCGTTCGAAATGACAGGATAGTTTGTCATTCCGAACGAATGTTAGGAATCCCGCCTGGTGCGTCCGTGAATATTTGGGCTTCTTTGGTAATCGTGGGGAGGAGTAATCGGTCTTTTATTAGTATCAATATGGCGGAAAAACATTATTAAATTAGATATTTAAGGATATCAGGGAATGGAAGTGATATATGGCTGAGAAACGCTTGAATTGCTGGGAAGTCAAAAAATGCGGTCGCGAGCCGGGTGGAGTCAACGAAAAAGAGTTGGGAACCTGCCCTGCCTCGACTACGAATGAATTTGCAGGGGCCAATAAAGGATGCGCGGCTGGACGATTTTGCTGGGTCGTCGCAGGAACCTTGTGCGGTGGATTCGTTCAGGGTACCTTCGCGAGTAAATTCAAGAACTGTCTGCAATGCCCATTTTTTCTCGAAGTGGAAAAGCAGGAAGGAAGATTCTTCATATTGAATGTAAAAAAATATCTCGAGGCCGGCTTTGAGTTGAAATCGAAAGAGGACGACAAAGGTCTGATAAATGCCGTCGACGAGAAAGATCAGAAAATCGAGAAAAACGACAAATAGCCATGAGATATTCAATCAAAACATTTATTGAGCCGCGAAATCCCGTCTTATTTGCCCTGGTTGCAGTTTTGTCTGCACTTATTACTGTTTCGGCTTTTGCGGTGACCCCGCAGGTTCGCGTGAAAGTAGCTGAATATCCGCATGATGCTGCGCTTGTTATGCCCGCAGGTGGTTCCTGGAGCTTTGCCGGAAAGAAGGGCTCCATAGGAAAGCGCGACATTTGCTCGATTCATGGGGTGTTACGCAGTCCGGCGGTCAAAAAATTCCACGTCATGGTTGAGTCGGTAGCATTGCGTGAGCCCGGGAAGCTTGAAGAGACGCTGGCGAAGTGGCGCGCGACCGGGAGACCGGTTCATACTTTCCCTATCGGCAGGATATCTTACGCTGCCGATGGCAGGACTGTGAGCTGGGACGGACGCGTTGCTATGATCGGCGTTGGTGTTTTCGATGGCCGTGATCCGGCGCAGGCTCTGGTTGATGAGCTTGCAAAAGTCGGCAGTTCCAGCTGGATTCTTGAAGAAGTGGTCTCGCCTGCGCGAGGTGTGATCGAACTTAAGATAGATCGTCGGTCAGTAGCCCGCGGAGAGGGAGTTCTGACCCTGACGCCAATCGAAACGGCGACCCTTCGGAAAGTGGAGTATGCAAAGGGGTTTTCATGGCATGGATGGGCTGATCGTGTTTTTCGTGGACCGATGACCGTCGCGTGGGGGGCTCAGGATGCGCTGGATGTAGTGCTTGCGACCGATCTCGAAACCATTCTGGCGGGAGTCGTTCCGGCTGAAATATCGTCCAAAGCGGCAATAGGTGCACTTCAGGCACAGGCTACGGCGGCACGCGGCGAGATACTTGGCAAGATGGGAATGCATCATATCGGTGAAAACTTCGATTTCTGTTCAGAACAGCATTGTCAGGTCTATTCGGGAGAGTCCGCCGAGTCTAAAGCCATGGCGCGCGCAATCGCCCCGACTCGCGGATACCTTTTGCACGGCCCGGATGGCGGAATTGTCGATGCCGTATACGCAGCCAACTGTGGTGGGCACAGCGAAGCAAGTCATCTCGTATGGACTACTCCGCCAGATCCGATTCTTGGCGGTATCTGGGATACTCAATCGCCATCAACGCTTGATCTTTCTACCGAAAGTGATGTGGCAAAATACATACTCAACCCGCCACCATGTTGGTGCGCTTCAGTGACGGTTGAAGGGGCGGAAAAATTTCGCTGGAAAAAAACGTTGGCCGGTGGCGACTGGACCAAGGTCGTCGAGGCATGTAAGATCGGTCGCATAAAGGATGTTAAAGATTTTGCCCGTGGAGTTTCCGGACGTTTGTATCGGGTCACACTGGTCGGAGAAAATGGAACCCGTTCCGTGATGAAGGAACTTCCGATTCGCAAACTGTTCGGCGGTTTGCGAAGTGCCTGCTTCATCGTCTCCTGGAAACGCGACGCGGATGGCTTCATAACAGGCGGGGAATTCACCGGCGCAGGCTGGGGACACGGCGTAGGCATGTGTCAGACCGGCGCTCAGGCGATGGCAGGGAGCGGAGTATCGTTCCCGCGCATTCTCTCTCACTATTTTCCCGGCAGTCGTCTTGTAAAGGTGTATTGATAACAGAATCAGGGAGACATCAGCCAATTCTTGAGAGATATACCCTCGTTCTTTTGTTTTGCCGCCACGAGTAATTCCTTGTTGCCGCGTAACAATCGCAACATTTTATGAGTGTGCCGCAAAATGAGATCGATAATTCTCAATGGGTAGTATAAATAGATCCGTTTGGAATCAGAACCTGCCGGATACATGCGCGCCATAGATTCAGACGAAGGGAAGATTCTGGCCAGAATAAGGGCGGCTTTGTTCATAACTCCTCCGGAATTCCAAAGCCGGGCGATATTTGGATGGGAAGATAAAACATCAGACTTATAATGTTGAACACCAAAGATTTGTCTGATAGCTGAAGGAATATAATATTCGTCGAAATTTTCTGGTTTGACAGCATAAAGAGCTGTATCAGGAACCGATGCTCCCAATAATTCCCTTGCCAGAAATAACACGAGGTATACGCATTTACCCATCTTTCCATGGCAAGTATGGAAAACCACCATGTCCCAGTCGATTGCTTCTTTGTAATGATCGATAGTTATGCAAATATCGAATAATGACCTGAGTCCGTGAATAAAGCTGTCTTTGCATGTGTGCAGGCAAAGATAAACCAGCAGATCTTCCGGACATAGAATAGACGCGGGATATCCCGCAATTAAGGCGGGCTGAGCTCTTTTCCATTGTTCGGACATAGTCAGATTGAAGTGAAACAATGGCGGCAGGAGTGTCCAATGAATCTCTACGCATAATTCTTTGTTCGGTAAAGCATATGTGAAGTGATAATTGTCCGTAGAGACTTTTCTCTGAAATTCTATCGGTGCATAACCCAGATCGAATAATGTTTCCTCCGCCCTGACCAGATCTTCCTTATGTACGAGAAGATCTATGTCGTTCATTGATCGAAGACCGATGTCGCAATATACCAGCTCCGCCAGATGCGCTCCCTTGAGCGCTATCACCGGAATATGTCTGTTACTGAACAAGCTCAGTATTTTGCCGAGTTTATTGTACAACGCCATGTTCCTTGCGGCAGTCGCCAGATAACTTTGCCTCAGGTCGTTAATCGTTTGCCCGGATATTGAAATGTCCGGATTCAATGACTTTAAACGATGGTAAACCAATGGCAATAACCCATGCATTGCCGCATGTCGAAGACATTCCTCCCAATCGGAACTTGTCAGCCCATCGAGACTTACATTATCCTTCTGATTCGAGGCATCTGGAGCCATGCTCAGGCAGCCCAGGAGCAATTCGTCAGCCATACAGATGGCTGTTCGATCAGTTTCGTTTATCCGGAGTTCACCGGTATTGATGTGCCTGGATTTCGAACGCCCGGGCATAGTCTCCTCCTAGCGCCATAAGTTCGTCATGGGTACCTCCCTCAATGATCTTTCCAGACTTAAGCACATATATGCGGTCAGCCATTCTTACCGTGGAAAAACGATGGCTGATGATAATGGCGGTACGGCCCTCAGTCAGGCGGCGGAAATTCCGAAAAACCTCGTATTCCGCCTTTGTGTCCATGGAACTGGTTGGCTCGTCAAGGACGATGATCTGTGCATCGCGCGTAAAAGCCCGGGCCAGCGCGACTTTTTGCCACTCGCCTATACTCAGCTCCTGACCATTTTCGAACCTGTTTCCCAGAACCGTATCGTAACCACGAGGCAAAGCGGTGATCACTTCGTCAGCCCCGGAACGGCGGGCAGCATCAAAAATGCTTTCATGATCGGGAGGAAGAATGGAGTTGCCGACCCAGATATTTTCCCGAGCCGTTAATTCGTAATGTGCATAATCCTGGAAAATCACAGTCATCGCGCGTCTGAGCGTTTTTGTCCTGAACTCACGAAGATCAGTTCCGTCGAGAGTGATATTGCCACTCGCAGGATCATATAATCGGCACAGCAACTTTATCAAAGTTGTCTTGCCCGATCCGTTCTCACCAACGAAAGCTACTACCTCTCCGGATCGAATGGTAAGAGAAATATCATCAAGAATTGTTTTGGTGCCCGGCGAATACTTAAAAGAAACATGATTAAGTGCTATGCCGGTTTGCACTGGTTGCGGAATGGGTCGGTCGCACGCTGGTTCTGTGATTTGTGGTTGTATATCAAGAAATTCATATAGATTTGAAATAAACAGGTTGTCTTCATACAGACCGGCCAGAGTTCCGAGCATGCCCTGAAGAAATCCCTGCAGGCGTTGAAACGCCTGATAATACATGATCATATCTCCCAGCGTATTTGTGCCCTGCAAAGTCCTGTAAGCGACAAAAGCGCAGGAACCGTAGATCGCCACCGTTGCGCTGGTCTGAGCAACCAACTCCGCTATTGAGCGCTTGATAGCCATGTCGAGTTTTTCTCGCCGAAGATTTCCGCGAAGGTCCCGGAAGCGGGCCATGAACAGGGGACCGAGATCAAACAGCCGGACTTCTTTGGCATGAGTGTTTCCGGTGAGTATCCAGTTGAAAAAATCCGCATACCTTTCATTGGAAGTGCGTTTGCGCTGCCATTGGTACATATTGTCGGCGTATAGTAATCTCACCGCTATACCCGGAATAACTGAAGCCAAAATGACTATGGCGATAGACCAGTGAAAGGAAAAAAGCAGACCGGTGACTGCCAGTATGGAAACTCCGTTAATTCCAAGTTGGACCAGACCATTTACTATTTTGGTGGGACGGAATGGCGCCTCGCGCTGAGCGCGATGAAGTGTGTCATAGTATTGGGAACTTTCATAATACTCAAGGTCTACTTCAATGGATTTGGCGTGGATGACGTCATTCATGTGATCTGTGATGATGGCGGCCTGCTCCTCGCTGACCAGTCCGCTAATAGAGCGGATGGTGGCGGAAAAGAGCGTCACGGCACCGATCATGGAAACAAGAAAGAGAACCTGTCGGATATCTGGCGCCGCATAGGTCCCTGTTAATGCTTCGACCAGGAGCTTCATGAGATACAACGGAAGTATAGGAAGCAGTCCTTGCAGGGCGACTAGAAGTCCGTTAACTATAGACAAGCCCTTTGAGCTTTTCCAGACGAAATGCAAGGCACGTCCCAGCTGCAGAGTGCCTTGTACTCTTTTCTTCAGGTTTTCAGCCCGATCTGACATAAGGAAATTCAATTATACCATTCACAAAAATTCGAGTGCCCGGTCGATTTCATTCCAGAAAGAGCCGTTCAGACTTATGTGAAGAATGTGTGCGGGGATATCTTGAAGCAGCGTGCAAATATTATTGAATCGTTCCAGATTTTGCGCGCGGTTTTCCTCCTCGCTGATATTTACCGTCATGAGTCGCGAGGCTTGTTTGGCGCATTCTGCCAGGAGGCTGACAGCTTGTCCGGATCCTATTCGCTCCGCTCGGTCTTCGGGAGCGCGTACGAGAAAAAAAATACTCCTAAGAGGCACAGCTTTCTCCACGTTCCATGTGCCGCCAGGTCCGTCATCGAAGAAACGACTCCATGTGGGCCACGGGTGTGCATGGTAGCTTCCCTGAGTATCTCTTACTACCAGTGTGGTATCGTCACAAAGGGAGCGCCACGGAGCTGGAAGTCTCTCACTTGCCGTAGTTTTTCCGGTTCCACCGGGTGCGGCCAGAATGACGCCGATGCCGTTCCGCTCAGCTAGGGCTCCGTGTATCAAGACTCCTCCGCGAGTTTGCGCGTCACGTGCGAAAATGAGCGACACTCTTACGAGCAGGGTAAAAGATGCGTCCTGGAAATAGCATGGATGCAATCCCAATATTATTGAACCATCGTTTATCGACGGCAATGGAACCCTGGATGTTATTGGGACCGCATCAGGATGATCTTCGTCCACCAGGAGAAGACTGCGAAAAATACCGGTACAATGAGGTATTAACACCCTGTTCCCGTCAGTAGCAGTGGCAATCGGACAAGGCGATCCAGGAGAATTCACGACGAGGAGCTGCATTGCATTGCTAAGTTTCGATAAGACAGACAGACTTCTTTCGTCTCCGGAACTGACTAGCCAGCGGCTTCCATCAGCCAGGGCGAGAAGATACTTTGATTCGTGCGATGACGTGCGATTCAATTTGGCGTTACCCGAAAAATCGGTTCGACATGATAATTCGTTTGTTTTCTGGGGAGCATGCGCTCATCGACAAGCACGCGAAAAGGTCGCTGTATATGCCATTGATCCTTTTGGTTATCGTATCGTCCTATCACCTGGCGGCCAAGCATGACCCGGTACTGATCGCTGTTATTGGTGTGAAACACAACGACCTTCGGTTGAAATGAAGCAGATAACAACCTGACAATAGGGGTTTGGCTGGAAATGATGTTGTAAAACGGCCTTATGAGAGAAGACATGCGACGAACAAAAGCCCATTGCAAACGAATCCAGCGACGCGCCAGTCGGCCTTGATTACCACCCGTGATTATTCGTCGTCTTTGACCACGCCAGGCGGCTACCACGTGACCTTTGATGTTTGCCGGCTGCAGAAGAAAGGAGTCTTTCTGTCCGTTATTGTCACCGCGCGTTGAAATGCCCAGTCGGGAAATCCGAATAATTCGATGAACAATCAGTTTTCCACTCTCCGGGTGCTGAAAAAAAACCACGTCTCCCACCTGCAGCGGACTGTTCCCGTAAGGCTCAACCTCTATCAGTTCTGATTCCCACAAGGTTGGGTTCATACTTGGACCGATATAAACGGCGAAGAACATGATCAAAGCTCAGATTCGGCGTGATGCTGGAAAGAGGCCCGCTTCTTCGGCTTGCCTGCAAAACCAGTATGGTGCCCACAGACTGCTTGTGCTGTAATAATTTTGAGCTATGCATGAGCCGAGACAGCGCTGTTTCATCAGGCATCGGCCGCAAATTCCATCCAGTCGATCCGGCAAACCTTCTCTGATCGCATTAAGAATGGGATGATTCTTCCAGATTTCTTTCAGAGTGGTCTTTCCTATGGCGCCGAAGACCAGCTCTGGAATCTGTGCACCGATACCACATAGAGCATATTGTCCGCTGGAAAGCACGCCCATGATGCCGAATATCCCGCATGCATTGTTTCCGTCGCCATTGGATATGCGACTTAGTGTTCTGAAAGCATGTGGTTGATCGAAAAAAAGTCGCAGTTTGGTCTTGGGAGCAAGACTCAGTTCAACATGCCGTCCCAATCTGATTAGTTCGGCGATGTCCAGAGTCTCTCCGGTTTCATGCAGTTTTTCTCCTCGCGCTGTGGGCTGTACGATATTGAACTTAAGCGAGGTAGCTCCCAAAGATTCGGCAAAAGGAATCATCTCATCTATCTGGCGGAAATTGGCGCGTAACACCGTAAAAATAATCTGGGGTCGGATACCGGCTGCGACAAGGTTTATTACCGCCTGTCGGGCAGAATCGAAGGACCCGGGAACACCGCGCACCCATTCGTGAGTCGCCGCATCCGCTCCATCAATGCTCACGGATACGAATCGGTTCGCGGATTTCGCGATCTCGGCGGCAATCTCCGGCGAACACAGGAGGCCGTTCGTTTCAATCATCAAACTTAACTGTTCACGCCGAGCAATCTCGATCAAGCGTGAAAACTCCGGATGCAACAATGGTTCACCGCCGGTAAGCTTGATGCTGCTAAGGCCAAGCGGCTTGGCTTCGCTTATGGCCAGTTCGAACAAATCAACCGGCAGGGTTGGGGAACTGTGTTCGGTCGTATCACGTTTTGGCGCAAGCCAGCAGTGGCGGCATGCGAGATTGCATCCCTCAGTCAAATAAAAATACAGGGTGTTGATTGCAGGCGTTTTCGTTTGCTTACTTTTTTCGCTGTTGTCTATGCTTCTAATACTCATGGGATCGTGCCATTCGCCTCTATAAAACGTCGAAAACATGCATCAGGACTTGGATGGTATGCGTTTCCCATAATAGAGTATGCCAAACCTGGACAATTGCCCGTGCAATACGAAATATACGAGCAGCCGTCGCAAAATGAAAAATCTGACAAGGAAATTGTGTGTCGGTTGCGAAGTCTATTCAGATCATGGTTATGCTGCCAAATCTCAGAGATGCAATTCTGGTTGATTCGCCCCAATTCGATATGGGCCAACATATTGCAGGGAACTATGACTCCGTCGGATCGTACAGCCAGCTTACTGCTTGTACAACCGCAGCCCGTGAGACGTCCTCCATTGGAAAATGAAGGCGCTCCTTGCGACCTTGCATCTTCCATCCTGCGCCACATGCGACCTTCGGCCAAAGGACCGGCATTTGCCGATATGCGCCCTTGAAATATTTCATTGAGAGACAGCAATGTCGTCATAGCTGTCTGGCGGTCCTGTGTGTTTAACAGCAAATCCGCGGAGTTCAGGCGGCATGCACCCATGTAACCCGCTGAGTTGGTACTAAAGCTGGCCAGACCAAGATCATTCAGAAGAAACTTTGTAATGTTTTCAAGATCACATACGTTGTTGCGATGTAAGGTAACACGCACGGCTACATTCACGCGATTGCGTTGCAGAGTCCTGATTCCGCGAATAGCACCATCAAAAGAGCCTTCTCCACGACAGGAGTCGTGTATCTTCGAACTGGAACCATCCACGGAAATCTGAACATAATCGCAACGGCCTGTACCAGCTATGAATGAAGCTATTCTGTCGTCGATTAACGCGCCATTGGAGAGCAAAGAAAAACGCATCCGGTTACGGACTATACTTTCGAGGATTTCAGTCAGATCGGTGCGAATAAATGGTTCTCCGCCTGCCAAAGTGACTTGCATTACTCCAAGAGAGCCAAGTTCATCGAATAAGTCGAGCCATTCGTTTGCCGGCAGGTCCCGGTATTCCATTGCCGGGTTATTGAAGAAATAGCAGTAGCGGCATCTCAGATTGCAGCGTGCGGTGATTTCGATGTCTATGGAGCGAGGAGTTCGCATCAGTCTTGACGTAACCGGTTTTGTATCGATACTGCGTTGCTCACGCATCAGATGTTGCTTTTCAGTGCAAGTCCTACAAATCCATTTTTTTCCAACATCTGGACGAATGCCACAATCTCTTCATGGACAGCTTCCGGAACATCTTCGAAGTTGCTCTGGACCACGGAAACAATGTCTTCGATGCTTCTCGTTCCGTCCATTTGTTTCCAGACTGTTACACCTACAGGGTTGATCCCGACGGCGTCGGCAGTATCGGGATTAAATAAAACAGCCCAGTCATCGAACTCTTCCCGGAGGACGACAACAGGATTGGCAATTGGCTTAGCTAAGTAATTCATGGATCATTTCCAGTGCGGATTATGCTACGATACTCTAATGTATCCCATTTCCGACAGAGCAAGTCGGTGAGGCAATATTGCCAACATTACAGGTTCCTGCCCAGTGACCGGACCAGCAATGAACAGCATCTCCACTTCCATTGGAGCAGTTTCCGGAACCTTTCGCAAGATTACCCAACGGGACTATGGTAGGAGTTTCATACTTAGATTTTTGGGGGGGATTCAGGCACTTTGGCAGACGATTTTTTCATAATAAAGGAACTCTATCACGGAATAAAAAACGCGTCAACATCATGATTACCAATGGTTGATACAGGTGATTGCAGATTGTCCCTTCATCGAATTACACGATAGCAAGTAAATTAAGGGCTTATCGTGGAAAGCGCAATTTCACGTTACGAAAATCCGTGACTCTGAAAGGCAACCAAAAAGGTATTTAGAAAACAACCACACCAGCTCCGACAGCACAATTTGGTGAATTGGCTACGTTACCGTTCCCACAGCTTTGTGCCCAGTGGCCGAGAAAGCAACTGACGGAATCTCCACTGCCTGTTGTACAGTTCCCGGTTCCTTTGGCCAGATTACCCAAAGGGACTAATGTTGGAGATTCATATTTAGGCTTTTTTAAGAAGCCAGATGTTTCAACAGTTTGTTTATTCATGGAATGATAAATCTATCACGGAAAAAAAAAAGCGTCAACTTCGCTGGATTTCTCCCAGCCAAACCCAGTAAAAGTCTGTGGACGCGCCCGTCGCGCGCCGCTTTGCGCTTCCACGTGCCCGGCGGTCGCCATATCATAATTTCGCCCTTGCGGGCACTTCGTTGTGTCGAGAGCCGTGCCATAGACCATTTCTGAGTTTTTATGCGTTTGCCCTTGCGGATTTTTTTCGCGACTCCCATTCAGAGGCATCAGATCGTCTGTGAAAATTCACGGGGAAATCGGAGCGTGAATGTCGAACCCTTCCCAGGTTCAGATTCGACGCCGACTTCACCCTGGTGAACCGCGACAATTTGTTTGACGATGGCAAGTCCCAGCCCTGTTCCGCTTATGTTCTGATTCAGGGTGTTTTCGACGCGAAAGAATTTGTCAAACAGCTTTTTTTGATCCTCTGATGATATACCCTGGCCGGTATCGGATACGAAAATTACATAGGCTTCTCCAAGCGGAGCGGCATTTTCCCAGCGTAGACGCATGATGATGGAGCCGCCTGCCGGAGTATATTTAATCGCATTGTTCGTCACATTCAGGATCGCCTGATGAATGAGCTCCTGGTCACATAATGCTTCAAGCGATTCAGCGGGCAGATCGATGGTTAAGGAGAGTTGTTTTGACTCGGCAGCCGATGCACATACTGCGGCGACTTTGCGAACAATCTTAGCCGGATCGTTTCTGGTGAATTTATAAACCTTTTTTCCGGCTTCCATTTTAGCCAGATCCAGTACGTCGTTGATCAGATTGGTGAGACGTTCGGATTCATCGAGAATGATCTGCAGATATTCGTCACGTGTTTTTGGATTGTCCGCCTCGCCATCAAGAAGCATTTCGGTGTAAGCGCGAATCGAGGTAAGGGGTGTTCGTAACTCATGACTGACGTTCGAGACGAACTCAGTCTTCATCCGATCGATCTCGCGTTCGAGCGTGACATCTCGCGACAGGCCCATGAATGCCAGAAACTCTTCCTTTGCGTCGGTAATGACCTTTGTATAAAAGGCGACGCGGCGCCGGGTACTTCCCTTCTCGTCGCGAATGATGATTTCGCCTTCAGTGATGCGTTTGGATACTTCCTCCCGGAACAGTTCAGGCGCGCTGGCATTGACGCGGTGTGAATGCAGGCATTCGATGCCGGGACGCTCGAAAATCGGTGGCCATTTTTGGCCGATCCATTCTTCGCGTGTGATACCATAAAAGGTGCAGTAAGCCGGATTCATATACAAGATGGTGTCTTCTAAATCGAAAAGGATAATTCCCTCGTTTATCGCCTCATAGAGAGCGTGAAACTTGATGCGCTCTTCGTCGAGATGGCGTTCCGTGCGTTCTCTGCAATCCTCAGCGTGATCGAGCTGTCGACGTGTATCGGTTAAAGCCGTATCAGCCTCGCGCAGTTTTCCTTCGAGCACATCGCTGACTTTTTTGACCCGCGAGGAGACGAGAGGAGAAAATACGCTGTAGAAGCCGAAGAAAAAGCCCCACGCGATCATAATGGAAAATGAATGCTTCAGCAATGTCTCCGGACAACGTGTGAGATCGCCTCCGGACTCAATGAATGCTTTGTTGAGGCTCTCCATAAAAGCCCAGAAAGTGAAACACATACCCAGAACGCCGGCCCACAGGGCGCGACGGCGTATTCCGTAGCCCAGGGCGAGCATGAAACTGCCGAGCGCGATTCCGGTTGCTGACAAGGCGGAGTCCGTTTTTGGGGATGCTCCAACGGCAAACGTATGCCCGTCGATGACGGCGACGTTTACAAAACCCAGCAGTGAACCAAGTAAAATTAGTCCGCCAATAAGCATGATCATAAAACCGAAGAAATCGACCCACCGCTCCCCGTTCAGAGAAAACATTCCTTCCTTTACGCTATCAACAGCTCGGCGAATTGGGTCAAGTCCGGTCAGTGCAAAACCGATCACGGCAAGCGGCAATGCAAAGGTGAGTTTTGCTAGCGTCAATACCGTAAACGCGATGATGTAAAACATGACACCGAATATTTCGCGATTAGTCTTCCAGGGTCTCGATGAGAGTTTTGTGTTCTGATCGACGGAAATAAAAAGAATCGCGATCATGAGAATGCCCATGCCGAGTTTCATGGAAAGGGACTCCCAAAGAACGGATGTCAGCAATGCCAGGCCTCCGATCGGATAGAGAGCCCAGCCGAAATAACGTAAAAAGCTCGGAGGTAATGGAGAAGATTCTGCTTCGGACGGTGCCTGATTTATGGACGCGCCGCATGTGTCGATGCCTGAATTGGCAGTTCGCTCAGGCTTATTATCACGCATCGGGGGAAATTCACTCATGCATCGCATTCTAACAGACGTCTGATCATGGCTCAACGAGATTTATTTTTCGACGTATAGTTTTGAATCATTTGGAAAGAGCCCGCCAGTGCTGCTTTCTTTCGCCTCAGCATAAAACTATCGGAAATGGCATTGCGAGCAAGTCGCACGGTATGCTACCTTAAAAAGGTTATGGCAGACATTCTGGTAATAGAAGATGAAGCAAACATTGCTCGCGCGGTTCGCGACAGACTGACCCGCGACGGGCATCGCGTCGATTCCCGTCCCTCCGGCGAAGAAGCATTCATATATCTTCGTGATCACACCCCGGATCTCATAATTCTCGACATGCTGATGCCCGAAATGGACGGGTTCGAAGTGATCGAGCGTTTGCGTGCCGTTCCAGCCACCAGCAAGATTCCAATCATCGTTCTGTCGGTGCTCGCCGACGATGAGCGAATCAGAACGCTTTCTCTTGCCGCATACCTGTCGAAACCATATCGCGGCGCCGACCTGTTGAAAACCGTTCACGATGTTCTTGACCGAACATATGGAGGAGCCCCCCATGGATCCTAAAAAAGTACTTGCCGCCGATGATGAACCACACATCCTGCGCGTCGTAAAGGACAAACTCGCCAATGCCGGATTCAACGTCGTTACCGCAACAGATGGCGCGGAAGCCCTTGACACAGCTCGCCGTGAAAGGCCTGATATAATTTTGCTCGACGTGATGATGCCGAAAATGAACGGGTTTGAAGTGTGTCGCGCCTTGCGGGCCGAAGCAGAGTTTTCCAAAATTCCGATTCTGCTGTTGACCGCACGCGGCCAGGAGATAGATAAGAAGATGGGCCTTGATGCGGGGGCCACTGAATATATAACAAAACCATTCAGCCCGCGACAGCTCCTGCAGACTGTGCAGACACATCTTGGTTTGACTATCGCTGGCGCCTGACGAGATATGCGGATATCCCTCGAACGTCTGCTGGCCGCCGATCGGGTAAAATCGTTCATGAGGGAAGCATCCGGCGCGGCCGCGGAGTTGCGCGTGACTGCCCAACCTGTCGTCGGGTCGATTCCAGTGCGCCTTCCGGAAGGTGAAACCGCATTTTTGAGCCGCGTGGTTTCATTATCCGGCATCGAGAGTGGCTTTTCTGCCGGACAGCGGTCTGAAATTAATGCAAAAGAGGTTGCACTTAAAAAAAGCGCAGCAGCCGTTTCTCCCGTGGAAACAGCCACGGAGCTATCTCTGATCGCCGTCGCTCTTGGCCATCTTTTTGCCTATGAGCATGAAATTTCTGACATGACCCAGGAGTTGTCCAGTTTATATGAGGAAATAACTCTTCTGTATGATTTGTCGAGTGCTTTTTCCGGCACGTTGAGGTTTGAAGAACTGCAACGCGAAGCTATTCGACAGATAGCTGAGGCGTTAGGGGTTAAACGTATTTCGCTGCTGATGCTTAATGACGAAAAAGACGGACTCATATTGACCGCTGGACTTGGAATTGTCCCGGAAGACATTGGCAAGCTGCGTTTTTCACGGGGGCAAGGGCTTGCATGGCGTGTCATTGAGCTAAATCGGCCGATGATAGTAAACGATCTTTCGTCCGCTCCCGATTATGTTCCGGGTAAACAGTCGGAGCGGGCATTGCTGCTTTCTCCAATGGCAAGCAAGCGGGGTATACTTGGCGTGCTGACAGTTTCTGATAAGTGCGACGGAAGCGATTTTTCCTCCAAGGATGAAAAACTGTTGTCTGCGATTGCGCATCAGATGGGCTCCGTCTGGGAAAACGCGCGCCTATACCGCGAGACACGCGAACTGTTCTTCAATACAGTCGAGGCTTTATCGGCGGCGATTGACGCCAAAGATCCATACACACACGGACATTCCCGGCGCGTGACCGAATTCTCGATTGCCACGGCCGAGGAAATGGGGTTGATCGGTGAAAAACTTGAACGAATACAAATATCCGCGTTGTTACATGATATCGGGAAACTGGGCGTCAATGAATCCATTCTCCGCAAACCTGACAAGCTGACGAATGAGGAATACGGCCAAATAAAGCTGCATCCGGCTATTGGCGCGGATATCATGAGCCGTGTGAAGAATCTGGTCAGGTTTATTCCGGGAATGGTTGATCATCACGAGAAATTCGATGGCACCGGTTATCCGGAAGGACTGCGCGGCGAGGCCATTTCACAGGCCGGCCGCATTATAGCTGTAGCTGACACTTTCGATGCAATAACATCGAATCGGCCTTATCATGAAAATTGTCGTGGAAAGCCAGCCGCCATAGCGCTTGCCGAATTGGAAAGATGCCGTGGAACGCATTTTGATCCTGATATCGTCGATGCGTTCAAAAGAGTTTTTTTGCAGGGGCGCATTCGGGCTGATAGTGACGATGATGGCGGTGTAGATGACAGGAATGGTAAAAGCAAAGGCGGAAATGGCCTTCGGTCATGATATCGCTGAAGCGATTTGAGGAAATTACAGATCGCGAGCTTCGCCGGATCCCGGACAGATACAAACGTGGTGTTGCCGGTTTTTTCGTTATTCCGCGGGCGTTGCGACAATCGGGGAGTCTCACCGGAGTCTATATTCTTGGTCACTACCATACGAACAACCGGCACATGGGTTCGACAGTCACATTATACTACGGGTCATTCCGTCGCGTGTTTCGCGGCCGTTCAGAACGAAAGATCCGGCGGGAAATCTCCAGGACGCTTGCGCATGAATTGCTTCACCACTGGGAACACAGGGCAGGGCGGGACGAGTTGGGTGATGAGGACCGCCGTCGCCTCAACGCCTGGAAACGCCGACTGGGGCTTCCCACCGACCAGACAACCGGACGCGATCTGCTCGAAGCGCTTCTCTTTCTATTCAGCCTTTTGCTGATTCTCGCTTTTATGGCACGTCTGATCGGTTGATAAACAAGACACCTACAATTTCGGGTAGTGGCATTCTGAGTAGTGTCCCATTTTAACTAAAAGGAATAAAAAGATGTAAACCACAGGGTTTTTTATCCACAGATGCCGCAGATGAGCGCAGATTAAACCACCATCGTCTTTTATCTGCGTCGATCTGCGGCATCTGCGGACAATATGCCCGGTTTGCCTAACTTTGAGTCCTTGGTTAAGTCAGGACATCACCAATTTTCGTGATGGTTATAACTACCCGACAATTACAGGGCGTTTACCATCAGTTCAATCAGCTTTTTGTTGAAGGTCGCCGGATCAGGAAGTTTGCCTCCCTCTGCGAGTATTGCCTGGCCGAATAGAAGGCCGGCATATTCCGAGAGGCGTTCGTCGTCTTTGTTTTTGTCGAATATACCCTGGAGTTTATCCAGTAAAGGGTGCTTCGGATTCAGCTCGAGAATACGTTTCACCTTCGGAACATCTTTGCCCGTGGCTTTCAGCAACTGCTCCATTTGCGGACTCATGTCCTGCACGTCGCCGACCAGACAGGAAACCGATGATGTAAGACGACTCGACAGGCGAACATCTTTTACGTGCTCGGTCAGCTTGGCTTTAAGACATTCGAGCATCGTTTTATATGTCGTTTCCTTGGATTTTCGATCTTCTTCGGCTTTCTTGCGTTCCTCTTCCGTCCCAAGATCAGCGACGCCCTTCGCCGCTGACTGCATGCCCTTTTCCTCGAAATCGTATACGAACTGTATCCAGATTTCGTCAATGGGATCGGACAGTAACAGCACTTCGTAGCCCTTGTCGCGAAATGCTTCCAGATGAGGTGAGGCTTCTATTGCCTGTCGTGATTCACCTGTCATATAGTAGATTTGTTTCTGATCAGGCTTCATGCGGCTGATATATTCATCGAGGGTGGTCATCTCGGTTGTCGATGCGGTAGACGGGAAAACACAGACTTCAAACAGCTTTTCACGATCGGCTGGTTCTTTGAACAGGCCTTCTTTTACTATGCGGCCAAACTCTTTCCAGAAGCCCGCGAATTTTTCACGATCATCCTGGCGAATTCCCTTCAATGTATCGAGAACTTTGCGAGTGACGGCCTTTCGAATATTCTGGATCTGTCGATTCTGTTGCAGAATTTCGCGGGAAATATTCAGCGACAGATCTTCGGAGTCAACAACACCTTTTACAAAGCGCAGATATTCCGGAATCAGATCTTTGCAATCACTCATGATGAAAACACGCTTGATGTACAAGTGGATTCCGCGCTGTGCTTCATTCATGAAAAGCTCATGACCGGCTTTGCCCGGCAGATAGAGCAGAGATTTGAACTCGTTGGTTGCGCTCTCCGCCCGGTAGGTGATCCACTTCATGGGATCATTCCAGTCATGACTGATGTGTTTGTAGAACTCCTTATATTCCGACTCGGTAACGTCTTTTTCCGGGCGGACCCAGATTGCTTTCATCGAGTTCAATGTCTGATCTTCGACAACCGTTTTTTCGACAGCGCCTTCCTTTGGCTTGCCCTTTTCGTCGCGCTCGATTTCCTTGCGCTCAGTCTTCATGCGAATCGGATACTGTACAAAATCGCTGTATTTGCGCACGATTTCACGGATCGTCCATTCGGTCGTGAAATCCTGAACGTCTTCTGCACCTTCCTGGTCTTTTTCATCTTTATCGATTGGTTTCAGATGCAGGGTAACGGTCGTGCCGGGCTCGAAACGGTCAGCATCGGAAACGGAATAGGTGCCGTCACCGCTTGATTCCCACTTTGAGGCCTTGTCATCACCCGCGCGTCTTGAAATCAAAGTCACTTTGTCAGCGACCATGAAGCTGGAATAGAAACCGACGCCGAATTGGCCGATCAGCTCGGGGGTGAATTCCTTGCCCTTCGCCTCTTTCAGTAGTTTTCCGAAATCTTTGGTTCCGGACTTTGCGATGGTTCCGATATATTGAATGATCTCATCGCGATTCATACCTATTCCATTGTCGGAAATAGTCAGCGTGCGTTCTTTAACGTCTGTCTCAAGCCGGATATGCGGATCAGTCGTAAAACGACGCAGGTCATCACGGGTGAGTGCTTCGAAGCGTAATTTGTCGATAGCATCGGACGCATTGGAAATCAGCTCACGCAGGAATATTTCCTTGTGCGAGTAGACCGAGTGGATCATTAAATCAAGCAGTTCTTTCGCTTCTGTCTTGAATTCAAACGTAGTTGCCTGGGTCGTCATGAGATCACAATCCTCCATGAATATGCGATGAATGGCTTACCCATGATGTAAATCGCGGGCGCCGGAAATTTACACGAAAAATGGTTGCATTGCAAGATCGACGGAATGTCGAAAGATCAAGTGCTGCCAGGGGCTATTTTTTGCCTTTGTGGCTGCAGACGATCTTCCCTTCGGAATTGATCGAATACACTGCCGTAGAATCGACAGGGCATACCGGGCGCTCTTTCAGGAAAGATTTACCCTTGCTGTCTGGTTTTAAAAGTGCCTCGATATCGAGTGTCGTCATTTTGCTGTCTTTGTGGACATGATCATATTTGGTCACTGCAATTCCGATTTTCTCAATGTTGGATGCGCAAGTGCCGGCTTTTGGTCCACGAAACATGAAGAACAGAATGGCGAGAATGAGAACAATGACAACGATGGGAATGGCAATGCATGTCGGAGACAGTGTTCCCGCAGTGGCGTCGTATTCTTCTCCGCCTTTGGCGCCTTTTCCTTTCTTGGCAGGCAAAATGTCGCCACATTTCTTGCACATGAGTGTGCCCATATCGTTTGGCGCTTTGCAAGAAGGGCAGATTGTCTGGGGAACAGTCGAGGAAGCAGGTGCTTTATCAGCCATTGTCGATTCCTTACAGGGGAATTAAGGCCCTTCTATTGTATCGCGGTTTCCTGAAACTGTGCAACATGGAAACACGTAATATCTGATTAAAACAAAAATGCTTTGTGAAACTCGGTGTGAGATGAGCCAGGAGTGAGAATTACAGAGCAATAGACTATGCGGCAGGGACAGACCAATCTTAATTGTTTTCTCAACATTTGAAGGTTTCTACAGAAAGAGTAGAATAAAAGCTATGAGATCGGTTGAAAATTTCCCCTCTTATTTTGTCCAACCTTTCAATTGGGGTATGGTTATTTCAGTTTGTAAGATAAAAATGTGTTCTGTGAAAGAAATGCGGTTTTTAAGAAAGCCTTTGGTGAAGTTTCGGGACCTGACCAAATGATCTTTCATTTATTTTCATCCTCTTCATCAATACGCGGGTGGGCGGTTTTTCTTACTGGAACCGCCATTTGTCTGTTCGTTTTCAACGCATTTCAGGACTTGATTTTTCACACTGACGCGATCCTGTATAACCAAATGGCCTTGGATTTTCTCCAGAATGGTGAAATACCCGGAAACTTTATCCGACTTCCTCTTTTTCCCGTCGTAGCGGCCCTCTGGATGTTGTTCGATATAAACCTGGCTTATTTTGTTTGGTTTCAGGTGATTTTTCTTGTCATTTCTTCTTATCTGGTCTTTCATGAATTTCATGAAAATCGCCATTGGTCACATATTCAGGCATTTCTTGTATCTTCGGTATTCTATTGGCCCCAGGTATTGCCCGTAAGCCGGCTTTTTCTTACGGAAGCGCTGACAGTCCTGGAAATCACGCTATTCTTCTTTTTCCTCTTTGCCCTGGAGCGCAAAAATTCCCTGCGATCTGCAATCGGTCTGTTTCTGGCTTCCTCAGCCGGTTTATTTACGAAACCCGCGTTTGCCGTGTTTCCAGTAAGCCTGATCGTGAGAGCGGTCGCCTCGCGACTATTTTCCACGAGGAACCGACCTTTATCCACCACCCACGAAGCCTCTTCAAGGGTTTTATCTGTCATGCTTCTTTCGCTGGTTTTTTCCATGGTTCTCGTCGGCATTCATCGCTATATCTGGATCGGAAAATTCGTGTATTCTCCAACGATCGGATTTAATCTTTCCAATAAATATGCGGATTTTATCGAGCTTGTCGAACCCGAATACCCGGAGCTCGTGAAACCTATTCTTGAAGCCCGGAAGAAAATGGACGAGGCCGGTCAGGGCCGTGCGGTCGTATGGACAATTATCAGCGATTTGAGGAAAAGCACGGGACTTTCCATGAGTGAGTTGAATACTCGTTTTCTCAAAATAGGACTGCTTCTGATTACAAGAGCACCTGGTAGATTTCTGAAAAAAATCGGAGACTCATTTATCAGATACTGTAAGCTTTTGCCGAGCTATGTAACAATATCCGAAAGTTTAATTTATTCTCTGTTTTATGGTCTCCACCTCATCCTGTTTTGCTTTTTCTGGATCTTCCTTGCTTTTAAATTGGCACCACCATGGAACTTTTACCCAACCGAAACCGCTATTTTAATGTGCATTCTGGGCTATTTTATCCTTCATTTGTTAATTGAATACGGGGATGAATATCGCTGGCTCATGCCTATTCTCCCGTTTTTTTACATTTTCAGCATTGATTTTGCCCGACAAGGGTGGAATAAGGTCGGATTCAGACGCGTTTGAGAATGACGAGAGTGAGGTCGTCCTCCAGTTCCGGCTCTTTATGATGTTTTTTGAATTCCTCGACAAGCCGGTCACGAATACCGCGTGCCGAAAGTGAAGGAAGGTCTCCGACAAGGGTTTCAAGTCGCTCGTATGTAAACATTACCCCGTTGGCGTCCTGGGCTTCTACAAAGCCGTCGGTGAACATTACAAGAGCATCTCCGGGGTTGAGAGTCATCTCGTGAACGCTGAATCTGGCCTTCGCTTCAGAAAATCCCATGGGGACGTGAACGACGTCGAGCTGGCTCACCTCCCCATTCGATGCACGAATATACGGGAACGGATGGCCGGCGTTTGAATAGTAGAGGCGGCCAGTGGTTGGATCAAGCACTCCCGCAAAGAATGTCATCAGTTTCTTTCGCTTGAGCAAACGAAAAATCAGCTTGTTCAAGCCCAGCATCAAATCGATGAGTTCACGCCCTTCTTCGGCGAATTGGAATACAGCTGCCTTTGCCATGGCCATCAATAATGCCGATGAAACGCCATGCCCCGTAACATCGCCGATCAGAACGAGCAGACGGCCGTCTTTCATGCGCATTGCATCGCAATAATCTCCGCCGAGATCGCTTGCGGTAAGATTGACGAGGTCGACCTCGTATCCCGGAATCACTGGCATTTCGTGGGGAATCAGAGATTCCTGGACCACGCGAGCGAGCTCCATTTCACCCAGATCTTCGATCATCCGGTTAAACAAGACCGCAAGATCACCAAGTTCGTCACTGCTGAGGACAGGCACGCGATAGCCGGTGCGGCGTTCCCGCAGTGCAGTTATGCCCATCGACAATTCTCCGATCGGGGCAAGAAATGTTCCGGAAAGTACCAGACCGGTCAGCACGGAAATCAGGATTGCGATAATCATTCCCACAACCAGAAGCGAGCGGATGAATGAAAGACCCCGGAGGATCTCCTCTTCAGGGTAGAGTGCGACTAGCGTGTGGCCGCGCAGGTTTTGCCCCGGAATTGCGACGGCAAGCCATTCTGTGTCTCGCCATTTGATGCGCTCGCTGATCGGCTGGCGGCTTATACGGACCCGATCCATGAGACTTTCGAGTTCGACAGTTGGCTTCGGGTCGCCCGGGTACCACGCTCCGGATTCGTCATTACGTGCCAGCATTCGAAATGCACCGCTTCCGAATCCGGTTTTACGCCGCAGGTGATGTTTCAGAAAAAGATAGATTGCATCGGAAACGGGTTGTGCCAGGGTCATGAAGGCTACCGGATGCGTGGGGTCGCGATAGACATCCCAATACCAATACGTGTTATTCGCTCCGAATTGAACCAGATGGACCGTATCGGGACGATCCAGGACAAAAACCATGCCAATTTCCGGACTTTCCAGGACCATCTGTGTCATCAGATCGATCTTGTTGGGGATGCGTTCTTTCATTGGGGGGAGTCGATCCTGCAAATGGCGCTCGATCGCGAGTTTAGCGAAAGACTCGAACATGACGGATACACCCTCGAATACCGAGCGACTGTCCGTCGTCTCCAGAATACGTCCATTTATATCGCGCGCTTCGAATCGGCCGAGTTTATGGTGATCCCATTGGCGGTCAGCATATTGACGCAAACGGGCAAGATTGGTCCGCATCAGAGGATGGTCGCGATACCATCGGAACAGTCGCAAATAATTGCGAAGTTCGCCCTCGAAGTCTGCATCGAGCTCGTTTAAATGGTCGCGGGCCGATTTTTGCGCGTCCGCGACTTCAACCTCTCGACGGTCTCGAAGAGTGCGAAAGCCCAGGAATGTGAGTCCCATCATTGGAATGAGAATTGAAAAGGCGAACAAAAAAACCAGTTTGTATCGAATCGACAGAGTCAATTCGATACCCCGGAACATCAACCGATACCAGAATCGCAAAATAAGCATCAGGAGAATGAACAGTGTGATTGCGGAAACAGCCTGCCATAGAGTAAGATCCAGGCCTGATACTGATTTTGCAGCCAACAGCGTTGAGCCGCCGGCGACCGCCCTTGTCCAGATGCGGCCATCGGAGTAAGTCCAGCGTGTTTTATACATATCGAACTCAGATGCGACGTGAATTGCATCACTGGTAGGAATTTCGTCTCCGAAGCGATATTTCACACGTCCGTCGAATCGTGAAAAAAGTGTATAAGCCGACCGGTTCTCTGAGTTGGAAATATGTGTCAGAAGGCGCTCATAAGTGGGAATCTTCCAGGCGACCAGGATCACTCCATCGAAAGCCTTTGCTGAATGGCGATCCCAGAAAAAGAGAGCATCTTCTCCTTTTGAGTGGACGCTTGTCACGCATCCCTGGCGATCGCGCATGCGATTGAAACGGAAATCGGAGCCGAGAAGATTTTGTATGGCGTTCTTGAATCGTTCTGAATCGTCGGAGCGATAGGTAGGGGTGATTATGAGGTCATTCCAGACCTGCTGCATGATTGCGCGTGAGCGCAGCTGAATGCTGCCAGGAACAGCCAGCCGACCGCGTTCATCGAAGAAATAGATGTCGAATGCGAAGCCCCAGCGACGATGCGCGGCGTTGTAGAGGTGGTGTATGCGTTCAGGAGTGATCGGCCTTGTAAAAAGCTGACGCTTAAACTGTTGAAATCTGGTTTTCACGACGCTCAACGGATCGATCCGCCGAATCGTCGCGTTCAGATCACCTTCGAGAGCGGTTGCCGCGGATTCCCGACGATACGCTTCTTCCAGGGATAGTGCGTAGAAGCTGAGCAATCCCCCTATGAATACCGGAATGCAGCCGAAAAGCAGAAAAAAAAGCAGAAACCGCGAGCGTGACGGCACCCCGGAAGAGGGCGGATGCACGCCTTATTCTCTCACTGCCCTGAGGGCTTCCCCTTCATCGGCTGCCTGCGTCACCATGAAGAAAAAACCGGACATCTCAAGGACGGCGGAATGGTGAGAATCGAGACCGAATGCCGCAATACGGCCGTCAAAATCATCAATGACACGACTGCCGATATCGAGAAGCGATGCGACGCCGGGCGACGAGATCAGTTCGATGCCCTTGAAGTCCAGGACGTAGCGTAGTATGCCTTCCTGGAGAATCGACTCGAAATTATTCTTCAGTGCCGTGCCGCCAGTGTTTTCAAGATAGCCGAACAGGGAAACTACTGCTGCGTCTCCCTCGCGCTTTGTTGTAAAGCGAAATTTTTCCACGTAAATCCTCCGGTGCCGGAGAGTTCCGACAGATCATTCTACACGTCGCTGCACACTCGGTCAAACCGAACGATGTACAATATCAACAAATCGCATTCCCGTAAATCACAACTCCCTTCTTCATATAATTGTGCTCGTTTTGCATATTTCAGCAAATCGATGTGTTGGTTTTTGTAAAAAATATGTAAAGTAATTTATTTTTACTTGACGATTATTAATAAAATGAATAATATCATATCACTTGTTGGAAAATTAGTCGATTCAGGATGAGTATCAAGTCGGTTTTTAAAATATCTGACCAAAACAGACATCATGCTATAGGAGGCATTATGACCCGGATCTCCCAAATATACGGTGAGCTTACTTTCAATAAAGCCACAATGCGTGAAAAACTCAATCATGACGCTTACGAGAAGCTGATCGCCACGATTCACAGCGGTAGTTCGCTTGACGAAACAATTGCTGAGGATGTTGCGCATGCCATGAAGGAGTGGGCCATCGGGAAGGGGGCAACTCATTTTACCCACTGGTTCCAGCCTCAACGCGGCGGCACGGCTGAGAAACACGACGCTTTCATCTCATATTCCGAAACAGGGGAGATATTGGAACGGTTTTCCGGAAAACAGTTGATTCAAAGCGAGCCTGATGCTTCCTCCTTTCCATCCGGAGGCATGAGATCGACATTCGAAGCACGTGGCTATACAGCATGGGATCCAACATCTCCAGCCTTTTTGCTCGAAGCGGGCAGCACGCGTACGCTGGTCATTCCATCTGTGTTCCTGTCATGGACCGGAGATGTGCTCGATATCAAAACACCATTTTTGCGTTCCATGCGTTCCCTCAGCGACGCCGGAGTTAAGTTGCAGCGCATGCTGGGCAATCGACTCGCGAAGAAAATAATCGTATACGCCGGTCCCGAGCAAGAGTATTTCGTTGTCTCGCGAAAATTATATGAGACGCGCCAGGATCTGCGCATATGTGGTCGCACTCTTTTCGGTGCGCCCCCTGCCAAGGGGCAGCAGATGGAAGATCATTATTTCGGAGCGATACATCAGAAAATGATGAAATTCATGGAGGATCTCGACCATGAACTTTACCGGCGCGGAATTCCGGCCAAAACTCGTCACAACGAAGTTTCTCCGAATCAGTTTGAGATAGCCCCTCTTTATGAAGAAGCTAATCTGGCGATTGATCACAACCTGCAGATGATGGAGGTAATGAAAAAAGTCGGAGCGAAGCACGACCTTGTAGTGATTTTGCACGAGAAACCGTTCGCCGGAGTGAATGGATCAGGCAAGCACGTTAACTGGTCAGTCGGCGATAATACGGGGACAAATTATCTTGAGCCATCTGCTTCGCCGCTTAAGAACATCAACTTCCTGCTTACCCTCGGCGCAATAATGCTCGGTGTTGATAAATACGGCGGTCTCCTGCGTGCATGCGTAGCTGACGCCGGGAATGACCACCGCCTTGGGGCAAACGAAGCGCCGCCGGCCATAATGTCGATTTATCTTGGCGAGTATCTGACCCGCCTGATCGATGAAATCGAGAGCATGGGGAAGGTGACCGAGCAGGCAATGGCAAGCATCAACATGGGTGTGCGCAATCTCCCGCGCATCGCGAAGGACTATTCCGACCGCAATCGTACCTCACCCATCGCTTTTACCGGGAACAAGTTCGAATTTCGCGCAGTGGGTTCATCCCAGAATCCTTCCGAATCGGCAGCACTTCTGAATATGCTTTGCACATACGGTTATTACACGATTGAAAAACGTCTTGAAGCTCACAAAGGCAAGGATATTCGTCAAAACGCCCTTATGGTACTAAAAGAAATATTCAGGGAAACCAAGCGTGTAAGGTTCGAGGGAAATGGATACTCGACCGAATGGCACCAGGAAGCCGCCAGACGAGGCCTTCCAAATGCGAAAAACACTCCTGCCGCGCTCTCAGCGTTCAATGATAAGGATGTGATCGAACTGTATGAGAAATCGCATGTCCTAACGGAACGGGAAGTGCATTCCAAGATCGAGATCAAACTCGAGACTTATATCAAAACCAAGGAGATCGAGTATAAAGCTGCCGTGAATATTGCCAAAACTTCAATTTTGCCTGCACTGACCAAGCAGATTATGGCAGTCGCGTCAGCTGCCGGAGCAATGAAATCCGCAGGCGTCGCCTCGGAAGCATTAATTTCCGAAGCGAAGCATTTCGAAAAATTGTTCATTGATGTCAAAGATACGACAGAGCGGCTGGAAAAGATGCTCCAAAAAGCTGCGGCCAGGAAAGATCAACATGATAAAGCCGTATTTTTTGGAGATGATGGGGAAAAAGCTCTCTCTGCTCTGCGAACCGCTGTCGATACAGCGGAAGAAGTCGTGGCGCATGAGTTTTGGCCAATGGCAAAATATCAGGAGCTTTTGACGGTACTGTAATAGAGTCAGCGCAGGCATTGCTGTTGCAGCAGTCGCGACGGGCGATTCAAGGCCCGTCGCGACCCTTTAACAAATCCATCCCGCTTGTGTACAAGAGAAGGAAACGTGGCGAAAAAACGCCTGCTCATGATCACTCCGGAAAATCGGGAGATTTTTCGACATCGTAAAGCCCAGGCAAACAATTTTCTTCAACTGACGATGCCGTATCTGGCCGGTTTTGTTTCCACGGATTCATTTGATATTCGTCTGATTGATGAATATGACGAACCTGTTCCATATGATGAATCCTTTGACATAGCTGCAATCACCGTGAATACTCCCAATGCTCTTCATTGTTATCGGATGGCAAGTCGGTTGCGCTTGCATGGAACCTATGTTGTCATGGGAGGTCCGCATGTTTCCCTTTTACCTGATGAAGCAAGACCCTATGCAGACTGCCTGATTCCGGGTGAGGCCGAAGAGACCTGGCCCCTTTTTCTCAGAGATTTTCTCCGTGGAAGTCAGCGGAGGCTCTATCGATCAGATAATCCACCGACTCTTGAGCGTCTGCCAAGGCCAAGATGGGATCTTGTCAAAACCCGGCGAATGGCAAGATATGCAGTAATTTCGGGGAGGGGCTGCCGTCATTCCTGTTCCTATTGTAATCTGCGCCAGATATATCATTCTTCGATTCGTGAACGTCCCGCCGATGAAGTGATTGATGAGATTGCCACGTTGCCCGGCTCGCGATTTGTTTTCTGGGACGACAATTTTTTCGGAGCGCCCGAGTATGCAAAGCGCCTCCTGAAAGGCTTGAGTGGTCTCGGAAAGGAGTGGGCGGCCCAGGTCACACTTGAGCAGTGTGAGAATTTGGAGTTGCTGCAACTTGCCAGGAAGGCAGGCTGCGTTTACCTGTTTCTGGGCCTGGAATCATTTTCGCAGGGGACCTTGAGAGAAGCAAACAAGGGAATCAATCGGGTCTGTGACTACATCCGGTTAATTGACAGAATTCACGGGTGTGGGATTTCGACTCAGGCCGGAATTGTCTTTGGATTCGATTCGGACGGAATGGATGTGTTCGATCGAACTATGGATGCCTGTGAGCAGCTGGGAATTGACGGCGCCACAGTGAGCTTGCTTACGCCGTTTCCGGGCACTCCTCTATATGATCGTTTGAAACAGGAGAATCGATTGTTAACGGACAACTGGGAATGGTTCAATGGCAAGACCCGGGTGACCTTCCAGCCGCGTCGCATGAGTCCTGAACAACTATTTACGGGCTACATGAGATTTCGGCGAAAATTCTTTTCTCTGCGATCCATTTTCAGACGCCTGTGCAGATCACGAGTGAATATATTACAATCTCTTATATTAAATCTGGGATATCGACAATCAATTGAACGGAATTATGACAGGGGGTAATCACACAATGTACAGTTGTATCAATAAAAGCTTTTCACAGTTTCGGTTGGTTCGCTTTCTTGCTGGGATTGTTCTCCATGTTTTTTTTCTCGTGATTCCGGCATTTGCGCAAGACAGCGTTTTTCCCAACCAAATACTGATTGATCAGTCGAAAATTATAGGACCGCTTCCAACTGTTTTCGTTCCGGGAATGCTGGCTTGTTCAGAACCACCGACATATCCGGTAATTCAGGAATTGAAGCGGATTAATAAGTCCCCGAATTGGCGGATCAATCCGGGAATTGGCGGTCTGGATTCCCTGTCGGCTGAGCCTAGTTCAGAAGAAGAGTGGACGCGTTGGGAAGAGAGTCTGAAATCGAGTTGCAACAAACTCAAACAGGACTACCCGGGGAAAATAACTTTTTCCATCGCCCTGATGCCTGAATGGTTGTCAAAATACCCTGAGGAAAAAACACAGTTTGGAGATGGCCCATGGTTTATCAAAAGTCGCTTTTCCCCGCCGTCGGATCTGGGAAAATGGGCCGAAATAATGAAACGAATCGTGAAAATTCACCGTCAATGCGGAATAGAGGCTGATTACATTGTCTGGGATGAGCCGGACTGGATGTTTTATGGAACTGAAGAAGAGTATTTATCATTGTATAAAGCCACCGCGACAGCTATCAAGGAAGTCGACCCTTCGATAAAGGTCGGCGCACTTGGTGTGTCAGGATGGGATGGCAAGCGAAGGATTATTCCGGGCAAGCCTGATGATTTCTCACCTTATGATCATAATATGGTGAAGGGATTCATTGATTTTATCGGAAAAAACCCTGATGTTCCTGTTGATTTCATAGATTGGCACTTTTCCAGTCCGAGTTCGATAGCGTCAGAGGTTACTCAGACTATGGCCTGGATAAACGCAGCCTGGCCTGAAGCAAAGAAAAAATCCATTTATTTCACGATCGGTGAGGGAGTTTTTTCAAGCAAAAAAGAGTGCGAATTATCCGAGAAGGCCGCGTCCTATCTGATAGCCCAGTATATTCGGTATGCTCAGGCGGGAATAACTTCATATTGGGCCACCAGTCTGTTTGACCAAAGCGGCTGGACAAGCGGCGACTGGAGAAATGTCGGTTTTTTTTCGAGTCAGACCAGGCGTGGCGAGGGAGTGATAAAAGCCAAATGGAATGCAATGAAGCTTTTAGCGATGCTTTCCGGGAATCAACTGGGAGTTGATCTGAAAAGTAGTTTTCAAAAAGATTTTCACATTGTAGCAACAAAAGATGAAAAAAGTCTGAGGGTTTTAGTCTCCCTTCATCCGGAATTCACCGGCCCGGAAGATATACGACGCATTCTTCTGCAAAATGGATACTCGGCGAGTGAATTGAAAATGGCGGTTGCAAAGGTTTTCCTTCCCGAGAAAAACCGACTTGAAAATCTTCGGGGTGAAGGAAAATATGAGGAGTTCCTCCAACTGCTTATGGATAAATTGGAGGCATCGGATTTCCCGGAAAAGTTCAAAAACGATGCGCTGGAAGCTATTCACCAGGTAAGGGTTAACTGGCTCGCATCCGCTTCAACTCCGCAAAAAACGGTCATAAAAATTGCAAACCTGAAAGCAGGTGAGTACACCATAAAAAAGTATCTGATAGATCAGAAACACTCAAACCCTTTTCGCTACAATGAAAAAAATGCCGGGGAGATTACATCCAAAGTTCAGGACGAGTTTGGAAAAGGAAAGATGCTTTGTGAATCCAGGTTGAAAGAGTATCTGAAAGAAAAAAAATACTCCGAGGAAGATTATTCTTTAATGAGGACTCAGTTTGATAAAGGTGAGGGTCCGGATAAAATGAGTAATTTTGTCAAATTCATGAAGGAAAACTACAAGGAGTTGGACAGGTTTAAAAAATCCGGTGGATCAGTTGAAGAGATCAAAAACGAGATTAAGTCTGCAATTGAAGTATTCAAGAAGACAATGCAGGGTTTTCTTTCCGAAACTTTTTATCCGGCCATTGATGGGATAAATCAACTTCCGGGGATCGCTCTTGAAACGGTAACCGATAAAAAGACATTGATAGGAAATGATGGGCTTTACCAGGAGGAATGCACCATAGAGCCGTATTCGGTTTTGATGCTGGAAATATCAGAATAGGTGATAGATAAAATGAGCGGAAATAAAAAATGTGTCGCGTTAAGCGACACATTGAAAGGGAGTTAGGGACATTGGTGTTGGCTCTCAGAGCGAATCCGCGTCCAGTCGGCCGTCGGAAACGTCTTTGAACTTCCACAAGGAATATCGGCATCGCCCAAATCATTATTTAGCTCTTTTTTTACATTGAAGAAAAATAAACTCCCGGTAAGGACAAATCGAACGCGTGACGATAAGAAGTTATGAATGACGCAACACAGCCCGGGAGGCAACGAATGAAAGAAGACAGTTTGATGACAATCCCCGAGTTGATGAAGTTCCTGCAGGTCAAGAGGAATACCATCTATACACTGCGCCGCATGGGTCTTCCAACGGTGAAGATCGGACGCTCCGTGCGTTTTAAGACTGACAGCATTCTGAAATGGCTCGGCGATCGCGAGCACTCCGAAAGGTCAGCAACCGCCTATGGGCATGACAGTTCACATCTTCTTTAAAACGGAAATTCACTGATGGATGCCTCTTTTCGGGAGATCTTCCTGTTGTTCGCTTTTTCTCTTGTCATGGGGACAATGTTCAGCAGAACCTTCGTTGAACTTGTAGAAGCGTGGTGTGAGGCACACGGGGATAAGGGTCACCGTGCGCCTGGCTGGCGCAGTCTGGGCGGGTCGCCTAATCGGAGTGGTCGGCAGCGAAATAAGCGCTTTCGTTAGTTTCGAACTTATTTTCGCGGCTTCAACTCTGGATGAGAATAATCCGGTTTTGCGGAAAATAATTCAGGTGAGTTATTATATAAACGATTTCCTGCCGCCTGTATAAATCTGGACTGGAGTTGTCTGTTCGCCAGCAGCCATTTGACCGGTGGCAGGTTAAAGATTATTTCCAATACCCTTCGTAAAACTCCATAATGCCATAACTGATAATTATCAAAAATCAAATTCTGTAGTGTCCCTGAATCAATAGCCGCTAAAACATAACGTTCAAAACTGTCTTTTGGAACAAACTTAGTTTCTCTTCTGCGCTCAATTTTTATGCAATTTTTTGGACAAAATCTGCTGCACACGCCACATCCTATGCATTTTTCAAAATCTATTTTAGCGTAAGTTACAGGAAACTCAACCCCATCTTTTACAAGTGAAATAGCATTACATGGACATTTTTTAACACAAATACCACAACTCGAACATTGCTTAATATCATTTAATGCAAACCAGTTTGTTTCAATTCTTGGATTAAATCCAAGTTTTTTGTAAGCCAAAAGCGCTTCGCAACAACAACCACAACAATTGCATATCCAGGAAACATTGTCCTGGGTATTGTTTCCGATTTGAACCAGACCTTCGTCGCGACATTTTTTTAATATTTCCAGCGACTCAGATTTTGAAGAGGGCTTCGCAATATTATGTTCCGAAAGTGATTTGCCCACTTCATTAAATGACATGCACACATTCATTGAATGTCCGCAGGATTTGCCAAGGTGCTCCATTTTGTGACGGCAATAACATATTCCCACCGCCCAAAAACTGGACTTTTCTATGACTAAAGTTGCTCTTTCATAATCCAGTATCTGATCTACATCCTTGTGTTGTATCGTATCCTCATGGATAAAAGTCCTGACGGGATTAGGATTCAGTTCGAATATTCTTTTTCCAAATTCATTTTCCTGATTTATGTATTGATGGTAAAGTTTGGCAAGCAACTGCTTGTCAAACTTCATGCCCATTTTCATCAATGAGAATTCAAAAAAGCCTGCCATTGTAGGGGCAAGAACATACACAGTTTTATCTTTGACTTTCAGGTCGAGGATGATTCCCTTGTCCGTCAGTCCGTCCAGGACCTGTGCCGTCTCTGATAATGACAGTTTCCAGAATTTTGACGCTTGTTCAAGGCGAAAGGGAAAAATAGGAAGCACAGATACATATTCCGCCTCTTTTTCAGTAAACAAGTGCTCGAGAATTCTGAATAAAGCGTCGGATTCGGGCGCTCCTTGCGGCGATTTATCCAGGCGATGCTGCAATTTGATATAGGATTTTGAGGTAATATGGGCCATACATCGCAAGTCTACAGAATTCGCCTGCGCACGGCAACTTTATTCGACGATTATATATCCGGGGTATTAAGAAACTACTATTTACTTTTCAGGTGAAAACTGCCGTCCCACTTTTCACCGGGCGGTTCCAGACTAAATGCCCGACATCGATCGATATAGGTTTTTGCCGGACCATCGTCGGGCCGGAGGGCAAGCACCTGAGTGAAACTTGCGATAGCATCTTCCCAGGAACGCGCAAGATACTGCTCTATTCCTTTCTCGTAGGCAGGCAGTATGACGCGCCAGATCTTGTCATCGATGCCAAGTAAGCCTATAAGCTCGAAAACGCGAATCGGTTTTTCTTTTCCCTTCACGGCCAAAAAATCAAGGAAGCGCGTTCGAATATCAGTTCCCGCTATGGCATCACGAGTCGACTCCGCGATCATCATCAGGGTTCCATAGGCCTTGTTGGCACCTTCAAGACGTGACGCAAGGTTTACGCCGTCTCCCATGCAGGTGAAATTCATCTGATGTATTTCGCTTCCGATGAAACCAACTACGCAGTCCGCCGTGTTGATCCCGGCACGCATGGATACATCGGGCAGTCCGCGCTCCTTCCACCGCTTGCGCAGTTCGACCAGCCGCTGTTGCATCGCGATGGCGCAGCGGCAAGCGGCAATCGCATGGTCCGGGCGTTCCGCCGGAAAATTCCAGAATCCCATCAGGGCGTCGCCGATATATTTGTCAAGGGTGCCGTTGTATTCGAACAGAATAGAAGTCATTTCACCAAGATACTCGTTCATAAGCATCACGAGACCTTCCGGCGTCATGGCTTCGGATATCGAAGTGAAGCCGGCAAGGTCCGTAAAAATGACAGAGAGAGTTCGCTTTTCGCCTCCCGGCTTTACCGAATCCGGATTTTGCAGCATCTGATCAACCATTGCCGCCGATACGAATCTTCCGAAGGTGAAGCGGGCAACTTTCTCGCGCTCGCGGGACTCGGCATAAGCAGAATAACCACGCGCGGAAGCAAATGTTCCGAGTGAGATAACAGGCAGGGCAAAGGGCAAAAGCAGACCAGCTTTGAAGAGGGCAAGCGAACAACCTATCCACGAGGTTCCGAAAACAGCGACTACGGCCACGGCTCGAAGGGCCCCAATGCGGGTGAACAACCAGTCTGATATTAACAACAGTGGTAAGAGAAGCAGTAAGATTCTAAGTGGCCAGGTATCAGGAGCGGCATCAGGGTGGAAAAAGAGGGGTCGCAGGAAACTGCCTTCGTCCAGTGTCCAGACCAAATGCGCGTGCAGGTTGACTCCCGGCATCTGTCGATATTCTCCGCGCAGAAAATTCACAGGAGTTCTCACGAAATCCTGATCTTCGGCCAAACTTGTGCCGACAAACGCAACGCGCCCACGCACCGTGGATGCGACCCGATCAATACGACCGCGGCGCGCTCCATCGAACGCCAATACTTCGCATTCCCCGTTTGGAAGGCTTATCGAGGCATGATTGCCGCCGATTACGCCTGGAATATGACTATCCTGCGCTGTCCGGGCTAACGATATCTCGCGCGTTTCACCTGTCGCAGTAAAAAAAACAAGCCGGGTATCGGAAGAAACGTTATCAACCTTATAGTTGAAGACACTTTCTCCAAGTGGTTCTACTATTTCCGGGGGGGGGGGCCGGTAGCTCGCAGATATCATTTTCTACAAGATCGAATTCGACTGGACGCGTGTCTGATGTAGTTCCGTAAGATCTTGTAGCGCGCATTCTCGCTCCGAGCGCCGGGCCGAGGCCGCTGATAAGATAGCTGCCCTTTCCCGGATCGACAGATGCGACGGCGCGAAATTTTGAGTCCCAGGCGTGAACTGTTTCGGTCAGCGCAACTCTTTTGTTTATTACGGGAACTCCTGAGGCGGTCACCCGGAAGGGGAATGATGACGCCACTTCAATCTTTGTATCCTCGTTGAGCACAGTTGTGTCAAATCCGGGCTGGTAGCAGGGCAAGGGAAGGGCACCGGCGGACGCTGTCCGACCGACCCAGACGCCGTCTGCCTCGACGACCAGACGGCGAGGCTCCGACGATGGGAGCAACGGTCCTCCGACAGACAGATCCATTGGAAGAAATCTGGCTGGAGGAAGCTGTATCGGCTCGGTTCCGACGAAAACATTCGACAGTAATACCAAGCGCTGCAGGCTATCTTTATGGTATTTGCGAATTTCGACCGTGTATGTTCCGATGTGGAGGTGTTCCAGGTGATATATTCCGCCGACATCAGCAGTCGTGCTTGCCCAGTATGGCCCGTCCAGGTGGCGACACCAGACTTCAGTTCCGGAGGCCGGCATACCATCGAAGTTGCTTGCTTTACCGCTTAACGTGCCTGATCCCGGGTCTGCAAAAGAAAATACAAGCCGGGAAAACATTTGATCGATGTCCGGTTGAATCTCGATAAGATCATTTCCGGCGCGTGTTTCTCCAAAAGCCAGGGCGCCGAGAGAAACCACTGGTATACCGTCACCCTTGCTCAATCCCGATGTTCGCATAAAAGGCAGTCGAAGCATTGGACGATCAAAATCGCCAAACCATGGAATCTCGCGCAAAGGTAGATCAAGACGGGTTCGAAGAGGTATTCGCGTAAGATCGGTTGTTTGAGCGCACTCCAGCCATTTGCGACGAATCGCGGGGCTCTTCTCACGGCAGGCGCGAAGAGCGGTGGCGATAACCTCCCGACGACGAATAATCTGGTTCAGACCAGAATGATTCAAACCTATGAATGGACGCGGAGCAGCAGCAAATGCCGATTCCAGCCACGTTGCCACTGAAGCCGGGAAACCGGGATCGTCTCCGGATGAGAAATCCGGCTCTGAAAGCGATTCCCAGTCGTGCGTCGGAATGTTCGAAACAAGACCGAAAAGCCAGGTTGCGAAGCCAAGCGAGGGTCGAAATTCGTCAACACCATCCGGATGAAAGGCCAGGGGCATAGATCGCACTGTGGCGTCATTATCGGGCATGCAGTTGATCAATCCTCGATCGGCGGCTTCTCCGACAAGCTGTTCATACAAACTAATGGGTGGTGGAGGACGTATGGCATGTTCATCCGTGGAGTCAACAGTTGCAATACCGCCAATACCGATTTTCTGTGTGCGCTGTTGGAAACGCTCAGCGACTATGGTTCCAGGGCAGGCGCGAAACGCCTTTGCGAGAGCTGTGTCATCGATTTCGTTCTTTGCCTGATCGTAGACGAAATCTATTCCAATTGCCCGGGCACCTGCTGATGCAAGTCGCTCCAGAGCTCGGGCCGTAGCGGAACGACCCGGCTCACCGCCTGCAGCATCTATAAGTCTTTGATCACGGGCGGCAATCACAGGAGCAGCAACATGCGACATCTTTGGCATGAAAACGAAAAATAGATCCAGTGCCTTGTTTTCGCCGTATAGCGCTAGCTGTGCCGGAACACCCGGAATGCATGCGCCCAGCAGAATAATTATCGGGAGCCACAACGACACGCTTCGCAATCTATTTTTCAAAAAAGCATACATGTCATACAAAGACCCGTTTCTCAAGAATGGGGTGTATTAGAAGATATCCCTAGTAGCATTTATACTTCCCCTCAATTATATACCCTGGAATTTTTGTGCCTGTGTCATCTCCCAGTAGGCAACTGTGCCTGGAACAATGCAAAACAATGGATGGGGGTCCGGACAGGAAGTGGATTCTGCGTCAGCAAACCATAGCGGAGCACGGAGTTTCAGCTTGGCTTTGAGATGCGCCCACTCGTAATCGAGCTGTCCCTGGGTGACCATGATGGGTTCGACATGCTGAATCGAGACGAATTTTGTCGAATCGAAGCTGTATCTCCGGCGCTTGGCCTCGGAGTGAACAGCTTGTAAGTAGAACGCAATCGCTTCCAGCGGTGACGGGCTGTCGCGAAAACGAATCAGTTGGGGATGACGGGTGTAGGCACGTGTCTGTCCCTTAAGAACCGCTTGTGCCAGAAGCGATTCTCTCCATAGTGCTACAAGTCCTCGAGTGTCCAGGTATTTAGGATGTAATGTCCAAAGCCGCATGATTAGTTCTTCCTGCGGGTGATGATCAGACTGTTGTTTATGGTTAACGCCATAATTCGGACAATTTTATGGCTGGTATTTTTATCATTGATTAACACATTCCAACGCATCACGGATTTAGGTTCAGCAAATTTATTCACAGATATTTATCTGGCCTGATTGCGATTGTCGGAAAAGCCTTTAAAATTTCTTTGTCCCAAGTTAGTAGTGGAAGAGCTCTCGATTTGGCGAGAGCGATAAATTCGCAATCATAGGAAGAGCATTTTGAGGAATGCGCCAATTCCATTACCAATAAAGATGGAGACGGATGCTCAAATCCCTGCATCTTCAATTCAGCCCTTTCAATTATTTCCATAGCCTTTGAAAAATCAATGATCTCCCTTCTTAGAAAACCAGCGATTACATTCTTAAATTCAGATCGCCATAATGTTGGAGCAATCCAATTTGTGTCCTTTAAAAATATTTTCTCAGTTATAATTGAAAAGTCACTTGGAAAATAGAAGTGAATTATGAAATTGGTATCAATTACTATCATTCTCTACCAACGCTCTTCATTTCGTCGATCATTTCTTGGGTAATCTTGGTCTTTATTAATTTCCTGAACGTTCTTACTTCTTCAAGATATTGGTTGCTATCGACATTACGATAGCCCAGAAACGATTCAAGGCAAATCAAAATTTCATTATTCAAACTTCGTTTGTTCATTTCAGCACGCTTTTTAAGTTCGACATGCAGGAAATCTGGAATGCTTTTTAAAGTTATGGTAGACATCTGAACCTCCACAACCATATTGGAACCATATTGAATATATTACTGTGAAAATCAACATTAGTCAAAAAAAGCGCAAACCAGCGAATGCGGTTTCATGGTTATTGCCCGAATTTTAAAAGCCCCCGAAGCTTGTTTTTAACTTCATCCTTTTTTTCCTTCATCAGACCAGGACTCTTCAATACTTCCGCGCCCTTGTCCATAATCTTTTGCCGGGCTTCAGCCTGTTTAGCTTCATGCGCTTTTCGCTGCTGCGCCACGTCCGCATCAGCGGCAAACACATGCTGGGACAGCTCTGGCACAATTAAGCTGCGTGGTGCCGGCGAGGGCTTTAACAGACTTCCATCGGCAGCCTTCGTGATCGCAAAAGCGTGACCGGCTGTCACTTCCACGTTTTCAGATTCGCCCGTCGGTCGCATCAGCAGTGCTCCCTTTTCGACCGAAACATTCGTTGTGAGCCCCGCGGCGTCATGACGACAACTGACGAGCGCTTCGATGCCGCGCAGATAATCCTTCACGCGGAAACAAGCTTCCCCGCCATTTTCAGGAAGACCGACGGCATTCCCGGCATCGGCATCCCTGCCGCCAGCGGGTTCAATCTTTAAACTTGCACATTTGACGTCGGGTGCGATAGCGACGAAACATCCGCCACCAAGCCATGCTTCTTTTACTTCTCCCTTGCCTATGGTTGCAGGGGCCGCGATTCGCGGATACTTCTTGCCTTCGAATGATGGAACGAAAGGCGTTCCTTTGGCATCCTGCAGGGTTTTGTGCAATTCCTGAATATTTCCGATGATGCTGAGTCCCTCACGGACTTTCGCAATGCGTTCCTGAATATTAGGCGCGAGACCCTGTAAAAGCTCTTTCATGCGGGCCCCCGGACCATCAAGTTTTAATGGAAGAGACAGACCCTCACCCCGATAACCCGCAATGCCGGCTCCGGATGATGGCAGACTGCCGAGAAGCTGTCCGACCTGGCCGAATCGTTGTTTGAGATTTTCGAGCGGCTTGAAGACACGCAATGCTCCGAACCCTTCAGCCAATGAACCGTCAAGTTTTATCAGGCCTGGGCCCAGAGCGGCAAGCCCCTGTCCGGCCTTGATGCGGCGGGACTTTCTTGTTAGAGCGTGGGTCAGTTCAACCTCTCCTTCGTAGACATTGATAGAAGTGCCGCCTCCACAGTTATCTACTCCAATCATTAGATTAGGCAGTTCGATCAGCGGTGCGATATTGTCGACGATCTGAACCTCGAACAAAGTGCCTTTAACGCCTGCAATCACGTCGGCGGTCTGCACCTTGAAATCGCTTCCGGAAACCACCTTGAAAAGAAATGAGCCGCTTTGTGCCTTCAATTTGGTCATGGCGGCCGCACCAGCCACAGCCGGCACTTCGAATAATGTCTTTTCTTTTACCGCAAGGATGCATGTGTCTTTCAGGACCATCTCGGCTCCGCTGTTGTCAGCAGTCTTAACTTTATCTCCCACGTCAAGACGTTTGAGCGAGCCCGCGAGCTGTAAATTTGCCGGAACAGTCTTGAAGGAAGGCGCATCCCCCTTTTTCACCTCGACGCTGTTCGTGACTTTTATGAGTTCCGTGTTGCTCAGATCCGTGAGGGCGAACAAAGAGAAACCGCCGCCGACAAAAAGAAGGCCCACGGCCATGATCGAAGTAGTAAATCGTTTATTCATGATAAAACTCCATTCTAACCGTCTATTTTCCGTAAAGTCGAGTATAAGTCCACCAGCTTCCCATCACTTTTTTGTAATAATCCCGGGTTTCGGGAAGCGGTACGCGATCAAGGCGGGACAAAACGGGAAGATGTGCGTACGGACCTTCTTCGACCTTGCGTTTTATGTTTCCCTGACCTCCGTTATATGCGGCTGACCCGAGAAAAAGATCTCCATTGAACATATCACGGAGATAGGCGAGATACCATGATCCGAAGGCGATATTTCTGTCCATGTCCCAAAGAGTCTCTGAATTGAATCTGCCCTTGATGCCAAGTTTTTCGGCAATCCATTTTCCGGTTGAAGGCAGGATCTGCATGAGACCCATCGCATGCGAGTGTGAAAGACAACTTGGTTCGAAGTGGCTTTCTTCACGCATGATTGACAGGACCCAGAACGGGTCCAGGTTGTATTTTGCGGACTCGGTTTTTACGCGCTCCCACGTGGGGCGCGGATAATTGGCGCGCCATGCCCATGCCGGGAGATCAGCGAGCGACTTCCCGGATTCGAGCCAGTTTTTGAAAAGCCGCTCGGCATAAGCGATGGCCTGGAATTGATTTCCGGCCCATGCCGCGGTTTCGATAATGGCCTTGTAAAACCCAAGATCAATTGGGTGTTCGTCAAGCAGCCGATATATTTCCTCGCGGGCCAGATCATCGAAGTGAGTTCTGAAAAGCAGTTTCCAGCCCTGCAGACGTGTTGCAGCCCATCCTGGAACCGCCGCAAACGATTCGTGCAGTCCTATCGGCTGATGCCGTGTTTCCGGGGCAAGCCAGTAAAGGAAAAATGAGTTCGGATATCGCTCATACAGTTGATCAAGCAGCTTCTTCCCCTCGCCGGTAGTCGTGCCGAGAGCGACCGATGCGTAACCGAGCGCATCGTCCGCGCGGTAATGACCGGGAAAACCGCGAGCGAGAAGCAAAAAGAAAGGAGCCGCATCCGCAAGTCGCCCTTCATCATACCGCTTTAACGCCATCTCATACAGGTGACCAGGCAGTAATGGAATTTTGGGAGCATTCACTGCCAGCCAGTTGGCCTCATTTTCAGCCTGTCGATCAAGCCCCGCTTCGAATGCCGAGCGCATCAGGCGGTAACGAACGGAGATGATATCCACAGGCATCTGACCGAACTGTGCCGCTTTGGCGAAGTCCTCGACAGCAGCGGCATGTCTGCCCGCAAAGTGGAATAAATCTCCCCGCACTTGGTATGCCAGCGCGCGCGCCGCCGGATCGACAGTCGGTACGGAAATAATGTTGCCGAGGATTTGCAGCGAACGGTCCTTATTTCCCAAAACCCGGAGAGCATCTGCTTCCAGCACGAGGGACATCGCATCGCCTCCCTTGCCTAGCGCCGGCTTCAGCGATGGAATTCCGGTCAGGACAACGGAGGCGAGCTTGTTGCCGATGGCATGACGCGCAAGGACCACCCATTCGTCACGCGTGAAACGCCAGTTAGGAAGTGTGGAAAAAATGCGTTTGAGAAGTCCCGGTGTTTCATCATCGCTCTGATAGAAGAAACTTTCCGAACGGTATGCAGTAAACGCTTCTATGGCAACCTGACTCTGTTCGCGGCTCGCTGAAGGTTTCAGGTCGATAAGGCATTCCAGAGCCTTGCCGCGCATATAAGGAGTGGGAAGGTCATGGGCAAGTTTTGATAACAGATCGAAGGCCGCAGGTCCCTTACTCTTCGCGGACAGCAGGATATATGAAAGGCCGGCTTTGTGCGCATACCACGATTCCGGATACTTCTGGATGAGACGCTCGATCACGACAGCGGCCTCGGCATCGCGATTAGCCTTCTTCAGGGATTCTCCAAGAAGATATAATCGCAGGTCTTCCAGCGTGTCCCCGGGTCCGGTAAGATTAAGCACCTCGATCAGGCGAGCTGATTGATCTGATTTCCAGAGAGCGTGAATTTCTGTCAGCCGTGATTCGAATTGAGCGGGGAAGCCGGCGGTCGCGATAAATATGCCTGCCATAAGCGCGGGCAATAACCCACGCCGACTGTTTCCGCGCCCATTAGCCGGAGTTACAGGGCTCAGCAGTAGCCGTAACTCCACTGTTTTAAGAAGCCACATCGATCTCACGGATTTCTTCAGTATTTGAAATAAGAACATGTTATTTGCCTCCAGTATTGTTTGCAATGAGGTTGTACCGCAAACGTCTTGTTAATGCAAGTTGCGGCGAGCATCAAAGAGAGCGGAAAAATACTTGCGCGTCGTCCAAATATCCTGTATAAATACGAGATTCCCCGCTTTGGCGGCTGCTTTTCACCAGAATACTGAGGAGATGAACATGAAGCTTTATTCCACCGACAAGATTCGTAACATCGGCCTGTTTTCACACGGAGGAGCAGGCAAGACCTCTCTTGCCGAAGCCATGCTGTACCACACTGGTGCCAACACCCGCATCGGTAAGGTGGATGATGGAACGTCGGTGATGAATTATGATACTGAGGAAATCAGACGCAAGGCGACAATCGGCACATCGCTTGCCGCTCTTGAATACAAGGATGTCAAGATCAATCTTCTCGACACTCCGGGGTTCGATGATTTTTTGGGTGAAGTTCACAAAGTCGTCTGGGCAGTCGACGGCGCTGCTGTTCTCATTAACGCAGCTTCCGGCGTCGAAGTCGGCACCGAAAAAAACTGGAAGATTCTTAACGATCACAATGTTCCGCGCCTGGTTTTTTTGACAAAACTGGACAAGGAAAATCTCAATATTCCAAAGATACTTGATGAGCTCAAGGCTTTCGACGCCAAGATCACACCGATTCAACTTCCGATTGGCACATCCACAAATCTGAAGGGCATCATAGATCTCATCGAGATGAAGGCTATTTACTACGCTGACGAGACCGGCAAGAAAGTCGAAATCAAGGATATTCCGGCCGATATGCTTGAACTGGCTACGAAGATTCGTTCCTCATCAGTCGAATCCATAGTTGAGTGTGATGATGAACTGATGAATAAATATCTGGAAGGCACCGCAATCTCCACGAGCGAACTGCGCGGCGCACTAAAAGCCGGCCTGGCGAAGAATATGATCAAGCCTCTTCTGTGCGGGCTGCCAATCCGGAATCTCGGAACCGATTATCTGCTTGATTTTATAGTGAATTGCATGCCGTCTCCGGTTGAACGTGGCTCCCTGGAAGGCCAGGTTCCGGGAAGCGAAGCGAAGATAAAGATTGAACCAGTCCTCGAAGCCCCAGCCGCCGCATTCGTATTTAAAAAGATTAATGAGCAGGCAGGCGATATGATCTTCATTCGTGGCATCGCCGGAAAACTGACAACCGGAGCCGAAATATTCAATCCAAACCGTGATGCCTTTGAGCGCCTCGGTAACTTCTCGACTCTTCGCGGTAAGACTAAAATCGAGCTTGAGGCGATTGTCGCTGGTGACATAGGTCTTCTTGTAAAGCCAAAGATCAGTGGCCGTGGTGATACGCTGTGTGAAAAGAACCGCCAGGTTATATTCCCGGTGCCAGCTTTACCGCAACCAAAGTTGACATACGCGGTCACGCCTCGCACAAAACAGGACCAGGAAAAGATGGGAACCGGCTTGCATAACCTCTGCGGTGACGACGGAGTTTTGCGCTATGACTTTGATCCGGAACTTGGCCAGGGACTGATTTCCGGCCTTGGAGACACTCACATCGATGTGGCCATAAACCGCCTGAAGGCACGCTGGAACGTGGACGTCGAAATCGGAAAACCCCGGATTGCCTACCGTGAAACTATCAAGGGCAAATCGCGCGTTCAGGGGAAACACAAGAAACAGTCAGGCGGTCGCGGTCAGTTCGGCGATGTCTGGATTGCGTTTGAGCCTTTGCCGGGTCAGGATTTCGAATTCGTCGACGCGATCGTCGGCGGAGCGGTCCCGAAGAACTTTATTCCCGCCGTCGAGAAGGGGCTCCAGGAAGCCCGGAAAAATGGTGTTATCGCCGGCTTCCCGACAATCGGTTTGAAGGCCACTCTCGATTTCGGCTCTTATCACGACGTGGATTCTTCTGAATTGGCATTCAAACTGGCCGCTACGATTGCTTTCAAAAAGGCAATCGCTGAAGCAAGACCTGTATTGCTCGAGCCGATCTGGGAAGTTGCTGTTTCTACTCCGGACTCATTCATGGGCACGGTAATCGGTGATCTGAACTCTCGCCGTGGCCGCATTCTCGGCATGGAGCCGATGGGTGAGTATCAGCTCGTGAAGGCGTCCGTGCCTCTGGCGGAAATGTACAAGTATGCTACGGATCTCAAGTCGATGACCCAGTCCCGCGCCGACTTCACAATGAAGTTCGACCATTATGAAGAAGTTCCCGGGAATGTCACCGAACAGATTGTCAAAGAATACGGCAAAGGTGAAGTGGCAGAGGAAGAATGATCTACAGGGCGAGAGCCCTATAGTTCGTATAAAAGCCGGTAAAAAAACAGGCCTTCGAATTTTCGAAGGCCTGTTTTTTTTAATCCTTTTTTTGGGTGTCTTCCAGAAGAACTCGAATTTCGGCTTCCGGAAGCGTTACACACACTTCCGCACTCAGCAGAATTCCTACCATTTCAAACACTTTCAGATTCAATTCGGTCAGTCCGGTCAGGCATACTTTGCCCTTATGTTCCTCGACTATGGCTTCTGTTGAGTTCAGAATAGAAGCTATGGCTGGACTGCTGATGGACTTTGCATGTCCGAAATCGAAAACGAAGTGCCTGAGTTTTTGTTCAAGTCCATAATTTACCCTTTGCTCGAATTCCTGGCCGGCACTTTCTCCAAGCAAACCAGTAGAACGAATTTCAAAAACTTTCCCCTTGATCTCGTAAACTATCGAGTATTCCTTCGATGTCCCCATTTGTTCATACCCTTCTTTACTCAAAGCAAACATTCAGAGCGGTTTTAAATTCAGTATTCTCATTCTATCGCAACATCGGAAACGATTCAAAGACTTTTGTGCGCCGCAGGGCAAACGCAATAAAAGTTCTAATGCATCTCATCAGAATTTGAAGATATTTTTCAGATCTTTTCCGATGTTCTTTATCTCATTCTTCAACTGCTTGTCCGGAGACTCCTGGGGAACTGGCGTTGGCGCCGGGGTAGTGGAGGGCGTATTGTCCGGTGCGGGCAATGACCCGGATGGCACAGGAGCAGGAACAACAGTCGCCGGCTTCTTTTTTCCTGTCAGCACATTGCCGAGTTCCTGCATGACTGCATCCTTAATATTTTGTGGCTCTGTTGAAGCCGTTGTGGTGGCAACGGATAGTTTCTTTTTGCCACCAAGCATTCCGGAAAGAGCATCGGCCGCTTTCTCTTTTACGGCATCTCCGATCATGTGCGTGGCGGTTTCTTTCAAAAGTGCTTGTATATTCAAGTCTATCGCCGGAGAAAAAAGAGTTCCCTTCAGGCCAACCGGCAGATTGAGAGCGGGTTGCTTCCCGACGAGTTGCCGCAACATTGAGCTCGATTGACACGCGGCATTCGTGATCTGAAGATTCAGGACACCCTGTAACGTCGTGTCTAGGCCGACTGAGCCTTTATAACCAAGCTGTCCGAAAGGGCTTTTGAAGAGAAGATCGTCCGAGTTCATCCGGCCATTCTTGAAGACAAACTTGCCGGAAACGCCATTCAGACTCCCCGATGCCAGCTGCTCGGCCTGCAACATGCTGAAAAGCTGTGCGGCAACAGGAGGCGCCTGATATGTTCCGTTTTTCATGCCGAGATCCAGACCGCCATCGAGCGACTCAAGGCCTGTTGTGTTTCCGCCTGTCTTGAGACTCATATTCATGTTTCCGGTTACGACGTTTTTGAGACGTGTATTTGTAGACATGAAGTTTTCGACATCGATCGACGTTCCGGTTGTGTCAAACAAGAAGCGAATAGGTTTTTCCGCCAGAAATATCTTACCGCTGGTCTGCATCGTTCCGCCAAAGATCTTCGCCTTTGCGCCCTGTACGTCAAGCACTCCGCTCGCAAGCCTGAACGGGGCATTCAAATCCGTGAATGGAAACTTGAACGTACTGGTATTGGTCTTCGAAACAGGCGCCTCAAAAAGGCCGGATGGCAGTTGGGCGACTCCATCGAGAATCATTTTCTCAATGGATCCCGTGACCTTGCCCGTGCCTTGCCCGGTGCCGTGTGCCTGATAGCCAGTTCCTGCAAGGAAGAAGCCCCCGATGTCCGTCATATCGAGAGGCTGAATGTGATACGTCAGATTGAGGGCAAACTTTCCGAAATCGCTTATGCTGCCAGCTACACGCGCTGTAGAGCTTCCCCATGCTGCCTGCAACCCCTCTGTTGAAAGCCCTTTGTTGTTGAAGCGTACAGGGCCGACAATGCTGGTTAACGGCCGCATCAGCGAAGGATGTCTGACGGTGACGCAGCTGAGAACGGCGGAGCCATTTACACTTGGTGCGCCCGCCGCACCTGTGACCGAAAGATCGAGGTCGGCTTTGCCTGATGTTTCCAGCTCGCCCGGGAATGTTGGAAATACCTTTGCCAGCAGCGTTCTGACCACGGCAAGGTCGACTCCGGACAGAGTACCGGTTGCAACGATCTGCGGTTTTGAAAAATCACGTATATTGCCGTCAAACGCTACTTTTCCGCCGGCGAATGAGGCCCTGCCATCCTGAAGCTTCACGCTTTTCTCGTCGACATGAGCGTCGGCGGCGATATCCGTCATCGAGAACCCGGTTTCAGTCTGCATCACCGAGGCTCCGCTCAACTTGATTGTGGCCGCCGGTTTCGGCTTCTTGAGCGTTCCCTCTAATGTGGCTGTCAGTTGTGCTTTTCCGCCCAGGTTGAAGCCCTGGGCCATCTGAATTTTCGCAGCGGGCAGATTCTTCTGCATTTGCGCCAAATCGAGTTCGGCAGTTATCATCAGATGTTCGAATGCCGGATCGGGACCATTTACAACAACGCCCGTTCCCTGAAAGACGACACCGAGAATCTTAGCAGTAATTTCTTCGACCGATATTCTTCCGGCGGTGGCTGAAACATCCGCCAGCGTGATATTTCCTCTCTCTATTCCGACCGGAAAACCTCCGGCGAGGGGTGAAAATTCCATCCCTGCCGCAGTCAGTTTTCCGTTTACTGAAGAATTCAAACCAGCCAGTGCAAACTTTCCCTGGAATTCAAGCTTTCCGGATGGGTTTAGATGAGCGGCATTGACCGGAATCATTTTCCTGAAATTCTTGAATACCTCAGCGGCATCGAGTGCGATCGTCATGTCAGTTTCACCATGCTGAGTAGCTGCTTCAATGAAGCCATGAGATGACGAGATCTTTGCACCGGGAATCTGCGCCGAAAAGCCTTTCCAGGTAAGTTTGCCGTCGACATACGTCAGGTTGCCGGAGATACCATCAAGCGATGTGGGAAGACCCGGAGCCAGCACATGCATTTCCTCGGGGGTTACCCAGGCTTCCCAGGTTGCGAGTCCTCCGTTGTCCAGGCGTACTTGTAAGCCACCCGACACCTTTCCTGTTGCATCCAATCCCTTGGCTGTCGTGGGAAGGAAGGGGCCTGCAAGCTCCAGGAGCAGCTTTGCGGAAAGAGGGAGAATCGTGACGGATGCCACCCCGGTAACTGGAGACACTGATGAAAGCGACATTCCGCCAGTAAGTTCAAATTCGGAATTGTGCAGGACAACATCGGATAAAGCTAAACCTCGGTCTGAAGAGAAAAGAAAATGCGCTTTTACAGACGATGTTTCCAATGATGTTTCGAGTTTGCTAGAAATGTGCATTCCAGCGGGAAGCCATTCGGAAAGACGTTTCATGTTGCCACCGTCGATTCTCACGACAACATCGATCCCGGAGGGGGGCAAAAAACTGCCCTTTATGGAAATGCTTGCGGTGTTGTCAAAAGATGCGTTGGCTTCAAGTGGCATATCGCGCCCGAATAGCGGACGAGCAAGTTCCAGATGTTCCAGAATCGCGCTGATCTCGCGTCCATGGGCTTTATCATCGATTGCGACTGAAACTCCGTTTAGAGCGACATCTCTGAACGGAAACTCGAATGAGGTTCCGGAAGCGGCAGCCGTCGCGCCGGGGCTTCCCGAGGCCATACTGCCAAGTGGGCCGAGATTCATGGTTCCGTCGCCTCTTCGTGTGAGTTTGACGGATGCGGAAGAGAGAGCCAGATGATCGAACAAGATTTTTCCGCCGAGCAGTTCCCATAAATCGGGAGTTACAGTCACGGATTCGGCAGTTATACGAGGTTGCTCAGGATCGACGGCGGCACTACCCACGGAAACACCGGTCAGTAGCACTGTCGGAAATTCAAGTCGGATTTCTTCAACGGCGACTGACAAGCCGACGACACGTTCAACCTGCTTTTTGAACTGAGCCTTCATCGTGACTGGATCAAGAAATTGCGTATAAACATAATATAACCCGCATGCGACGATAACTGCTGCGATAACGAACAGCCAAAGCAAAATGCCGAAGATACGACGAAAAGGTGAGGGAGAATTGGTTGAATCTCCGGAATTATTATTCAGGGAAGGCCCGGTTCCAATGGGTGTGTCAGTATGCATGGCTGCGCTATTCTGACCGGAATTTGAAAGCATTTCAGGTGATGATTCGTTCTGGGTCGACATTGGCGGGGTTTCCGGCGTAGCATTCGAAGATGTATTTGGTGAGTCAGTCATAATTCAAAATCCTTTATATAAAAGCGCATTGAATATTTTCTTTTCGGACACGGCTCGCCGTGCTCCTACGCCGAAATTCCTGACATAAATCGAACAAATGTCGGTAGTGGCATACTCTTGGATATTGTCATTCCCCAAGCTGTTTCTTTACTGCTTTGAGTTTTGCTTCCTGGCTTTGAACTGTTTCCTGTAATGTGGCGATCTCCTTTTCGAGCCTCGCTGATTTCTCTCTTTCCTGGATCGTGGTTCTCTGTTCCCGTTCTATATTAGCGCGATATTCGTTCAACGCGCCATAATATTTTGAAGATACAGTCGCTATCATTAAAGCGCTTAAAACAAGGATAATTACTGCGGGGAACAGTGATACCCGGGAAAAGGAGGATTTCAGTGGAACACGAAACTGCGAAAAAATTGGTGAGGAAGGCTGAATAACCTCCTGCTTTGCCTCTGACACAACATAATCATTTTTGGAACAGTGGAGTGCCAGGACATTAGAAAACAGACGATTCTGAAAAGTTCCTGTTTCGCCGACCAGAACGTCGATGCAACCAGGTGTTAGACCTGTTGCAGCTCGTTCTCCGGCCTGAATTTCAGCTTCGGAAGCCGGGCGAAGCTTTCCTTCCGGAATTTCATCCGTCCATGACGATTCGTGAAGATAACTGCGCGCGGTCATGATATCGGTTGTGGAATTATCGAATAATCCGTCAATACGAAGACTGTGCGGCCTGCCATGTCTGTCCGGCCCCTGGTCTGAAAACCTGATGATCAAAATACCAAAGCCGGGAATTGAGCGAACTGCAAATGCGCTTGGGAAGCGTATTCCCGTCGCAGCTGATACCCATTCAAACCCTGAACGGATATTGCGAAATTCATTTCTGACATCAGCAGGAATGTCCGGATGGCAGGAAAGAATGTCATACTCATCCCGCATAGGACATTTTCCATAGACGATCCGGGGAAGGATTCTTACTGCAGAGGATTGTTCCACTTTTCCCCCGGGCCAACCCAATCTTTTACGAGCTGAATGCTGGTCGAATCAAGACCGTCTGTCTTGAATCGGGCATAAGGAAGGTCTACCTTGCTCTTGAAGTCGTCATCTATGTAAGCTAACGCCGTTTTTTCGGTTAAAAGTCGTATAGAGAGAAAAGACTTGTCGGAAATCATTGCCGCCCTGGAACCCGATGAAAAGCGAGTGTATCCGTCGGCCCAAAGCTCGATTCTTATTTCTTCCCCTGGCTTCCATCGGGCAAGAAATTTCTTGCCCGTCCAGGTAGCGAAAGTCTTTGCTCCCTCAGAAGAGGTATCCAAGACAGGTTTTTCTACTGATCCGATGAAAACCTTTATCGAGAATTCGCATGCATTGACAAATGTTCCGGCATCCTGAAGCTCAACCGGCCAGTCGCCTTTTGTCGAAAGACTCATAGCAAGATCACGCGCTCGTTCGATGCCGGCAATTTGCGGATCATTCTTGTACTGGGTGATATAGTGACCGATTGCCTCAATCTTTCTTTGAATGGCATCAGTAGTATTGTAAGGCAGCAAAAATATCTTTGTTCGCTTTTCCTGTTGTTGCCTGCTGACTTTTGAGCGATGCAGCAGAATTATCTTTTTTCCCTCCTCGGTACTGCCGAATCTTTGAATGAACGGGCCGGCAATTCTTTCGAAGTCCTCGAGAGGTACGGTGTCCGGAAGGGCATTCAGGTTTTGAAACATCAATTCCCGACATCGCTCATTTGCTTTATATCTGACAATGTCATATTCAGCTTTTCTATCGAGTCTCACCACGCTTTCAGCCAGACGCTCCAGATTTTTCAACTCATCTTCCGCTTCCTGCGGTGACCGAATCTCGCCCAATCTATCCTCGATCTGTATCAATGCCGTGGTGATTTTCTGATGTTCCTGAAGAAGAAGGCGATTACGGGCATTGCTGGACAGCCAGACAGCCGTCAGTAGGAAAACAAGAATGACCAGGCCAATGAAAATACGGGGGTTGGCTCCAGGCAAGCTCTTGATGTGATCAGCTTTGCGACAGGCCAGTATCCAGTCGAAGATGGGTTCATAACCAGTCGGAGAAGCGCCTTGCACCGGGCATGATACTCCCCTTTCCCTATCAAAGGTCACTTGTCCCGCGGAGGATACAATAAAACATTTGATATCACCCGCCCAGATCTGTATTTTTTTAGCCAGATTCGGTATGCTGTGATCAATCAGGGCCGCCGGATCAAGAGCCTGAAATGCCGGTTCCGTGAGCAGATCACTCTTGGTTATGACAAAGGCGATACGCGGTTTTTTTGCCCTTGCTTCCGGATGATTGAACACGCTGAATATGCCATTCAACAATGCCGTAAGTCGTTTTCTGCGACTGTCTCCATCTCCTCTTTGAACCAGGCCGAGATCTGCGTCAGGGCTGAGTAAAAGAAGCACGAAATCCGCATTGCTCATCTCATCCATGAGCAATGCGGATTCCCTTGTGTCCAGGCATTTCAGCGCTTTTTGAAAGTCCTCACCAGGATAGTCGAGCGTTTTTACATGGAACTTATTTTCCCTGAACACGATCGTGAAATCGATGGCCTGATAAGTGTTTGTCGGGGTGGGAAACTGCCCACCGCTCAAGGATTCTCCGATACCGTCTATATATTTATGAGATTCCGGGTTGCTTCCAAAAATTTGAAAAGATGAAGGACGGTCAGGCTGGGCAAGGACCGACAAACCGGCGTGGAAACATGTTTTCCCGGCACGCGACGCGCCGAGAATACAGATTCTCGCATCGGTCATTTCAGGTATTCTCAGACGGCCCGGACAATTCGCTTCCGCCATGGATTCAGGAACCAGGCACAACTCCCGAAAAGAAAAAGAAGGATCATATACATCATAGGAGCCGGAATTACAGAGAACTCCGGCTGAGTGCTGAGAGCTTTTGTCAGAGCTGCCGCCGTCAATGCCGCGAGGGAGGTTGTCGCGTTTCTGGCAATGGTTCCGGCTGCTTCACCTATCATTTCAAACAGAACAGGCAGATTGGGCAGTGTGCGGTAATATACAGTAACGCCAAGAAGAGTGCCGGAGATTCCGGCGTATGTACAAAATCGAAGTTTGGGAGGAACACTTTTCCAGGCATTTCGAAGGATTTGAGGAACCTGCACCGCGAAGTTTACAGTCGATCTTCCGGTATTGGAAGAGAGTATCAGGGCTCTATCGCCCATTTTTTGCATGAAAGAAGCTTCGCGGCCGCTTACCTCAATGGCTTGTTCGAAACCCGCTTCCGAAAATTCACGGCCTGTGCGGGTGAGTCCCTGGCCAATCGCCTTTTTTCCGGCAAGTACGCCAACTTCTTCTGAGCCCTCTGTTATGCCCTCATAGATAGCTGTTTCCGCAAGGGTTTTTCCACCGGACATAATTACTTTTCCTGCACCGAGAGTGAGGGCGGTAAAAGCAATATCCAGGGTGTCGACCGCAGCCCAACCGATTTCTCCCCATTCGTTGGGAATGCCATTTGTACAATTTTCTCCGACATTTACGAGGCCTCCAACCATGGGAATTGCCTGCCAACTATTCGGTGAAACGGGATCTCCGTCGGGTTTGAAATATTTGTCGAGCCACTTTACGTTTTCATCCAGCTTTGCGAAACCGGCATCACCGAATTTTGCCAGGAAAGGAATCGCGCGTATTCCGACGTCACTTTTTTTCAACAACTCGCGAACTTTTGGTATTTCGCGATATTTGTATAAAATGTGGTATGCCAATCCCGTGTATTTATCAAGGGCTGCCGCTGTTTGAACAACTTCATCCTTGTACCATCCATAAATCAGGGCGGAGACGTTCTGCGCACCCATTTTGTCAAGAAGCGATGAAGCATAAAGGGGCACATCACGATTCAGGCGAAGAGCAAATGGTTGTGCCCGGGCTGATTCCCAGACACTTCTTTTTTGATTATATATTTCAAGCAGATTCTCAGGCGTGATGAGCTTTTCAGCGATGATATCCTGATTGCTGAAAACGACTTCCATGGTTTCTCCGAGCGGGAGTGAGTATCTGGTGACGGCGGTTTGAATCAACTGTCCAAAGCGTCTGAGCAGTAAAATGGATTGCAAACCGAGATCGTGTTTCACCACGGCATCCCGCGCAAGTGGATGATAAGCCATGGCGATTTCGAGGGCCCCTTCCACTCCAATAAACGGCTCACTTGAGGCCTCCCGGGAAGAATATTCGTTTCGGAATAAATCCGGGGTCATGGCTGCCTGCGCGAGAATCTCGCCAAGCCACTCTTTTTCGGCCCCATAAAACTTCAGTAACTCGCATTTTCTTGGATTATTTTCAAACCGATCGATAAGAAACATGGCTACAGGATCATCTGCAACGAGTTTCCAGTCATCCCTGTTTTTTGTTTTTTCCTGCAGGCGGTCAAGATAGTTTTTCAACAGGTCGGCGGTTTCATTGCGCGAAAGAAGCTCTACGCTGGTTCCATGACTCATGAGGAAACTGTTGCGTCGCTCCTCGTTCTCGCATAACACGGGATCAGCGGCAATTTCAGCAAGCCGAACCATGGCGGGAATACCCTGCTTCGCTTCTCTGGCCATTCTGCGAAGACCGGAAATTCCGTCTCTGGAACGAGCGACATCGAGAGCCGCCGCCAGAGCCTGCGTTTTGCATTGATCGCGGAGACCAGCGAGGATATTAGCCCCCTCGGGATCGGCTGCCCGCAATTCATCGATCAGCGCATCAATCCGATCACCCGATGGGTCAGAGATCGCCCATTTAGTGCACCAGCTTATTCCCTGGTAGGCCCAGATGGATGTGACAAGGCAAAACAAAGCAAATATCGCGAACTTCCATCTACTGGTATTCAGAAAAAGTTTTCGAAATAACGAAAAATACACTTCAGTGAGTCACGGACAGGCTATCGAACACTTCTGCCGGTACAGCATGCCCATGGCAGGACTCAAAACGCAGGCAAATCCGGACCAGCGGGATCAGTTCAGATGACGCAGGAGAAGACATGAGTCTGGTTACGACGGATTTGTCGCCGGCCAGAATTCGTTCGGCCGCGGATTGGGCGGTATGGCGGGCGACGGCTTGCATTCTGGATGCGCTTTGTTCGCGAACTTCTCCGGACTGATCGGGCATCATGCTCTGTCCGAGTTCCAGGGCTGAGATTCCGTCAGCAAAATCAAGCGTTTCTATAATAGCCGGATTCCCGCTCGGCGAATTTACCGCCACTGCCGGAGCCTGCTCGATCAGAGTCAGAGCCGCCGGAACATTGATTGCGCACTGACTTGCTATCTCAGTGGCTGGCGGAATGAATTGTTTTCCCATTTCGATTGTGAAAGCGATGGTTTTCAGAGTGCCATAAAGCCAATCGTCTGAAATTCCTGCAGCAGGATAGAGATCAGTGCAGTTTTCCACCGTATATTTATTGAACGCCGCCATCTGCTTTCCGACGTTTTTGAAAACCGCTGCATCCGGGTTTGGAGCGCCGGCTGCATAGCCGAAAGGATACAATACCAGTTCCGAATAACTATGGAATGACAGACTGGCCTGGAACTTTTCGCGCTCAGACAGAGCTTTGATAGCAAGGGTTTCTGGCTCCGTGAACCCTGCAGTCCCCGGATATGTATCATCGGTCGGATCCTGGCTTACTCCGCTTTCTCCCCAATGATAACCGTAATTGCGATTGAGATCGACGCCGAAGGTATCACCGGATATCGGACGGCGATTTTTGCGCCAGAATTTTGAGCTCGTTTGTGAGTAGCTCAAACCGTCTGGATTGACAATCGGAACGAACCAGAGTTCCCGCTCATCGACCAGCCGGGTCAATCGCGCATCTTTTCCGTAATTTCGCAGAAGGGTTTCGATGATGGCCATCGTCACTTCAGAGGTGGTCCATTCGCGGGCGTGTGTGAGCCCCATTATAAGCACAGCAGCCTTCTTTGTATCTGACGCCGGATCGTGACTGAGTTTTATGGCCCAGATATCGCGTCCCTCACAACTCTTTCCGATCGATTCGAGTCGGACAATCGTGGGATATGCAGCGGCCCAACTCTTCAACGTGCTGGCCGTCTCTTCGAATGAGTGGTATTTGGCTGTTGGTGTCTGCGATGCGAGCCGCTGTTTCACATACTCATCCAGATTGCCGATCAGTGCATCCACATGCCGGCCCGCTTTTTTCATCGAATCAGCTTCTGAGGCGGAAACGACCATTTCCAGCCAGTCAGTGCCGCGTGCTGCGATGTCATACGAATTGCCAAGGAAATTTTTCATCTCCTTGCTTTCCAGTCCGGATAATCGAACCAGGCATTTCGCTTCTTCCTGCGCCCAAGCCGAGGTCATGCCGACCATCATCACGAAGACTACTAAGAGAAGGACGATTCGCTTCATACGCACCTCAAGATTAAAAGATTTTCGCATCAATTCTACCACATAAATCCGAGATGAATGCAACAAGAAAGAGAGTCAGCATGACAGCGGTGACAATGATATGATAACGTCTGATATGGCATCATTGTATACGTTGATTCTCTGGAAGGTTGCCCGCTTTCTGGCCGGCGTCGGGATTACTGTCGCCGCGGGATCATGGGGCCTGACCAATGCCCGTCGGCGTCGCGCGCAGGGAATCACTTGGGAATCCATGCAGAGCGAAGTCAGGCTGACCCCCATGTCAGTGGTTCGCATTGTCATAGCCGCGTTATTTGCGGTCTTTTTTTTCTGGTCCCCGCTCAATTATGAATTTCTCTCAAAGATTGCAGGGTATCTTCAACAATTCGGACTGGTTTTGCTGAGATCTCTTCTCGCATATCTTTTCATTTTTCAATGGATAATGATCGAAGACAGAACCAGACTGCGAAGAGCCGGCTGGATGGTTGGTGTCTCTATGCTTATCATGAGCGCGGTTGAGATCTTTACCCTGGCTCCAATGGCGTTGAGCATGACGCCTGATGGCGGTGAGATTTATAAAAATGTCATAGTGAAGCAGACTACGGGATTTTCCTGCGCTCCATCCACCCTCGCGACCGTGTGCAGACTCTATGGAAGACCGGTAACCGAATTCGATGCCGCCATAGCAATCGGAGCCGGATACGGCGGCAGCTTCGATCTTGAGATAGAGCGTGGGGCGGTTGCCTTGGGTTTCCAGGAAGCCCGATTCTGGCATACAACACTGGATGCCATTGCCTCCGATGATCTGCCCCTCCAGCTGTCAATCAAATACCTGGATGTCTGGGACCTTCATTCCGTGGCGATGATCGGCCTGAGTTCGACCACAGTTTTTCTTGGCGATCCTATAGAAGGGCTCAGGCGAATTCCTCGAACAAAATTCGGGGAAATATGGCGCGGCCGCGCCGTGAGACTGGGCGTGCCAACGTTTGCTTCCGGAACCACGGTCCTGCTGTCGACATTCGATCCTGATAGATTCAAAAGAAGTCGTTCAGCCCGCTGACCTCCCGGAAAATGCTTTTCCCTTCGGCGATTGGAGCATTTAGACGAAAGAAGAGTAGACTTCTTTTTTCGGAGGCTACCCCGTTCACATGTCCAGGCATCAGGCTGAGCTTAATCATCTGTCGTTCAAACAGTATCGCAGCATGGAATTGCTGCCGGTCGCCATCCTTTTGCTTTTCACGACGCTCGGCTGCGTGAATCACGGTGATCTCCGCCCTCAGCCTCTCCCGACTGAAGAAGTATATACGCTGGCGGGAACTGTCGCCACTTCAGATCTGGTGGAAAAAGATCTACTTGCATCGCGTCTCACAGACATCGCTCATCTGACCGATTTCACGACATTCGAAATCGTTGCCGGAAACCGCAAGACACGTGCTAATAAGGATGGAACATTTACACTCAGCGACATACCGTTCTCATCAGATCTCGTGGTGACGGCTTCCGCGAGTAAGGTAATTTTCAAACTGCGCCTCTATCCGGCTGATCTGCGAACCACGGACGTAAAGCGGCTGGCGTTCTCAGTCGAATCGACGGTCGCTGCACTGATATGGGAAAGAGCGCATGCTGCCGGAACCGAACTCACCGAGGCGGACATCGCGGCTCGCGAGTATGTCGCATCCACAACTCAGATTGCTTCCAATCTGAGGCTGGCACTACAAATGCCTAAAAAGAGCGTTCCGCAGACACTGCTTGACCTTCCGGTTATTGTAAACGCAGTCAATGATGCAGCGGCCAGGATTATTCCGCGCGAGTCGGTGCTGACAGAGTCTCTATCAGTTGTGCAGAATATCTTTATCAGACGAGATCTCAAACTTCTCGAAAACTATATCTCACCTGATTTCGGCAATGACTGGGACACTACTTCCAGTTATAACGATTGTCTCAGCACGGTAGCATCAATGTTCAAACAGTTCGAGATAAAGAATGCATCATATACGATTCATCAAATGGAATTTCTGCCCGGTGAGCTGGCCAGGATTCGTGTTTCATTTCAACTTGATCTGTTCGACATCAACATGGGAATGGGGCACTCGACTGACATTTATACTTCCGATGTGATCTGGCGTCGGGAGGGAACATTCTGGAAAATTTTTCGTAACTTACCCTATAAAAAGACCGATCCGACACAGGTAGGCGCGGACAGTCGCTGGGGTGAAATCGCCCGCGCTCATGCCGCCTTGCAATACGCCGTGACGCGCGAAGAAATAGCCACGCTGGGATCCTATATCTCTGAAAACTTCGGTAACGATTGGGATGCAAACAGTACTAAGAGTGATTTGCTCCTGTGTGCCAAAAATAGATTCCTGGTCTGTGATGTGAAAATTGCCAGCTATACCATTCGATCGATTGATTTTATCGGAACTGATCTGGCACGAGTCCATTGTGCCGGACAAGTCCGTGTCATAAATACCGTACTTGGAATCGATATAGATTGGGGAACCGTGAATGCGGTCATCGAATGGCGGCTCGAAGGAGGCTCCTGGAAGTTATCCCGGAATCTCCCATACCGGCTCACTCACCCCCGGGATATCAGGTAACAGGTTCATAACAGTCTCTTATGCCACGGGGAAAAATTGGATCAACCGACTCTCCGGAGTCAGTTTCGTTAGATCAGAGCTTCTGTGCAATAAGTGGCGTCAGTTCCAGCTTTGCAACTGTTTCGTAGCTCGGACCCTTCGATGATAGCGTGCTTTTGATCAACTCGATTTCGCCAACCTTCCATGTTTCGCTGACAGTAATCGCCTGATAGGAAGCAAACTGACCTCGCGAGCGTGCAATGGTCAGGTGCGGAGTAAATCGCCGATCCTCGACAAACCGGCCGAGATTTCTCAGAAGCGTGTCGCCGAGAGCCTGCAATCCATCCCCGCTTGCCGGCGTAAATAACACACGCGCACGCCTTCTGCCAGGAAAGGCGTCGGTTCCGGATAACATCAGGTCAAAAGGTAGGAAGCTTCCGGCAACGTGTCTGCCGATATCAATGACCTCTTCAAGACATTCCGCAGGCAGCGTGCCCATAAACGCCAGTGTTAAGTGCAGTTGATCTTGTCTTGTCGGCCGCCAGTCACGTGAAAGCAGAAGCTGAGCAGTCATGAGTCGCTCACGAATCCCGACAGGTGCGACTATTGCATAGAATAATCGCAGTGAAGCGTTATCAGAAGTTTTCATATTCTTTACAGAATGTGGATTAATAAAATCGCTAAGCCATTTATAACAGACGCCTGTCTGATGTATCTCATCAGGAGTGTGCAGCCGGACCAGCCGGAGGGATAGGGGCGATATCGGCAAAATTATTGAATGGCTCTGGCTTTGCCTGGTCTATTTGTCTGAACGCCAGTTCGATGGCTTCTCGCTCTTCCATGTTAATCGGCTTTTCCGCATGCTGTTTCAAAATATCGAGATTGCCGGGCAGATTCTGCTCTGCAAGCGCCTGAATAGCCCGAATGCGAATAACCTGCTCCGGATCGTTCAGCAATCCCTTCAACACTAGTGCTGTCCAGGGGAGTTTAATCGATTTCAGGACAAATATTGCCGAATCGCGCATGCGGACATGGCTTTCCCCCGCCATAATGCGCAACTCCGCATCTGCCTGAGCAACTTTGTAATAGTGCAATGCCTTGATGGCATTTGCGCGAATGCGGTTGTCCGGGTCGCGCATGAGTGGCAGAAGATATGGGGTGACTGTTGAATCGCCGTTTTCTTCAAGCGATTCGATTACATTGGCACGTACGCGTGGATTTGAGTGTTTGAGATATTTTAAAAGCGTTGGTGTAAGTAGTTTTGAATGAATTGCTCCCAGACTTTTCATAACAATCGATAAGGTTGAAATCGGAAGATTTCGCGTAAGATAAGCTTCCCATGCGGGAATATCCGTTTCATTGGACCGACCGGCAAGCTCGAAGATCTCTTTTCCCGAGGCGCTTTCCGAAAGCGAAATGAGTGTAATCGCAACCGGAATCTCCTGAGAAATATCCGCGGCGGGTGCGGCAGAGGCTGGACCAGCCTCGCCAGAAACCGGAACCGGCGCCATCTGCCCGGAAGCGGGCCCGGCCTCTGTTGTCGCTGCAATTTGAGCCGCATGAGGCACGCTGGCTATTCCCAGGGACTTTCGGAAAACCTCGATTTTTAAAGTTGTCTCGCGAAGATGGTTCCGGGCTTTCTGCGATGCGTAACGACTTGCCGGGTCATCGTCCTCAATCAGATCGCCGGTGAGCGCCAGTAATTCACGTCCCTGTTCGCTGCTAAAGTAGCCGCGTACAAGGATTTCCTGGATATGGCCGACTCGTATATCGCCATGAGTGGACCTGATTTGTTCGATGATGGTTTTTTCCTCACCTGCGAGTTCCAGCTCCAGCTCATCCAGCATGGAAGCAGGCGAGATGGTTTTGCCGTCTTCACGGGCATCTCCGGGAAGTTTTTTGGCCTGCTCAAACAGACCACTCGCGACGAATCCCTGCCAAAGTTTGCTGAGAATCCGTTCGTCATGTGTGATTTTCCAGAGACAGTCGAGAACGCGCAGGCCCTCGCGTCCAAGAGAAACGCTTGGGCACTTCAGATAGGCTTCCCTGAGAAACGCGGTCAGCTCTGCATCGCCGGAAAGCTCCAACTGTCGTAACAGATGCGGCGCGAAAATCGGCCGCAGATCCGCTGTCTCACGGACATAGCCAGCAATTTCTTTCAAAGCGTCCCTGTTATTCGGATGCATCGTTGCCCATACAGACGTGATCTCAGCCTGTTTCGGATGCAAAACCGGAAGCGTCATGTAAAATTTCCCGAGGTGCTCCAGGGCAATGCGGTTGCGCGGCATGAGATCATATAACTCCTCGCCATACCGTTCAATTTTTAATGTGTTTCCTGACGCCGCCGCCGCTTCCGTCAACATCTCATACAGATGAATTCGCTTTTCCTTGTCCTCGAATACTCCAATATGCTTTTCCAGTCGGGATAATGCGCGTTTCGGGAACTGTCGTATCATCCTTTCCATAAAAATCCATTCGACTGCCTCGAACAGACCGAACAGTCGCGGAATAAGCCAGCCAAGCAGCACAAGTATGATCACCATCAACCCGGCATATATGGCGCGTCGGTTCGTTGTTTTATTCAACTGCGATCTGGGACCATTCAGGGCGGGATGAGAAGGATCTATCGCAGCAGCTGCTGCTAGGAAGCGTTGTGCATCGCTTTCCTGATGTGCATTTAATGCAATCTTACAGTGGATAAGAGATATCCAGAAGCTCTTCGGTTTATCCCGGAGAATTTGATTCATGGCTTCTTCCAGCTCCGCGCCGGCAAGTTTCCCAAGCTCGAAATCACCTGCAAGGTGCAGCTCAGATGCATCGACGGAATAACTTTTCAGATCCGGATTTCGGTTAAAAAGGCGATGGAGTGATTCCCAGTCTCCTTTAGTACTCAGGGATTCGGCCTCTTTCAAACGTTCCGGAAGCTTGGTTCTGGAGTCAGCCAGCTCCCGTTCCAGGGCCGCGAGTCGTAACAGTTGATCAGAGTTTGCAGTGCCCAGCTCTTTCAGCTGAATCAGCAGTTCCCGGACGCGGGCGAGATCCTCGTCTTTTTCGGCATCCACGAGTGCTGCGACAGCCTTCGCTGATGGCGAACCCTGTCTTGTCACTTCTGAACGCTTTTTCAGTCTCTCGATGCCTTGACGAAGTTCAGGGAGAGCCGGGTGTGAGATCCCCATACTCGTAATCTCACGCATGATCTTTTCGGCCTGCTCCAGGTCTTCCTTTTGTACTGCCTGAGTGGCCTTGTCAATAAGCGGTTTGAGCTGGCGTTCTCGCTCAATGGCGGCACGCTCGTCACGCACGAGTGGTGATCCGGGCGCCGCGCGATCCAATACGCCCAGTGTCCATACAGCCTCGTCAAACTCGCCGGACACTGCCAGTTCATGAGTTTTTTTGAGAATGTTTTCCAGATCATCAGAAAGTGCCTTGCGCACTTCATCCAGCGTTGTTTTCGCAGTTTTGGCGCCCGAGCCACTTATTCGGGTGATGATTTCGAGAGTGCGCGCGCGAAAGATCGGCTTGTTATTTTTTTGAAACGCGGCATCAAGCTTTTTGAGAAGACCCGCCCAGGAGCCGGCCGGAATATTTTCATCCCGCCTCAGAAACGACATCCCTTCAAGAATGAATGTTCGCTCCAGATCCGGTCGTGCCGCGAGAAACTCCAGATAGCGCCGGAAAAAAGGCTGATCTGTGGGTTTTAGCTCACACGATCGTTTAAACACCCCCACGACATCCTGAGCAGTTTTTTCGCTCAATGCCGCAGCTGGTTTTCCCTGGGTCAAAACTGGAATCCTGGCTTCAAGAACTTTGAAAAGCATTGCCCGGCACTCATTCACCGACTTCCCGTCCGCAATGGTTTTTTCGAGCAGTGCTATCGCCCCGTCAAAATCGCCATTGTCAGCAAGTCTATTGGCTTCGCGGATTTCCTGGATTTCCTCAGTTGGGGAATCATGTGTGGCGTTTTTTTTCTTTTCATTCGTGGTGTTGTTGCTCTGCGTGCTTACGGAATCGTCAGGCAGTGGCTTGGAATGAGCGGGAATTGCCGATTTGGGTTTCTGTTTACGAACGGTCTTAGAGGCCATCACATCAGGAGTTACCGCGATCATGGCTCCGCCCAGCAAGGTCAAAAAGCAGACCAGAGACGTTCTTCTCATCACTTAACCGCCGACTCTCGTATCAGGGAAGCCGCCAAAAGGCAAAGAATCCCGGATCAATGCATCGACATACGACACATGAGTACTTAGGAAAATTTTCGGTTTTGCCCGGTACTCGAATGGTGATATCCTGAATCGTCCACATAAAACCTTGAAGCAGGAGGAGAGATTGAATGAATGTGAAAATGCTTGATCTGACCCAGCGCCTGAGCATCCATACGCCGCCGTGGCCCAGCTACATGCCGTTACAGCTCCAGTATTTCAAGCGCATCGCCGGCGCCCACATGGGGCAGGGTGCGAATGGCATGATCGTGAAGACCAGCATGCATGTCGGCACTCATATCGACGGAGAAATCCACTTTTGTGGAAACGGTCGCGCTATCGGCCAGGTGCCTCTCGAAGAATTCTGTGGGGATGGTGTTGTCGTTGATATTTCAGATTGCGTTTCTGATTATTCGCTGTATTCCCCCAAAATGCTCATGGACCGCGCCGAGATCAAGAAGGGCGACATTCTCATAATCAATACCGGTTATCATCGCTATTCCTGGGACCAGAAAGAATCTGATGACATCCGATACATGGTAAAGCACCCGGGGCCTAATCCCGAATTCCACAAATGGGCACAGAAGATGAAGTTCAAATGGATCGGTGTCGACTGCGGCTCAGCGGATCATCCCATGAATACGATTCTTCGTCAGTGGCATCCGCGATGCTTCAATGAAGCCGAAGCAAAGATTCAGAAAGAGTACAAGATGTCCTGGGATGAGCTCTTTCCTTATGATGAATACTATCAGGTCATGCATCTGAAGATGTTTCCGCTGGGTATCATCCATGCTGAAAATATTGGCGGAGACATCGATAAACTCAAAAACAAGCGCACATGGATCGGTCTTTTCCCATGGCGCGCGATAGAACTCGAGTCCAGTATTTGCCGCATTGTCGCTTTCGAGTTTAATAATGATAAAAAAGCGAAATGAATTTACTGACCAGGTTTGATTATTAGGAGTAGGAACACGGCGCGCCGTGCCGTGCCCTAAACGACAACGTTCGATCTGCTTTATACAGATGCGCAATGAAAATTGTTTATGTATTCGGTAATAATTATCGTAGGGGCGGGTTTCAAACCCGCCCGATAAAACAGAATTCAATGCACGATATATATTTTGCGATACCATGACTTATAGGGTTGATCTCATTCTGCACAAGGAGATTCATTAGATGGCCGTTGATCTTGAAAAGCTTTTGCGACCTGTTGATTCGCCTCTTCCGGCTTATCCGGCGAAATGCATGATGCTTGCTAACGGAGAAATGATGGTCGTTCGTCAGATTTCACGCGAGGAAGTGCCTGATCTGCTTCCCCATGTTGAGCCTCTCATACATGTCGAGCGCGATTATTACGACATTGTGTCGGTGCGTGTTTATGCTGAACTTCTCGGCTATTATCGCCATCGTGTCCAGGACGAATATGTCCTCGTAGGACAGGTTGATGGTGAGCTCGCCGCGATAGTGAACGGCCGCAGTGTGGATTCCGACATCGGAATGTCCTATCACACCCTTGCATTCAAGCGTGGCCTGCGCGTGGGTGCTCATTGTTTCGCAGCGAAAATGGAGTATCACCTGGATGTGTTGAAACAAAAGGAAGTGCTTATCGTTGCCGAGTCTCCGATTGGATTTCGACGCTGGATGATTGAATACGGTCTCGAAAAACGCTTTGAAATGCCGCACGAACTGGGTGGCTGCCCGTCATATTCTCTGACGCGTGAACTTTTCGACAAGGCGCGATCCAGCCTCGTTGTTGGCACTCGCCCGGTACCGGAGGAGTTGATGAAGAAGGCCATGGCGGGAATCCTTCCGCCGAAAGATCCGCCGAAAGGCCCTCCTGATCTGCTCGCCGCGACTCGCGCCAGGGGTGACTCGACCGGAACCGCTTTGCGTGCGGCCAGCCATCCCAAGAAGAAGGGGGAAACGAAACATGCGTGACGTATTTGTAGTTGGAGTCGGCATTACCTCGTTCACCCGTCTCGAATATCCGCTCATCGAAATCGGCGCATTCGCATCGGTCCGGGCCATGTTGGACGCAGGCCTCGACAGGATCGATCATCTTTATGTCGCAAACATGGGCGGTGGCCGCGTCAACAATCAAACCGCTCTCGGCAGTGCATTAATCGACCATCTCAGCTTGTGTCCTGCGGGCGCCGAAACAATCGAAAACGGACCGGCGTCTGGTGCATCCGCGATCAAGACCGGTTATATGGCTGTTGCATCAGGCATGCATGACGTTGCAATGGTGACAGGCGTCGAACGAATGAGCGAGGTCAACAATCTCGAAGCGACTGATTTTGTCGCTACCCTCACGCATCCGCTGGCTGAAAACATCTACGGAGTCACACTTCCTTCACTTGCGGGTATGTTCACACGCATGTACATGGAAAAATATGGAGTGACTTCGCGACATCTGGCGATGGTCGCGATAAAGAACCATCAACACGCTCTCCACAACCCCTTTGCTCATGTGCGGCAGCAAATCACCATGGATGGTATTCTCGACGGCCCGGACGCCATGACCAATAACCCGTTCGTTTCTGATCCTCTTCGCTTTTTCGACTGTTGCCCTGTTTCCGATGGAGCAGCATGCCTCATTCTTGCCACAGGCGATGTTGCAAAGAAGCTTGGCAAGCCTCTTGTGCGTCTCTCCGGAGTGGGACAGGCAACGGACACGCATGCCGTCCACGAGCGCGAAGATCCGACTAATTTGCTTGCAGTGCGCGGAGCAGCCGCAAAGGCCATGGCAATGGCAGGCGTCAAACCCTCCGATGTAAGTGTGGCTGAACTGCATGATGCCTTCACCATTCTTGAAATCGTCGAATCTGAAGAGGTCGGTTTTTTCAAGAAGGGAGAGGGGCATCTGGCGCTTGAGCGAGGTCTCACAAAGATCGGCGGACAGATTCCCATCAACACTTCCGGCGGTTTGAAAGCCAAGGGACATCCGGTCGGTGCCACCGGGGTTGGGCAGGCTCATGAGCTTGTTCTTCAATTGAGGGGTGAGGCCGGAAAACGACAGGTGACGAACGCCAAGATCGGCCTGTCGGTTAATTTCGGCGGCTTCGGCAACAATGTGGTCTCGCTCGTTTTCACGAAGGAGGGTTGAGAAGTATGGAACGCAATATTCTCGGTTACCGTTGCAGCAAATGTGAGCGCATGCATTATCCAAACCGCGCGCGTTGCAGTGCCTGCGGAAATATAGATTTCACGACCGAACCTTTGCCAAAGAACGGCGTGTTGCTGACTTATACCGTGCTGTACAATCTTCCGCCGGATTTCGATGTGCCGACGCTGACACTGGGAATAGTTCAGCTTGATGGCGGGCCTCGTATAACTGGACAACTTCGCATCGACGAACCCAAAAGCGGAATGCGTGTACAAGGCCATATCGGGGTCGTTCGCAAGGACAATTATAAAACTCACAATGGAATGATCTTCGAAGCCGCCTGACCTGTCAGCGGTTTTCATTTCAGTGGGGCAATTTAATTGACAGTCCGGCATATCGCATGTCGGACTGTCTTTATTATGAATATTTTCCATATGATATAATACCCTTCACAATTAATACGCATGTAATTTATTTGTACGGGCGATCTCATGGATCAATCGTAGAGGGAATACAAACATTTTGTGACTGTTATAATGTTCCTGAGAGTTTTCTCTTGAAAGAGCTATATTGCATGAACATGTTTCAGGGCCTGAGTTTTATCCCGCCCAGGAAACGCATGGGTAAAAATGGGTTCATGCTTGCATTGGCAGCCGTTTTGATTCCTATGCTGCTGCTACTGACTTTTTCTTATAGTTCCCGTGTCAGACAAGAGGCTTTAAGAGCTCATCGCGTCTACTGGAATGACCTGGTGACGAAGGCCGCTGAAGGTGTTGCGGAGGAGGCCTTCGCCTGGTTTATCAGCAACCAGGATAATGCGGACAACAAAATCGCTCTTTTCCTGAAAGGAAAACCCGGTGGAGACAAAAGCATAACGTTGTCAACCGGTCAGATAAAATTTATTGACCAGTTAAGAAAAGCCAATGGCGACAGCGATGTAATCACGAAATGTACGATGAAACTCGTTGAAGAAAAACCGTTTTATAATTCCATTACGTCTCTGCCGGCCAATTTTGATGCGGCTTCAAGGGCTTTAATATATCCGGATCCTGACATGTATGGATTATTGAAAGTTGAAGTGGAAGCGAATTATCACGGTTTCCGTCGCAAATACGTCGTCATCCGGGAACTCAAAGCCGTTAATATACTGCCCGGAATCTTCGGACAGTTTACCCTTTTTGTCAAAGAGAAGGGCGATGAAACAGACTACGACTGGAATCATTTGAAAAACAATTCGACTCCGACGCCGTCACCCGTGATAGACACTTCCGGATTTGTAAAAAAAGATTCCAGTGAATTGAGCAACCCTGTTGTTCTCATTAACGATAAGAGTGACGCGACGCGCACATGCAATAAATCTGATATTGGAGCGAATGATGTCACTCCGCCTGCCCCCTCTAGTTGGAATAATCTTGATTTAACCCGGCGTGGTTGGGTTTTTATGGGGCGCAATCTGCAAAAGGGTCCGTTGCAGGATTATGTTTTCCATCCAATGAATGGTGATGTGAGGACCGCATGTGATTCGCCGTCCGCCGATAAATTTCTTTTTTTCGGCGGGAACTTCATGTTATCCAACCACACTAAATTGTGGTATTTGCTGCATTTGAACGATTCCAATCGTCCACCTTTTGCCCACATAACTTCCGGAAGATTCGAAGTGCCGGTTCCTTCCCCTGACTTGAAAGATGCTTCGCGTTACCAGATCGGCTGGATTGTCTGGCAGACACGATTTGGATTCATGTCCCTGACCAAAAATCTGCTTCAGGCAATTCCATTGTCGCCCCCTCCCGGATTGCCCCGTTATTATGATCTGATAAAAAATTATTATGAGGATCCCAGGCACAATGTCGGGGAAACTGGGAATTCTGAACTGCCGCACAGTTCACTCATTCTGCCAATGGGAGATATATTCCCCCTGGATTCAGCTACTATTAGCGATCGAAGATCACCCACCGTCATGATGGGGGTTTGGTTGCGTTTTTTGCAGGTCGGGAAGGTTGTTCAAATTGATGACAACATCAAAAGCGCTCTTGATATGAACCCGGTTGGAGATTGGGTGGAAAAGCTGGATGATCCATTAAATACTGTTAAACCCACGACTTTCTGGTTTCCATATTTCCCGATACATGCCGATCGGTCGGTGAGTCCGCCAACAATTTCTTTTGGCCCTGAGCCTGATTTTGTCGGTTGGAACAATTATCTTAACTGGGCAAAAGTGGATGATTCGAGTAGCGCCGGGGTTGCTGATTTTGCAAAGGTTACTTACAATGTTATCGGTCATATCGCGAAGTCATTTGGAGACGAAAGAGATCCATATGAAATAGTAATGACAAAGTTCCTGGAGGTCCCGGGAATGCTTATTTACGATTTTCTCGTTGGACAAAATATGAGAGGAGCAGTGCCATCTTTGTTTGTCCCCAGGAGTCCGTATAAATTAGAGAATTTCAATCCGGCGAACCTGGGAACGGTTCTTAAGCCAGTAACCACGTCTGGCGTTGATGTCAGCGGGACAAATTTGGGAAAAAGTTTTTTTTATGAGGGGCCGGATAAAGTTACACAGACAGGAAGAGGGATTTCCGGAGAATGCATCTCCCTCAGGGATTTGGGTGGTCGTCTCTTGGCCTTGGGGAATATCGGCGCTCTCTGGCCTTTTCCGGATTCTTCGGGAGATACATATGATCTTGGTCGCAAAGCCACTCACAATGCTTCCACGCCAGCCGATTTTTTGAGTTGTTTCACGTCAACAATTGGAGGCAACACTGTCCTTGATTTGAAAAATGGCATTGTAACAGTTGCAGGAAATATTACTTTGGACGCAGGCAACGGAAAAATAATATATAAAAATGGTGGAATGCTCATCGCTTCTGACGGTGAAATCATTATTAAATCTTCTATTCAGCAAGACCCATCGGCGCCTGATGCCACTCTGGTGATAGCTACCGCGAAAAAGAATAAAGATATCAGATTAAGTGCCGGAAACTATCGTGTTTTTATTCTATCCTCCGGAACTCTCAAAAGAGAGACTGCCGGGCCTATCAAGATTGAAGGCGGAGTCGCGGTTCGATATCTGGAGTTCAAAAAAAGCGCTTCTTCAATTTTTTCCGGGTATCCGACAAGTGCGGATGCCCGTCAAACCATTACGTGGGATAGCAATTTCAATGTCTTCGACCCTGGAAATTATGCCAAGGGCATTAAACTTAATCTTGGTGGTTCGATGGCTTACTGGGCCAGTGAAAAAGCGGATTAGGGCTGGTATGCAAAATTCGATAAAGCGAGATTTGTTTCGTGATATGACAAATATCAGGCTGGGTTTCAGCATGATCGAAATAGCTCTGGTTGTTATAATTCTTGGTCTTGCACTTCTTCCCATTCTGTCGACTTTTTCGTCTTCCCATCAAAACACTCGTGTCACCCTCGAAGAAATCATTGCCACGAACTTTGCATCCGAGTTACTGGAGGCTTTGCAGGCTCTTCCATATGATCAGATACAACTAATTCCCAACAATGACCTGACCATGGACTCACTGGGCAATTTTATCCCTGATCCATTTGCCGTTGCCAAATCAAAAAATAATTTTCCAGGCTTGTCATTCAAAAAGCTGCCACAAAATTTCAAAGTAAATTTAACAATTGAGCCTTTTCCACTCGGAAGTCTGAATTCAATGATCAAGGCGCTCACACTTAATATAAAATGGGGAGCCCGCAATCAGGAAATCCAGCTTATGACTCTTAAAGGGGCTATGTAGTCATGCGGGAAAAAGCCTTTACGATGGTTGAAATTCTGGTAGTCGTATTGATTGCTGGAATGTTGATTGCGACTCTTATGAGAATTCTGTCCACCACTTTTTCTGAATCAAAAAAGGGTTTCGACACTCTCACGATGGTACAGGAAAACGCAAAACTCATTGCCAGTTTAAAGCAGGACATGAGAACTTTGATCATGGCCGGACCGGATGACATTCCACCTCCTGATTTGAGCCCGTTTGTTCTTGCGCAAAATGACAATACCGATTCATTCGAATTTTTTCGCGTATGGAATATTCACGAATCAGGCAGGCCTCTCGCGGTCAAAATTTCTTATCAGCGCGACAATACACCAGCAGGAATGCCATTCGGCATTTCACGAACGACAGGCTCAGGCGGGGGCGCGGAACCCCCTAAACAGTTCGTTTCAAAAATGCTGACTCGTTTTCGGGTGGAGTTGCTCAACAATACGGGTGGAGTCATTAACAGTCAGTCTAATCGAAAAGACGTAAAAAAAGTTCGATTAACACTGGAAAGTAAGGGTTCGGAATTACTTGCCACAACTATCAGCATTTATTCTCCATACATTCTCCCTTTCGGCAGCCTTTCTCCGAATGAACTTTGGGTGCATAATTATCTCTGTGCTGATTTTCAGCCCGGAGCCGCGGTTAGAATTTGCGAAGGCGGAATTATACAGAATGTCTCTCTCACTCCTCTTGGAACGCCACTTGTGCTGAACGGTGAAACACCTATCGTCAGCCCGTAGAAGTATTACAAATGAAGGAGGTGGTTGCATTATTTTTGGCAATAAATAGAACTTATTAACCTGATAAAAAGCGATATTGAATATTATTTGAGGAAGGTGAAATATGAAAAATAGGAATGTATTTCTTTATTTGTTCTTTTTCCTGTCGATGGTTTTGATGCAAAATCAGCTGTTGTGCGCAGAAGAAGCAGCTCAGCCGGCTTCCTCTTCTGATAAAATTGCTTCTTCTCCGATTCAGGTATTGTCAGATGAATTCAGGGCTGATTTGGCTGAATATAATGCAGCCATGAAAGCCAAGCAGTATGATAAAGCAATGTCTCTTGCAGAAAAATGGAACGCTAAAATGCAGGATACAAGCAAGTTTGAAAATTCAAAAGAAGAGTTTACACAAGCTTTCGGACAATCGCCGGAATCTCTTAAAAATGCAATAAGCAAAGAGATTGTTCACATCAATGTGCTTATCCATGTGGAGCAATGGGTGAAATCCGTGCTTGCAAGACAACTGAGTGCTTTCGAAAAAGATTTAGCGGCGTTCAACGGGTTTGTCGCCATATTTAACAATCCCGCGAAAAAAGGAACGCAGGAATGGTATGATGCAGCAGCCAGTGCTGCGAATCTTTGTGAAAAATGGAGTCAGCTTTGCCGGCGGGAGCCCAAGCTGGCGGAAGAAATTAAAAAGGTTTTCAAATACGATTTGCCCAAGCAATCCGATGACTACATCAAAGTCCTGGCCGAAGCGGCAATGGCCGATACTACAGAGAAAATCAAAAAAGAATTACATAAGAATGGCGACAATAAAAATGTTGTCGATTTGATTAAGCAATGGAATAAATACCTCAAGGATCACCCTTACAATAAGGCGATTATCGCAAGCGTAAAGGGTGGCCAGGAGTTTATCAGACGCATTGGATTCCTTGGCTGGACAACCAAGGGACTGGCTGGAGTCTGGTTGGGTAGTTCCACAGTTCGTCTGGGTGGGCAGGGTGGAGAGGCTGGAGCGTCTTCCGGGTCGGCTTCGATAATTGCGTCAGGTTCTGCCGCCGATGCGACAGATACGGAGCCTGTTGTCACGCCCACACCAGGTGACGTCACTCCGGGAACACTCGGACAAAGCGGAAACTGAGATAGATCATCCTGAATAACACCTTTATGGATTCTATAGGTCTATTTGACGGGTGAAAAAGACCGGGCCGCGAAAAATCGGCCCGGTCTTCAGGTTTTTCCGCTGGCCAGTTCGCACATTTTGCCGATCTGATCGCGATCTCCGAGTACGATGAGAATGTCGCCAGATTCGAACACATAAGTCGGCTCCGGATTTATGATACTGCGTTCGGCCTTCTTTACAGAAACGATGATTGCACCACTGCGACGGCGGATATCAGCATCCTTGAGCGCCTTGGTGTCGAGATATGATTCGCGATAGATGCGAATTTCCTCCATTTGCAGACCGTGATCCTCACCGGCCATTGTCGCATCGAGAAAATCGACGACCGAAGGGCGCACCAAAACAGAAGCCATACGAGTTCCCGCAATGATGTTGGGAGAGACGACATAATTTGCTCCAGCGCGTTTGAGTTTAGATACGGACTCTATTTTGGACGCCGTAGAAACTATGAATATATGAGGATTGATCCCCTTTGCGGTCAGACTGACAAAAACGTTGTCGGCATCGTGCGGTAGAGAGGAAACAAGGCCGGAAGCGCGTTCAAGTCCCGACTCGAGCAGTATTTCATCAAGGGTGGCATCTCCTTCGATCGTGGGCACGTCCTCTTCGATGAGCTCTTCGACAACTTTCGCGTTGTTGTCGATTACAACGAATGGAATATTCTTGCGAACGAGTTCTGAAGCCACGGCCAGGCCGGTGTTGCCGGCGCCGCACAGGATGTAATGGTTCTTCATGCCTTTGATACGATCTTTCATTCGTCGTTTCCCCCACAATTCACGCAGTTTTCCCTCCAGGATGAACTGGGCAAGCGAACTGACCGTATAAGCCATCAAACCGCCGCCGAGTAAAAGCAGACAAATCGTGAATATCCGCCCGTTGCTCGAAAGCGGATGCACTTCTCCATAACCGACGGTTGCCAACGTGATGACGGTCATGTATAGCCCATCGAGATTTGTCCATTCCGAGCCTTCGATAAACCGATATCCGAACGTGCCGATACCGAGCAATAAAACGAAAAGAAAAAGCGCGGTAAGCAGTGGTCGTTTTTGCATATGGAGTCGGCCTCGTTTCGCCAATCAGTCTAGCGAATTAGTCACCCTCATGCAACAACATGGCAAATGAACAGGGCAAGCGCATTAAAGTTCTGTGGTAGGGCGCGACCGCCGGGCGCGCCGCTTTGCGCTTCGGCGTGCCCGGCGGTCACGCCCTACCATACATCGTTACTGTGTCGAGAGCCGCGCTATAGGCCTATTCCCGATTTTTAGTGCGTTTGCCCTGGGCAAATGAACCTGAAATGACAGAATGCCAATATCAGGGTTGTACAGATCGAGACGTGAGTTTTTCTGACTCTTCCCCGGAATTAGCGTCCGCAGGCTTTGCTGCCTCAGCGTTATCTTCGGACGGGACGAAAACCGGATTTACTACAAAATAATTATTGTGCTGATGAACTTCAGAATCATAATGTGATTTGATAGTCTTCCAGTCATTGAATAGAAGCAGATCCTGTACAAAATTCAGGACGCGTCGATTATCATAAAGATTGAAGACGGGATATTCTACCGTAATGAGATCGACCGGCGCTCCGCACTCCTTCAAACGCGCGCTCCAACTTTTCCTGAAGTGCGCTTCCGAGTCGCAGCAGTTGAGCATGACGATTCGATAGGAGGATGGAAACTCCGTTGCCTCAAGATCTTCTGCGGTAGCCTTGAAATACCTGAATGGCCGGGTATGCCGATCTTCGACCATTTCCCCATTTCCGCTGCGGAAGATGTCGTCACGTTCGGCGAATGCCATGCCTCCGCCATATCGTGCATGTCCGGAATAAATTACTATATCTATTGACGGATCTTCCAGTGCCGCCTGGAACATGTCCCTGGGCTTATCGGAAACCTGAGTGATGATGCCGATCTCAATACGAGCCTTATGTCCCTTGTAGTATACGGTTTTTCCGTTAAGCGTCTCGAATGCGGGATAAACGGCTTCGATTGTCTCTCGAGGATGATCCCAGCCCCAGAAGACGGCTATACGAATTACTCCGTCGGCAAACATCGCCTCATACCATGGTCGGCCTTCCGGAACAAACTTCTGGTGAGTGCGCGCTATATCCGTAGAGGGTGCATGTTCATCGACCGCGGCTTTGGAAACAGCCGCCTTTTTCTTATGAACCTTGGCGGTCGGTTTCTTCGCCTTCGCTCCATTTAGAAACATGGCAAAACACAGGATAATGATTCCCTGCAATAGACGACAACGCCGAAATTTTTCCATCATGAGATCTAACATGGTTTTCAGCGTATCGGCAGAAAGTCTGGATATATTGAGAAACATTCATGATAAAGGAATAGGTCCTCCATTTACAATAATCAGGCAAACCTTTGCGTCGTTATTATTATCATGCCATGTCATCAGTTTCATCAGCCTGCTGTCCGGATTTTCCGGCATCAACGCGTGATCTGGAAGCTGCGAGATCCTTGTCGACGATGAAACCGGAAGTAACCTGGCGCATCTCTTCTATAACGGCATATAACTCCTGAGCCACGTTTTCCAGTTCGACCGGATCACATTTCTTCTTTTTTATGGTCTCACTCAGGTGTGTTCCGGAAGCAATCAGGCGGCTGATGGCTTCGCGATTCTTACAGATCATTCCACGCAACGATTCGGACATACTGTTGAATGCTTCCTGCAAATCGAATAATTCGTCACCATGACGTAATTTGACACGATGCGTCAGATCGCCGGATGCAATAATGCGCGCTGATCGTTCAAACCGGTATACCGGTCCGGCTATTTTATGTGAGACAAACACTGAAAGACCCGCAATCAGGAAGGCGAAAAAAACTGTCCACTTCAGAAGCAGGCCGTTCACATCATCGAAGATTGTGGCAAGTTTGTCGATGGTGAGGTCCGGGGTGTCACTGATACGGCTCCAGGAAGTGTAATAGATTATCCAGCCTACGCCAAATGCCACAAGCAACATCGTGCTGACGATAATTCCCATGTAGCGCAGCTGGAGCCCTGTCTTAATCAGAAATGTGCGGCGGCGATGCTTGGCCATGATTTTATCCTTTCGTTGGTCCCGGCGGCCAGGGAGAGGGAATTAACACCCAGACACTGTTAAGAATAAGCTTTGTCTTTCCAGTCATATGCAAAACTATCGCTTCGATTTTACGCTGTCATCCCCGACTGTCTTCCGATGCTCGCTACAAAGGACTTCACCTTGTGGGCCGTAGAAAAATCTACCACCTTCCGGGCAGTATTGAATGTCCATCAGAAATCCATCAGCTTTAAGAGCATCCAGGTCGATTGTTTTTCCTGGCTGGACAATGGAGTGAGTGTTGTTAAACTGGTAATTATTCACCGCGACTTCCACCTTGGCGCGAATCTCTCTGCATGAAAGCCTGTAAATACCCGATCGCAGGCGGAAATACTGAGGGAAGAAAAACGTGACCAGAAACAGGGCTATGAGCAACAGAATAGCAATGCCATAACCTCCGATCTGGCCGCGTCGGGAATACAAAAGGTTCATAACATAGCCCTCCCATGGTTTCAACGAGTTCCCCCACGATTTCTAAGTTCGGTCAGTGCTGCTTCAAACGCCGCAGGAAGCGGAGACAGCCATTCGATATCCACATCTATAAACGGATGTTTCATTGCGAGCCTGGCGCTATGAAGATAATGATTGCTTTTGCCTAAGAAAGGCCGCCCGCCATACAAAATGTCACCACACAGCGGATGCCCTATGTAGCTCATATGAACGCGAATCTGGTGCGTGCGGCCGGTTTCTATTCTGACTCTCACGAGGGTTGCTCCCGGGAAACGTTCGACAACCTCGTAATGACTTATCGCCATCCGTCCGCGATCCTGACGGGTTGCCCGCATTCGTTTGCGATGAACGCGATCACGTTCGATGGCCACTTCAACGCGGCCACGGTCCGCCTCGACGGCACCTTGTACTATGGCCATGTATTCTTTTGCAATGGTATGTCCCGCAAACATCTTCGCCAGACGTTTATGAGCGCGTTCTGTCTTTGCCAGAACCATTATTCCGCTTGTGGTCTTGTCCAGTCTGTGGACCACCCCCGGTCGCAAAGGCGCACCGATCGGACTCAGTTTCGTGTAGCTCAACAATGCGGATACAACGCTTTTTTCTTCCCGGCCTGCCCCGGGATGCACCACGAGTCCCACGGGTTTCTCCACGGCAATCATGTGGTGATCCTCAAAGAGAATCGGAAAATCGAGAGGTGTGGACGCTATTGGCTGTTGCTCTGCGATTTTGGGAATCTTGTATGTTACTATCTCGCCACCGCGTAGTTTATGGCTGGGTTTTACCGCGATACCGTCTACGAGCGCTTCACCAGATTTTATCATTTCCTGAAGGAGCGATCGGGATATTTCCACATGGCGGCGAGCCAGTATAGCATCGAGCCGCAAACCACGGCAGTCCGATTCCACGCGCCATTCATGTTTTTTTGCGGACATCGCCTGAGGCTTCGCGCAGCCTTCTTCAGCATTTCTCTTTTTAGCCAGCGTCTTGTCTGACGTCGCTTGTGTGGCTTTGGGCAGCCTGCCGGCAGACTTCGGTCCAGTCGCCTTTTCCGGCGTTTCAGCCGACGCTGTTTTGTTTTGTCGCGTCGCTTTTCGTGTCGGTTCCATGTGTTCCCTTTCCATTGGCGTCAAGACGCCTGCATGCCAATATCCAACCCACTCCCGCCATCAGTGCGATTACAGCTATTACCTGTGAAACGGATAGTCCGAGGGGTGTAAAAAAACCACCGCGCTCATCATCCCGAATGAATTCTATCAGGAATCGAAACGTCGCGTACGAACAGACATAATATCCCCACGTCATACCGGCTGCGAGTCGCCCTGCAAGCCTGCGACGAAGAGCCAGTGAGAGAAGTCCCGTCAGTATGAACATGAATGCAGACTCGTAAAGTTGAGTCGGATGCCTGGAAATCCCATCGTGCAGATTCGGGAAAGCTATTCCCCATGGCATCGTCGTGGCGCGTCCGTAGCAACATCCGTTGAAGAAACAGCCAAGTCGGCCGATTGCCTGGCCTATGGCCAGTGAAGGAGCTATCAGATCTCCGAGATCTCGTAATCGTTTATTATACCATTTCGACCATATCAGCACGGCCAGTGTCGTACCAATGAAACCACCGTAAAATACGAGACCACCCCTGTTGAGCGGAATCCAGGATGCATATGTGGGAAATTGCGATGGAAACAGGATGATATACAATCCACGTGCACCGATCATTGCCGAGACCACGAACCAGAGAGCAAGGTCGAGAATCTCTTCGCCGATAAAGCCGATTTGGCGTCCCCAATACCATCCGGATAGAATGCCACCGGCAAAAGCCAGCGACAGACAAATGCCGTATGCTGTAATAGGAAAATAGAAATGACCGACGATTGGGTTCATGAACGAGCAACTCCCACAGGGACACGCAGTTCCGGGAGTCGATCGAATATACGCAGCGTGACGATGCCTCCTGCAATGAGAACGAGACCGATAACCTGTGCCAGGGTCATCCCGGCAAGGAATGGCGGATTATCTCCCCGCCAGAATTCTAACAGGAAACGAATTGCGGCATATCCCATCAGGGAGCCGACAAAGAGTTGTCCATAGCTTCTGCGACGATGTCTTAGCGAACGCAGTCCGAAAAAAAGCAGGAGGCCTGCAAATACCTCGTAAAGCTGAACGGGATGCAGAGGGTGTTCCGATACCCGCGGAAATACGACACCCCACGGATATGAACATGCAACGCCATAGCAGCAGCCGTTAAGAAAGCAGCCGATTCGTCCGAATATTACGCCGATAGGAATGCCCACGGGGCCTACCACATCCATCACGCGCCAGAAAGGAATGCGCTTGAATTTCAGGAAGACCAGATCGAACAGAATGCTTGAGATCACGGCGCCGTAGAAGGTTAAGCCGCCGCGTTCGAAATCGAAAAAACCCGGAACAGAGCCTGTTGTCGGGTCGCTGTATTCCAGAAGGTATAAAATGCGAGCCCCTGCTACTCCAACGACCATCTGAAGAAGCAGCATGTCAAAGATGGACTCTGCATCTATTCCTTCCCTGCTTACTTCCCGGAGGATTAAAATCGTGCCGAAAGTATAGCCAATCGCCATCATGGTTCCGTAGGCATAAACGTTGAACCATGGAGTGGAAAAAAAAATCGGATACATGCTGATTCAGCTAATATAACACGCAAGTGTTGCGAACGATATACATCGAACGAACACGCACATCATGAAAAATTCGAAATGGAGTCAGACCGACATTGGCACAGGATCAGTAGGTCCTGCCCGGTTTGTCGGATCCGATGGTGGTGCGGATTCCGAAGACTCCTCCGTGCCGAAGAAAAAGATATCGATGAACAGCAGTGCCACACCCACATCAATAGCGATGTCCGCAACATTAAAAACGGGGAAATCGATCGATCCGATATGGAACAGGAAGAAATCCACGACATAACCGTATACAACACGATCATACAGATTACCCATCGCTCCGCCAACCAGAAGCGCCAGCGACCAACGGGTGAGACGTTCATTGGCAGGAAGCTGAAAAGTGTAATAGGTAATGATGGCGATCATGACGAAAGCCATCAGGATGGGCGGAAGACGCCAATCTGGAAACCAGCCGAAGGCGACACCCGGATTTCTTACGAATGTGAGCGTGAAGAAATTCTTCACTATAGGGATGGGCAATGAGTAAACGCCAGCCTGAATCAAGTATTTACTAATCCGGTCAAGTCCGAAACAAATTATTGCGTAGAGCAGGACGGAAGGAGCTCTCAGCGCATAACCAATATTCTTGACCAGATATGCGGGATAGAGAGCCAGCATGGACACAAGAGCCCAGCCAGCCATGAGCGTACATTTCAAATTTTCTGACAGATTTCTGATCACGGCCATCGATTCTCCGGCGACGGAAGTATACACCTTTTTCTTCCTTTCGACCCGCTTGCGAAGTTTCCGAAGAAAAAAAGCGCTGTTAATTTGTGAATCTTCGGATATGTAACGAATCTGCCGATGATCACAAGAGATCAAGCAAACCCCACCACGGTTCATGGCACGGAGGTAAAACTAAAGATGAAATTTCTCAATGTCAATCACTCGCTCCGGTATCGTCTGACACTGCTTCCTCCCCTCGCGATGCTTGCTGCCGTTCTTTTGGCGGGCTGCTCTGACAGCACTGTGAAAAACAGCTCCAATGTGAATCCTGCTGCCTCATATTTGCCCACCAACACAGAAACGCCACTTCCCACAAATGGGCAGACCCAGACTCCTGGAGCAATTGACAAGCCGATCGTAAGCGTGCCGCAGGGAAGCGATACAACTACGCATACAAACGCTCCACTTCTTGACAACTGGCATCCGGGATGGCAACAGTCGGCCTGTTTTAGTTGCCACAGTGACCAGTCACGTATTCCCGACCATAGTTATCCGGATACCAGCCTTTGCTATCTCTGTCATGGAACTAATGGTCAGCCGGGATTTGCTGACAACATTCCCCCGATCATCAAAGGGGTTATTGCAGCGCCGTCAGCTACGTCAGTTACCATCTCATGGAGCACTGACGAGCCATGCACAAGTCGTCTCATAATTCGCACGAGAGATGGCGATCGCCTGGAGTTTCCGGTATCGGGCGAATTCACTACAGCACATCGCTATACTGTAAATAGTCTGCTTCCAAAGACGACCTACACTTATGAAATCATTGCGACCGATAAAAGCAACAATGTCAGCAGCACATCGACTATCGGGCAATTCACCTTCAACACGCTTTGACACATGACTATCTTTGTAACCCTTGAATGCAAGTTGAAAAGCAACGTAAAATCTGGTATAAAATTGCCTATGTTGCTCAACTCATGCGGGGTTACTTGTGGCTAGCGGCATGTCATGGTTTTCGCGTCTCACCGGCTCGAAGAAGCCTGACATCCCTTCAGATCTCTGGAAAAAGTGTCCGAATTGCGGCGAAGTCCTGATTAATAAAGATCTTCCCCGCAATTTGTTTTTATGTTCAAAATGTGATCACCATCTTCGAATGCCAATATGGGATCGCATCGCGCTTCTCACAGATGACAATTCATTCGTTGAGTTCGACTCCGACATGGAATCACAAGACCCGCTGAACTTCATAGATTCGGCGGCATACCCTGACCGAATAAAAAAAGCGGTCGAGTCTACCGACTCTTTCGAGGCGGTTACTGTTGGAGAAGCTCGCCTCGAAGGCCGGGAAATCATGCTCGGCGTGATGAACTTCGACTTCATGGGTGGAAGCATGGGTTCTGTCGTCGGGGAAAAGCTCACCAGGCTCATGGAGCGGGCAATAGAGCGACGAATGCCCACTGTTATCGTATCCGCTTCAGGCGGTGCGCGGATGCAGGAAGGCATCTATTCCCTCATGCAGATGGCAAAAACTTCTCAGGCAGTTGCCCTGCTCAACGAAGCCGGGCTGCCTTATGTTTCTTTGCTGACCGATCCCACAACGGGCGGCGTTTCAGCGAGTTTCGCCATGCTCGGAGATGTTCATATTGCCGAACCGGAGGCATTGATCGGCTTTGCCGGTCCGCGTGTGATTGAGCAGACCATTCGCCAGAAGCTGCCGGAAGGTTTTCAAAGATCAGATTTTTTGTTGAGTCACGGTCATATCGACATGGTTATTCATCGCAGGCAGTTAAAACCCACCCTGTCGAAACTTTTTTCTCTTCTGCTATGATCGTTGAGCGATAACCCGGAGATAATTATTGAATACAATCAAGATGAGAAGGAAGCGTTGAATGTCCCAGGAATTTGAATTCGAAAAGCCCATCATTGAGCTGGAAAAGCGATTGAGTGACTTGCGCTCGCTCTCTGAAGAGGGCAACATCGATCTGTCCAGGGAAATATCCGCGATAGCCGAAAAAATAGAGGCGATGAAATCTGATATTTTTCATTCGCTCGAACCTTGGCAGGTAGCCCAGGTTGCTCGTCACCTCGATCGCCCTTCGACGCTCGACTACGTTAAACTGCTCTGCGGAGATTCGTTCGTGGAGCTAAAGGGTGATCGCCTGTTTGCTGATGATCCGGCCATGATCTGCGGATTCGGCAGATTCGGGTCGATTGCGACGGCAATAATAGGTCATCAGAAAGGTCACGACACCGAGGAAAACATATACCGCAATTTTGGCATGCCGCATCCGGAGGGCTATCGCAAGAGTCGTCGCGTGATGCATCTGGCCGAGAAATTCCGGAAGCCGATAATTGTATTCATTGATACGCCTGGTGCCTTCCCCGGAATTGGCGCGGAAGAGCGTGGTCAGAGCGAGGCGATTGCCCGGTCCATCATGGAAATGAGTCGAATGCGCGTTCCCATACTGTGTTTCATCATCGGAGAAGGCGGAAGCGGGGGAGCATTGGCTGTCGGTATCGGGGATCGTGTCTATATGCTTGAACATGCTATCTATTCGGTCATTTCCGCCGAGGGGTGTGCCGCCATCCTATGGAAGGATGGTGCAAAGGCAAGAGATGCAGCCGCAGCTCTGAAATTTCGCTCAACCGATCTTCTGGAAGCGGGAATAATCGATGCGATTCTGCCCGAGCCGCTGGGAGGAGCACATCGCAATGCGGAGTTCGTTGCCAATGCCATCGGCGATATTATTCAAAAAGAGCTTCCTTCGCTTATGGCACTTCCGGCTGATCTCCTTTTGAAGAAACGTTACGAGAAATTCCGGGCCATGGGAAAGTTCAAACTGGAACAGGATTCCGAACATGCCTGATAAAAAAACTCATCTCTCCTCGGCTCCCGACAACAAGAAAAAAGATGTGCGTCAGAAAAAGGGGCAGAAAGAACATGGCAGCACCAAGGTTGCCGCTGTCTCAGAAGATGTAGCGATACCTCGCGCATCCAAACTTCCGGTCAAGGCCGTCGCAAGCAAACCCGAGGCGCCCGCTGCCCGGACGGGTCGCAAGCATCGTGATATCGTCACTTCCCAGGTTGTCACAGATGATGTTTCCGCGACGATAACGCCGGAAAAAAAGATCAGCTCTGATCTGGCTCATCTCTCTGACAAATCTTTTTCAGATCCTCCCAAGGGCAAGCCAGGTCGTAAGCCAAAAGCTGCCGACAAGGGTGAGGCCATTCCAGACGCACCGACAACTTTCGAAGAAGAGGAACCCGAGCTTCCACCCGAACCGGAACGTGGCGAATCCATCTTCGACGACTCGGTAAAGTTGTATCTTCAGCAGCTGACAAAGCTTTCCCTCGCAACAGCTGAAGAAGAGATTGATTTCGCCAGACGTATCGAGGCAAAGGATGCCGAAGCTCGCGATGCGCTTATAACCGCCAATCTTCGGCTCGTCGTTTCGATCGCCAAAAAATATACGAACCGTGGACTGCTCTTTCTTGATCTGATTCAGGAAGGCAACATGGGGTTACTGCGTTCGATCGACAAATTCGACTACCATCTGGGATACAAATTTTCGACATACTCCACCTGGTGGATCCGCCAATCGATCACGCGTGCGCTTGCGGAACAGTCCCGCGTCATTCGCATTCCGGTTCACATCATGGAAATAGTGAACAAAGTAAAGAAAACTATTCGTCTGTTCCAGCAGGAGCATGGTCGCGAACCAACATTACCCGAGGTTTCAGCCAGCATAAGTCTTCCGGTCGAACGAATTGAAGAAATCATCAAACTTACCCAGGAACCCGTATCGCTCGATCTGACGGTCGGAAACAAGGATGACTCTTCCCTCGACAGTTTCATTGGCGACGACGATGCCGTCACCCCGGAAGAAGCCGTAGTAGATTCTCTTCTGCGTGAGCAGATCAACAATGTCATGAAAGACCTTACTGAAAAGGAACGCAATGTTATTGGTCTGCGTTTCGGTCTTGCGGATGGTATTCCGCGCTCACTCGAAGAAATCGGCCGCATCATGTCGGTCACGCGTGAGCGGGTTCGTCAGATTGAAGAAAAGGCGCTCAAGAAGCTTCGCGCATGCTCGACATCGAATCTGCGCGACTTTTACAATCGCTGATCTTTTTCTTCTCCCGCACAAAAGGTTAATGAATACAGGGGAATTTTATTCTCTACCTGTGAATAGCTTGAATTATTACGCGTGCATTCGCTGCGTGGAATTATTTTCCCGGTTCGAGGATAGTGAAGGGATCAGAGCCGTTGGAATCACTCTGCTGGTTGGCTGGACCAGTTGCGGAGGCTGAGCCAGTCGCATTGTTCACATCAGAGACTGAAGTCGAGGCGTTACTTCCATCACCTGAATCTAAGCCGGGCATGACAGGTGAGTCGTTCGCCACTGGAACCTTCTCAACGGTTTTTGATGAGGTGCTCATCGTTCCCGTCGCTGCAGAGTCGCCGATCAATGCCGCCAGTCCCTTCGACAGGTCTTTTTTGATACCATTCTGGAATATGGATTCAAACTGACGCGTCTGATTATTCCCTGGGTATAGGGCGACAAAGTGTCCCAGATAGGCATTCATCATACGTTTGTCTGTATCGGAAAGTTTTTCAACTGATGTAGTAAGACGTTTGGCGAGATCCCCATCGCGATTTTTTGAAATTCCCATCGTCACCAGAAACGCTTCCTGAAAGGCTTTGTCAATTGGATCGGCGATGCGCCAGACATGAAAGACCGGAATGCCGATAATTACCGCCGTTGCCCATTTACCGGGATGCGCATGCTCAAAGGTTTTGGCAAAATTTCCGGAGCCAAAACGACGGGCCAGCTCGAATATTTCGTTAAACTCGGGCAAAATTTTGTATAAATTCAGATTTTTCTTCCAGATTTTTTCCTCAGAACGTGGCATTGGAAGATCAATAGCAGGTAAAAAACCGAACGGCGCACTCATTCTGGCGAAAATGGCGCGATCGGCTGTTAAAATTCCAATCGCACGCGCCTCGTTATTGAGCATCCAAAGCTGGAAGGAGCTGGTGAGTTCCTGGGCCGATGCCGAAATGACGCCTGAGAAAAAAAAGTGGATACATACGATTGAAATCAACAGGTACTTAGGAATGTCCAGGCATTTTTGCATTTCCCGGAATGAAATCAAGGCGCTTTGAACAGACCGAAATATGCTCACTGCGTTACCCCCTGAAGATGAAAACTTACTGTACGGGTTTCCTTGATATTCCAGATCGGTCGGATAACTGCGATCTCTTTGTTGGCAAAGTCGAACGAATATTCGACCACCCACTCGCCTGTCGATGGACATCCCACCTTTTCATCGTAACCAAGGCTTCCCTTCACGTTAAGCTTCCGCTGAATGGCGCGATCGGAAGGCAAATCGACAGTCCCGGCGAATTTCATGCTCACGATACCCTTAGCGGCATCACGGCTGGAAGGCACGATCTCAAAACGTGCCGGAACAGGTTTCCCACCCACATCGAAACTGGAATCGACTCGATGCACTTTTCCCGCAGGCCAATCGGCAGCCGGGAATGTCAGAAACAAGGGAAGATCGCTGGAACGTTCGCCCGGAGAGAGGAGCAAAGTGCCATCTTCACGCATAAGCCTGCGAAAATGACGAGATCCGGTTGTAATATCAAGAACGAAGACACCGCTGCGATAAGCCAGTACCGTCACGGAAATAGTGTCAACAGCCTCAGCCGGGCTTTTTTCATCGAATTCGCCGGAACTGGCATGACTCTCTACGTGGCTTTTCACCTCGAAGGCGTACGTCGATCCGACTTTGAGCCGATAAGCTATCTGAAATGCTTCGGTCGGCTCGCATGCCGAGAACATCAGCAAAATAATGAGTAGCAATGACCATTTTATAAATTTCATGAAAACTATTTGCCCTGAAGAATCGGTTCGATCTTGTATGTCTCGAATTCCAGGGGTTCTCCTTCGACAAAGTCGATTCGTCTGCTGACGCGCGTCTCCAGCTCCCGGCGGCGAGACTCATGATCGGCCTTGAAAAATTCTATGACTTTTCGATGAGCTATGATTCGAATAGATTTCCCTTCGAACCGAGCCGCCTCTTTCATTACCTGATTGCGAATACGATTTGCTATAGTGGAAACGGAAAACACCGTTCGCTGTCCGCCGCAACAAGGGCAGGAACTCTTCAATATTTCCTCGAGACTGTGGGAAATGCGCCGCCGGGTCATCTGGACCAGTCCGAGCTCGGACATATCAAGAAGATTCGGCCGATTACGATCGCCTTTGAATGCATCACGAAGTACCTTTACAACCTGGGTGCGATGCTTATTTTCGACCATGTCTATGAAATCGATAATGATCATGCCCGCAAGATTACGAAGACGAACCTGGCGCGCAATATCCTTTGCAGCCTCCAGATTCACCTTGAACACGGTTTCTTCCAGATCAGCTCCACCGCTGAAACGACCGGAATTCACATCGATAGTCACTAATGCCTCGGTGCGCTCTATGATCAGGTATGCTCCGGATTCCAGCCAGACCTTCGATTCGAGCGCTTTTGCGATCTCTGACTCAATGCCGAATTTTTCAAAAATAGGTTCCGGTCCCTGATAAACCTCGAGTGATGCACGCTGAAGTGGCGAGAGAAAGTCGCAAAATTCTAGAATCGTTTTGTGTTCTTCAGGAGAGTCAATCAAAAACTGCTCGACTTCGTCCGTGAAATAATCTCGTACGAGTTTCAGGGTCAGCGGAAGATCGCGATGAATCATTGACTTCATGGGGGCAACCTTTGTTTTCGCCTCGACCTTTGCCCACATTTTCAGAAGAATCTTCAGGTCTGATAAGAGTTCCCGCTCTTCCAGGCCCTCGGCCGCTGTTCGGAAGATCAGGCCCATATTCTTCGGAAGCAGCTTTTTCCCTATTGCGCGCAGCCTGTCTCGTTCACTCTCTGAAGAAATGCGTCTGCTGATACCTATTTGATCATGTGTGGGCATCAAAACCAGATATCGCCCCGGGAAGGAGATCAGCATTGACGAACGAGGGCCCTTGCTCTGAGTCGGCTCTTTCAGGATCTGGAGAACGCACTCCTGCCCGACTTTCAGCATGTCCTGAATGGAGCTTTTGTAGATCTCCTTCAGATCCTCGTCCTCGAATCCACTGGCACCTTCGACCCCCGTCATAGTCAGATATGCATCTTTTGCCAGTCCGATATCGACGAACGCTGACTGGGTGCCGGGAACAACATTTGCTACCCGTCCCTTGAAGATGCATCCAACGATTTTTTCCGAATCAGGAATCTCGTAAAACAATTCAAACGGCTGATCGTCATCAATAATGACTGCACGAGTCTCATAAGCCCCACAATTAACAAGTATCTTCCGTGACAAATTACACTCCCAAAGAAAAAATTTAGAAAACGAGTATCGTTATTCCATTTTCAGGATGGCGATGCGTTCGACTTCGACTACTGTATCTCGCTCAGGGCCTAAAAACTCGACCAGAGCCGCGATGATTTTAGAGGGTGATGGAATCCCGTTTCCCGCTCGCGCGAAATCCATGATCAATGACGAAGTCCCAATGTCATCGCCACCGCCATTGACCTCATGACGCCATGAACGCACGGCACCTGCAATTGACTGGCGCTTTGTTCCGTCTGCGCGATGAACCACTATAACGCGTTCCGGATCGCCAAAAAAGATATCCACGAGTTTTAGAGCGGCCTCGGTCGGAGCGCCGGCGCAAAACCTGAGGCGATATTGCATTGGCGCTTCCGAAACAATAGCTTTCGCGTGCTCGGAAAGCGTTTCAACTTTTATGAGTGGCATTCCATACGGCATTTGCGGGGAAAGACGTTCGCGCACTACTGAGGCCTGGATTGGCCCTGTGAGCCAAAGATCCATTACTTCGCCGGCCCCTGCATGTCCCAGTGAGAGAGCGGGGCCAAAACTGCATCGCGGACGCGGATGACATCCCTGAGTGACGAGATACGGCAACCCACTGCGCCGCAATGCCCGAATAAGGGCGTTCATCGAATCAAGATGCGACATATAGACGGCGTTTCCGGTCTTTCTGTACCAGACACGAAATCGACATTCCGGCGCAGGAGTAACCGTTTCGGCAGCGGAAGAGATTCCGGTTTCCTTTTTCAATGTGGATTTTTTGCCGGAATTCATCGCAGACGATGCCTTCGCGCCCGCGTTCATAATTGCGTCCGAACTTTTTGCTGACGTTTCGCCGATCATTCGACAACTCCTCGGGCGGTTTCGATGGCGCGCCTGTATTCGGCTTCCAAAAAAGCGCGTGGCGTACGGAAGTCTATGAAATCCCAGGGGAGTTTTTCTTCAAGCGATCGTTCACGGGCGAATTCAGAGATGGTCAAGCCTGTTTCTTTCAGAGATTCCTCCCAGGCTTTGCGCCGGAACTGTTCTCCCCATCCGTCGAAACGACATCCTTTGCGATGAGCCGCCAGGATCAATTTTCCGACGCGTTCGTCCCCACGTGCCAGAACCGCTTCAAGACCGCACAGAAACTCCTCCCGCCAGGAAACCTTCGCACGAGTGCGCTTCAATGCATTCGTCACCCGAACGCGACGCGCCAACAACTCTTCGGCTGGTAATTGTTCCGCCCATTGGAACGGGGTGAATGGCTTTGGAACGAATGGGGAAAGACTGATCGACAGGTCTTTTCTGAGCTTCATGCGCCGCGCGGTTCCATCGATCTTGCCGACCAGTTCAGCGATAGCATCGACATCTGAATTCGTTTCGAATGGCAGACCTATCATGAAATAAAGCTTCACCGTCTGGTAACAGGATTCTCGTGTTGCCTCAATAACCCGTAATATGTCATCTTCAGTGATTTTTTTTCCGATGACATCACGTAACCTCTGCGAACCGGCTTCAGGAGCGAATGTTAATCCACTTTTTTTAACCTGATCACCGCGCTTGAGCAGCTGAAGCGTAGCCTCGTTCATTCGAAGTGATGGCACAGTGATATTCTGATCAGGAAAAACGCGGTTCGAAACGACCCCGGTGACCAGTTCATCAAGACAACCATAGTCTGACGTCGAAAGAGACAGAAGCCCGACCGATTCATTCCCGGTGTTGCGCATAAGGGTCGCCGCGCATTCGATAAGAGCCCGGGGGGTTCGGTCACGTCGCGGACGATAGAAATATCCGGCATTGCAAAAGCGGCAACCTTGCATACAGCCGCGAAAGATCTCGAGAGGAACGCGGTTGTGAATCGTTTCGACATTTGGAATGATCATCTTCAGCGGTGGAGCGGAAGATGCAAATCCTTTGAAAACACGTCTTCGAACTGGCTTCGGAAACTGCGGAACCCAGAAGCCTTCGATTGTCGTGATCTCTTCAAGTAATTCGAGACGTCCCCGGACACGACGCTCGCCCCCTTTTGCCTTCCAGGAGATGACGCGCTCACACAACTCCGGAAGTGCTTCTTCGCCATCACCAATAAGAATCGCATCGAAAAAATCAGCTACCGGTAAAGGATTTGCGGCAGACGGCCCTCCGGCAATAATGAGCGGGCCGGAGGAGCGTTCGTTCCCGAGCAGTGGAATGCCGCCCAGTTCCAGCATGCGCAGGACATTCGTGAAGGTCATTTCGTATGGAAGAGTGATGCCGAGGACATCGAATGCGTGCAGGGGGCGTTTTGACTCAAGGCCGTATAGCGGTATACCCTTGCGACGCAGTATTTCTTCGAAATCGCCCCATGGCGAAAACACACGCTCCACAGCTATTCTGGGATCGGCGTCGAGCAATTCATACAATATTTTCAATGCGATATTCGACATCCCCAGCTCATACAGGTCTGGAAAAGCAAGACAGACGGAGATGTTTGCTCCAGGTTTGGGTGCGGCCTGGTTCCACTCACCACCAAGATAACGCGCAGGTTTTTCTACTGATATTAAGTCCCAGTGCGTGAGACCGGGCACCCCACGCAAATCAGCTCTGTCCCGGGTATTTTCAGGAGATATTATCATGATTTTTTCCCGGCAGTCGCTGTGCCAAGTCCCGGAAATGTAAACAGAAGATCCAGTTCGCGTCCGGAAAACTCTACATCGAAAGTGACGTGCTCCGGTCGAAGACCCAGAATCGATGATCCCTCCCGATGTAGTGAATCAAGCAGGGCGTTTACCTCAGATTCGGACAAGCGAAGTCGGTCGCAGAGAAGGCGGCGTTTGAGCACATCGCCCGTGGAACAGCCAATAAAAGGTTCCGCGATCAACGCCTCGCGGGAAGCATCTTGTACCATGTGGATCAGGGCTCACGTTTTACGAGCAGTTTTTCCATCTCCGCGGCTTTCTTTGCCACATAGGGGTTACTGGAATTCACTCCGAGAGCCGCATTATACGATGAAAGCGCTGAAGCATACTCTTTTCTGGCAGCGTAGATATCCCCCATATTTACGTAAGCATCGGTGTATTCAGGTGACAGTTCCACTGCACGTTTATACTGAGTGATCGCCTCGTTGAAGCGCTTTCCGCGCTGATAGGCGATGCCAAGCTGGTAATGAACCAGCGCATTGTGGTCATCAATGCGCGTCGCGGACTCAAATTCCTTCATCGACGCCTCGGCCTGACCGGACAACAGATATAAATCGCCGAGCGCCAAAAGAACTCGCAGGTCTCCGCGATCTTCGTGCTGATATGCCCTGAAGTGGCGAATGGCCTCAGGATAATTGCCTCTTTGCTGATGAATTTTTCCGAGGGCGAAACGGGCCTTCAGATGGTATGGTTCTACTTCAATGCATCGATTCAGCAGTTTGATTCCGTCATCGATACGGTGCTGATCCATAAGAAAGATCGCAAGGTTGTAATACGTCTCGGCATATCCGGGATCAAGCCGTAAAGTTGTTTTCCATTCTCGGATAGCTTCATCGATCTTTCCGATTTTATAATATGCGAGGCCCAGGTTGTGGTGAGCATCGATGAACTTTGGTTCTGCAGCCAGCGCCTTTTTCAAGTTCTCAATGGCCAGTGGCATGCGCTTATATTGGCCCGCAAGCGTTCCGTAAAGATAATCATTCTTGGCTTTCGTGCCGACTTCGGCTTCGCGTTTTCCGGTGCTTTTCCCGAGCGGGGGCAATAATTCCTGGACTGAAATATTTTGCACCTGGTCGCTTGTTTTAATACCTGGGTCGGCATCTTTCCGCTCACTAGTTTTGCGTGAACATCCGGACAGTGAAGATATCAGCAATGCGGAAAATCCTATTGCGGTGGCTGAACGAAAAAATGTGCGCCACGCCGATGAGAAGCGAGTGTTTGCGCGGACACAATAACGAAGGATATGATTCAAGAAGATCCCCCTGATGGTGGAAAGATCATTCACTTTAACACAGGTGGCGGAGCTTGCCAAGAGCAGGATCTGGCATCGCGCTCCCGTTCAAAACGTACGATACGATGATTTCCGGAATCAACTATCCATACACGATCCGCCAGCACAACAAGATCTGCGGGATCACGAAACGGATCTCCTTTGCCGAATCCGCTTTCAAACAACAGTCGCCGCCCATCCGGCGCATAAACACCAACTTCGGATGTTTCTTCATCACAGACCCAAACGAGACCATCCGGATCTACGGCGACTCCTATGGGGCGCTTGAGGTGGTCGCGAATTTCCAATAAATGTGAACCGAACCGATCGAATACCTGGATTCGTTTGTTCCCTCGGTCAGCGACGTAAATGCGACCATCCGGATCTACCGCAACCTGCGTCGGATCCTTGAACTGCCACTGGCTCCAGCCAAAGCCGCCGAGTTCGAGAATTTTCTCACCCGTGGCGGCAATTTTGAGAACACGATCGGCACGACCATCGACAACCCATAAATGGTTTTCTCCGTCAACGGTCACACCGCGCGGGTGACTGAGACGGCTCGAATGATCATCCGGCTTTGGATATGCATTTCCTTTGAACGACCTGTAGGCATCGAACTCGGCAATGCGGTCATTGTTCTGATCGGCTACATAGATATTCGAAAAACCTCCGGCGGCAACGTCCCAGGGTTCATCAAGAGAATCTTCGCGCTCTTCCGTCTTGTCGCCGAAAGCTATGCCGAAACCGCCATACTGGGCACGAAAACGCCCATCTGAATCGAGTCGGACAATTCGATCATTGCCGGTGTCCGCAACGTATAAGCTCTTCATCTCGGGATCCCATCCTATGCCCATGGGTCTCACGAATTGTCGCTCCCCGCGGCCTTGACGACCAATTGTTTCGACTGGTTTCAGAGAAAGAGTGAATAATTCAAGCGTACCGGAACGACTGGCGATTCTGGCGGCGGGCAGGGAAGCATTATGCCGTCCAGCTTCGAGCCATACCGGCCCCCAAAGTCGTTCGGATGCCTTTTTGCCTTTTACCGGCGATAAAATAGAGACACAGCCTGCTGACGGAATCTGAAACGAAAAAGTCGCCGTTCCGCTGGCCACTGCCAAAGATACTGATGGATTTGCTGAATATGTTGCCGACTGATCGGCTGCGGAAGCGGAAAGGAGTTTGAAAATAAAAATAACAAGGAGAGCCCGCATCGATATTCGGACTGATATTCTGTTCAGTCGCAAAAACTCATTTTTTAAAAACATCACTTATTTAGTCCTCCATGGCTGTTATAGATCAGGATTGGGTGCCACATTCAATGTTCCGACCGGAAGCCCTTCCCAGGAGTGCATCGAAAATACGCCGGTTCCGTATATTTTGTCCAGGCGTGACTGCTCAAGAACTTCGGCAGGCGGGCCATCGAATAAAATGCGACCTTCATGAAGCAGAAGTAAACGATCAAAATGCCGAGCCAGATTCACGTCGTGCAACACGGCCATCACGCCAATTCCACGATTCAGAGCAAGATCGCGGCAAAGCCTCAGTAATTCGCGCTGGTATGATGGGTCCAGGTGGGACGTTGGTTCATCGAGAAGAAGAAAGGCTGGTTTTGAAGAAAGCGCCATAGCTAACCGCACACGCTGCTGCTCCCCGCGACTGAGTTCCTGCCATAGACGGTCGAGAAGGGGCAGGAGATTCATACATGTGGCGGCTTCCATGACCATACATTCATCTTCGGGAGTGAATCTTCCCCAGATTCCAGTGTGGGGACTGCGTCCCAGAAGTAGTAATTCGCGCACTTCCATGGAGAAGAGTGGTCCGCCCTCCATATCTACCAACGCCACTCGTCGAGCAAGCTGTGCCGTAGAAATCGCGTCGATATCAACACCATCCCAACGGATGACGCCCGAGCGTCGCTTTAGAAACCCCGTCAAAACGCGCAGGAGCGATGTTTTCCCACTGCCGTTCACACCGAGAAGAGCAAGTTGTTCGCCGGGTCGCAAAAACATATTTATGCCGTTGAGAAGCATCGCGTGATCGCCGAAGCTAAAATGCACATTTTCGACGATCAGCCCGGCTTCTTTGTGCTCGTCTACAACGCTCACGAGATGTCTCCGGCCGATGCATTCCACCACGAAGCACGCGAAGAGCGTACCAGCAGCCACAGGAAAAATGGAGCACCCAGAAGTGCAGTGATCGTTCCGACCGGCAGCTCGACTCCGCCAGGCGAGAGTCTTACAATCGTGTCCGTAGTCATCAGCAACATCGCTCCGAGGCAGGTTGCCGCCGGAACAAGCCGACTATGATCTGAACCAAAAAGTAGTCTTACGGCATGAGGTACAAACATTCCTATGAATCCGATCATGCCGGAAAGAGAGACGGCTATAGCGGTAAGCAACGAGGCTGCAAACAGCGCCATGCGCTTTGCTTTATCGGGATTCAGCCCCAGATGGTATGCATGCAGATCGCCCAGCGCAAGAAGATTGAGCGGATGGGACATCGCCCAGACACACGCCATAACAATGAGCGATAAGATACCCAGCGGCCTGTACAAGGCAGGATCAGGAAGATTGAGACTGCCCATGAGCCAAGCGAAAATACGAGGCAGGTCTTGTCCGGACAAAACCAATGCAACTGCTATCAAAGCGCCGAAAAAGGCATTCATCACTACCCCGGCAAGTATCAGCCGTCCCCGGTCAAGTCCACCCCCGATCCCTGCGAGGCGTTCTACAAAAAAGACTGCTCCAAGGCCCCCTATGAAAGCTCCTGCTGTTAATATCAGAGGATCGTGAAGTCCCATGAGCTGAATGACTACCGCAGCCAGGCCGGCTCCCCCCGAAACGCCAAGAATGAAGGGGTCTGCCAGCGGATTTTGCAGCAAACCCTGAAAAATCAAGCCCGAAAGGGCGAGACAGCCGCCAACCAAGGATCCCAGAATCAGACGCGGCAGGCGTATACTGAAAATAATCGTTGCGTGTTTATCGAATTGTCCATCCCAGGCACCCTGGAGTAGCTTCCAATCCCAGGGGACGACCGATCGATCATCGCCCCATCCAAGGCAAAAAAAACCTACGACAATTATGCCGACGCAACCCATGAAGAAAACCGCTGCTGGCGAAAATGCCCTGGAACTGAGTTTCTTTTGATGCGAAGAAACGCTCATGGCGTACTCGATGCAATATCTTCATGAGTGGGACAAGTGGCAAGAAGCCGCTTCAATTCGCGAATTGCTTTGAGGCAGCGTGGTCCCGGACGTGTAAAAATATCGGGGTCGATGACACGAATTCCTCCGTTACGAACGGCATGTAAATTTTCCCACCCTGTTCTCCGGGCAACCGCCCCCGGATCTTTCGATGGGTATGCAAGCAGAATGAGATCCGGATTGCCATTTATGACTGTTTCCGCATCAAGCAGTGGAAATGTTGTTTTACCGGTTTCGATAATATTCACGCCGCCCGCCGCCTTAAGAATGTCATCTATGAAGGTCTCTCGTCCGGCTGCCTGAAGTGGAGAATCCCACACTTCTATGTAGACGCGACACGCATTTTTGGAAACTATATCACAACCGGTCGCCGATGCCATTCCAAGACTCCAGCTATTCGCGAAAGCCTCTCCACTGGCAGATTCGCCGAAATCACGTGATATGGCAACAGCTGTGCTGGCAATCTCGTCAAGACGTCGCTCTTTGTAATTTTGCATTGGGATTCCCAGTCCACGAAGCGTGTTCGCATAACGTGCATGAGCTTCATCCAGATCTATGATCAAATCAGGTTGCAGACCGACGATGCGCTCAAGGTTCAGTTCCATGCCCCCGACACGGGGAATTGATGCCACCTCCGGTGGATAATTGCAATAATCAGAAACTCCCACGACGCGCTTACCAAACCCGAGCGCGAAAACAAGTTCTGTCAGCGATGGCATCAGAGAAATGATCCTGTGGGGTGGGGGAACAGCCTTTTCAGCACTACATGTCGCGAAGGCAACAAGGAGAAAAAACATCGTCAAAGTCGATGTCAGGACAAATCTCATCACTGTTTTCTGTTTCCGCGTCGGCGCGTTTTTCCCTTTTTCGGATCATTTGCCCCAGCGTTACTTTGCCCACTGGTTTGCTCGATGTCTGGTACGCCGTCAATCAGGATCTTAGGCGGTGCATTCAAAGAGTCATTGCTCTCGGCTGTAATCGGATTCTTCGTGGAGTTTCTGGAAATTTTATCTTTTCGCTTGTGCTCTGAAGGGGATTTGGACGGGGAGTTCTGATCAGAACCTTTATCGGAATTGTGTTCGAGGGATGCACTTGCCGTGGGGGAATTTTGCGTGAGACGTCTATCCTGAAAAAAACGCTGACGATATCGCTCATGTTCGTTGAGCGTATTGGCGAAACGATGTCCTTCAGAGGCATTAGAAACAAAAAAGAGATAATCAGTCCTGGCTGGAGAAATGACCGCATCGATAGAAGCCTTGCCGAAATTGCTTATTGGAGTCGGAGGAAGACCGGAATGCAGATAGGTATTGTAAGGTGACTCTATCTTCAGATCGTCGAATGTCAGGCGCTCTTTATGTTCTGGCAAGGCATACTGAACCGTGGCGCATGATTCGAGGCGCATTCCCTGACGAAGACGATTCAAAAAGACTGAAGCAATAATCGGTCGCTCCTCGGCGAGTTTTCCTTCGCGCTCTACCAGTGAAGCGAGAATACAGGCCTGATATGGTGTCAAACCATCTGCAGTGGCAGATGCGATGCGCCTGGAAATGATATCGAAACTCTTTTGCAGCATACTATCTGCGACTTCCTTTGCGGAAACACCGCGAGCAAAGGTATATGTTTCGGGAAATGCCAATCCCTCGGCCGAAGGCAACGTCCCCCATCCGATAAATGTCTGTTTTATCAGATCAGGCGAGGTAATGGTTTGCAGGAATACTGCAGAGGAGCAAATTCCTGCATGTTCAACGCCGGCCGCAATCATCGGAAGTGTCCAGCCTTCGGGAATTGTAACCCGAACTTTTTCTTCCCGGCCCTCAAGGAACATCTGGAAGACCTGATCGAGCGATTCACCGCCCTGAAATCGATAGGTTCCTGGGCGCAGACGACTTCCAATTCCATAAAAACTGCACCAGAAACGGAACAAGAACGCACTTTTCACGATTCCTGATTTTTTTAACAGGGCGGCCATCTCTCCTGTATGCATGCCTTGCTGAACAGTGATAACAGCTGGGCGTGCCAGCTCCGGGCTTTGGGCCGCATCAACAAGCCACCAGTAGCCGCCCAGAAAGAAACCGACAATCGCAAGAAACTGCAAGAAACCCGAAATAATAAGGGTTCGAAAAAAGGACATTTCTTATTGAGGCTGTCGCGTCGTTCCAGACGCCTATTGAGCGGCTTTCTGGAAGTGAAGAAGGACGTTGCGGCTGTTGTCTATTATGTATATATCACCCGACTCGGTGCAGGCAATTCCGCGCGGATACAGAAACTGTCCCGGTTCACTGCCGAAGCCGCCGATACGCGAAATAAGACCGCCCTGTGCATCGAGCACAACAGCGGGAACTTCGCCAAGATCAAGAGCATAAAGGTTGCCGGTGGAATCGACGCTCACTGCGGAAGGTCCCTTGAGTGGTTCGTATTCCCCCTTCTGTGAAAATTCCTGCTTTACTTCCCCTTTTAGACTCATTTTCAAAATTCGGCGGGAACCAAAATCCGCAACATACATATCCTGACCGACGATATGGATAGACGTAGCGTAAACAAGAGCTGATTTTCCTTTGCCACCAATGATTTCTACAAAATTGCCGAGAATATCATATTTGTTTATGCCGGGCTGCTTGGACATGATTACATAACAGTTGCCGCTCGAATCGCAGGCTGCATCCATGGGATAATGTACCTTGTCAATGATTCGTGCAACGGCATTACCGGTTTTATCGAACTTAACGATCTTGCCGCCTCGATAATCACAAATAAAGATGTCACCGGTCGTGGGATTGACCCCACACCCTGCGACACTTTGGAGCTTCAAACCCGTGGTTCCGTATTCTCCGCCCGTGAACTTAACGGTACCATCATTGGGGGAAATCACCTGAAATCGATTATTACCGGCATCGGCAACAACGAGATTACCATCGGGAGTCATCGCGATATCCGTGGCGCCAATAAACTCTCCGCGGCCACGACCGCTTTTGCCAACTTCTTTCCGAAATTTAAAAGTCTCCGGAACGCACCCTGGCAATGTCAGCAGAGACAACAAGACAAAAATAATCAGCACGCGCATCGAAAAATACTTAAGAGATGACATGGAGCCAGTATACGAAAGACGAGAGACTAAATCAATCAGATTTTTTCGAAATAATCGTCGAAAAATAAACACCAATGAGTTATAATAACGCTATAATACTAAATAGAGGTGGGAAAGATGTTGAAATCTACTAGGCGTTTGTCAACGGCTGTCGATAGACGCTCTGCGTTCACCCTGATAGAACTTATGATCTGTATCGCCATCATCGGGATTCTTGCAGCAATGGCAATTCCGAACTTTCAGCGTTCACGCGAAGAAGCTCGCCAGAAGAAATGCTGGGAGTTTTCTTCCCTCCTTACCAGAACTTCAGAGTTGTATTATATCGATCAGAAGGTTTATGCCAAGGATCCTAAAGATCTCGCTCCATATCTTTCCAGTAATGTTTTGCCGGTATGCCCCACCCACGGATCCTACATCTGGATCCCCGGTACTGAAACCGGAGAGCCCGCCGGACAAAAAATATTCTGCACGATACATTCATACGCCACCGGAACCTGGGGAAACTGAACCGGATATTTTTTATTACCCGCCAACAGCGCTCAGAAAAAGCGGCTCATAGCGCGTAAATGCCTGTCTTAAACCGATGTGTCCATGCAGACTTTCTACCTCTGATCCGTTGATCAGAATGCGAACGCGTGCGTTGCGGTCAAGTTCCGTCAAAGTATTGACGACAGAATACACCGTCATCGTTTCTTCAAGTGCCCCACCAGGATGATTCTCGGATATTTCCCGCGAGAAATCGACGTAGAATGTTCCCTGATGAAAAAAGAGAGAGCGCAACTGTGTTCCCTCAGGGATTGTCCGACGCGCCTCGGGAGAAAATGGCCCCCGAATCAGTTCTTTGACAAGCATGCTTGCCAAAGGAACAAGCATTTTTTCTGCGGGAAGCTTTCGCAGTTCCTTGACCAGCAGATCTTTTTCACGAGCTGCAAAATAAAGTGAAACGACTTGTCCTTCTTCTCCGGCCATGGTTTCATTCTGGTCGGCGGAAACCCCGACAGTCGTTGCTTCTCCGGGCTTGGAAGAGAGGGGCTGAGCTGGAACGGACCGCGTAGCCGTTCCACTGACGGCTTCTTTTCCCGAAATCCCCGGGAGTATTTTGTCGACAAACAAAAAATACCCGGAAATCAGCAATCCAAGAAGAATCAGACCCATTAGAATAAACAGGAAGCTTTCCTGTTTTCTCCGTTGTCTTTTTTTAGAATCGAGATGCATGGGGTTTTTCCTCCGCTACTCGTTCAGCTTGAGGGCGTTGAAAAAGTCTATGATACCGTTGGCAATAGACTTTGCGGCACCCTCTTGATATCCGGCAAGTCCGAGTTTTCGTCCCTCGGTCTGATTTGTCAGCATGCCCAGTTCAACGAGCACCGCCGTGGAAGTGGTGAAGCGAAGCGGAAGAAGTGGAAGCGGTCGAACGCCGCGATCCTTGGCTTCCAGATGCTTAACGAGTCGGTCGCGTATCTTTCCGGCCAGGAATTTTGCAAGATCAAAACGATAATTTTGTACCCACTCGTTATAAACCAGCTTTGGTGAAAGCCTGGAGCCAGTTTCTATGTCGAATGAGACGCCTCCGCTATCATATGTGTAGCAGGCAGTTCCTTCCGAGTTTTCATCAGCCGCTGCGCCGCAATGAATGCAGATGAGTAAATCTCCACCAGCCCGATTGGCCAAGGCATGACGATCGGCAAGCGGAATATCCTGGTCTGAAGAACGTAACAACAGGGCATTGAAGCCCGCCGATTTCAATGCGGCCTTCAATTTGATAGCCACGGCAAGCGTAATATCTTTTTCTGGTGACATTCCCTCTGGATGTGCCCCCAAGTCGCGGCCGCCATGCCCGGGATCGATCATGATAGTTCGACCGGAAAACACTGACCGGGTCAGAGATTCCAACTCAACTTTGTTTTTCCATTCCATTGGTTTTGCGGCGGGAGGTGCATCTACACTTGGAGGCTGATCGACTGCGGGGACAGCGGGAACATCAATTAAAGGCAACTTCGCTGAACCGCTCGCGGCCTTGGTTGTGTTGCCGGCGACTTTACTGGTTCCACTTGCAAGTTTTCCCGTTCCGCTGGCTAATTTGCCTGTTCCGCTGGCGATCTTGTTCGTCAGCTTGGCGGTTTCACTGGCGGCTTTCAATAAAGCGGCTTCAGATGCTGCGGCAAGTCCAGCCGGTGTCGCTTTGAATGCTATGACCATGCGAAAAGGATTTGTTACGGTTTCTATGGTCGGCGGTTCGCCGCCTTCGATGAGATCAAATGAAACGACCAATCCCTGCTTGTTAGGGCCGCTGTTGAAGCTGACCGCCTTTATATCACGGCCAGCCGGGTTCGAACGCTTCGTTGGAATGATATTTTTGCACCCGTCGATCCGCACCTTGAACTTGCGATCGCCCGGCCGTTCAGAACGAAACGAGATGGGGCCGTCAAATTCAAGAACCACACGCGTTTGATCGTCACGTTTCGAATGACGCACTGCAAGAAGAGTTGCCCCCTCTTCATTATCGACGGCTTCCGGTTGATCCTCCTGGGGTTCATCGATAATGCGCGGAGGAGCCAATGGATGAGCGGAAACCGGCTTCACTATGGCGGGAGGAGGTTCCGGGATTCCTGGGGATACCGAAGAATCGTGTTCATCAGATACTTCCGCGGGTGTTTCCGGACTCAACAGTCGGGGCTTTTCAACCACTTTGGCAGGTTTGGCAGCGGATCCTCCTGACTCGCCGGATTCCGGGCTGCCGAATACCTGCAGAATAGAACGCGCCGGAACCATAACCTGTCCATTTTCGAGGCTCGGAGCACCCGGCAATGGCATTGCTTTATTGTCCACCACAGCATCTTTCTGATCGACAATCAGTCGCATCATGTGGGTTCCACGCGAAATTATGACCATATTCTGCATAGGGAACCATCGATAAGAGAGGCCCAGAGAATCCGCAAGTTCGCGTGCATTCACGTAGCCTTTTCCCCGATTGGCTTCCTGTGCAGGCAACAAAACCGCACCTGTGCTGAAAAATACAGCCATAGAAAGAATCATCAGATATTTGGACGTTTTCATCGGCCCCTGCCACCCATTTCGCGATCCATTTCCCGCTTAAGATCTTTTTTCGCTATGGTTTCCCGCTTGTCATACTGCCGCTTGCCTTTAACAAGCGCAACTTCAACCTTCACTTTTCCTGCCTTGAAATACATTCTGAGTGGAATGATAGTGTTTCCTGATGCATTCACCTTCTGGAACCACTTCAGAATCTGTCGGTGATGCGCCAATAATCGCCGTTTACGTAACGGTGCATGATCCTGCCGATTTGCGAACGCGTTTGAACCGATATGGACCTCATATAACCAAAGCTGGTTATTCTCGATTTCCGCGTAACCATCCTTGAGATTGACACGACCTTCCCGGCAAGGCCGGAGTTCTGTTCCAAGAAGAGCGATTCCGACTTCAAGCTTTTCAAGGATGAAATACTCATAGCCTGCCTGGCGATTCCCGGCTATCAGCTTGACGCCGTCAGCGTCTTTTCCCGTCTGCGATTTCAACAAGATCACCCACTTTCACACCGCTTCCGAATTGCTTGCGGATCAATGCCCATGCCGACCTGGCAAAGACCTTGGTTACCAGAAGTTCGCCCGAAATGGTATCCGGTAATCTGCCAAGCACCTTGCCGGTATTTGGGTCAATGACAGGATCACCTGGACGAAACGAACGCAGTCCCAGAGAATATTCATCGGCAAGCTTCAAGCCTCGGTCCAGTCCTAAGTCGAGAACTATCTGACGATCGAGTCTGGAAAGGACTCTCCCGGCGGCTGCAACTGAAGAAGGGGCTTCCCGTTCGAGTGGGGCAAGCCTGCGACGAACATCTTCATCCATTGGATTAGTTTTCAGCATGCCGCGAAGCGCACGAGCGGCAGGTTCGATATCATTTCCGGCGATCAGAGAATCGATGGCTTCCAATTGGAACTCATGGGAAACGTCCGGTAGTTCCAGCAGACGGCTATAGGCCTTCCGACTGCCTGTGCCGTCTCCACCATCCTTGGAAACCCTTGCCAGCATAAGCAGATATTCTGAATTAGCCGGATATGCGGTGACAGCTTCCTTGAACTCCGCAATGGCCGCATTCCACTGGCCTTCGTAAAGAAAATTTCGACCAAGCATGAAACTTTCGGCTGCCTTGCGCTCCCGTTCTTTTGTAATCTTTATCTGATCGAATGCGGGATACTCATTATTTTCGGTTTGAAGCGCCTTTCGGCGATCTCCGATGAGATTGGTCAGTCGGATGGCTTCTTCCCAATGTGAGAGAGAGTCGCCGAGGCGACCCATTTCGCGATAAAGCTTTCCCAACCAGTAATGGGCTTTTATCATGTTGGGCTCGAGCTCTAAAGCGTGTTTCCAAAACCGCTCAGCTTCGGGAAAATCTCCGCGAAGATATCGGCGATAACCCTCTTCATAGGAATCCATGGCCTGGTCGAATACGGAAAGGACCTCATGACGCGCCATTGAAGATGGAAGTGGCGGGGCAGGAGCGGCGCAAATAACCGATAAACCGAAAGCCCAGATAATGCTCAGTATTAAAAATGTACGAACAACATGTATTTGGCTGATTTTTGAGGTCTCACTGAAAACAGACTGAACGGCTGAAATCAGACCTTCAGGCATACATCCAACGCCCGGTCGTCGCGGCCGGGCGTTGAATTCATGAAGAAAATTCACGGGTTCCTGCCCCATCGGGCCCGAGCCTCAACGTCTGCTCAGAAAGATTAATGGATTCAAATATCGCCCATGTACCTGAACCGCAAAGTGCAGGTGGGGCCCGGTGGCGCGACCGGAGGAGCCTACCAGTCCGATAATCTGGCCACGTCGCACATACTGACCGCAAACGCAACGATATCCGGCAAGATGTCCGAAGCTCAAAATAGTCTGATTGCTTGTTCTGATGCGGACGACCCGTCCGATGGCCCCGTCACGTGCAGCTTCGATAACCACGCCATCACTTGGAGCCGCAACCGGTGTGCCCGGATTGGAACGAATATCTATGGCACCATGAAAAGACCGACGATGAGTTATGGGATGCAGACGAAGTCCGAAACCTGAAGAAATAGAGCCTTGTACTGGCCAGAGCAATCCCTCGACCGATTTGACCGACTGTATCGACACGACACGAAATCGCCTGGACAACGCACTTTCAGGTGTTGGCGCAGCAAGGGTGCGGGCAAGACGATAGACCAACCAGTCGCTTACTCTTGCATAACTTCTGATGAATTCGTCATACTGTTGGGCGGCAAGCACGACAGGCCCCGCAGAGCATTTTTGCCAGGAAGTGGAGGATGCTGGCGATATGCCGGAACAAGAGAAGACATGGGTAGCTTCGCAGTGCAAATTCTGTCCGGGCCGACGGTCTGCTGCACTGACCTGTGGGACGATGGAGGCTTCCCCTTTTGCGACAAGAATTCGTTTGGCTACACTCAAATCAGATTGAATCTGAAATGCGGCTATCTCAGGAGACGGTGTAAAAAGCTGAACCCCGGCCCATGCCGCCGCAAAAAGCGTCAACCGGGCAATAAAGGGAAGATTCTTTTTGTGATGAAGCATCAGGATCAGCTTTTTCCGGATGTCTTGTAATTCGGATTGATAAGGGCAATAAATTCCGCATTGGTTTTGGTTGCCGAGATACTCTTTACAAGCATTTCCACGACCTCCTGGGTGCCCTTGTCATCGAAGGCGCGGCGCAGGATGATAATCTTGTTCAGGTCTTCCTGGCTCATTAACAGCTCTTCTTTCCGTGTTCCGGACATTTTCACATCTATACACGGGAAAATACGCTTATTGAAAAGCTTTCGATCGAGGTGGAGCTCCATATTGCCGGTGCCCTTGAACTCCTCGAAGATTACCTCGTCCATTTTGGAGCCTGTATCGACGAGAGCGGTAGCAATAACTGTAAGTGAACCGCCTCCCTCGATTTTACGGGCTGCACCCAAAAAACGCTTTGGCTTATGGAGCGCGAATGGATTTACACCCCCGGTCAACGTCTGCCCGGCGGAAGGGACGGAAATATTGTAGGCTCGGGCTAGTCGCGTGATCGAGTCCAGCAGGATAACCACATCGCGTCCCATTTCGACATGACGCTTGGCTTTTTCCAGCACAAGCTCGGAAACCTTGATGTGATGACTGATGTGTTCATCGAATGTCGAAGCAATAACTTCGGCGTCAACCGAACGGCGCATATCGGTGACTTCTTCCGGACGCTCGTCGATCAGCAATACCAGCATCAACACTTCCGGGTGATTAGCCAGAATCGAGTTTGCAAGCTTCTTTAGAAGAACTGTTTTGCCTGCTTTGGGAGGAGCAACTATCAGCCCGCGTTGTCCCTTGCCTATGGGGCAAATAAGATCGAGAACGCGGACGGAGATATCATTTTCGCTGGTTTCCAGATGAAAGCGCTCAGACGGAAAAACGGGAATGCCATCTTCGAAATTCGCGCGGCGTCGTGTGGATTCAAGACTGTAACCATTCACCGCCTCAATTTTGAGAAGCGAATGATAACTTTCGTTGTCTTTTGGCAATCGAACCTGAGCAATAATGGTATCGCCATTCTGCAAGCCAAAGCGTTTCAGTTGCGACGGAGAAACATAAACGTCATCATCGTTTTGAATGTATGAACGCGTACGAATGAAACCATATCCATCGGGCATTATATCGAGAGTCCCCTCGGATAGGGCAAGTCCCTGTTTTTCGAGGTGATGCCGCATGACCGAGCGAATCAACTGTTCCTTTTTCGCCTTCTCATGTCCGGACACTCCGAGTTCTTTGCATACATTCCGGAGATTTTTTACCGGTTCTTCGCACAGTTGCAGATAGGAAATGGTTGATTCTTCCACGATACTTCCTCCAAAGAAAAAGAATACTAATGATAAAATACCAAGGGGAATTTAAACACTGATGGCAAAAGCAAAAATAACTCAAATCACAAGAAACTGCAGTTATTATTTCCTTGAAAAATCACTCTTTTTTTATGGGCTGGGCAGGTGAAACAGATGGTACCGCCGGAATCGAATTGGCGACGACTCTGGAAAGCTGTGAATAAAGCATGTCTCCGAGACCAAGACTCATACTCTTGGCGCGCTCCTGATCAAGCATATCGGAAAAAACATCTTCACCTTGCCCACCATGAATCAGGCCGGTTTGATTTACTGTTTTACGCATTTCTTTCATCAACTGATACGTAAACAACGACTCAAAATCTTTACAGGCACTCTTTAGCTTGGATAACTCCTTCTTTTTTTCGGGAGTCAGTTCGGCCTCGCGAACGGGCCGTGAACCGCGCTTCACATTGGTCAGAGGAAGAAAAGTTCCCTGCCCGATTTTCAAGTCAGCCATGGTTCTTCCTTTCGCACAGATGTTCAGGCGGTCTCAATGGATCTCTGAACGACCAGAAATCGCTCATTTTGCGGCTCAAGATCAAGAGCCTTCCGAATGGTATCACGAGCCGCTTTTTTGTCGCCACCCGCAATCAGCGCCTCAGCCAATGCCGCGAAAGCATCGCCGTCGCTGTATAACATTCCGAAGCTGTAATGGAAATCGATGTCATCCGTGTCATATTCAACGGCCTTCTTCAAATGATCGATGGCCCGATCATATCGCTGCTGAAAGAAGTAGCACCGACCGATATAGAAATGTCCTTCAGCATATCGCTCTTTTACACGGGTAAGAGTCGAATAATGTTCTATGACTTTTTCAAACTGAGCATGAGATTCAGAAGATCGATTAACCTTTTGAAACGCTATCCCGAGATTGTAGCGGGCCATTATATCACCCTGGTCTTTAACAAGTGCACGTTTCAGGTTGTCGATCGCTTCTCCAAACATACCGATTTCGAGATATACATGACCAATGCGACCATAGATCTCGAAATGCCTGGGATCGATGCTCAGAGCCTTCTGGAATTCGTAAAGCGCCTCAGAATATCGTCCGATATGGGCATATGCGCAGCCAAGATCGAAATGCGAATTTTCGATATCCGGCTTCATTTCGCTCGACTTTTTAAACATGTCG
>JADFYG010000003.1:127266-162601 GCA_015233155.1 Candidatus Rifleibacteriota bacterium
CCCACCCCTTTTTCATCTAGTCATCGCCAAGCTCACTATGGGCTTCCGCGAAGCTGGCATCACGGACAATCGCCGTTTCCATTTCAGTGATGGCATCGTCGAGTTTTCCGCGAATATCAAACGACAAGCCGCGATCGAAATGCTGATTTGCCAAATCCCGTTCTTCGATCGTGACTGAAGATATCATTTGTTAGTAACCTCCGGGGATTGTACATGAAAAGACTGACGGAACATTCGCCGCGACATACATAGCACACGGGTATGAAAAATGCAAGGTTTCAACAAAATATTTTTTATATATTTTCAATAATTTGGGGTGAACCAATGATTTAGTAGTTGTAGAGATTTCTCCCTTCGTTCGAAATGACAGTAAAATTTGTCATTCCGAACGAATGTGAGGAATCTCGCTTTGTGTAAAGAGATGCTCGTCCCACCTTTTACTGAGATGTTACTATTTTTTTTTGAAAATTATGTGGCGGGTATTACATGATTTTCAATTCACCGTGCAAGGCTCCCGCGGCATCCACAGCTTGAAAGATGGAAATGAGATCCTTGGGAGTCGCGCCGACTGCGTTCAATGCTTTCACAAGGTCATCAACCGTGGTTTCTCCGCTCAGATTTATCAGGCTTCCCTGGGTTGGTGTTGCTGCTCCGGCACCGGCACCACCTTTCTTCTGTGTGGCTGCCGCACCTGGAGCCGGTGCAACGTCGATCCGAAGGCCACCCTGTGAAATAGTGACGGGACTGATACGCACTTTACTTCCTACTATGACTGTTCCTGTGCGTTCATTGATTACTACGCGATTAGGATCCTCGACCAACAGGGTAAGATCTTCAATCGATGCGGCGAAGGTCACTGGGTCATCACGAAACGATCTTGGAATAGTGACCTTGACGCTTCCCGGCTCATCGATGTGTGCCCAGGTGTCACCATATTTTCGATCGACGGCCTCCTTGACTCGACGAGACATCGTCAGATCCTTGCGCTCAAGCATGAGATAAAAGGAGCCATCACTTCCGAATTTTTCACCGACTTCACGTTCCAGAATAGCACCCTTTGGCACTCTTGCAACCGTGAGATGACTTTTTATGGCACCGCCGGCGCCGCCACCAGTTGCACCGCCCGCCGGGCCAACGCCGCCTATGGACACTGCTCCCTGCGACACCGCATAAACTTGTCCATCCCCGCCCTTGAGCAGCACAGGCAAAAGCACTCCGCCCTGCAGCGAACTGCTGTCTCCAATCGAAGAAACGGTGACGTCGAAGCTTTCCCCCATCTTGCCGAACGGTGGCAGCATCGCCGTTACTACTACCGCTGCACAGTTCTTGCTTTGGACCATGCTCTTGTCAACTTCCATGCCCATATTTTGAAGCATACCGCGTACCATTTCTATGCTCATCAGGGTCTTGTCGCCTGTACCGCCAAGTCCTGTCACCAGACCGTATCCGATCAGCTGGTATTCACGCATTCCGCTCATATGTGCAATGTCCTTGATGCGCACCTGTGCCTGGGCCATAACGGGAGAAGCATTAACGATCAGCAGGAATGAGGTAAAAGCAATGAGCAGGGAAACGACCTGGAGTTTTCGCATTAGCTGTATGTCATCCTTTTTTTATCAGAACAGGAAATTGGAGATTTTGGTCATAAGACCGGGGCGTTGAGTGCTTCCGACGGAGCCCTTACCCTCATATTTTATTTCTGCATCAGCCAGCAGTTTGGATGCAACTGAATTGTTTGCGTCTATGTCCTTGGGCCGGACAACTCCCCGAATCTTCATGAGTTGCGTCTCTTTATTAACACGAATATTTCGCGAGCCCTCTATGAGAAGATTGCCATTCGACATAATCTCTACAACCTTCGCGGTCACTGTTCCGTCCAATTTTCCTGAACGTGTTGTAGTCCCATTTCCGGTTCTGGTATTTGTAACCTGGTTTTTGCCCGTGAATCGATCTACTACCTTGCTGAAAAAGGGAATCGAGGGGCTAGTCTTAACTTCGACGGATGCGTTGGCGTTGGTATCCGTAGTTGCCGCCTGTTGTGCAGTCGATGATTCGGACACGGTAACCGTAACGATGTCGCCCACTTTGAACTCGTGCCCCCCCTGGAGAGAATACAAATCCCGTCCGTTGAGCCACAGAGAAGCTCCAAAACCCGGGGCAGCGAAATTCACAAACAGCACCAGGACAAGAATAACGCTTTTAATGTTCATCAAATTCCACCTGTCCTTTTGCAACCACGCGGCCGCGTATCGAACGTTGATTCTGAAGATTAACCAGCCGGATAGGCGTTCCAGCTGCGCCGCCATCAAGAGCACGAGCCGGAACCGTAAGGTTCAGCCCTCCGCTTTTCACCATGAAATCCACATGCTCGCCGGGTTTTACCAGCCAGTTTGTATCGGCAGCAGTTTTCCCTGAGTTCATACGAACCGGCAGGTCTTCGGTCTCTCCTGGAATGACGGCCCCAATGTTGGCCGGGGCAGGTTCATTCGCTGCAATTACTCCATTTGTGTCCATGTCTGCATCGGCCGACTCAGAAATTTTCTTCGTTCTTCTCACCGCGTGCATTGTTGGCTGGCGTTCCCTGGAAACAAAGGCTGCCGCATCAAGTTCGCGATCATGAGTGGGTATAGCACCGATGTCGGTAAGATCGACAACTCGCAGCAGGCTTCCAGGCGACTTGTACATGGAGCTGGCACGACCAACGACCTCATCGAACGATGCCGGAACCTGAGCACTGGCAGTCCGGATGCGGACTACTTCTTTTGTAATATCACCTGGCGTGATAGCCGCACCTTTTTTGATCAAACGCTTAACCCGCGCGGCGGCAATTTCGCGCCACACTTCCACCTGCATGATCTGGTGAGCTTTTCCGCCTTCACACTCGGCTTCGAAGGAAAACAGAACCATGCCGAGCGGATTCTCCGACATGGGGGACACCTTCCATGAAATCAACGCCCCTGGCAAAACCACATTACGTGGCAATCTGGAGGAATCAATGTGAATTTGTCCTTGCGAGCCGGCCGGAGCGCGTTCTTTCACGACCTCTTCGATGCGTGTTGCCACTTCGCTCCCGGAAAGCAGGTCGCCACGCCGCCGTATCTGTACCCGTTGAGGAAGATCGAAAAGAGATGCAAGCGAACCGAGTCTTTTAGCCAGTTCAGCGCCGTCGACGGTCATTTCTCCGAGAGGCTGATTGATTGTTCCCAGCGGAATCTTAGTCAAGGTCTCTCTCATAGAAGGCGAGACCTGAGTGGAAATAATCTGCGAGACATCGATTCTTGCCTGATCAACAAGAACTGCCGGCTTAATGGCGACCTTCCCCGATTCCACCAGAGCAAATGCGCTGGAAATCGGCAACAACAGTGCGCCGCCGAAAATCATCGCGGCACAGCGGGTAAGTAATGGGCTGTTAGTCATGTAGAAGGCTCCGGATACGGTTTTTTCAGTGAAATCAGCGCTCAGATCTAGCGGCGCAGGTTGTTGGCCATCTGAAGCATGGAATCCGCGGTCTGAATGGTCTTGGAATTTGCTTCGTATGCGCGTTGTGCGACGATCATGTTGACCATTTCCTCGACCACCTTCACGTTGGACATTTCGATAAATCCTTGTTGGAGCTCTCCCAGTTCCTGGGTTCCCGGGACACCTACGATCGGATCTCCGGAACTGCCGCTTGGAATGAGCAGATTGCGGCCGATTGCCTTGAGGCCGGCCGGGTTAACAAAATCGGCCGTTTCTATTTGTCCTATGACCTGAAGGTCCACCTGATTTGGCATCTTCACAGCCAGGACGCCCGAAGGAGTGATATTTATGCCGATAGCGTTCTGGGGAATGGTCATTGAGGGAATAATATTGTAGCCGTCCGACGTGACGACCTGCCCAGTGGATGTGAGTTTCCAAGCGCCGTCGCGAGTATATGCGATATCGCCATTCGGCATCTGGACCTGAAAGAAGCCTTTATCCTGTATTACGACGTCGAGAGGATTGTCCGTTTGCTGAAGCTCTCCCTCGGAGAAAACTTTCTGGGTAGCGACAGCGCGAACGCCGTGACCGAGCTGAATTCCGACCGGATAATTGTTTCCGGTCGAAACCGGCGCGCCAGGCTCCTTCGTGGTTTGGTAAATCAGATCCTGGAAGTCGACTCGATTCTTCTTGAACCCTGTGGTGGTTACGTTGGACAGGTTGTTTGAGAGGACGTCGATATTGAGTTCCTGTGCTTTCATGCCTGTTGTAGCGGAATACAAACATCGCATCATAGCTGGGTACCTCCCGTTCGGTTAAAAATCATCGGCGGCTGGCTCCGACAGAATTTACCGCCTTGTCGAGCAGGGAATCGTGGGACTGGATGACTTTGCTGTTGGCTTCGTAGGCCCGTGAAACCTCGATCATTTTGACCATTTCCTCGACGAGACTGAAGTTTGGTTTTTCTACATACCCTTGTTTTACCTTACCCTCTGAACGCTGGACTTCGCCGTATGATCGCACAAACGCATTGCTTCCCTCCTTGCGGAAAGCCTTGCGATCCGCGGCTTGACCGCGCAGCAGACGAAAACGCGGGACCCCGTTGACCATAACGCGGCCTTCCGTGTCAATCAGCACCTGATCACGATCTGAAACCTGGACGCGAACGAATTCCTGGGTTTGCTTGCCATTCCCGTCGATCAGCGGCCCACTGGATGCCTCGACAGGCTCCGCCTCGGCCATGACGTAGTCGCCATTCATATTTGTAAGACAGCCGTCCTGATTCAGGTTAAAAACGCCGTCACGACTGAAGCGTATACCGTTTTGTGTTTGAACGAGAAAGAAGGCCTTAGGGTTTTCGAGAGCGCAATCCAGCTTGTTGTCGGTATATTCGAATTTCCCTACGCTGAAATCGGTAAAAGACTCGTCAAGAATGACTCCTGTGCCAACCTTACCAATTTTGGGGTATTTGACCATCGGGCGTGGTGGATAAATCTGACCGTCGTTAACCTTTCGTAACATCATCGTGGGAAGTTCCTTGAAAATTCCCTGATCACGCTTGAAACCAGGTGTGTCGACGTTAGCGAGATTGTTGCCGATCATATCCATGCGAATGTTCTCGCACAGCATTGATGAACTGGAGGTGTATAAGCCGCGGATCATGACTGATCGACATCCTTTCCGGGGGTAAGAGAATCGGAGGAAACATCAGAAACATCGGTAGATGCGGAGGCTAGGAGAGTGGCTGTCTCGTCACAAGGAATTCCGAGACTACAAACACCGGTGCGATTCAGGATCTCTTCTCCAATTGGATTACTTCCAAAAGCAATAAACTGAGCGACGTGTGCATGCAGACATTTGACTCCAAAAATATGACGGCTTCCCGCAATATTTGTTTCGCGTAATACACGCTCCACACTGGCTTCCAGGCCTTCAGGCACGAGTTCGCGCGCAAGCTGCAGACGCCGTTCGGCGAGGCTGCGTTGACCTTCTATGAACCGCATCTGAAAAATTTTGTCTTCCTGAAGGCGCTTCTGCATGACCGTGATTTCGTGTTCTCCTTCGAGCTGCGAAACCAGCTTTTTCAGGCGAGGGCAAATCAGCCACAAAAAAGTTGGAAACGGCTTCCATCGATTGTCTTCCCATACAACCGGATTTGCTCTCAGCACCTGAGGCGTTCCGTCAGGGCAACGTGTGGCGATTTCGAACGGCACCCGGGGCGAACGCCCCAGCAACCGCTCCACTGTCAAGCGCTCGGTCTGCGTCGAAAACGTCATTTGTGTGCCTTCCCTAGATAACCTATCGACATTTCCGGAAGTTTTAATGAGATTCTTTTCCATAGGATTGAATCTTGCGACCTGCTGTGCGATGATCAGACATGCACCAAATTGGAAAAAGAGGACAGGCAGGAGCATATCCATAATGGGAACTCTGCGCCGATTGACGGCTGGTGAATCGCATGGAAAAGCCCTGGTAGGAATTCTCGAAGGGCTGCCGCGCGGAGTGCCATTGCTGGAAAGCGATTTTTCCAGTCTGATGCGACTTCGCTGGGCTGGCTACGGGCGATCGCCACGTGGAAGGATTGAAAACGATGATGTGGAAATATTGTCCGGGGTGCGTTTTGGCATAACCCTGGGCAGCCCTCTCTCCCTTCTGATTCCCAACAAGGATTACGCGGCCTGGACACAGGCGATGGCTGCGGCAGGCCCCCCCCCGGAAAAAAAGACAGCGCGGCGCCTGACAGTTCCCGCTCCTGGCCATGCCGATCTTGCCGGTGCAATGAAATATGACACACGCGATCTGCGCGATATTCGCGAGCGCGCCTCGGCCCGGGAGACAGCTATGCAGGTCGCGCTCTCTGTCCCAGTTCGCAACATGCTGACCGGTCTGGGAATCGAATCACTCGCTTTTGTTACTCAACTCGGAGACATACCGGCAAAGATTCCGGCAAATGAAGATATTGCGCGCCTGAGAAAAGCCGTCCGGAAGACAGGCGATGAGTTTCTGACTCCTGATATGCGCGTTACGAAAGACTGGCATAAGGCAGTCGATAAGGCCCGTGAAGATGGCGATACGCTCGGTGGAGCGGTAGAGGTTCATTTCAGTGGAGTAATTGCAGGACTGGGAAGTCATGTGCAGGCTGACCGTCGCATCGATGGGAGAATTGCCGCCGCGCTGATGGCTATTCCGGCTGTAAGAGCGGTTGAAATCGGAGCCGGTATAATGCAGAGCCGTCTGACCGGTCGGCATGCGCATGATGCAATCACAGTGCGCAATGGAAAGTTGAGCAGAATTACCAATCTTGCCGGCGGAATTGAAGGTGGTATGACCAATGGAGAACCCATTGTAGTAAGGGCATACATGAAGCCGCCGCCATCGGTGGAAGGCCTTCCTTCAGTAGATATAGAAAACAGACAAACTCTTCTGACTAAACCCGAACGCTCCGATACCGTCGCCGTGGCTGCGCTCGCGGTCATTGCCGAATCAGTGGTTGCTTTCGAACTGGCTTCGGCTTATCTGGAAACCTTTGGCGGCGACACCCTGGATGACCTTCGCGCAACCATCAAGCGCATTCACAAGCGCCACGCCGGGTTTTTCTGAATATATCTCCCGCGTTTTCTATCGACCGACAAATATGAGTTGGTCGGGCTTGGGGGGCGTTATTGTTTCATGAAGCCGCAGATAATCATACACGGAGTCGCGCATCAGAAAACCCGTGTCAGTTTTATCGCTGCCGGCCTTGAAAAGAATAGTTCCGTTCTGGTTGCCATCGGAAAGATACGAGATTGTTACCAGGCGATATACGTGTTCCGGATCGAGTGGTTTCCCACCTATGGTGATATCGCGTACATGCTTTTCAACAACATCAAGGACTCCGGCAATACCGCCATATTGGTAACCGGTAATCTTGCCGGAATTCGAGGCAATATAGGACATCATTTCAGCAATGTCACATCCCTTTATTTTCATGGTGACTACCGTATTTTCAAAGGGAAACGAATTGAACAACTGTCCCATCGTTATCGGCCCTTCGGCCAATCGCTCACGAATTGCGCCTGAATTTATTATCGCAATATCGGCGCCCGTAAAGGCCATCATTGCTTCACAGACGAATCTGCCAAGCGGAAGATCCTTGATGTGTTTGGTGTTTTCCGGATACGCCATTTCCCCGGTTATACGACCTACTATCTGGCTCGTCTGAAGTTTTATCCGTTCGTTGAAGGCATCGATTAAACGAACGATCGGAGCAGTCGGATCGACGGTAATGGATGCATTCATTGTAGTGAGTCCGCCACTCCATGTAGCAATGCGGCCTTCAGGGGTCAGGGACAGGTCGACGTGGCCCACGAATACTCCCCACTTGAAAGCCTGGACGACCAGTGTTCCGCCAAGACCATTGTCGGAATGATTGCGAACCAGCATTGGTTTGCTTTTTACAAGCTTCGGATGTTCGACGAAAGTGTTGGTGTGCCCACCAACAATTACATCGAGATCCGGTATCGCATTCGCGAGTTCAATATCGCGTTCAAAACCACAGTGAGAAAGCAGTATGACAAAATCGACCTTGGGAGCCAGCTCTGCGGCCAGCTTTTTAACCGCCTCGACGGGATCAACCAGCGTCAGGTCACGCCGCTTTTCCATGGCAATAACATCAAAAGCCTGTTCTCCGATACAACCTATGAGACCGATCTTCCAGCCTCCGCGAACGAGTATCCGATGCGTTGGAAACACTGGCTGGCCATCGCTTTTCCGAACCACATTAGCGCACAAAAGCGAATATGTCGCCTTCTCATACTGCTTCAGAGTGTTTGCGAGTCCATCGTCTATGTCGTGGTTGCCAAGGACCGTTGCGTCGTAGCCGCACATGGAAAACGCAGCCACGTCGACTTCGCCCTTGAAGAACGAGTAGAATGGACTTCCCTGAAATATATCGCCGCCATCCAGAACCAGCACGGCAGGCTGTTTTGAACGCACCATCGAAATATAAGCCTGGCGACGGGCAATTCCGCCGACGTCTTTTCCAAAATCCGGAACATTGCCTGGCAAAAAATGTGAATGCGTATCATTTGTATGCAGGATAGTCAGAGAAATTGCACGCGAAGCGATCTCGACTGTACCGGATACCGACGTTTGCCATGCGGCTGTGGTGGGTGATGCTGCTGTTAAATCTGATTCAGCATGGCTGACAAAGCAATCAGAGGCTAAAACGAGGGCAACAAAACAAGTGAAAATACATCGTTTCCAAGGAAGAGGCCGGATGCATTTCATATAACTTTATTTCCTTTCGAACTCATCAAAGCCGATTTGCGTCAGATCCATTTTTTCCATTTGAGGACAGCGTAGTTCACCCCGCCAATAACTAACATCGCCACACAGAAAAACGGATATGAAATTTTCCAGTTTTCCGGGCCGCACATCATCGACCATTCCGACATACCACCGATGCCAGCCAGCAATGTCAGTGGCATAAAAATAGTGGTGATAACTGTCAATCGCTTCATTTGATTATTGGTCTGATTGGCGGTCATGGACATATTGTTGTTCACCATCGAAAGATACACTTCCATGAGATTGGTGATCATTTCCCGATTGATTTCAACAAATTCGAAAAACTTCGTCAGATGATCATACAGATCACGAAATGGATACAGCGTTTTTTCGCCGATATACGGAGAGTCACGACGACAGACCTTGACCAGAATTTCCCGTTCGTGAAACAGACTTTTTCTAAGTCTCAGCAGATGCCGGCGAAGGAAAATCAGTTCCTCCGCCTTAAACTGCAAAAAATCTTTCAACAGTCTTTCTTCGATCTCCTCGATTTCCTCCTGGAGTCCTTCTATTGCAAGAAATTTCTTGTCGACGATAAAATCCAGAATTACGTGTAGAAGGAAATCGGGCCCCTTTTTTATGTCTGAAACTTCCAGTTTCACGAAATCTTCGAGCTTTTTGAAAAACGCAGGATCCTTCGCGCAATGTCCATGAACGGTAACGAGATAATTCGGACCCAGGAAAAAATCTATCTCATCGATCAGCAATTTTTTGTTGGCATATGTATAAGAGTTGAAGAGAATGAATGTATGATTTGGAAAATCGTCTATTTTGGGAATCTGTTCTTCATCGAGGCAGTCTTCAACCGCCAAAGGATGCAAGCCGAGCGGCTCGACATAAGCCATCAGCGCTGAGCGGTCAGGATCATCGAAATCAAACCAGATGTAGCCGTTTTTAGAATTTGCCAGTGCGGCCAGAGCTTCTTCTTTTGTTGCAAGCTGTGTGATTGTTCCCTTTGGATGGATATTATAAAAGCGTTCGCTTCCCATTATGCGATCTCCTGAATTTTCATGGCGGCGATTATTCCATCCGCACCGCTTGATATTATGCCACCTGAATAACCACTTCCTTCTCCAACCATGTAAAGATTTACAAAACCCGGACAAAGTCCGCTTTCATCGCGCACAACCTGAATCGGTGACGAAGTTTTGCTTTCGAGCCCAAGAATTATGCCGGTTTCAAATCCTTTGACTTTTCTGCAGAAGTCCTGCAATCCCCTCCGGATAGCGTTTGTGACATCGCCTGGGAGTAAATCCCATAGGGGTGCTGGTTTCAGGCCCAGGGGATAACTCGACTCAACATTTTCTGAAGATTCAATGCCGCTGATGAAATTCGGTATTGTGCAAAACGGAGCATGAAATCCTTGCGCAAAAAGGTAAAAATTTTCTTCAAGAGCCCCAAGCCAGTCCAATGCTTCGAGGGGTGTAGCCTGCTTTCCGAGCAGCCTGTCAGGATGAACTCCCGCTACGCATGCCGCATTAGCAAATCTTCCATCTCTGTTATAAAGGCTCATTCCGTTAACAATGTTGGTCTTGTCATACGCGGAGGCCGGCACGACAACTCCGCCAGGACACATGCAAAATGTATATACCGGCAAATGATTCTCCGGATTTGAGGTAAGTCTATATTCGGCGGCCTTCACACCAGCCATTTTTTTTTGGCCCCATTGAGCGAGATTGATGATTTCCTGCGGGTGCTCGACTCTGCTTCCGATGGCAAAATTCTTTGTTCTGAAGGGAACACCGCGCCGAATCAACATTCGGTATGTTTCATGAGCAGAGTGTCCCGATGCAATTACAAAAAAGTCAGCGGCGATATCTCCTGCTGGTGTGACTGCTTCAGTTATTTTTCCGTCATTTATTTTCAGATCCTGTAAAAAGGTTTCAAAAAGAATTTTTCCACCAATTTTTATGAACTCTTCCCGTAAATTCCGGACGATCTTTTTTAGATTATCGCTTCCAAGGTGTGGATGTGCCATATATAAGATTTCTTCCGGCGCGCCTGCGCGAACATAGGAAGCCAGGATGAACTCTTTCTCCAGCGATATGTGCTTGCTTCTCGAAGTGAGTTTCCCATCGGAGAATGTGCCGGCCCCACCTTCACCGAATGCATAATTGCTTACAGGATTGAAAACTCCGGTATGCTCAAATGCATCAATTTCTCTGGAACGTTGATCGACCTCAGAACCTCTTTCGATCAAAGTAGTGCAAAAGCCAGCTTTTTGAAGAACGAACGCAGCAAAAAAACCGGCTGGTCCGCTTCCGACAACGACTGCTTTTTCGTTTCTTTTTTTGTATGGAATAGTCAATGACGGACGTTCCGGAGGAGTCCCGCCTTTTATTTCCCTGGATGATACGGCAACCTGAATCAGCCAGTGGATATCGTTTTTCTTTCTGGCATCGAGACTTTTATTATCGATCAGATAGGAAAACTCTTTGATTCTAAGCGCTTTGGCGATACTTTGCCTGAGCTGAGAATCATGGTAATCCGTTGGCAACTTCAGTGAAATCTCTCTGTAACCCATTCGGGCATATTATACCAAAGAAAAAACCCCGGCCTGTTGGCCGGGGTGAAATTATTTCCGATTTAGGTCCAGGTGTTGATTAACTCAGTTGAAAGCCTTGTCGAAATCAGTGTCAAAGCCGGGTCCGGCATTGCCTTCCGGCAACTTTGGAGCCGCACCAGCGGGGGCTGCCGGGGCTGGAGTTTCGGTTCCGCCTTCAGAGACCAGAGAAGTTGGAGCCGCTGATTCGATGCTCTGGGCTACGATATGAGGAGTGATCAGAAAGATCAATTCGAGGGAGCTTCCGTTCTTGGTGTTGGAGGTAAAGAGCGATTTCATGATAGGAATACTGCCTAAGAATGGAATCTTTTTGTTGCTGTGCCCTTCGTTTTCCTGGATCAAGCCACCAATCAGGATTTCTTCTCCATCCTTGACCCGGACAGTGGTTTTTCCGTTGCGGGTGCCAATGATAGGATACTGGCCCTGCCAGGAGTCAACCTTGGACACTTCTGTTTCAATTTCGGCGGTAACGTATCCGTCGTCGTTGATGCGGGGAGTGAGCTTCAGGATGATACCAGTGTCTTTTTCCTTCGGGGGCTGATCGGCACCGCCGGGATATACGACTTTCTGACCGACCTTGATATAGGCTTCCTGGCCATTAACAGTCGAGATCTTCGGATTGCTAAGGGTTTTAGTGTCTGATCGGGTTTCCAATGCAGAGAAGGTCGCCTTGAAAATAGTGCTTGCGCGGTAGAAATCTCCCAATCCGAACATTGCTCCCTGCTGACCTTGAAATGAATCTTGATAAGAGCCCGAGTCAGGATTCTTCGCGAAGTATTCCTTGGTGACAAATATCGGCTTGGCACTATCTCCACCGGCCATGCCTCCTGTGTCGTTCCCGGAACCCATCTGCCAGTCGAACCCAAGGTTTCGAGCCCCTTCTGTGCTGACTTCAACGATCTTTGATTCGATCATGACCTGGTGAACAGGTGTGTCGACAGTCTCTATGAGCTTCTTGACTTCGTCGAGCATGTCCTTGGAGCCTGACACGATGACTGCGTTGATGCGATCATCAGTGGCGACTTTGATATCTTTTTTGATGGCGGAAGTGATGATCTTGCTCACGTCAGCGGCCTTGGCATACTGCAGTCGCTTGGTTACCGTGAGACCCTTTTCAAAGGATTGAACCAATTTTGCCTCGTCCGCCAGAACCCAGGTGTTGCCAATCTTGCGAACGGCGAAACCGTTGGTTTTGGCGATGAGGTTCATCGCTTCCTCGTAATAGACGTCATTCAGGCGGACGGTGACATTGCCCCGAACGCCTTTTTCCGCAATGATGTTGGTGCCGGACTTGGTTGCGATGATCTTGATGATATCGCGAATGTCGGCATCACGAAAGTCGAGCGAAATGTTGTCCTCCGCGTGAACGACTGGGGGCTGAGCCCAGCCGGCGAAGACGGCCAGCATCGCCAAGTAGGCGATCAGGCTCAAATGTTTGTGACCCGTGGAATTCATTCTTTTCCACCTCCGATCGGAAATGTCCTGCGCATCTGTTCTTTATTCGAATAGATGACGAGCTTGTCAGGTAAGATATCGACAACTTTGAATTTTCCGTCCACTACCATATCTTTGGTGACGGTCTGAAATTTACCTTCGAATTCGATCATTGCAAGCCGCTCATTGTCATTACCGCATATACCCTGTACATGCAGTGCTATCGGCTTCGGGGGAGGAGGAGGGGGCGGTTTTGGAATGCCACCACCGCCACTTGGTTTCGGAGACGGTGGAATGACCGGCATTGCAATCTTTTTTTCTACAAGGGGTCTGAAAGGATCCTTGTTCTCATTCTCAATCTTGAATTTGCTGGCCTGCATAATAACGTCGATCTGTTCTGTCTCGTCAAGGGAAGTATTCGCTGCTGGCGCAGTTTCAGCTGTCCCGGTGGGTTTGCCGCCTCCACCTCCGCCGGTTTCGGCCTTCGGTTGGTCAGGCGACTCAGCTGGATTAGCTGGCGTGGCATCGCCCCCGGATGCAGTCGGGGCGGGAGCGGAACCGGATGCGCCACCAGCGTCGGCCGGAAGTGCGAAAGGATCAGCTCCGCCTGAGGCATCCTGGGCCATGAGCCGTTGTTCTACACCGCCGATGGACAACACGCCCATCGCGCACCAGAACGCGAACCATATCCTTTGTGAGCCGCGAACATGTTTTTTCATGACCTAACCTCCTTGTTCAACATTTTTGACTTTTTCCAGTGCTTTAACAACCTTCGCTGAACCGCTGTGTTCCGACGATCCGTAGCCGGTAAAAAGATGTCCGACAGATGTAGGCCCTGGCTGACCAAAGGCCCGGGGACACGCCGCAAGCAACAGCAGAAGACCAAAGATGCACCAGATTGTCCAGAAGGCTGAACGGCGATTCTCAAAAAATTCATCGAAGAGTTCATTCACAAAAGGATCTCCTTAATACCCACCACCCATGATGTATACCTTGGCATTCAAGGTCACGGATAACAGCGGACTCTTGGTCTTGGGATCAGTTTCAGCAGAGAGAGTGATGGTTATGGAACCGGCTGCCAGATTTGCGATTTTGCGTTTTTCCATGACATACAGGAAACTGGCAATATCACTATAGGTGCCAAGGACACCCACTTCGATAGGAAGCTCAGACCATTGTTCGGCACGAATCAGCGGTGAAATGCGAATATCCTGGAATTTGAGGTTGAACTTGTTGGCGATAGCTTCCGTGGAATCAAGTAACTTGGGAACAACGGTGTTCAACTGATTGGATTCCATCGCCAGTTTTTCTTTTTCCGACTGTTTTGCGGCAATTTCTTCCTTGATCTTGTTGGTTTGAGTTTCCAGATCGGCTATTTCGGCCTTTTTGGCTTCCTGCGTCTTGATCGACTGTTCGAGCTTTTCACGATCCTCTATAGCCGGCTGCCAGTAGTAAAAGTAAAACGCACCGGCAGCACCCGCCGCTGCAAGGACAATCACGATAAAGACCACCGCAAAGTTGTTCATGATTTCCCCCTATTTGCTTCCAATGTCGCGCTTAATGCGACATGTAATGTCAAAGCGCCACACTGGAGCCTTTTCATAGGTATTCTTATTGGCGTTGGAAAGGAAGACTTCCGCAAAATAAGAGTTTTCCTGCAGCTGCTTGATGAAGTTCTGGATACCCACCGTAAGACGTGGAGCTCCCTTGGCTTCAGCTTTTTCCTGATTCTCGGCACATGCATAGCCCGTGATTTGAACACGCCGGTCAGTATCGATGCGCAGATTGGTAATCCAGACGGTTTTATCAGGAACAACACGCGTCAAAGTACTGAACACTTCCGACCATTGAAGCAGATCCACTCCGGAAAGCTGCTTGAGCTGCTCGATCTGTGACTCTAGTGTCGAAAGTTGCTGACGAAGACTGTCACGCGCGGTGAACTTGCCCAGGCTCTGCTTTACTTCCGCTTCGAGATTTTTAAGTTGTTCCTTCTTGTCGTCGTTGTATGTATCCATATACTGTGTTGCAAAGAAAAAGCCCACGAGAATGGCAGCAATGGCGATGACGAGAAAAATTGCGGCGAAGGGAATCTGAATCGGCTTCCGCCGCTTGATTGTGATTAAATTTATTTTAATCATATTATTCAGTCACCCCTTTAAGGGCCAGTCCAATGGCCACAGTAAACTGTTGAAGATTATTGTAGAGCATGTCTGTATCAGTAACAGTAACGGAAATGCCTTCCAGTGGATTGCCCATGTAGACATCTACGCCAAGCTCATTACTGAGATAGGTACTGAAACTCTTGAGATTTGAAGACCCCCCGGAAAGAACGATCCGGTGGATCAATGGTTCACGCGACTGTGCTTTAAAATAATCGAAGGACCGGCGAATCTCAGATGCGAGCTCCTCAACAGTAGTTTTCACGACCTCGGAAATTTCGTTCCCGGCGGAATCGCCGATATTCACTTCGGCTTCGGACACTTTGATATTCTCAGCCTGTTCGAACTCCTGCTTCATCACGTTCATGATCATCTGCGTGATGTTGTTGCCCGCTATCGGAATGTTGCGGGTAAACATGAGGATTCCGGACTTGAGAACCGAAATGTTGGTGGTGCGGGCGCCTGAATCGATTATAGCAACGACGTCGCCACCTTCCTGAGAACCGGCAGTCTGCATAACCGAATTTTCAAGGGCGTTGATGGCCGCAATTGTATCGACATCTACAACTTCGGTGGTCAACCCGGCAGCTTTGATGACACCCATGTATGAATTCACAAGCTCTTTTTGGGCGACGACCAACAGAATCGAGTATTTCCCTCCACCCTCTTCTTCAGTCAGCTCGTTGAGTACCGCGTGAGTGATGCTGACTTCATCAATGGCATAAGGGACATACTGTTCCGCTTCGATACGAACCGTTTGATCCAGTTCTTCGGGAGTCATGATCGGAAGCTTGGTGAAACGCATGATCACGTTCTGTCCGGAGATTGAAGCAAACGTGCGATCAGCCTTAATTTTGGCAGTCTTCATCATGTCTTTGATGACCGCCGCCACAGACTGAGAATCCTTGATATTGCCTTCCTCGACCGCGGCTGGCGGTAGTGGAGCAATAGCATACCCCGTTAATTCAGGGCCGTTAGGAGTCTTCTTTAACTGGACCACCTTTACGGCACTGGTGCCGATATCCAGTCCAACGGCTATGTTGCTTGTCCCGAATGCAAACAACCCCATACATTTCTTCCTCCAAGGCCGTCAGCGGAAAAACGAACCCGCCTCAAACCGAGTTTTCCTGATGCGTCATTGTTTCATCGACACATCGGTGCGAAAAATTGACAAGAAATCCGCAATAATCCAGCGAATAATATTATAGCTGTCGTAATGACCTCCAGTTTTGCTCTGAATAAGACATTTATTATAAAACTGACAAAGGGGATAATGCAGGAAAGAGCCTGAGCGGGACTCAAAAAACAGATGCCACGGTTTTACAGACGGCGTTCAGTAGCCAAGACGACGCAGTAAAACACCTCGATAGTAAAATGGCAGAATCTGTCTGTATGACCAGCCACGCCGTCCTGCTTCGACGGCCCCTGACTGGCACAAACCGACTTGATGGCCATATCCCCGACCGTAAAGTACAAGCTCGGACATTTCCAGACCTCCCTGTTTTAAGAGTAGCTGTCGATCAGGAGAGGTGTCAAGGAAGGCCGACCCGGAAGCGGGAATATGGGCTGCCAGTATCTTTCGAACATCGGAAGGTCGTATAGACATGTGTAATCGGCTCTCAGCCTGAGGAACCATATGCCCTGGGCCGGAATTGGGGCCACCACGAGTAGTAGCCACACCGGGGCCTCCGGGTAACATGGCAGGCGCCGATGCCGGGCGGTTTATGGCAGTGCCACGAATATTGGGAAGAGGCGAGGAGATTGGACGCTGCCGTGAGAGTGAAGTCTGAACAACAAAAGTCGTGCTGGGAAGGTTGAACAGTTTTCGCGCTACTGTGCCTTTTATTGAAAAAATGCCGCGTTCGGTATGAAAACGGAGGCGGTCGACGCGATCGAGCGGTGCGGAAGCAAGAGCATCGGCTGAAAACAAACGGGTGAATGTGATGCTTACAGTCGCCAGCCTTTTGAGGAGCAATGCCATGGGAATACGACGAGTCCAGCGATAATTCAGTCCGGTAGCGCAAAAGGGGCATTTTACCCTGCGCAAATATGCGGCTGGTTTTCCTCCGTAAACGGCATCGTTGTCGGAGGTCATTCCCCCGCATGTCGCGTGATACATAGTTGAAATCGGCTCTCCGCTGCTTATCATTATAACGCCGCGCGTGGCTTCGACAGCCTGGTTTACTATCATTCGCTCGGCTCCGACGCCGCCATATACCTGACAGTGATCCAGGGAACATACATCGTAGCCGTCTCGCCCGTGCTTGCCACGGTTTGCCATAACATAGGTGCGGGCGATGACTGCCTGCGCTTTGAGGGATTCCATGGGTGAAAGTGAGCCCATTTCACCACCCACGACGCCGCGAACATACTCTTCCAGGCCGACGCGATTGACTACGCGGGCGCCATCCGGGAGAAAAGAGATAATCATGACCCCGCGAAATAATCGACCATTGAAACCTATCGGAGAACGGCGTGAAACAAATTGGTATGTGTGACCAACCCATGTCTCCCGACGTTGAGCCCGACGACGACTGCGACCTCGTCCTGATTGCTGTTCTGCCTGCCGCTCCGCGGCGAGACTCCAGTCAATGCGTTCCGCTGTGCGAAATGATTTCATTCGACGACCACGTTCATCTATCATATCTCCGCCGGACGGAAAACCAAGATGCACTTCACTGGCTTTCGCGGCAAGGCCGATCGCCACGATTGGCTCGGAGACGCGGCCTGTTGCTGCTTCACTCGCTGATGGTAAAAAAAATGCGCAACCCGTAAGAATCAGGAATGCCGAGAGCAAACAAACATGTGCCGAAAAAAATGTCGCTATCTTGACGGGACTGGATTTGCGAGAGTTATTTAGGCGGCTCATTTGTCTGTCACAAGCTCGTGGAGTTCGTTCAGACATGTCGGCAGAGAAAACCGGCGATCATTCGCGTAACGGTCGCGTTCACTGAAAATACAACCGCAATATTTTTGTTTGTACAGTTCGTGCGCCCGTATGACTTCATGAGTCTTTGAAAAGACCGGACGCAGATCTATTGCGTGGAATGGAACTGAATATACGGAAGAAACTTCATTAGCGGCCTGAAGAAGTAATTCTCTGTTCTGGTATGGGCTTATCTGAAGGGTGGTAGTGAAAGCCTCGCACCCCATTGATCGCGCCCGGCGAGCGGTCGCATCAAGGCGGAGTCGGAAACAGACGAGACAGCGACCGGGGCCGAATTCATCAGCCGGGGCCTGTTCTTCCGATTTAATGGTCGAAGAAGGCATGTTGTTCAGAGCTGCGAAAAACCGCTCAGGAGTGTAGGAGACTTCCCCGTATACGACCGGAATGTGAAGGGCTTTAACGAGTTTTTGAAAGGCTTCAAGTCGGGATTTGTATTCCAGATATGGATGAATGTTCGGATTTTCCCAGAAAGCGACGAGACCATGACCGACGCCTGCGAGCGTTTCATAAGCCCCCCCCAGGCAAGGTCCGCAGCAGGCATGTGTAAGAATCATGTTTCGAATAGTCTCAGTTGAGGGTCTTCCAGGCGTCGATCCGGCGGTTTCAGGCCGAGGTATTCGTAGGCGAGGCGCGTCGCGACGCGGCCACGACCGGTGCGGGCGAGAAAGCCGATCTGAATCAAAAATGATTCATAAACATCGTAGATCGTGTCGGCCTCTTCACCAACGGAAACAGCCAGCGTATCGAGGCTGACCGGCCCCCCGTCGAAACGCAAAAGCAGGATTTCCAGAATGCGACGATCGATGTAATCGAGACCGAGACGATCGACCTTGAGCATTTCCATGCCGCGTTCAACGACAGCGCTTGTTACGCTTGAAGCGCCATTTACCTGAGCCACATCACGCATGCGCTTGAAGAGACGGATGGCGACACGAGGAGTGCCACGGGCACGCCGGGCAATTTCGAGGGCGGCGTCAGGCTCAACGGGAAAATCGAGCCGTTTTGCAACTGAATCGATCAGCACAGTGAGCTCGTCATGTGTGTAATAATCGATGCGCGAAATGACGCCAAAGCGGCCCCGCAATGGCGCGGAAACATCCCCCTCGCGCGTGGTGGCACCGATAAGCGTGAACGGCTGCACCTTCAGGCGAACTGAGCGGGCTGTAGGCCCTTTCCCAATCAGCACATCGAAGTGATAGTCCTCCATGGCCGGATATAATATTTCTTCAACGGTTTTGCTCAGCCGATGAATTTCATCAATGAAAAGAACATCTCCGGATTTCAAGCCCGTGAGGATTGCCGCGACATCACCCGCCCGATTAAGAACTGGTCCGCTGGTGATGCGGATCTGCACTCCCATTTCGAAGGCGATGACATTAGCCAGAGTAGTCTTGCCGAGGCCGGGGGGGCCCAAAAGCAACACATGATCGAGCGACTCGCGTCGACCTCGTGCAGCTGCGATAAAAACAGTCAGCTTTTCGACGATTGAGTGTTGTCCAATGAACTCCGCAAATTTACGTGGCCGCAGACTTGGCGGCAGAATCTCTTCTTCATCATAAAGAGTTTTCGGAGAAAGAACCGAAGCGGCGGTCAACCCTGGATTTGAATCGGGTGTATCCGGAGTTGTCGTAGAAACATCTTTTAACAACGGATCTTGCCGGGAAGAAGGCGCATCATCAGGATTAACCGGCGTTTTCGGTGCGGAATCAGGAACAAATTTTGAAATCGATGCATCCTGCGTTTTTATCTCCGGACGAATCTCAGAGGCACCTTTAAGGGCTTCCGCAACCGTTTTGGATGATCTGGAACGTGCCATCAGTCAGACCTGCTTTCTCCCGATTCTGATCATCGGGAAAATGTTCTGAGCACGGTCTCTATAACCTGCTGTAGATCCGCGGTCGGAGGGAGATCGGCGGCCGAATCCCGCAATGCTTTCTCGATCTCGCGGCCAGTATAGCCGAGATTTTCGAGTGCTTCGCGGGCGTCTTTTTCAAAAGGAATCTTCTTCAGATCGGCGGCGGCGACGGCAGCTTCAGTTGCGGCAGCGCCAAGGCCGAGCTGTCCGATCAATTCTTTCAGTTCAACCACCAGCCGCGAAGCCAGTTTCTGACCGATTCCTTTGAGAGCGGTGAGCCCGCGGATATCTTCGCCGATGATCATCTCGGCGATCTTTTCGGGGGGGGCGGCAGAAAGAATGTTCAGCGCAAGCTTCGGTCCGATTTTGTTGACGCGGCAGAGAAGGCGGAAAAGACTGCGTTCCTCTTCCCGCATAAAACCAAAGAGCTGCGGGCCTTCCTCGCGCCAATGCAAGTGGCACAGCAGTCTGATATCTGTTCCGGAGTCACCCAAGTCACGCCATGTACTAAGCGGGATCAGAACTTCTATGCCAACACCATTATGCTCAATGACGAGGCGATGCGGAAGTTTGGAAACGAGCGTTCCGCGAATAAATTCAATCATCCGGCAACCTCAAAACACGGGACCAATCCAGGAAAATTAGTGCGCATTTGATGTGAGTGGTATAACAGCATCATTTTTGCAGAAACCTCTCCGTAAAACCAAAAGCACCTGAAAAGAAAAACCGGGGGATGGGCTCCCCCGGGCAAACATACTTGAATTAAGCCTCGGCGGCGAATTTTTCCATATCTTCGTCAGAAATCTCGTAATTGAAATAAACATCCTGAACATCATCATTCTCTTCAAGATTCTCGACCAGACGCAGAACCTTACCTACGTCATTTCCGGTAACCTTGACAGCCACTTTGGGAAGCATGGTCACTTTTCCCTCGGTGACTTTCACGCCCTTTGCTTCAACCTTGGGGCGACAATCCAGATAGGAAGAGGCTTCACAGGTGATTTCGAACCCTACGCCGACATCCTTCAGATCATCGCAACCGGCTTCCAGAATGATATCGGTGAGAGCGTCTTCAGTCAATTTAGGATTCTCTTCTTTGGCGAGGAACATCCAGCCTTTGTTTTCAAACATGAAAGAAACGCAGCCGGGAACGCCCATATTCCCGCCGCCCTTGCTGAGAATTTTGGAGACCTCGGCGACGGTGCGATTTTTGTTGTCCGTGAGGCAACGTATAATGACGGCAACACCGGCGGGGGCATATCCCTCGTAAGTGAGTTCTTCGTAGGTAACACCTTCGAGTTCACCGGTGCCCTTTTTTATGGCACGCTCAACGTTGTCCTTGGGCATGTTGGCATCTTTGGCGGACTGAATGGCACTACGAAGACGCGGATTGGAACTGGGATCACCGCCGCCGTTCTTTGCGGCAATGGTGATTTCCTTGATGATCTTTGTAAAGGCGCGTCCCTTGATGGCATCCATCTTGCCCTTTATATGCTTAACCTTGGCCCACTTATTATGACCTGACATGCAGCCTCCTCGCAGAGCGTGAAGTAAGATTCGGATACGGCATGGGCGAGTATATCACATCTTCAAGATTGCGCAAGAGGTTCCGAATAACTTCAAGGCAAAAATATAAAAATTGTGGGACCTTTTTTATGATCCGGAGAATTAACCACAGAAGACCTCGGATAAAGACCGGAAGGATAATTAACCACAGATGAACACGGATGAACACAGATAAAGACCGGAAAAATAATTAACCACAGATGTGCACAGATAAAGACCTATATTATCAGAAGTCGAGCGTGGTAACACCCATGTAAAGGCCGCTGGTCGTGCCTGAGAATATGCGCCGGGTTCCCCAGCCGCCGGGGCTCAGACTCAGAGCATTTATCGTGGTATGACCTTCAAGGCCGCTCTTGATCTGTTTCCAGTTGGTGCCGCTGTTCGCGGTCTTGTATAAGCCATTCTCAGTGGCGATATAGGCGCTTACCGTATTGATGGGATCAATCAGGATATCCCGCACATTCGCGTAGGCTCCGACGCTTGCCCAGGAAATCCCATCATTTGTCGATCGGAAAATACCGTCATTCTTTCCCGTCCAGAGCGTGGTTTGAATATTCGGATCAACGGCCATCGAAAGAATAATCGAACTGCCGGAATCAAAATACAGAATGTATGACGAGTTCAGAGATTTCCAGATGGGAAAGGTTACGGCGGTGTTCCCCGCAGGCGGATCACCAGTTCTGTAGAATGTCGGACTCGTTCCGGATCGCGTGTAGTAATGAGAAGTTCGGGCGTTGTTGAATTTTATATACCCATTTTGGAAGCCGTCAGGCGCAGTTTGCAGATATTTCGAAAAACCGACATACAACGTGTCCGGAAACTGCGGGTCGATCGTGATGCAATTCAACTGTACAGTATTCGATGCACTTTCATATGAAACAGGCTCCTGATATAAATGAGAGGTTCCTGAACCATCGAGCCATGTTTTGGGAACATACTGGACATAACTCAGCGGTTGTTTATCATCAAAGAGAGTTCCATTGTATACATATGGAGAAGCCGAGTTTGTCCGGAAAAAACGTAATACGCCCTGGTTTTTTCCAAGGGCATACATATATCTGTCATCTCGCGGATCTATTACCACCCCATTGACGATATTAGTAAAGCTGACATCGTATTGGGGGCCAGGCGCTGTGCGATCCGATGAACCAAGAGGCATGGTGACGCTTGAAAAATTAATCCCATCCGTGGAAATGAACGTTCCGCTGGATGTTCCGGCTACGAGGTTCGTCGGATGCTGAAGACTGATTGCTATCTTGTTCACCACATATTCGCCACCCAGGCCTATATTGGCATTGAACAGTCCGGTCTCTCCAAGCCATGGAATGCTATCCCAGTCAGTTCCGGTTACGCTTTGGACAGCGCCTGCACGATACAGCCCATGGCCGTTTGTTCCTGTGAAGAGGCGCTTATCGCTCGTGGAAGCCGTGGTCGGATCAATAATGAGACTGTATATGGAATACGTCGCATTAGTCACATCGTGAAGGTTTTCCGAACGCTGGGTCCAGAAATTTTCCAGGTTTATAGTACAAGTGGCAAATACAGTCGGATCCTGATTTGAAACGGCTTTCAACTCAACCTCGCTCTTGGTAAGCGTGTCAGGCGCCGAGTAATTTCCGGTTGCGTCAACTGTGCCATACGTGGAGTTTCCACCGGAGATACTTTCAACAAACCAGGACACGGTCAAATTCGTCGCGTTCTGGACTTCTCCGAAAAACTGGACCTGACCGACTTCAAGAGTCGCGGTTGCAATCGAACATACAGCCGCTGCAGCATTGTATCCCTGATGGATGATGACAACGATCGCCGGTTTCAATGTAATGATTGCGACGTCGGAGGCCGTCGGCTCTTCGACACTCGTAACTCTTACATAGATGTCGGGATTAGACGGCATTGTAGAGGGGGGAGTATAGAACCCGGTATCAGAAAGGCCACCGTTTACATTAGTGCCGGGGAGTGACCACGCCACATCGGAAGCGCCCTTGAATTCCCATTTAACCTGTGTATTAGCAGGAGTTCCACCGGTATACTGGGTTGAAAACTGAACGCCCGTGGACGAGGCTACGGTGAGCGAAACATTTTTCGGCTGCTTGAATTCCAGATTGATCGCCGGAGAAAAATTTATGATTGCGGAAATATATGTCGCAAGTCCGATTGTCGGCTGGAAGCTCGCAATTAATTCACCCTGGCCGATTGCCGAGTTCGGAGCATAGAACGTAACTTTGTAGGGTGAAGTCAATGTTGTCAAGGTTGTTGTCGTGCGCCCTGCGTCCAAAAAACCGTTTACTGCCTGCCAGACTACTCCGCCTGGAACAATCTCAGAAGGGATGCTTGTAAATTCCTGCGACCCCGTTCGTAAACGCAATGTTGCCGATGCATCATAAATCGAAATATATCCGCCATTTCTCACTCTGACAGATACATTTGCAGTTGTCGCAGTGTCTGTCGCCGCGGCAATCGTTATTGTAACAGGATTCGGATAGGGAGTGGAACCGACAGGCGCAACATAACTGACTGTAGCAATGCTGTCAGTGGGAACAAGCGGATCGACCTGCGGGGCTGAAATTGTCGCTTTTCCGCCGCCGCCGGATGTAGGCGGATTTTGACTCAGGATAATGCCGCCATCAACGGTATTCTCGAATCGGACAGCAATAGTCGCGCCACCGCCGAGCGAGGCTTCCCAGGAATCAAACGATGGTTTTACGGCTATCTTGCTTCGAAGACGGATCGAAACCTGGTCACTTACTGAATTGTTCTCGGAAACAAAAGCGATGACATTCAGCGACGTTGTCGTTCGAATTGGATTCGGGGCGGTATACATTCCCGTATCGCTATCGACACGGCCATATGTGGCTCCTGTCAGATCGACCTGATCAAGCTTCCATTTGATCGTTCCGGAATAATTTTTCAAAGTGGCGCTGAATTGCTGCGTCTGCCCTGACAAGATATCGGAAACGGCCGCGGGGCTGATTCGTAAAGACGGTCCCTGGACATCGATCCATGTAACTTGTAACGGCGTTGAATTGCCCACGGCATCACTGAATTTGTACCAGAAATTGAACACGCCGTTTCCCGGGAAGTCGCCGGTATTATAGGCTTTTGGAGAAACCGGAGGCGTCACCGAAAATAACTCCGCATCGGTAGGTACAGGAGCGGCGGAATTAGTAAGCTTGTATGATACAGTTGCGGTACTTGCATCATTGATGGTGAAATGCAGGAACACCGGCAGTGAACCCAGACCGACCGTAGCTACAGCGGACGCATTGAGAGCGGCTGAATCCTTGAATACGGCGGTGTTTCCAGTAGGAGCGGAGCTGCGAACGGACACTTGCATGGAGACGGGTGCGGATTCGATTCCTCCGGGGAATGATGTAATGAATTTAGCGTAGATGGTGTGTGTCCCGCCTCCGGTGAGGGAGGTCAGTATCTTCGAATAACGGAATGGCTCATAATCGGTCGAAGCGTTAAGAGCCGCAACGTCTTCCGTTATGAGCATATGAGAGGCTCCTGCAGCGGAAACGACAAGATTCACGTAATTCCCATTGATGGGCTGAACGTCACGCGTGCTGATACTGGTGGATGCCGGCCCGACAGCTTCGATGGCCGCCTGTGCATAACTGTAGGTTCCCGATGCGTTCTGAAATCTGGCATACACATTTCTTTTCCCCGCTGCTGCCGGAAGAGCCCAATTTACAGTGGATCCGGAGGAGGGGGGAGAAAATGGAGACGCTCCTGAAAATGAACCATCATTCGAAAGCCACATTATGGATTGCCCCGGGGCATTAACAGCAAGCTTCACCATCTGGAAACTTGTATATGCATCACCACTATTTATCTGAATAGTGGCCGTGGAAACCGGTAACGGCGAAACATTGAGAGAAGTGACGAGCGAATCGGTCCAATTTCCCACCCCGTCCGCGAAACGGTACCAAAGGATGTTTTGTCCCTCCTGGACGGAAGGAGTGGTGGTTTTGCTTATCTTCACAGGCGCAAAGGTTGATTTGCCGACGATAGTATAATCAGTCGGCCAGACCGGATTGGGTTGGGTCTCGTAAAGGAGAGCATAAGCAATCGAGGCGGTTTTTGTATCGGCTATCGAAAAATGCAGATAAACCGGGAGCGAACCGACATTGACGCTCGTTACGAGTTGGGACGCCGGATCGACCCCCGTATGAAACTCAGCCTTGTTACCGGACGGCGCAGTGCTGCTCACACTTATCGGCAATGTTAATTCAGCGGTTTCGACCCCACCGGCGTTTCTAAACTTCGTATAAATAGTCTGATTTCCGCCGGCGGCTGGCAGGACCACTGTCAGTTTTGATTGATAGGCGCGCCAGGGAGTGGCATCGTTCACATCGAGCTGAACAAGCATTTCAGTCGCTCCGACTGCATTCAGATCAAGATTAACAAACCCCTGGTTGACAGGCTGAATATCGCGAGTCGAGACGGATGCGTTTGTCGGACCCATTACATCGATGTCATCCTGAGCATATCGGTAAATCCCGGTCGGATCCATGAAACGAGCATAGATAGTCCGTTTTCCGGCCGTAGCCGGAAAGGACCAGAGCCTTACCGCCGGAGGTGCGGCAGGTGCTTCAGATGCAATGCCGGTAAAAGTGCCGTCCTGTGAAAGCCACATTGCCGACTGGCCGGCGGCGTTGACCGTTAACTCCACATTGTGGCTGTTCGTGAATGAATCGCCGCCGTTGATAACTATTGTGGGCGGGGTTGTGTCGCGTACGACGATGTTGATTGGACTGCTTGTGCGGCTGGCACCCATGTTGTCCGTCGCCTTGGCAGTCAGGACATAGGAGCCCGAGGCCGGACTGTGCCAGGAATATGCATATGGAGGTCCGTTGAGTTTTGCGAGCGACACGCCGTTCACGAAAAATTCGACCGAAGAGATCGCGCCATCGCTGTCCACGGCATTGACGGTCATGGCGACATCCGTCCCAAGAAGAAAACCGGTTCGATCCAGAGGAAGTGTGAATGCAATGGTTGGCGGGATATTCACCCATACTGTCGCTGTCGCTGATCTCCCGATGGCGCCGAGCGAGTCGATCGCAGTTGCCTGCAAGAACTGTTTCCCGGGGGAGGGGTTAATCCAGCGGTAGGTGAAGGGCGGCCAGGCATCTTCACCAAGCTTGATTCCGTTGGCGTAAAATTCCATTTTTACTATTCCATCGGTGTCAGTGGCTTCGCCCAGGAAGTCGATGGCGTCATCCTGCGTGAAGGTTGCGAGATTTGCTGGCTGACGTAACACCACTGTCGGGGCGGGATTCACTATCAGACTTGCCAGAGAGGACGTGGCAGTGGCACCGGAATTATCAGTAGCCCGGGCGAACACTGAAAATGTGCCGGATGGAACTGCGATCCAGTCATATGAATATGGGGCCTGCCGTGACTCACCCAAAAGTATTGTATTTGAAAGAGTCGAGGCCAGAAATTCCACTTTAACAACGTTTCCGTCGGCATCGCCCGCGGTTGCGGCAAGAGTGATGTTCGTTCCCTCATTGACATGCGCTCCATCTGCCGGAGCTGTAAGGGCAACGGTAGGAGGCTGGTTAGGGAACGAACTTACCGTTATTGAGACAAGCGCGGATGTTGCAGCAGCACCATTATTATCCGTTGCTTTAGCGGAAAGTGTATAGACGCCCGCTTGAACGGCAGGCCAGACATAAGTGAACGGTGCGGAGCGAGCCTCGCCGATCTTGGTCGCTCCCTGGAAGAACTCGACCAGATCAACACTGCCGTCGGAGTCGCTTGCATTGGCTATAAGCGTGATATTCGAAGCAAATGGAAACGTCTGATTTGTTGTGGGCTGGGAGAGGGTAATCGCAGGCGGACTGTTTTGAACCGCATTGACGCTTATATAAACCGGGCTGGTAAGGGTCACCCGACTGAACTGATCGATGACTTTTGCACTGAGCGTATAAGAACCGATAGGGACGCTTGGCCATGCCATACTGTAAGTCGAGGAAGATGTCGGCGAATAGAGCGTTTCGCCTATTTTATTACTTCCCTGATAGAATTCAACGCGATCGATGAGATCAGAGAAATAATAGGTCTGAACCGTAATGGTGATCGACGCTCCGGCGGAAAAAGACGCGTTGGAAAGCGGATGCGTAATGACGGCGGTTTGCGTTGCATTGATCGCCGAGGCAACGATGATACTGACAACCGGGGAAGTTGCCGTCATGCCCCAGTTGTCAAATGCGCGGGCAATCAGCGAATAGGTTCCGATGAGGGGAGGTATCCATGAAATGGAGAATGGAGACGAGGCTTGTCCAAGAAGTAGTGGACCTGAATAGAATTCGACCTTGTTGATAACGCCATCACGACGGGAAGCTGAGGCGGAAATCACTATTCCTGAGGATGCATTGAATGCAAAAATGGCCCCGCTGACAGGCTGAGTTATAAAGACGACGGGGCCGGAGGTTTGCTGGCCGCTGCCGGCAACACTTACCGGTACAGCCTTCGAAACAAGAATCGCACCGGCGGAGTTATACGCACGTATCGTCAGAGTGTAGGATCCAGGGGGGGGCGTGGTCCAGACGAAGGAGAAAGGCGACTGAACAGATTCTCCTATTTTTACGAGACCCTGATAAAATTCAACCTTGGTAACATTGCCCGCTTCAGCTTTAAGGTCGACGGAAATGACGATATTCGAGCCTGGAGCGAAGATGCTTCCGGAGGCCGGGCCGGTTATATCAGGAGTTGTTGTAGTTGCCGGAGGAACAGGTGCGACGGGGTTTCCGCCTCCACCACCGCCACCGCAGCCGAAAAACGCGAAAAGGCTTAAAAAAAGAACACCCGACAAAACGAAAATTTTCGCCGTGGTCATTTTTGCGTCATTTCGAAAAAAATCAGTCATCAGAGCCTCTCGCAAAATTCACGAGATATTTCATTCCCCCAATGACGAATCGCAGCATGTTACGGTAATCTAGCAAGTTGGTTATCATAGCTTCTCATTCATATTATACAAGTGCTTTCTCAATACAAGTCAAGAGACTTGGCTCCGACGAAAACGCCTCCTGTCGTGCCGATCCATATGCGACGATTGGCACCGGGGGCTCCTGAGGATTGTGTAAAACAATTTATCACTGAATTGTCATTAAGTCCTGTTTTCAATGTTTTCCATGTAGAACCTGCGTCCTTGGAGCGATAAAGACCATCTTCCGCTCCAAAGAAAAAGTGCGTTACATTTGTCGGATCGATGAGGGCGCCACGAGTATTCGTCTTGTTCGACAACTGAGTAAAGTTGACTCCTTTATCTATGCTTCGGAAAATTCCCCTGGAGGTTGCGACCAATAAGGTCCAGGGACTGTTCGGATCGATGGAAATATCTGTTATCAACGGGATTGGTGGAGGATTCACAACTGAGTTTCCAACGGTTTCGAAGGGTATGCTATTGTCCAAAATCGTTACATCACCGACTGCTACTCCAACTCCGGCTGTTGAAGTGAAAAAAGGCTGATTATGCAAGATTCTCAAAGGACTGATGGCGGTTTGAGAATGTTCCACCAGACCCAGGATACCGTTATCCGTGCCGACATAAAGGACGTTGGGGTCCGCGATTGAAAGCCCGAGACTTCTCATTGCACCCTGGAACACGTAACTCAAATTGAAAGAATATGCCCAGACATCCAAGGGCGGGGAAGCCGTCGTGTCCGTGCGTTTTTCGAAACTCCTGTATCCGCCGAGATAGAGTGGAATCGAGTTCACGACTGCCTGCCAGTCGCTGGAAAGCTCTAGCCGTTCAATTCCGTCGTCCCGGCTGGCATATAAATAATGGGGGTTGGCCAGGTCCCAGGCAACCGACTTGACTGTTCCTGAAGCCATTTGGACGAATTTAGTATCGTATGAACGCGTTCCTCCGCCCACTATAAAAAGACCATTCTCGGTTGCCATAGCGATGTCACCATTTTTCCCATTTATGGCAAGCTTATTTACGACATGGGTTGGTGGATTCACAAGCCCTTCAGAAGACAATACTGATTTCTGCCAGACTATCGGTGCTGAATCTACCGTTGACGTGACCCTGGCCCAATATAGACCATTACCATTCGTTCCGGCGAAAAGATAATAATCTGCTCCTTCCGCCCAGATCGGATCTACCAGTATCGAGTAAATGGACATCTTACTGCCATCCACCCTTTTCATTCCATCTGATCGTTCCACCCAGAATGGCTTCAAATGTACTGTCACCGTGGCGGCATATGGATGACTTTTTCCCGTTGCCTCATCTAAATAACTATTGAAAGTCTGGGCGGAAACATCGATGCTGTCACCACCCGGAGGAAGAGTATCGGGAGATGTATATTTCGCCTGGCTTGCGTCAATTTTTCCCCAGACATCGCTTCCGCCTTCCGTGCTGAAAACGAACCATCGAAAGGATTTTTCCAGTACTTTCCCGGTGTTTGCGTTGCGAAATTCGGCATAAAAGGTCCTGGAATCGCCTTCCAGCAGGACATCAGTGCTGGTAATAATTTCCTCCGGATGATTCAATCTGGGAACCGAAGTCGCGCCGATAACGAGCTCGAAAGGCCCTGTTTCATCAGGACTTGGCTGAGGGGTGGGGGTGGGCGAAGTCCCGGTTGCCGTACCTGTGCCTGTGGAAGTTCCTGTCGCGGTGCTGGTCCCGGTTGGAACTGAAGGAAAAACAAACGAAATGCCGGAAGAAAAAACCTGGGAGGAATCTATACCCGGGCCGTTGAATTTAGCATAAACATTTTTCACGCCCTCGCCGGAGGAAAGGGTCCATTGACGCGACTGCGTGTAAGTCTCCCAGAATGAGCTTGTGAAATCCATGGTGGGTGAAAGCATCATCTGCATGGCACCGGGATACAAAAGTGTTAACCAGACCTGCGAGTTTGAAGTCTGGGCTGCGCCCCCCTCGATCCAGACGCCAAGGTAGCCTTTTGTGTCTGTGGTCAGCAGAATCGAATCGTTGATGATCGGCGACTCAATACTGCTGCCTCTGAATTGTGCATATACACGCTTGGTTCCATCATTGCCGGGTAGAGTGACTGCCTTGGTTGTGGCAAAGGATTCCCACTTGGCGTCAGAAAGTTGATAGTCGAGTCCGACGCGCATATCTGCCGCATTGACGGCTTTGAGATATACGGTAGCCTGAGGGTTGCGGGTTTCGTATTCGCCGTTTTCTATGGCAACAGAGAGGCGTTGTGGTCCGGCTGATGTCGAAAGCGTCACGACGTTTATGCCGGAGTGCGTGAACGACTGCCCTGCTGCGTCATTCAGAAAAATTGAAACCGGATAATTCATGCCGGAAGAAAGACCAGGAAGCTCTACCTGGTGCGTAGTTGTCAAAGCGGTTGAAACGGGGAACCTGTCAGGATTTGTCCCGAATGTGATCATGGAGGTCGCCGGCAGATTCGATTGAAAGGCGATATGAAAGCTGGATGACGTGACGCGATCCACCAGAACGTTCTGCAGACACAACAATGAAACTTCAGGAAGTCGTTTAGCGACCTCCGGGGTGAGGCTTACGCTGCGACTGAATATGACTTCGGCATCTCCTGTTACGGCGGCCAGGTCGTAAATCCCGGCGGGAACTGAGGAAAATGAAAAGTCGCCTCCGGTTGTCGTTCGTGTTGCCGCGACGACGATTCCGGAGGGATCACGAGCAAAAATTGGAATGCCGTTGAATAATTGACGATCGGCGAAATACACACGACCGGACAGCTCCGTAGTTCCGGTTGGGCCAGGTTGGGTGGCTTGTCCGCCGCCTTCTCCGCCCAGACAGCCGAAAAGCGCTATAAATGAAGATAATACGATGAAAAGCAGAAGCGGTCGTCTTTCCAGGACTATGCCTCCTTTTCGCAGCTTTCAGGAATCGATCTGGTTTCGACATCATTCTACCAGCTTCTCTCCGCTTGCGAAAGATGGCCGCGCTCCACCCAGGGTCATTTAATTCTCCATCGCTGTTTTGCTGATCTTCGCGCTAAAAAATGATCGTTAACCTGATTACAAGCGTCTGCGCGGGTTATTGATAAATTACTATCAACGAATGATGGCGTATTCGGGAATAAATGAGTAATATTAGAACAATGTTGTTGAGTAATCGACCCGATGAGTTACTGGATCAAGGGGGGCGGTATGTTTGATAAATATAAATCCGGGATGTTGACAGCCTTTACGGCATGGACTCTTTTATCTGCCATTACATCTTTCGCTTCTCCTTTCGATGAAGGAATAACGACTATTATAGCGACAACTTCCAGTACGGCCGTTACGGCAATTTCGACTGATGCCGCGCAGATTAACACGGGAAGTCAGGCTGGCGTGACAGAGACGGCGACTGAAGCCACCAGTATTACGGACTACATCGCGATGGCTTCTGAAAAGAGACCGGATGAAGCGAATCTTCAAATATTACTAGATGGATTGCGTCTGGCCTCATCCGCCCAGGATCTTCTCGCTCTGGCAAAGGCCGGAAATACAACTGTAATACATGATAAAATATTGACGGCAGGCGCTTACAAGACTGTAAAGAACGTCAAGGATCTTAAACTTGTCCTGAATGATTTTGGAGACAGGGTGGATGGAATTTTCAAGCTCAGCATCATGTATCAGTGTCTGGAGCAAGCCAAAACAAGTTCTGATGCTGATTATAACGAACTTTCCCGTTATACCAAACAGTATATCGATGACATCACTGTTCGTGGGAGTAAGGGCGAATCTTTCTGAAAGTGTGAAACGAGCAGGTTTGTCGATTTTATTCCTGCTGTTGTTTTCTCTTTTATGTCTCGAAGTGACGACGGTTCGGGCCGGGGAATGCTCTGAAAAAGCCGCGCATGTTTTCGATCAGCCTTTGATCGACTTTCATTCACATTTTCAGGGAGACTCGCTGGAATCATCAGAATTACCGGATATTATGCGGGACAACAATATCGAGATCATGTGTCTGTCCGGGTTACCTGGTGGCGATGGCGACCGCTGGGTCGCGCCTAGCGCATGGGAAAACCCGGAGTGGGTCAGACCATTCCTGATGAATTTCGACCCGGAGGCGAACGAGTCTGTCCTTTATGTTCATAATCAGCTGAATACGGGCTGTTTTCAAGGGGTGGGGGAACTTTTCATCAATGGCCACGGTCGCCGCGTTCATGGCGACAATCCTGTTCTGATGTCGATCTACAGACTCGCAGCCGATGCGCGTGTACCAGTGCTGTTCCACTGGACCCTCGGTTCGACGGAAGCGAAGGAACAGGGCACGAAAGCCGATTTTCAGGCACTCAAACGAGTTCTTTCGCTCAATCCCGATGTGATCTTTGTCCTGGCGCACTGCGCCCTCGGTCCTTCTCCGCGCCGTCGGGATTACGATCGGATATTGGACTACCTTCTCACGAAATTCAGCAATCTTTATACGGATATTTCCGGCATTCACAAAGAGTTATTCGATAAGGACGGATCGATTTCCCAACTTGGAATAATGCTCGCAGAATTGATAGAGAAGCATCCCAGTCGATTTCTTCTGGGGTTCGATCTCAGCGATTCGCGCTTTCGCCCGGAGGAATGTGACGCGACGATCAGAATTTACAGGAAATTTCTGATGTTCCTGGGTACCAGGAATGCCGAGTTGGTCGCGCGGAAAAATGCATTGATGATTCTGGGCAGATGTCGAGATCCTTTTTTAGATGGCGGAAAAAAGCCTCTGTTTATAAGATGGGAGAAGGGCTTCATCCCCTGGGACTGATTCCTTCACCAGATGAAGGATATGTCTACGATCAGGTCCAGACAGTGATATTTTTGTTCGTCATGATCATGAAACGAAATAGTCAGCAACTGGATATGTTGCACAAAATTACAGGGGTAATATAAGCTGGCTGTCCCATGGACGTGATGGTTCTGTTATCTCTATCTTGCCGACAAACGGGTTTCGGTTACATTTGAGCAGCTGTGTATCATAGGTCATAAGCCACTTTGCGCCGGCGTCCATCGCCGTTGCCAAGTGGACCGCATCGGCGCCCTTCAGTCCCGGTATTTTTTCAAGAAGATCGCGGGCTAATTTGGCAATTTTCAAATCCAGGCTGCTTTTTCTGAAAAAAGGTTGAAGTAAAAGTTCTGATACATCTTTTTCTAATCCCAGAGGTCTTCTTGTCTCAGCTATTGCCAGAGTTGAGATACCTGCATGGATCTTTCCTGTTGAAGCATCTTCGATGATGGCGCGGCAAATTTGAGCCCTACCAACCTCTGCTTTGAAAAGCGCTATAAATAAACAGCTATCAAGATGGACAATGGGATGTTCACTCATCGCGAATTGCCCTTACGTATTCTTCACTACTAACAGGAATGTTCCAAATTCCGATGTAGTCATCAATACAGAACGGTTTTTGACGTCTCACATCAAGCTCTAACACCTTAATGGAAACCGGTCTGCCAAGAGAGGAAATTCCAACTTCTCCTCTAACGATAACCCTTTCTCCAAGACATTGCTTAACCCGATTTTTTAAGTGATCCGGGAAGAAGCAATCTATTTTCCTATCCATTTCATCATACAGGGAAAACTTCATTACACCTCGAAGCGAAACAGCCTCAATAGAGCCCTCGATGCTATCAACGGTAGTATCTCGCGGTTTGGTCCATTGATCAATAGTGGAAGCAGCCTTTGTTGTAATTCGTCCTCCGCCAATCGAAACGGAAACATGCGATCCGCATTTTGCACCAATGTTTCTCGCGGCCTCAAGTGCTTTCTGGGAAAAATGCTCAGGGGGAAAACTGGCGCCATCTTCAATTTCTCGCAATCCATGCAGCACGCTTTCCACGACGGCTATAGTATCCGCCGCAAACTTCTGAGCTATCGGAAAGGCTTGTATGGTAGCTCGTGCGCTTCCGAATTCAAGGGCGGCAATACTCCACTTTGTTCTTGTCTCACCATAACGAGACCGGTCAACGTCGGTAACAATTATTTGAAGGGAATCCAATACTCCGATGAAATGCTTAAGTGAAACTAGTCCGCGATCATCGTCTATAAATACAGGTATCTGCGTTGGGTTCATGATATTTCCCTCCAACCCTATTTTATCCTCCATTCCTGTAGATTATCAATTCAATCTTTCAATTTATTCATTTTGGAGGCTGCAAGCGATGTCTGCCCATCTGACTCTTGCATGGTGTATTCGTAGTTCACAGCCAGATTCAATTAATTTTCCCGTTCACCGTGTAACCCATATTTCCGGGGTTTCACGTACACCCCCGTGGATTTTCAAAAAAGTAAAGATGCGACCAGTTCATGATTTCAATAATTTCCAGTAAATTCGGGTTCAAGAAACGCACCTGCGCGTAGGTCTGTGATTCATGCTTAACCACCAGTCTGTCCACCCCCTCGAAAAGTTTGAATAGAGCCCTAGCAGTGGGATTTGCGGTTCTTTGCTGGCAGGGGTCAACAATCCGTACCCCCCTCTTTTTTATTTCTCGCCTAAGATCCCTCTGGACAAGCGCATACACAAACATCGATACAAGGTAAACGAACCCCAAAACGTCGATTCGGGAAGGCAACTTCAGAAAGACAGGAGCGACCGCCAACGGACCTTTCAGCCAGTTAAAGCCGATCTCCACCACCTGTTGCCCTTTGTATGCTTCCAAAACTTGCATATCAGAAAGTTCACGTCGGTCAGGGATCGTTGTGAGCAGAACAAACATCCCTTCCGGATCGTAGGAAAAAATGCTCCGGGGAATCTCGGTAACTGTTTCTTGAAGAAAGAAACGAGTCTCCAATTGAGGCTGAGTGTTCTTTGGTTGCCTTCCCCGCGGCTTTCTAAGCGGTATTTCGCGGGTTTGTACAACAAATCCCAGCATGTGAAATTGCGCCTTGGCGACATCAGAAATAGTTTTGGCCATTTTTTCCGCATCGGCTTTGCAAGCAAAAGGAATCTCGCCGGCCTTTTCAAGGATTTTGGAAAGATTTTTACGTTCCTTGGTAATGTCGCGCTCTCTCGTCTGACTCCGCTGCCGTGCCAGTTGAGTGGAATGGACTACCAAGTATCTCCAGAATACAGATTCTT
>JADFYG010000040.1:0-387 GCA_015233155.1 Candidatus Rifleibacteriota bacterium
CGCGAACTTCACGTGCCACCTTTTCGACCCATTCGCGCGAAATCGAAGTGTCCCAGAGCCGAATGTTTTCAAGAGTGTTCCCGGAAAAAATAAAAACATCCTGCTGTAAAACGGATACCTGCCTGCGTAGCCATGGTTTCGGCAATTGCCGGATGTCATGTCCGTCGATGAAAATGTGACCCTCGTCAATTTCGTAGAAACGATTCAAAAGGGAAGCAATCGTCGTCTTTCCTGCTCCGGTGTGGCCGACGATTGCGACTGACTGACCCGCTTTAACCGTAAACGAGATGTTTTGCAGAACCGGTATTCCCGGAACATAAGCAAAAGTCACATGATCGAAAACGACGTCGCCGCGGATAGGTGTGGGCACCGCTTTAGCCACGGCAT
>JADFYG010000040.1:475-59024 GCA_015233155.1 Candidatus Rifleibacteriota bacterium
GCTCGTCAAGTAAACCCAGTATACGTTCGGCCGAAGCCATGGCGCTTTGGAATACGCTCACTTTCTCGCTGATATCGCGAATAGGGAAGAAAAAGTGCTGGGCGTAGGCAAGAAAACTCACCATAATTCCCAGGCTCAGTTCTCCTCGCTCGACCATCGGGCCGCCAAGCAGCAGAACGATAATGATCGTGACCGCATTTACCACGGTCACAATCGGCGTAAACACCGCGTGATTGAACAGTGAGCGCAATTGAGCATCGCGATGTGCAATGTTAAACTCCTGAAATCTGGCGACACGGTCGGCTTCTCTGTGAAAGATCTTTATGATCTTGACTCCGGCGATATTCTCAGACAAAGCTGAATTGACGCGGGCGATGCGAAATCTGACATCCCTGAATGCCTCACGCATGCGTCCCTGAAAAAACCATGCCACGAGAATCAACACCGGAATCATTCCAAGCGTTGCGGCGGCGAGGCGCGGCTGAAGTCCGAACAATGCGACTGCAATTCCGACAATCAGGACAATGTCACCAAGCACGACAACGATGCCCGATGAGAACAGTTCAGTCAGTGCCGACACGTCGTTAGTCGCGCGGGTCACAAGTCGTCCCACGGGGTTATGATCAAAAAAAGTGGCGGACATGCGTTGCAGGTGAGAAAAGAGGCGTGACCTGATGTCGAACATTATTTTCTGTCCGACGAACTGTAAGAGATAGTTTTGCAGACAGGCCGCAAAAAAGACCAGCACCTCGATACCGAGATAGACCAGCGACAAGTGCGTTATCACATCGAGGTTTCGTGGTTTTATGCCGGTATCAACGATACGTCCGAGAATATATGGATTCACAAGAAAAAGTGACATTCCCGCCAATACAACAAATACGGCAAGCGCGGCGATCGGGAGATATGGTCGCAGGAACGGCAATAATCGCCGAACAAGTCGGTGATCATAGACTTTTCCGATGATTTCGTCTTCCTGGAAGTAGGAGTCGCTCATATCGTTAACGCTCCAGCTCGGACCGCAATCGCTGCTTTTCCCAGAGACGTGCGTATGCCCCATCCGCAGAGATGAGATCAGCATGGGTCCCACGTTCAGTGATTCGGCCATCCTGAAGATGAATGATCAGATCGGCATTCTGCACGCTTGCGAGACGGTGTGAAACAATTATTGAGGTGCGTCGGGAAGTCACGCCTTTAAGTTCGCCCAGAATGCGGGTCTCGGTATCAGTATCCACTGCACTGACGGCATCATCCAGAATCAGAATTGCCGGATCACGTGCAAGGGCCCGGGCAAGCGTCAAGCGCTGTTTCTGGCCGCCTGAAAGATTTACTCCGCGCTCGCCCAGCAATGTATTGATGCCGTTCGGCAAACCATCGATATCGGGCAGTATTTGTGCCAGGCGTGCGCATTCGCGCACTTTCTGAAGATCATTTCTTTCTTTCAGGCCAAAAGCGATATTCTCGAATACGGATTCTGAAAATAGAAAAGCGTCCTGCGGGACGTAGCCGATCTCCCGGCGCAGATGCTGCAGAGTGTAGTGTCGAACGTCGTGTCCATCGATGAATATACTGCCTGACGGTGCCTCAAAAAGTCGCAGTAAAAGGTGTATCAGTGTCGACTTTCCGCTGCCCACAGGTCCGATTATTCCGAGGGTCCGACCTGACGGAATAGTAAAAGAGATATGATCCAGGGCGGGACGACTTCCTGTCGGATATGTGAAGCTCAGGTCGCGAACTTCGAGTTCGCCGCGAATGGGTGTTTCCGGAAGCGATGCTTCATTCTGGCCGATGTCTGATCTCTCATCGAGAATCTCCACACAGCGGCCTATGGAAGCCATTCCCCGCTGGTGCAGGTTGATCGCGTATCCGAGGGCGGTCATCGGCCAGACCATCTTCAGCATATAAGCCTGAAAAGCCACGAATGTACCGATGGAGATGCCTCCGGAGACGACCTCCCGGCTTCCGAACAGTAGCAGGATAAATATGCCGAGGCCCATTTCGAATTCCATCGACGGATGGAAAGTCGCTTCGACTCTCGCGAGGGAAAGCGCTCCGGAGACATATTCCCCGCTGACGCGATTGAACGAGGCGATCTCGGCGTCTTCACGCGCGAAAGCTTTCACAACCCGAATACCCGAGATATTTTCCTGGGTTTTGGCGGAAAGATCGGCGAGGCGCTCCTGAACGATGCGCGAACGTTCGTGAACGGAGCGGCTGATTCTGACGACGATAAACGGTATTATTGGCATTGGAATCAGAATGTATAAGGCCAGTTTCGGTGAAAGCCAGATCATGATGATCGGCACGGATATAAAATAAAACAGAGCATCCATGGCAAGCAGTGCGCCAATTCCATACATCATGCGCACTTCCTCAAGATCGTTGGTGAGACGTGACATCAGCTCGCCTATCTTCGTACGGTTGAAATAATCGAAAGAGAGGGTCTGTATATGTTCGAACAGACGACCGCGCAGATGATATGCAACCTGGTAACTGGTACCTATGAAATATTTGCGCCAGAAGAATCGAAAGACCGCCTGTACAAGTGACGTCAAAAGATAAACGGCGCAAAGGCTTAACAACACATTAAAACCACGCCCTGCCTCGATTGCATCTATGGCCCATTTTGTGATGAGTGGCGGCATTATATCCATGGCGTCAGTTACCGCCAGGGATAAAACGCCGAAGATCAGAGGGCGCCTGAAAATACGCAGAAGCTCATGAGACAGGCGTTTCGACTCGGCCTTCAGCCGTGGGGAAAGCTCAGGCGAAACCGAGTTTGAATCAGCAGGCGAATCCGTGGTCATGTAAACGTATCAGAGCAAGCGCAGTAAAAGTTCTGAGACAGGGCGTGACCGCCGGGCGCGCCGCTTAGCGCATCGGCGCGCCCGGCGGTCACGCTCTGCCATAGTCACAGTCATAATCATAGTTATTGAATGGTGAGCCGCGTTATAAGCATTTTCTGAGTTTTTAATGTGTTTGCCCTGTGTGCAATGTATCTTCTGTCGAGAATTGTTGGTTTACATGATACCATTAGCGTGAGATTGCAACAAATTCAGGAGTTTCCCAGGCAATGCAACCTCATCAGGAATCCGAGTAATAATCCGGTGTGATGTTGCAGTAAATTTTCTTACCAAGGGGTGCTTCCCATGTCGGAAAAACTTGTAATCATAGGATCTGGTCCGGCTGGTCTGACCGCCGCAATATATGCTGCGCGCGCTAATCTCGAGCCGTTTCTGTTCGAAGGATTCATCAAGGGCGGGCTTCCAGGCGGGCAGCTCATGACCACCACCGAGGTCGAAAATTTTCCGGGCTTCGAAAAAGGTCTCATGGGTCCCGATCTCATCATGCAGATGCGAGCCCAGGCTGTAAGATTCGGTGCCCGAATGATCGCGGAAGATGTTGAAACGGTAGATATTTCGAAGCATCCATTTATTTTGAAGAATGCGACACGTACGGTCGAGGCCCACGCGATTATAATTGCTACGGGCGCATCGGCCAATATTCTGGAAGCTCCCGGGGTCAAGAAATTCTGGGGCAAGGGAATCTCGGCATGTGCTACCTGTGATGGAGCACTTCCGTTGTTTCGCGGCAAAGCCCTTGCAGTCGCGGGAGGCGGGGATTCTGCCATAGAAGAAGCCACATTCCTGGCTCGTTTTGCATCTAAAGTAACGATAATTCATCGGCGTGATGCTCTTCGTGCAAGTCATATAATGCAGGAACGCGCCAGGAAACATCCCAAAATCGAGCTGTTGCTGGACAGTGTCATTGAAGAAATCGTTGGTGGCCAGTTGATGACCGGTCTGAGGCTTCGCAATGTTAAAACGGGTAAAAAAACAGATCGGGAGTTTGGGGGCTTATTCATGGGCATCGGTCACACGCCAAATACAGCTTTTCTGAATGGTTCACTGGCCCTGGACGAAAAGGGATATATCAAGGTGAGCCATCCTTCCACTGCAACCTCGGTCGAAGGTATTTTCGCGGCGGGCGATGTCACCGATCCTCATTATCGCCAGGCTATATCCGCCGCCGGCTCCGGATGTATCGCTGCTCTCGATGCGGAACGATATCTGGATACTCTCGGCATTGATTGATTTTCTGGGAAAAGCGAATTATACAAAGGTGCATTGAATTTTGTTTTATCGGGCGGGTTTGAAACCCGCCCCTACGATAATTATGACCGAATGCATAAACAATTTCATTGTGCTTCTGTATAAATCAAGAACGGAGTAGTTAAATCCATATGCAGCTAAGCAATAAATGGCGGCGCGAAGCGGCCGAAGCCGGACGCATTGCCGAGAAGGCTGGAAAACTTCTGCTTGAAAGATTTCGTGGAAAGCATGAAGTTGCCTTCAAAGGCGTTGTAGACCTTGTCACTGAAGTGGATTTGGCTTCCGAAGCTCTTATTCGAGATGAACTTGCAAAATCGTTTCCGGGAGAAATGATGCTGGGCGAGGAAGGGGGAGGCGCCAGGATAGATGTCCCGCGTGTCTGGGTAGTGGATCCGCTTGACGGAACAACTAACTATGCGCACGGGCTTCCCATTTTTTCCGTCTCTATCGCGTTGGTCGAAAATGGACGTCCATGTGCAGGTGCTGTTCACCAGCCAATTCTGCGCGAAACATTTACGGCCGCAGATGGGGGAGGGGCTTTTCTCAATGGAGTGCCGATCAAGGTTTCCGGAAGAGAGCGACTCGACAGGTCGCTCGTGGTGACCGGTTTTCCGTATGATATCGCCGACACGGTCGATCGCATCCTTCCGCCGCTTCGGTCGATGTTGCAGGCTTCGCGGGGGGTCAGGCGACTCGGATCGGCCGCCATGGATCTTTGCTATACGGCGGCAGGAATCTTCGATTGTTTCTGGGAAGTTAACCTGAAACCATGGGACATCGCGGCAGGAATTCTTCTCGTTCAGGAAGCCGGAGGCATGGTCAGCGACTGGTCGGGCATTTCTCCGCTCGCGCTCGACAAGTGCGAGCTGCTTGCGACAAACGGCCACCTGCATCAAATTGTCCTGAAGATGCTTTCCCAAAGCTGAGTCATGTTTTCTGAAAAGCTATGAATGTGATTCCGGATCAAAAAAAACTGCCTGGTATTGAAAGCGCGCAATCATGCGAGTCCGCACCCGCATGGAAACGAAAAATTGCGTTGCTTATGTCTATATGTGGTTTAGCCCTGCTGACAATTTCTTTCATGTTCACTCGCGGACTTATCAGCGGAAGCGCTGTAAAAACATGGGATTGCATACGTTACTCCAGCAGCGATGCTATTGGGGCCATGATAGACGCGAAGGTTCCGAATCAAATCATCGAAAATTTCAAGCATGATGAACGTCTTACGGAAAAGGATCTGGAACTTCTTTCAGAAATACAGCGGGAAAAACTCGACGAAGCAATGTACCGATTTTTCTGGGGCCGGGTTTTTGAAGAGTGGGGACTATCGGAGGTTTATATTCTCTTCCCGGTGTTTAATGTTTGTCTTTATCTTGTTGCAATCGCAATGATGGGATTCGCGCTATATCTGTATCGATCATTACATCGACAGAGATTGACTTGAATAGACTGATTTCAACGAATGGGCGGGACCGCTGGACCCGCCGAGAAAGCGCGTGGCAAAAGACGCGGCGCGCCCGGCGGTCGCTGCCCTGCCTGTCGAGAAATAAATGATCCTGTGAACCGTCCCGGCACTATGGACATATATTCATTTTTTACTTATAATCAGTCTTATTCATTATCAAAGTCGGCATAAAGAGGTGGCGTATGCATTGTTGTCGTTCTCCACGAAACATGAGTTTTACTTTGATGCTGACCTCGATGTTTTTTATACTGGCCGCCTCATGTCTGCATGCAGCCGCGCTGAATCTCGTGTATGAGCACGTGATTTATGATTCCTCCGGCAACGAGATAGGTACGCAAAGACAGACCATCAACTCCTATGAAGATCTCCCACCCGGCAACCCCTGGCGCATGTATCTTACTGAACTCATCGGGACGCAGACACTGCTTGGTTATGTCCAGAATGTATCCAAATCATTGGCACAGCCCCTTAATATGACCATCAGCGATCGCGATCTTGTTTCCGCATCGAGCAAAACCTCTGATGGATACAATCTTACCCTGTATAAGAATGTCACGCAGTATTCCAGTGATGCGAGCAAGAAGTTTGTCTTCCTGCATGAACTCGGCCACATTGCAATGTTGAATGGCTATCCGGCCTCATATAATTTCAGCGGGCTCAATTATGGCACCGATGGCAATCACTACATGGATGAAATTTTGCCGGACTCTCACACGGCTTGGATTGAAGGATGGGCCAATGGGTTTGCCGCAACGAAGAATGACGGTCAGGTTTTTACTCTTGATCTCCAAAGCGATTCCACGATTGCGTTCCTGAAAGACGACACCTTCGAAGAAATGACCAGGAATGAACTATTCAATGCAAGAGTCACGGATGATCTGCTGAGTAACGGGTCCACTGGGCGTAACAAGACATTCAACGCTATTTCATGTACTGGTCCTCACAGTACGCTGAAGGATTTCTGCAACGGCTATCTTTCACTTTACCCGCAAGATCAGGTTACTTTGGCGCAAATTTTGGACCATGATAGTCAGGGTAAGATGTCCCAGAATGACATTCTTGCATATGTTAATGGCGGTTCGAGAAGCGTCAGTCCAGGATTGGCATCGTTTTTGAACAATCGTGACGGGACCTCCATCGTTTCAACTAATACAGATCCAACCAGCTCGACGAGTTCTACAGGTTATACAGGCTCGGGTTCCACCAGTTCGACGAGCTCCAGCGGAGGATTCTGGCATTCCATTGGCAGCTTCTTCTCGCGCTTATTCGGCGGCATCTTCGGTAACAAGGCAAATGCCGCAGCGACTCCGACAGCCGCTCCTGTAGCTCCTTCTGTTGAGCAACCTGCCGGCTTTGACGGACGTCTGAACAAGGGTGGGACCGCTGTCAGCCCTGACCAGACAATTATTCCGCCAGCGGCTTCGAGGGAACCTGTGTCGATCTATCCGAGCAATGGATCAACGGCCGTTTCCGGCGTAAACGAAAATTTCACGATCGTTCATGATAATTACATGCGGGCTTTTGCTACATACAACGGCGTGTTGTTGAAATATCCCAGCAATGCCCCGGAAGTAAAAATGGCACTGGAAAATCTGCGTGCAGCCAAAGATCGCCTGAATGCTCTGCGCAGAGAGCGAACTCATTGACCTTACAGCGGTGAAACACTGATATAGCCAGTAATTCACTTACAGAAACCGCGCCAATTGGTTAAAAATAACCAGTTGGCGCGGTTTTCACATTATGAGATCATTCCGACTGATTCAGCGCGATGCGATAACGAAAAGAGCTATTGCGGCAATTCCCGCTAATCCGTCTTTCCAGCCAAGCCCCAGTGTCCTGCGCAAAATAGTAAGAAAGATCATCATTGCAAGGCCGACCGATGTGAATGCAAAAAACCAGATCATTTCTTTCCTCCTGAAGAGTCCCTGAGCCAGGTACGAACGAGTGGCCATGCCGGATTCAACGCTAATGCCTGCCGCCAGAGTGTCACGGCATCCCCGGAGCGTCCTGTCTTCTTGTAAAATACGCCTAGGTTTGTTGCAACGAAAGGCCCGCTGACGCGATTTTTTGCCTGTTCGGCAAGCGCTGAAAGATTTTGAAGAGCATTGCTTTTGTTCATCAACACTTCGAGACAGGCACGATTCGCAGTCAGTGACTCAAGCACTACCACCCGGGAAATACCCGTTTCACTGCCATCAGTAGTCTTGAATGAAAGCATGACATCTCCCGCAGGCATAATACTGATATCTTTCTCCAGTTGCCCGATTGCTGTCAATGCTGCGGAATCGTCCTGGTCGTGAATTGCTTTGCGAAATGCAGCGAATGCATCCGCGACCGGGCCTGTTCCGAGGGTTCCCGGAGGCGCCCAGAAGAACAATGACTGAGTTCCGACGGAACGGGTCGGCGAAAACAGCAGCTCACGCGGCAGCAATGCCGCGATGTTCTCATCCAGATGCAGTGGAATCGAGCGTCCGAGCGGTATCGATGTCTTGAAATTTTTCGCCTCATTCAGAAGCACTGCTCTCATCATCTCTGTGTATGTCGCAATCTGTCTGATTTCGGTCTCCAGACCTGTTGCGTCCGGAAAGGCCGCGGCATCCAATTCTATCCAGCCATCAAAGGTCGCGGGAGCATGTGCGATATGACTGCTTTTCCAGCTGCCACCGGGTTCCAGTACATCCGCGTGCGCTGTTTTCACGTTTCCGCTCATGGCTTTGGGCCAGCCAATTTTCGCGGAAAGCGCATGCAGGCGAACTTTTAATGCATGCATCTCGATCTCAATTACCAGATCGCCCTTGCCATCCCAGGACAGGATTCGCGACTCAAGTTTGTGCCATGGCGGAAGGCGGATATCAGGTGTTACGGCCGAAACCGATGGCGCGGTCATTACAATTCCCAACAGCAAGGTCATTTGAAGCAGATATACAAAGCGGCTATGCATCGGTCGCGCTCCCGATTTTGCCTTCTGAGGTACCTGGAGACGTTGGAATGGGCGCGGCGGCATGTTCCTGTTGTTCCGGAACAGCGTTAATGTCGCGTTTCCGCAACGTCGGAAACAGAATTACGTCTCGGATTGAGGCGGAGTCAGACAGCACCATGACGAGACGATCTATTCCGATGCCGAGACCGCCGGCTGGAGGCATTCCATACCGGAGGGCGTTGACATAGTCTTCGTCCATCTGATGTGCTTCGTCGTCACCTCCCTGGCGTTGGTTCATCTGGTCTTCGAAACGCATACGCTGTTCTTCGGGATCATTAAGCTCGGAAAACGCATTTGCCGTTTCACGACCCGCGATAAAAAGTTCGAAGCGATCGACCATTGTCGGATCATCGTGCTTCGCCTTTGCCAGCGGTGAAATCTCTTTCGGGTAATCAATGATGAAGGTTGGATTCTGAAGCGTTTCCTCCACCTTTTCTTCGAATATTTTTACTACGATTCCAGCCGTAGTGTCTTTTGGAGCTATAGCCACGTGATGTTCCTTCGCGACAGCTGACATCTCCTCACGCGACATCTGGAAGGAAAGATCGGGGCGCTTCACAGCCTCGCGCACCGCATCGATCATTGAAATGCGTTTCCATGGAGAGGAAAAGTCGATTACGCGCCCCTGATATGGAATTTTCATGTCGGAGGAAAGCCCGGCTGCAAGGCCTGTGATGAGAGACTCTGTCAATTCGAGCATCGAGTGGATGTCTCCGTAAGCCTGGTAAACTTCCATCATCGTGAATTCCGGATTGTGCTTTATTGAGATTCCTTCGTTTCTGAAACTGCGATTGATCTCGTAAACGCGCTCAAAACCACCCACAAGCAAACGTTTCAGATATAATTCCGGGGCGATGCGCAGGAAGAGATCCATGTCGAGGGCATTGTGATGGGTCGTGAACGGTCTGGCTGCGGCACCGCCGGCGATCGGATGCATCATCGGGGTTTCGACTTCCAGAAAGTTTCGCTCATTCATGAACTCGCGAACTTGCCGAATGACGCGACTGCGTTTTATGAATGTGCTGCGTACATCCGGATTCGTGAGCAGATCGACATAGCGTTGACGATATCGCATCTCAACATCGGTCAATCCGTGCCATTTCTCCGGCATTGGATTGATTGATTTGGAAAGAACTACCACATCCTTGACACGAAGCGTGATCTCGCCTGTACGCGTGCGAAACAACCCGCCCTCAAGACCGAGGATATCGCCCGCATAAAGTCGTTTTACGATTGCAAAAGCTTTCTCTCCCAGTACATCCTGGCGAAGGTATATCTGCATTCGGCCGTTCATGTCTTCGATGTGGCCGAACGCTGTCTTTCCCTGCTCTCGTTTTGCCACCAGCCGGCCGGGTAGTTTAACTGGTCCGAACTCGAAATGTTCCGGAGAAGGAGCGGCTTTCTCAGCCTCTATGAATGCCTGGCGGGCGGTTTCGGTGGTATACGTGCGATCGAAACGACGACCATATGGTTCGATCCCTTCAAGGCGCATATCTTCAATAACTTGCAAACGTTGTTTTTGAACCTGGTTCAATTCATCCATGGCGGGAAATACTCCGTTCAATCGTAATATTAGTAGGTCGGAAAGACTCTATGCGTCCTTTTATAATACCATTCACAATCAATACGTGCGCAATTGATGCGAAGGGGCGATCCGGTGGATCGCCCGGAAATATTTCGTGATTGATATCACGCATCAGACTTGGGTCATGATCAAAGTCGCCAGTATCGAAAACCTGCCAGATTAGCATCGGCTGGCGAAAACAAACCGCGAACATCTATGAGCACTGGGGTTTCATTGCCGCGGCCACATATTCCCACCAGTTTAGCCAGGGAGAGTGCCTTGTATTCCGCATGGGAAACCGCGACGATTATGGCATCGACAAGAGGAATTTCCTTGTCGATGGACGTGTGTATTTTCAGATTGTATTCTTCGATGGCTTCTTTCGGACATGCGAGCGGATCATGTACAACGACAGCGACTCCATATTCACTGAGTTCTTCAATAATATCAACTACCCGTGTGTTGCGAAGGTCGCCGACATTTTCTTTGAAAGTCAATCCGAGAATGAGAACTCGCGCACCCTTTATAGTTTTTCCCGCTTTTATCATCTCTTTGACTGTGTTTTCAGCTACGAATTTTCCCATGCCGTCGTTGATTCTGCGGCCGGCGAGGATGACCTCAGGATGATAACCGAGTTCCTCGGCCTTGAATGTCAGATAGTACGGGTCGACTCCTATGCAATGACCGCCAACGAGGCCCGGGACAAACTTCAAAAAATTCCATTTGGTGCCGGCTGCGGCCAGTACCTCCAATGTGTCGAGTCCCATTTTGTGAAAGATGATGGAAAGCTCGTTCATTAATGCGATATTCAGGTCGCGTTGAGTATTTTCTATGACCTTTGCAGCCTCAGCAACCTTGATGCTGGAAGCACGATGAACACCGGCTTTTATAACCGACTCATATATCTTCGCCGTTAGTTCGAGAGTCTCGGCATCCGAACCAGAAACGACCTTGGTGATACTTTCCAGGCGATGATCTTTGTCTCCCGGGTTGATGCGTTCAGGGCTATAGCCTACAGTGAAATCTTTTCCGTATTTCAGACCGGAACATTTTTCCAGAATCGGAACACACTCGTCTTCCGTGACGCCCGGATACACAGTTGATTCATAGACTATTACTGAACCGGGTTTCATATGTTTTCCAACAACTTCAGAGGAGTTAACCAGAGGCGTGAGATCCGGGCGTTTATTTTTATCGATCGGGGTGGGAACAGCGATAATGATGAACCGCGCTTTTGCTATCTGCTCAGGGTCCGTTGTAAAGATGATTTTCACCTTTTTCAGTCCGCCGGGTGGCACTTCTCCGGTGGGATCTGTTCCTTGTTTCAGCAGTTCTACTTTTTTGACATTGCAGTCATACCCGATAACATCGAATTTTTTTGCAAAAGCGTGTGCCAGAGGGAGTCCGACATAACCGAGACCGACGATGCAAATTGACGCTTTCCGATTCTTCAGACTGTCCCAGAGGTTATTCATCATCAGTTTTTCCGTTTCTCCAGGCATTGACTACACTGCATGGGCGGCGATATTCTACTGAATACCGTCTGGGGTGTCAATTTTCGGTAAAAAAGCAGGGCAAACGCACTAAGAAACTCAGGAATGGTCTATATCACGACTCTCGACACTACGAAGTGCCCGCAAGGGCGAAACTATGATATGGCGTGACCGCCGGGCACGCCGAAGCCGCAAAGCGGCGCGCCCGGCGATCACGCCCACACACAGAACTTTTAATGCGTTTGCCTTGGGTAAAAAAGAAAAATGTCACAGCGATCAGATTTTTTCGTCTAATATATACGAGCGCACCCAACCCGGGGTGAATCGAAACTTCTCTTAACAAGGAGCAGTATATGAGGAATCAAGTATCCAAATGGTTGCTTGTCAGCGGAATGGTTGCTTGTGGAGCAATCATTCTGACTGGTCAGGCGAGTGCAACCACTGAAGACAGTGGTGGAGCAATAGTTTATCAGATGGTATCGGCTCCTCCACCTCCACCGCCACCTCCACCGCCACCTCCACCTCCGCCACCGCCACCGCCTTCAACAACGTCCTCCACGGAGACCAGCACTACGACTACCAGTGCAGCTGCATCCACGGATACCGGCACTACGACTACCAGCTCGGCTGCATCCACGGATACCGGCACCACAGGCGGTAGTGATAACTATAGTGTTGCATCTGGTTCGACCACAACGACGACCAGCTCAGCGACATCCAAGGATGCTGGCGCATCGGCGTCTGTTTCTGCCGGAGTCGCTTCTGCGGCTGGAAGACCACCTCTTCCCCCCAAGGAAGTCGTGGAAAAGTTCATGAATGATTTTGTGGCAAAGAATAAGGATGCCGGATATACGATCACCAAAGACGACCAGGGTCGGTCTGTTGTCAAGGATAAGAGCGGGAACGTTGTTCCCCTGCAAAAAATACTGCCTCCTCCACCTCCAGGCGGAGTTCCTCCGAAGGAAGTCGTTGAGAAGGCAATAAGCGACTTTATGGCAAAGAACAAGGATGGTGGATTTACTGCGTCAAAAGATGCTGAGGGACGTACCATCGTTAAGGACAAGAATGGCAATATCGTTCCCTTGCAGGCATTTTTGCCTCCGCCTCCGGGCATGATGCCCCCTATGCCTCCCAAGGAAGTAATGGATAAGGCAATAAGCGATTTCATGGCCAAGAATAAAGGTACCGGTTATACCGTCTCAAAAGACGCTCAGGGGCGCCCGGTCATTAAGGACAAGAACGGCAACATAGTTCCCATAGAAAAAATACTTCCTCCTCCTCCAATGCCTGGTGCCGCCAGTGGATCAGAAACGGTGTCCAGCCAATCAAGCAGTCTATCCAGCGGAACAGTTGTTACTCCAACGTCCACTTCGACAGCGGACAGCCCTGAAAATCCCGACAGTGCTGTTGAAAGCAACCCATAACAAGGGCGTTATAATCGGCTTGTGGAGACTGTTTATCTCGTACTGATCCGAATTCGAAATGGAAGGCAGGCCTCGATGTATGGGGCCTGCTTTCCGGAGTTATCTATCCAGTCATGGCGAATAAAGACGTTTATGCTCAGGAAGATGCGCTTGTCATTGCTGAGGTTCTGAAAGGACGCAAGACATCTTTTACTATTCTGGTAAATCGATATCAGCGATTAGTGAGAATCACGATATGGAATTATTTTAGAAAACGTGAATTCGTGGATGATCTATGTCAGGAAGCATTATTAAAAGCGTATTTAAACTTGTCAGCATTGCGGGAGCCGGCTAAATTCAAAAACTGGCTCTTACAGGTTACTTTTCGTTTATGTGTTGATTATCAGCGTCGGAATCGCGTTGAAAATTCCTGCGTGGAGTCTCTTGGAGAGAACGATGGGATACTCTTTGCAGTTAATAATGAAGAATCGTTTATTTTAGATGAAGCATCCGTATTGAGTTTGTTGAATCGTCTTTCTTCCGTAGACTGTTTCGTTGTCTGGTTGCGATATGTCGAGGAATTGTCATACGATAGTATTGCTTCCATAATAGATTCTACTGAGACAGCTGTCCGTCAGAAGGCGTCAAGGGCGATGAAGTCTATGAGAAAATATCTGAAATGAACTGGAAAAGGTGAATCGAGTTATGAATTGTGAAAAAATCCAGGAACTAATTCCAGATTCCGTTTCTGGCGGGCTTTCTCCTGAAGATAATAAAGCAGTGCCGGAGCATCTGAAGAGTTGTTCTGTCTGTCGAAAAGAGGTTGAAAAGCAGAAGGCTCTGGTTTCAGGAATGAACCGCTTTTATGAATCATTCGAGCCTGGAAAACAAAACCCGGTGTTCTCCATTCCGGAAGAGAAAAAATCTTCGTCAAATTGGCGAGCATTGTGGACTTGGGGTTCAGGATTTTCTTTGGCTGCGGTAATTGGCATATTCATTTATTTTCAATTCTACGGAAAGATTCAACGCTCCGTCGTTACTAATTCCGGCTCCATTCAAGTTCAGTCCGTCCATAAAGGTGAAAGCCTGCTTCAAAGCGGTGTTTTGCTCGATCTGGCCAGAAACGAAAAGCTTCAAAAAGGGTTTTCGCTTCTGGCCGAATTGCCATACAAAGCCGTGGAAGAGGCGGGAATAGAACACAATAAGAGGATGTTTTTCACTATGGCCAGTGGAACCAGCTTCGAGATGGTTCCCGAAGGGGTATTATTGATACAAGGCGGAGGACGATTTGATGTCCAGCCCGGGGCAAATCGAATTCGTGTCAAGACCGCATGTGCGATCCTTGGAGTATTGGGCACCAAATTTGATGTTGTTGCGAACGAACGACTTACTATCGTTCAGTTGCTGCGGGGAAAAATCCAGGTTGAGGCTGGCAAACAGCCATTTATTATGGAGCCTGGTGATGTGACATGCACATTCAACGGCTCTGAAACACGAAAAATACAGCTTTCAGAAGATCTATGGAGTTTGTTTTCCCGTGACCCAGGGAATTGGGAAGCGGCTCTTAATGCTATTATCACTCAAAAATCATTATCGGGCGGGAAGTCAGGCAGTCCTGGCACGAAGCCGGATAAGTCGAATATAGCATCGCCGCCTTACGGGTTGACGCGAACCACTGTACAGTCTTACACTGAACATGTGAGCCAGCCTGTTGGAGCGATAGCCTCGCATGTGATTTCCACGCAAAGTGCTACTATGCCAGAGGTGGCATCGGAAACAATAACTGCATCAGAAACGGTCGGTACTGGTTCAGGAACAGTAAATACCGCTTCTCAGACATCGAGTGCAAATAGTCCGGAGGAGGCCATTGAGAGTGAACACTAAGACTATCAGCCGACTCATAATGTGTGTGACGATATTTGTCGTGACTTTGGCGGGAGCGAATTTTTGTCAGGCGGTGGAAGCGCCCACGGATTTGGCTTCGGCCCTGAAATTGATTTTGGAATTTCCGAGTAAAATAGAGAATCTTGATGATCTGATGAGCGTCTTCAGTGAGATTCAAATCAATCAGGTTTTAACCGGCGCACCTCTGAATACCATTACGGCCGCTAACAATCCTCTTTTGCACCCGAATCCCATCGTCTCTGATAAGACTCCGAAATTCTCAGATGCAGCAATTTTCGATTTTCGTCGCACAGCTGCTCAGGATTTCATCAAATACTCAGGTTCTGCCGACGGTTGCATGACGAGAAGCCAGTTTCAGACTCTTGTAGCGGCGGGCCGACTACCGATAAAGGGTGATGCCGACGAGTATTTTCAGTCGCACGACAGGGATGGCGACGGGAAGCTCAGCATCTGGGAATTTGTTCCAACACCATCCGAGGTGGCGACAAAACAGGATCTAACTCTCATCACCAGTGCCTATATGAGCGGTACTCCTTATCCGACAGGGAATTATCCGACGGCTAGACCGATGGAAGCCCCGCCCGGGCCACTTCCGGGCAGTGGTACTAATCAGATTCCTCCGGCCAGCTCCCCGCCACCGCTTCCGCCGCCTCCACCAGTATTCTTGTCTGTAGCAGAAATCGAAAAGCGTCTAACTGATTTCGCAAATCAGAACGGATATACGACAACTCGTGGGCTGGATGGAAGACTGGTCATAATTGATCAAAACGGGGTTGCGCTTGTTTCAATTCCACCCGGAGTATTGCCAATATCATTACCGAATGCGGTTCCACAACTTACAGCATTCGCTCAGTCTTTTGGAGGAACGACTGAAAAAGGCCCCGATCTGGTGCCCATTATAAAAGACAAAAACGGACAGATTGTACCGATTGCAAAATGGCCGCCTAATCTTCAGCCTCCTTACATGCCTCCGGGGCCGCCACCGCCGGCAGGTCCTCCCGGCCCTCCACCTCCACCTCCACCCGGAAACTGATTGAAGATTCAGCGCGAAATAAGAGGCATTTACTTGCTGCATAATAAATCCGGAAGTGTGATTTTCCCGATCGTGATGGCGGTTCTGCTTATTCTCGGCGCTCTCGGATTTTCGCTTTATCGTTCCATGACGGAAAAAGCGAACTTTGTAAACGCCCATGCAAATGCCGCACTGCTCGATTTCGCCGCCATGGAAATGGAGGCGGTGATTTTCGACGAACTGGGAAAGCAGCTCAAAAAATCTGACAGCAGCATATTTAAGGATTTGTTGAAAACGGCAACAGATGCAACAGAGTTGGATGTTTCCGGATATAACGGCCTGTGGGACAAGAAATTTTCATTTCTTGGCAAAAAAGAGTTTGCCAGATTGTCATGGTCCTCCACAGTCAAATTCGTCAACTTTTCAGGACTGGCTGGTACAGGAAAGTGGAATGATCCTTTCGAAAAACTTTGTCGCATAAATGTCGATCTCGATCTTTCCATCGGACATATTGCTTCCAAAAAATTGCGTAAACTCTATCAGTTCAGTCGTCCATGCAAGCTGCAACGGCTCGGCCTGCCGGTGGTTTCCAAATTTTCGCTATTTGTCAAAAATCCGGAAAAAACCAATGGAAACACCGAAGGATACAATTGTTTCGAAAATATGCATGACGGGAATCCCACTCAGGCGAATTATTCCGGCACGCAGAAGAGCATGCCGCTCATTCTATTCAATTCAACTAAAGTGGGCCTGACTGATATCACAGATGCCGGATATGTTTTTCTTGGTGGTCAGGAAGATATAGAACTTCATACCACGGCCGGAAATCATCCGGATTACGGGGAGTCCTTTCTTTTTTGCAGCATGAGCAAACCGCTTTCAAGCGTTATCGTATTCGATATGAATGTTTTGCCGTCAACGGCAGCTTTTGCACCGGCGGGAATACAGCTTGCGACCTCCCCTTCAACATTGCAGGGAGTGCTTGGAATAAGATCAGTGGTCTTTGGTTTTTATTCCGTTAATAATCTGGGCGAGAGCATGAATTATCTGGACACCTTGAGCCGGTGGTTCGATCCTTCAAATATGGTGACCATGAATTCTTCTTTTCTTCATATTTACGGAAGCATGTCGAATCCTACTCCGACGATGGTTCTTGGAAGGGTGAAGCGCACGTATGCGCGCTATGCAAAGCTGGTTGCCCGTCTGGCCGGCCGCCAGGATGTACAGGGAGTATGCTGGCTCAAAAATCCCGCGCCAATGAATAATACCGCGGGACAATCATTGGACTCCTGGAGTCAGGTGCCGTTTCCCGGTAGTTTAGACGACAAGAAAACCGGAATATCATACAGTGTGGCTACAGCCGCACTGAGCATGATCAGTCTGTTTGGCAGTCCATCCGCTCCTGCCACGGCGTGGAGTTCCTATCTGGATTATGCATCGGGCCTGTGCAATGAAGAATATAACAGAGTGTATGAGTATGTTTTCCGAAAAGATGATGACAAGGATTTTCCACCATCCAAGAAAACATTTGAAGCAAAGTTCGGCACGTATCAACAGACAGGTGAAACATTTGCTTTAACCAGGAAAAATACGGGTAATACGCTTTTTCAATCGGATTTAAACAAGATTTCCACCTTAGATCTGTTGAAAGATCGTATCAGCATCCAGGTCAGGGACCAGGCTGAATTCGATCAACTGTTCAAAAACGACGACGGATCATATGATCTGAGAGGACAGGTAATAAAGATTCAGGGGGGAGCCTTTGAGTTCCCTGCCGGAGCCAAAATACATACCTCCGGAATAATTGCGGTTGCGGGAAAAATAAGTTTGAAGGGTGGCGTGACCTGCGATTCAAAAGTTCTTTTGTCTCTGGTTTCCATCGGCGATAACATCACACTGGAAGGAAGTAACGAAGAAGTCCAGGCAAACCTGGTGGCACTTGATGGAACCGTTGTGAGCGCGTCCAAGTCGTCTATAAAGATCAAGGGTGGAGTGGCCGTGAACAAACTTTCACCGAAGGATTGGAAATATGGCGGGCAAGTGACATATGACGAGCGTTTCGATCCGATTCAATCGTCCAGGGAAGACACATATGTGGTCGCCATAGCCGACTATCACGATAGATGGAAAGTTGATCAGGTCACGAAATGACAAACATAAGTAAGAGTGCATGGGTGTCTGATGGGCAGAGTCTGGTCGAAATCCTGATCGCCATCACTTGTTTTATTGCTGCCGCTTTGCCTATCGTCAGTATTTTCTCATTCAACATGGAAAATACGAAGATCATTTATGCGAAGTCCATCACGTATTCCGCCGCATCAGAACTGCTCAGCCAAGCGGTTTTGATACCTGTGGACCTGCTGAAAGTAAAAGCAGGTGGAGTGGCTATCAGCACTCCTGAGACCGCGACGGTTTTTTATCTGGTTGACAATAATGAAAAAACCAAATTGTTTTTGACACCTCTTCCTTCCGGATATATCAGAGAAATCACCATCGATCAGCTGGACAGTGGATTGGATAGTTTTCGAGTTTCCGTGAGCGTAAAGACCCAGGATCAGCCACGTGCCAATATTGAAATGGCTCAGACGGTTTCACGCAATCTCGGAGGGCGATAGCATACATGCAAAAAAAAAGTGCACGGGTTGCCGTCAGTTTTCTCCGATTTCGTCGGAATATTGATCGCTGCGCCACGACTCTGATAGAGGTTTTGGTTGTACTTTCCATCCTGGGACTTGCTTTCGGAGCTATATATAAATTTTTTCAACACTATACGTCCTCCTATGTCAAAATTGACGACAAACTCGAAAGTGTCGCTGAAGGTTGGCAGGTGATGCGAATGTTGAAAGACGATCTGCTTACAGCGGATTGCCCTTCCAATGGCGATATCACGCGTTGGAAGGAGACATTGAAAAATTCAAGCCCTGATTCAAACACCGGCATATTTGAAATCTCCCGGCGTTATGATGATCAACTGGGAACGACTTCTTATCATCTCAACAGAAAAAAAGGTGATATCACGCGGGAAGAACGATTTCCCGGAAAAAGTCTGAGATCCAGCCAGCTTCTGCAAAACAGATGCAGTACATTCAGTATCGATCTTATGACAGAACCAGCGGTAGTCCCACCCGGATCATCACCGAGAACGATATATTTTCGCGTTCATCTCGAACTGGGCAATGTCAGCAATCCAAAGGCGACTTCCGTGCCACTCATACTGGACACAAATATCATTCCGATCTTTTTGAATCAAAGACTGAGTCACCACTATGTTCACGAGGGTATGCCGAACTGAGGCAAAAAGTTCAGAACTTCAGACTGTGATGGCGGACATCCTGACCCTTCTTTATGAAAATGGCGATCTCGGCGAGATTTGTGGCATGATCGGCTATGCGCTCCAGGGAGCGGCCCATTGAAAGAAAAGCCAGGCACAATTCGACGTTGCGATCGTTTTGCTTGAGTCCCTGTCTTACCCACTCAAAGAGTTCCTGAAATGCCTCGTCAATAGCATCGTCGGCCTTGAAAATGGACTCAGCCAGCCCTTCGTTCAGCTCCTTCACGGCGAACAAACCATCCTTCAGAAGGCTTTTCACCATTGTCTGCATCTCGATGAGTTGCGGTGCCTGTGCCGGTCCCTCTATTCGATTCACTTCCATGATGCGCCGGCACATGGCACATACTTCGTCGCCCGCGCGCTCAAGATCGGCCGCTACCTTGATCGCACCAATAAGACGCCTCAGATCCGATGCAGTTGGCTGGTACAATGCCATGATTTTCCAGGCCAGATCATCTATCTTCATCTGCAAACGATTGACGTCCGTTTCAGTTCCGAAAATATCGTCGAATACTTCCCCACGGCCCTCCGCGACATTGCTCGTGCATAATTCAAGCATGGCCAGCACTTTGCTTCCCATGTCATCGATCATCTGCCGCAGCTCATCTATTTCCTGATCCATCTGTCTTTCAATAAGCATCTTCACAACTCCTTGGAGAAAACCTGTTTAACCGAATTTTCCTGAAATGTAATCTTCCGTCCGCTGGTCCGTCGGATTTCGGAAAATCTGTTTCGTATCCCCGAATTCGATCAGTTCGCCGAGCAGCATATAACCGGTCGAATCGCTTATGCGTGCCGCCTGCTGCATGGAATGCGTCACGATCACGATTGTATACTTTTTTTTCAACCGCAGGATCAATTCTTCAACTTTTTGTGTCGCAACCGGATCGAGTGAGGAACACGGCTCATCCATCAAAAGTATTTGCGGCTCGAGCGACATCGCCCGGGCAATGCAAAGTCTCTGTTGAAAATCTGCTGACAGGGATAGGGCGGGAAGATGCAGCGAATCCTTGAGGTCATCCCAAAGGTCGACAGCTGTAAGACTTTCCTCGACGATCTGGCCAAGCTGGGAAGGATTCGTGCGGCCCGCGATGCGATGACCGAAGACCAGATTGTCATACACGCTGAATGGAAATGGATTCGGCTGCTGAAAAACCATTCCCACATCACGCCGTAAATCGGTGACATCGAAGCGGGGATCAAAAATATCGCGGCCGAGAATGCGCAACACGCCGGTGGCACGATTGCCCTCGGCCAAGTCGGACATCCGATTCATCAGCCTTACCAGTGTCGATTTTCCACAGCCGGATGGGCCGATCAGCGCTGTTACGTGCCGTTCTTCAATCTTTAGATTGACTTCTTTCAACGCATGAAACAGACCATAGAAAAAATTCAGATGAATGGCTTCTATAATGGGCACACCGACGCAGGATGTGCCGAAATGCTCGATATGTATGGATGCCGGGTTTCTGGAGGATGCTTCTCTCATATCACCTTCCGATTCAAAAATTGCCTTATCCGAATCGACCCGCGATGTAATCGTCGGTTCGCTGGTCGTTGGGATTGGTGAAGATCACACGCGTCGGGCCTATTTCGACGAGATCTGACATGAGAAAAAATGCTGTACGATCACCGATGCGTGCGGCCTGTTTGGTGTTGTTGGTCACAAGAATGACGGTCGTGCGGTGCTTTATTTTTATGAGCGCCTGTTCAATGGCTGCCGTTGAAACCGGATCAAGGGCGGAACAAGGTTCGTCGAGCAGAAGCAACTTTGGTCGCAGAGCCAGGGAACGCGCAATCGAGAGGCGCTGTTTTTGCCCTCCCGACAATCGGTTCGCGTTCAGGTCAAGCCGGTCTTTTACCTCATCCCACAAAAAAGCCGCCTGCAGCGTTTCTTCTACCAGGCCGTCGAGTTCGTCTCGCCTCGTGATGCCCGCCAGGCGCGGTCCGAACAGAATGTTTTCCCGGATAGAAAGATCAAGCGCCTGTGGTTTGTCAAAAGTAAATGCCACTTCACGCCGCAGCTGGTATGCGTCATATGAATCATCATATATATCGCGTCCCTCCAGCAGAATCGTTCCGGTAAGATGCCCACCCCCGGAGACTTCCTGTAGTCGATTCAAAAGCCGCAAAAATGTCGATTTGCCCGATCGACTCGGGCCGATCACAGTCAGAATTGTACCAGTTTCCACGACCAGCGAGATATCGTTCAGAGCCTGCACCGACTTGCCGCCGATCGGTGAATCGTAGACGAACGAAACCCCTTCTACGCGAAGAATGGGCATCATTGGCGCGTTATCAGTCATCGCCTGCCCGCACTTTGCATAAGGAGATTCGCTCCGCTGTTAACCAGTAGAATCAGTAATACCAACGCAAACGCGGTAGTATATGCCATTTCTATCGATGTTCCCTCACGTGCCAGCAGATAGAAATGCACGGACATTGAACGAGCCGAATCGAACAGAGATTTCGGCATTTCCATGGAGATGCCGGTAGTGAAGATCACGCAGGCGGTTTCGCCGATCACACGACCCAACGCGAGAATGATTCCGGTCAGGATGCCATTCTTCGCCTGGGGAAGTATGATTCGTGTAATTACCTGTGATTTCGTCGCCCCGAGAGAGTAACCGAGTCTTCTCAAACCATCCGGAACCGCCTTTATTGCTTCTTCTGACGTGCGGAAAATTGTCGGAAGCACCATGCAGGCCAGAGTCAGTCCGCCGGACATGATTGACCAGCCCATGCCGAGGCTTACCACGAAGAGCATGAAGCCAAACAGGCCAAAGATAATCGACGGAATTCCGGCCAGACATTCGGCGCCGAAGCGTATTACCAAAGTGAGATGTCCCTCGCGTGTATATTCGGTCAGATAAACCGCCGTCGCAATGCCGAGCGGAACCGCAATTACCAGTGAGACCAGTGCTAAAAGAGCGGTCGAGACAAGAATCGGGAAAATTCCGCCTTCGCGACCGAGATTAATCGGCGAGTCGATAAAGAAGCCCGGGGAAAACCGGGGAAGGCCGCGTACTGCAAGATATCCGACAATCGAAACCAGAATCGCCGTTACGAAAAAACTGGTCAGGCGGGCGATGCTCATTCCCAGTCGATTATATCGGGCGTTATAACGCGCAGCCGAAGATGCTTCCGCGGCAGTCGTGGATACTGTGGCCGTCGCGGATACTCTCTGAACTGAATCTGGCCTTGTCGCAGAGTCGATCATGTCAGCGGCGCTTTACCAGTAAACCGGCCAGAAGGTTCAGTAGAAATATCATCACGAACAACACAACTCCGGTTGCAAACAGGGCCTTCTGGTGATCCCCGGAAGCATAGGCCATTTCGAGGGCGACATTGCTGGTCAGCGTGCGGCATGGATGCAGCGGCGAAGTCGGGATTACAACAGCATTTCCGGCGACCATGATGACGGCCATGGTTTCACCCATCGCTCGTCCCATGCCAAGAATCACCGCTGTGACGATTCCGGACCTGGCAGCTGGAAGAGTGACCCGGATAGCTGTTTGCCATGGCGTGGCTCCGAGCGCGAGTGCGCCTTCCCGATATGATGCGGGAACCGCCCGTAAAGCCTCAAATGTAATGCTTATGATGGTCGGCAGAATCATGACGCCGAGAATGATCGATGCGGACAGCACGGAAAAGCCCGTTCCGCCAAACCACTCCCGCACAAAAGGTACTATTACCGTCACGCCGATAAACCCGAATACGACCGACGGAATTGCCGCCAGAAGCTCTATCATTGGCTTCATAACCGCCCGCGTGAGCGGTTTGGCAAACTCGGACAAATGAACCGCTACAAGCAGTGACAGCGGAACACCAATCAACAATGCGCCCAGTGTCACCTCCAGCGTTCCGATGATCATTGGAAAAATGCCGAAAGCGCCTTTAGTCGGAGCCCAGCGTGTACCTAGCAGAAACGCGCTCACTCCTGTTTTCCAGATCATTGGCAACCCCTCGCGGAACACGAACAGAATGATGAGTGCCAGGATGGAAACCGACGAAAGAGCCATTACCAGCAGCAGCCGTCGAATGCGCTCTTCCCGGGCGCTCAGCGCGCCAACGGTTTTTGCGGAAAATTCATCGACCGGCACTGACAAGCCCCTCATCGTGCATTATCTTCGCTCCATCGCTGCCGAGGATGTAATCAACGAATTCGCGCGCGATCCCCGTCGGCTCGCCTTTTGATACGAGCAGGAATGGTCTGGTCAATCGATATTTCTTATTGCGGACAGTTTCAAAATCGGCCTTCACACCGTCAATAACAAGCATCTTCACTTGCGCTGTTACTGCCCCCAATGAAATGAACCCGATGGCATCAGGGTCTCCGCGAAGAACCTCGCGAACTCCTCCGGTAGAATCTTGTACAAGCGCATACGCGTCGACGGCTTCTTCCCTGCCACCGTCGCCACTGGGCTTCATGACCATTTCTTCGAACGCAGAGCGGGTTCCGGAACCTTCTTCTCTGACGATAAGATGTACTGGCCGATCAGACCCGCCCACATCTTTCCACGACCTGTACTGGCCTGAAAAAAGCCCGCGAAGTTGTTCGAGATCGAGCTTAACGACAGGATTGTCGGGATGGACAATAACCGCAATGGCATCGAAGGCGATAGTGATGGCCGTGAGAGTTTTCTCATTCGGCTCGTCTTCCTTCAGTCTTCGGGAAGACATGCCGAGTTGGGCCGTCCCGGTCAGTGCCGCCATGATGCCGGCGCTGGAACCTCCGCCTTCGACATCAATTATTTGATCCGGCCTGTGCTTGCGGAAAGAGTCTGCGATCAGCTCCATGACGGGCTGAACCGATGTCGAGCCGGCAACTGTAAGGCCTTTGCTATTCTTTCCGCATCCGGGGAGCGATGCCGCTGCCAGTGCAAGCCCTGCAAAAATCAGTATCCTGAGCCTGACACATCTGTTTATGAGTCCGCTATATTTCATGTGGCAAAAGCGTAGCAGAATTCATATCGAAGCGCAACAGCGGAATACTTCGGGATGCACACCTTAAATGGCCGGTCTCGATTATCGGAGCGCAACTTGGGCTGGAAATTTCAGAGTATTTGACGGCAAACCGGGTCTATGGTAAATATTCAAATATGGAGTACAGCAAAAGTCTGTCGCTCCAATTAGATTTTTAGTAGGGAGTATTGTATGAAACGTATTCTTTTTTCGACCCTGGTTGCTGTGTTGTTGGTTACCGGCTTCGTCTATGCTGAAAAGCCGGCCAGAGATGTCAGTGGCAAGCGACATCCGAATCTCGCCGCCGCCCAGAAGTTTGTGCAAATGGCTTTTGAGAAAATCAGCGCTGCCCAGAAATCCAATGAGTTTGACATGGCAGGCCACGCCCATAAAGCCAAAGAGTTGCTTGAGCAAGCCAATAATGAGCTGAAGCTCGCTGCTGAACAAGCGAACAAAGAAAACAATGAAAAGAAGGAAAACAAAGGCAAGACTCAGAACCAGGCCCCCGTGAATCCAGGACAAGGGCACTAAAATATTCCTGTGGCGGATTATGCGCGCTCTTCGCCATAATTCGCCACAGGTTCTTTTTTTATCTCGTCAATTATGATGGCAATACATCCGGGCAAACGCATTAATAACTTAGGAATTGCCATAACGCAGCTCGCCATATAACGAAGTGCCCGCAAGGGCGAAACTGTGACTATGGGCGTGACCGCCGGGCACGCCGGGGTGTGGAGCAGCGCGTCGACGGTTGCGTCCCACGCATTTTTTTTATTACGTTTGCCTTGGGAAATACATTTTCCAGGAGTTAAAAATGAAGAAAAAATATATTGGCATGATCCTGTATCTGGGATTGGTATTTCTTGTATTGACATCAGGAACAGTTCCTATTTTCGGTCAGACAGCGTCAAAAAGTCAATTGATGTGGGGCCCTGTTCTGGGTCTTGTTACTGCCGATGCCGCAAGTATTAAATGGAAATCAGATTCAGTTTGTCAATCCAGATTTTTTCTTGACGATAACCCCTTCGGGACCGTTATTTCCACTGGGACATTCCACCAGATAACACTTGAAGGCCTGAAAGAGGATTCTTCATACAAATATCGTATAGAATTGGTTTCATCAGCGGGTGTCACACAAACTCAGGTTTTCAACCTGACTACGCCAAAGAAAGTTCTGCCGGAATGGAATTTTGTGGTTTTTGGAGATACCCGCACCAATGACAATGATCACAAAAATGTCATTGCAGCTGTACAAAAGGCTTCCCCCAAACCACAATTTGTGATACATACCGGGGATTTTGTCGAGAATGGGTTTATGCCGGAAGAGTGGAACAACTTTTTCGCTATTGAAGGAGCATTGATTCGAAATGACTCTTTTATCGGTTGTCTTGGAAACCATGATCGGGAAAGTCCCAACTTCTTTAATATGTTTTTCAACCCCCTCAGCTTCGATAAACAATCTCTTGGATATTACTCGTTCAATTTTTCCAATGCTCTGTTTATCGTTCTTGACTCCGAAGTTAATTTCCAGGACCAGGCAGCTTATCTCGAGCAGATATTGAGCAAAGCCGATAACACCCCGGATCTCTGGAAGTTTGTCATCTGGCATCGCGGCCCCTTTTCCTCCGGCAGTGATGGCGGAAATGCTCTTCTGGCCAAGGTCTGGGTTCCGATCATGGAGAAACATCACGTCCAATGCGGATTCTATGGACACAATCATTTGTATGAGCATAGTTTCGCGAACGGAGTTAATCATGTTGTTTCGGGTGGGGGAGGGGCTCCGCTGTACCAGATCAACCACCCGAATCCTTACAGTGTGAAGGCGATTTCCAAGCTTCATTACATGAATATTCACGTAACTTCAAATGAATTGACGATTCAGGCTGTCACACCACAAGGGGAAATCCTGGATCAATTCAAAGTTGCGAAATGAGTGATAATAATCGCCTATTGAAGCGATTACGTGCGGAAATCATCAGTATCGGTACCGAATTACTTCTTGGCGAAATAACGGACACAAACGCGCCCTTCCTGGCTTGCGAGTTAAAAAAACATGGTGTCGACGTTTTCCACAAACAAACCGTCGGCGACAACCGCGTACGTCTGGCAGAGGCTTTTCGTCTTGCGGCAACGCGTGCCGATCTTATAGTCACTTCAGGCGGCCTGGGGCCGACAGCAGGTGATCTGACCAGGGAAGCCATTGCCGATCTTGTCGGCCAGACACCTGTCATTGATCAGAATCTTCTGGCCGGACTTACCGATTTATTTTCCGCGAAAAAGCGCAAAATGCCGGATATCAATCGCAAACAGGCGTGGTTGATTCCTGCTGCGACTTCTCTGGCAAACCCCATCGGGACAGCTCCGGGATGGCTGGTCTCAATCGGTTCGACGCGCATTATTGCCCTTCCTGGGCCGCCTCACGAAATGCAACGCATGTGGTTGGAACAAGCTCTCCCCAAACTGGATTTACCAGACTCCGCTTTTTTCGCGACGATCTTACACACATTTGGTATCGGCGAAGGAAATCTCGTGGAACGCCTGGCAAAATGGATACATGGCGCGAATCCAACCATTGCGACCTATGCGCGGCCACATGGCGTGGACATTCGAGTGGCCGCATCAGCACCTACAAAGGCGGAAGCAGAGACGATTGCGCAACCGATTGTCGAGGACATCATTACGCTGGTCGGAAACGCGTGTTATGGCCGTGACGAAGAAACTCTGGCCGGAGTGGTAATGAAGACACTTGCCGCGAGCGAGCTGACAGTCGCTGTAGGCGAGAGATTCACAGCGGGACGTTTGTGCGAGCTTTTTCTGGAAACATCAGTTCACGCCAGGGAATTTTGCGAAGGGGTTGTGCTCCGTCCTCCCGCGAATCGTGCGGAAAGGACGGACTGGACGGTTCACGAAGTTGAAGAGCTGCGTCGTCGCAGTGGAGCCGATTGGGTCATCTGTACCGGTGCCGGTACTCATGTTGAGAATGTGAGAGCCGCTAAGGCCACTGTGCATGAAAAGCGAGGGACGACTGGGAGCGACGTATTCGATTCGATACAAATCGCTTTGCTCGGCCCGGGGGGGCATTTTCTTGAAGAATATCTCGACTGGCCCGGCGAGCGCAAATATTTGCGTGAACGTGCTGCTCATGCGGCATTGATGTTTTTATTAAAAGCATTGAGAAATAGCTGAATTCAAAAAGCCCCCCGGATTTTATCCGGGGGGCTTTGGGGTAACTACTGTATTACTTGTTGACCGATGGTTCCTGCAGGTGATTGAACTTGGACTTTTCCTGGAACATCTGCTCATGTTCTTTTACGATACTGAGCTTCATGTCTTCCGGGGCAAGCTTCGAAGCGGCTTCGCTGACTTTGTCCATTTTCTGAACGGCTGTCACGAAATCATTGATGCGCTGGATCTTAGCGGAATCAACAGTGAAACCATCATATGGATTGCTTACTGCGGCTTTCGCCGGAGCTACAACTGACTTGGCCGGAGCGACCGGAGCTGCTGCAGGTGTCTGAGAAGTTGCGGGCATGGTTTCGACGGAATAATGAGTTCCGAAGATGCCGCCATGATTATAGGGAGGTGGATACGGGGGAGGATACGGCGGATTATAGGGAGGAGGAGAAGGAGGATAATAGCCGCCGCCGAGAACACGCATTCGATCATAAGATTGCCCGGCGAACTGACTGCTCGGGAAGCGCTGGGAACACGATTGATAATAACTCAATGCACTGCTGTTATTGCCAACGGCCTCGTAGGTTCGTCCCAAAACATACAGTGCATCGGGAACGAGACTATAGTCCGGTCTGTCATAATTGCGGAGGAACGATTGAAAATCATTGATGGCTTGCCAGGAGTCATTCAGCCTTACATCACAGAAGCCGATCCAGTAGGATGCCTGACGGCGCGAATAATCGTCGTAGCCGTATCCATTGGCTATCTGTGAATACAGGCTGCGGGCACCATAATAATCGCCGCGATCCTTGTAAGCATTGGCGTTCTGAAGAGCGCCATAGGGAGTGGGGGGGTAATACTGGGCTTGGGCGATCCCGCCGATGAGACCAAAAATAACCAAAACTGCGATAATGGAAATCCGAACTCTCATGGTTTACCTCCTTGTGATTTTGTTGAAAGTTACAAAACAATGACACTACGGTTGATAAGAAAAAGAGACACCACTACTTAACCACCAGAACTACAAACGTCCGTTATTCAAAAAGGATAAACTAATTCTATCAAACAACACTCGGAGTCCGCAAGCAATTCGCACTTTTCTCAGCAATTCTCGGTCAACTTATTTTCACCCCCAAAGGCTTTTGCTGACATTAGATAGACTATTGCACCCGTACATTTTTGTTTTGTTCGAGAAAGTTTTCAAGCTGGAAATTAGCATGAATACAATGTTGAATATTTTGCGGGTACACAAAATAAAGCCCGAAAACGCTTCAAATAGGAAAAACTTATATTTTGACATCTAAGCAATCCCTTTTCTGGTCTACATTTGTAAAACTCACCGAGAATTGCTGCACTTTTCTCACGGCAAACGCATTAAAAATTCTAAGGAGCAAAAAATTTTCACTCACCTTCTTGGATAAATTCCAAGATATGGCTATCATACAGACGGTAACGGGAACAATTTTTTCCACCCGACCGTAATCTTCGAGAGTATCGGCGGAATGTCGGTTAAAGAAAGAGTAAAATACTTATATCGAAGCGTAATGAAATTTGTTTATGGATTCGGTCATAATTATCGTAGAGTCGGGTTTCAAACCCGCCCGATAAAACAAAATTCAATACACCTTTGTATATCATGACCATAACCTTTATCAGCGCGGATCAGGACTAAAATGGAATATCGGACACCCTTGAAAACTATACTCAAATCAGGTCTCTCAGCCCGAGAGGTCGAATCGAGTCGTCGCATTAACGGTTCGAACCGCATCGTCCAGCCCCAAGGGGACCCCTGGTGGACGCTGTATCTGGAAAAATTCGATGACCCCATAATCAGAATTCTCATTGTTGCGGCCGTTCTGGCAATCATCACGGGAGCGATGAAAGGAGAATATCTGGAGGGCGTCGCCATCATCGTTACCATCTTTCTGGCTACGTTTCTGGGTTTTCTCAACGAGTGGAAGGCTCGCCTCGAATTCGATCTTTTGGTACAAGCCAAAGATGAAACTCCTGTGAAGGTCGTTCGGGACGGAAACATGCAAACACTTCCGCGAACCGAACTCGTAGTAGGCGACGTCGTTTTTATGGAAACCGGTGACGAGGTTCCCGCTGATGGAGAACTACTCGATGCGGTTTCTCTTCAGGTTGACGAATCACGGTTGACCGGAGAATCGTATCCGGTTTTCAAGACGGTTAAAGTGCATAACGAATCAGAGCTACCTCAGGATCAATCGACTCAGGTTTCCACTTCAGATTCTTCTTCGCCAACTTCTTCGGCCTCGCCATCTGAGTCTGAGTCTGCTTCCGCTTCCGCTTCAGAAGAAGTTTTCCCGGCATCCTTTGTATTACGCGGAACCATGATTGTCGATGGCCTGGGAGTAATGAAGGTATTTGCCGTTGGCAATCAAACGGAAGCCGGCAAGGTGGCAAAATCCGCCACGGAAGAGTTTCATGAAAGCACTCCCCTTGCACGGCAACTTGAGCGCCTTGGCGGAGTTATAAGTCTATTCGGCTTCAGTGGAGCTATCCTGATTTTTTTTGCTTTAATTCTCCGTGGCTGGGTTAGCGGCGAGCTCGACCTTTCTCTCGAAGAGGGAACATTCGCCTTTTTTCTGATTGCGACCGTAATCGTGGCAGGTGCGCGCTACTGGATACCCATGATCTATGAGGGACTGGAATATGCCGGTCTGGAGGTCACATCTCGCGGAATTTATTGTGAACATGAGTCGGATCGCGGATTAAAATCACTCATTACCGGAATAAAATTGTTCGGTGGTCTGCTGATTTTCGGTATTATTTCCGGTCTAATCTCCTCTCGAACAGAATTATGGTTCACGATCGACCATAGCCGGATCTTTCTCAGATACTTCATGGTCGTAGTTGCAATCATCGTTGTCGCAGTCCCGGAAGGCCTCAGCATGGCTGTCACCCTGTGCCTCGCCTATGGGATGCGGAAAATGATGGCGTGCAACAATCTAGTACGCAAGCTGCACGCCTGTGAAACCATCGGGGCGGCGACTATCATCTGTTCCGACAAGACCGGAACATTGACTCAAAATGAAATGAGCGTTTCTGAAGTCGCTTTCGAACATGTTTCCAGAGCCGAGTCTGCGCTGATATCCGAGGTCCGCGGGGATGGTGGGATTTCAAAGGCAGGCGAAAAAACAGATAGCGTTTCCCCTGCCTTTTTCAATACCCCGATGGGTCGCATGGTAGTGGAGAGTATTTCGGTGAACAGCACCGCGCATCTATGTATTCTGAATGGCCAGACTGTCCCGGTGGGCAATATGACCGAGGGGGCCCTGTTAAAATGGCTTCAAAATACTGGCATTGATTATTCCGAGCAGCGACACGGATTCCAACTCGATAAGCAGTGGACCTTTTCTCCGATACGCAAATTCATGGCCACGCTCGGTTTTTCGTCTGTTTTCGGAAAAAGGCTTCTTCACGTTAAGGGCGCTCCTGAAACTGTTTTGGGGAAATGTTCGTCCGTGTTTTCGACTGATGCCCCGCGCCCGATAGCCGACGAGCGCCAGGCCTGGACATCCTACCTTGAGGGGCTCCAGTCACGTGGTATGCGAACACTTGCATTTGCCGTGCTCGAACTGCCTGAATCGACTGAAGTGGAAACATCGGCGTCGAAAGACCCTGACGATATACTCTCCGAATTGGCGCATGACATGACCTGGCTGGGATGCATAGCCATCTCCGACCCGATACGGCCTGAGGTTCCGGCGGCAATTCAAAGCTGTGCCCGCGCAGGAGTCGAGGTCAAGATACTGACCGGCGACCATTCGCGCACGGCTATTGAAATTGCTCGTCAGATAGGTCTCCTGGATAACGTCGACCCGGAACATTGCCATCTGAGTGGCCGGGAATTTCATGCGATGAACGATGTCGAGGCGCTGGAGCGGCTCAAGACCATCAAAATTTTGTCTCGTGCGCGGCCCTCCGACAAGCTCCGGGTCGTTTCGCTTCTGAAAGAAGCCGGACATGTTGTGGCCGTGACTGGTGACGGGGCAAACGATGCTCCGGCATTACATCGGGCCGATGTTGGGCTTTCCATGGGCAAAAGCGGAACCGACATGGCGAAGGAAGCCAGCGACATAATTCTTCTTGACGACTCGTTCGCGAGCATCGCCACGGGCATTCTCTGGGGGCGCTCTCTGTATCTGAATATTCAAAGGTTTCTCGTGTTCCAGCTATCGATAAATCTTGCCGCTGTAGGATTGACGCTGTTCGGTCCGATTTTGGGGCTTCCTCTTCCATTGACTGTAATTCAAATGCTTTGGGTCAATCTCATCATGGATACCTTTGCGGCGCTGGCGCTTGCCACTGAGCCGCCCGTTATGAGCCTGATGGATCATCCGCCACGCAAAAAGGACGAGTTCATCATTTCCCCGAAAATGACCCGCGCTATTTTCGGTTTCGGTCTGTTTTCTTTTGTATTTTTTCTCGGACTGTTATTGGTATTCACCCGATACGGGGAAATTTCAGATGAGCGGCTTTCACTGTTTTTCAGTATGTTTGTTTTGGTTCAATTCTGGAATCTTTTCAATATAAGGCGATTTGGGCTGCCAGGCTCCGCGTTTACGAATCTTTCCGGAAATCCATGGTTCATTCTGGTGGTTAGCGTCATACTGATCGGACAGATCCTGATCGTTCAGTTCGGCGGAGCCGTGTTCAGGACCGTTCCTCTTTCATTGTGGGAATGGTTTCTCATGCTTTTGGGTACTTCTCCAATTTTACTTGTACCTGAAATCGGACGATACTTGCAGAAGTGTATGCGTCCCGGCGATATGCGGGTTCGGGACGATGTTGAATAAAACAAGAATTCGTATGAAAGCCAGCCACTTTAAAAATAGACGCTGTTTTCGGTTAGCTTTAATACGTATTATTGGAATAAAAGCACAAAGCGCGTTGAATTTTATTTCGGACACGATGCATTGTGTCCCAGCGTCGAATTGCCCTTTCATATCACTGCGAATGCCTTGTAAAGCGAACCGGGGATGAAAAGCATTCCCCCTCTTCCAGAAAATGAGAGGTCGGTGGAAGGGCTCTTCGTTTCCGAGGTGCGCGACTCAGTCGCGACCCCGTCCCAGGAAGGTTTCTGGCGGCGTTTTTTCGCATTTTCCGGTCCTGCGTTCATGGTTTCCGTCGGTTACATGGATCCCGGGAACTGGGCAACGGATATCGCCGGAGGTGCCAGATTCGGTTATCGCCTGATCTGGGTGATCTTACTGGCCAACCTTATGGCTATTTTATTACAGACGCTGGCCGCGAGATTCGGGATTGCGACTGGGCGTGATCTTGCCCAGGCATGCAGGGAGTATTATCCGGCGCCGGTAACCTGGGTGCTTTGGTTCATATGTGAAATTGCCATCGGGGCTTGTGATCTGGCCGAAGTGATAGGTTCCGCCATTGGCCTGCATCTTCTTTTCGGGCTTCCCTTGATCTGGGGTGTTATTTTAACGGCTTTCGACGTGATTCTCCTGCTGATGCTCCAGTCCTACGGAATACGGAAGCTGGAAGCCGTCATCGTTGTTCTCGTCGGAACAATCGGCGCATGTTTTGCCTGCGAACTGTTTATCTCCCGGCCGGCTTTGAACGGCATGCTCGACGGTTTCGTTCCATCAGGGCTATCCGGTGACGCGCTTTTCATCGCAATCGGAATCATCGGAGCGACGGTCATGCCGCACAATCTGTATCTTCATTCCGCTCTTGTACAGTCCCGCGCCATATCTAAAACACCAGCCGGCCGAGATCAGGCGGCACGTTTCAATCTGATCGACTGCGTTGTCGCCATGAATGGAGCCTTCGTTGTGAATGCGGCGATTCTCATTCTCGCTGCCGCGGCTTTCCACATGACGGGGCATGCGGACATCGCTTCCATCCAGGATGCTTATGCGCTTCTGGAGCCCCTTCTCGGATCAAAATTGGCTCCGCTCTGTTTCGCAGTCGCTCTTCTCGCTTCCGGGCAATCTTCCACGATAACCGGGACTCTGGCCGGGCAGATCGTTATGGAAGGCTTTATCCGTTTTCGCATGCGACCGTGGTTACGGCGTCTCGCGACGCGTCTCATAGCAATTGTACCTTCGATTATTGTCTTGTGGTGGAGGGGCAATTCGGGAGTTGACTCGCTTCTTATTGTTTCTCAGGTCATTCTCTCGCTGCAGCTTTCATTTGCCATAGTTCCGCTGATCCATTTCACGCGCGATCGCCGCTGGATGGGAAATATGATTACGCCGCTCTGGGCGCATATCCTTGCCTGGATTTCAGCCATGCTGATCATCGGACTGAATCTTAAACTGGTACTAGAGACGATACTGAGCGGGTTTTACGCGACGGGCATTGAAGGGGCGGTGGTTCGTTATCTTCTTCTTCCTGCCAGCATCTTTCTTGTTCCACTTCTGATCTGGATGATCTTCGAAAGTCGCTGGAAGGGGTTTCGCAAGAAAATTGTCCGGGCAATTACGCCGCATTTTCTCGAGGAAGTTCCACTGGTCAGTTTTCCCCCGGATGCGCATAAAATCGGCGTCGTTATCGAAACCATACAGGAAGACGTTGAACTTCTTGCTCATGTTGTTCCTATGGCACGCGCATCACGGGCAGACATTGTTCTTATCAGTGTAATAGAAAGCGCTACCGGCCGATTCATCGGAGTTCTCGCGGATGATCGCGATGCCCGGGTCCACGGAGAGTATCTGGAAAATCTTCGAATCGAGGTGGAAAAAACGGGCCTCACCTGTAAAGCCTGCATTGGTTGCGGAGAGGCTGATGACGAAATCGCCGGAATAGCGACCACGGAAAAGATAGACCTTATTGTGCTGGGAAGTCGCGGCCAGCCGACGCTATGGAGCAGGCTCTTCGGTTCAACCGCATCTTTTATTCGCCGCTCGACAGGAATTCCTGTATTTTCAGTTAATGTAAGCGGCTCTCACAGTCTCATCGAGTGATGCGATTTAATCATAGATCTCGAAATCAATAAAGTGTAGAATCAATGAGAGCCAAAGGATGAGAAATGACACCAAGAGTCGGACAAATCGGGCCTTACAGGTTTTACTTCTTCAGCCACGAGCCCAATGAACCCGCCCATATTCACGTGGATCGAGAGAAATTCTCTGCAAAATACTGGCTTGATCCTGTCAGTCTGGCACATAATATAGGCTTTTCTCCCACGGAATTGAAAAAAATCGAGTCGATCGTCAGTCGAAACAGCAAAGAATTTCTGGAGGTTTGGAATGAATTTTTCCAGTCTTAATGCCGGTGAAATGGTGAAAGCCGTCAGATTTTCAAAGGAAACGATCGTGGTCGATCTGATGGATGGAAGGAGTATCTCCGCTCCGCTCACATGGTACCCGCGGTTGCTTCATGCCACGCCGGCACAGAGAAACAACTGGTCACTCTGCGGCGGCGGCTTTGGTATTCATTGGGAAGATCTTGATGAAGATCTTTCGACGCATGGACTTTTGCGGGGGGCTCCTGCGGCCAGGCCCAGACCTGCACGGGCCGCGTGACTGTTCCGGGGCCGACGCTCAGTTGTGGCGGGTCGAAGAGTTGCCGAATCTGTTTCTGGCCTCACGCCTGCTGAAAGTAATGCGCAGCAAGGATCCCTGAATCGATATCTCCCTAGGACCATGTCTTAGGGCTTGTACTTCTGTACTTGTATTTCTTGACAGGCGCGTGAGAAGAAGTTAGCTTGACAAGATGGCAGTAGAAGCCTTTTCATACAAAGAAGGTTATTTCACATCAGGAGTTCCATGCATGACAAAATTGGTTCCGTATCTTTCACTGATCTTCCTGTTTGCAGGCGTTGTATCTGGTTTTGCTCAGATGGCGACCCCCTCTGCGCAGTCGGGTTCCACCGAAAAGGTGGCTTCTGCTCCCCCTCTTTTGCAGTTTTCTTATTCGGTGGCGGACATCGACAAAGTCGCGTCGGCGGCTCGGCTGACTCTTGATTCAAAGCTTGAAGCGATCGTCAAGGTTCCCGCTGATGCACGCACATTCGACAACACAATGCTGGCTTTGGAAAACGCGCTCGCCGATTATAACGACACAGTCACGATTCCCCAGTTCATGGCGAGCGTTTCCCCTGACAAAGCGACTCGCGATGCCGCAAGCAAGCTTGAGGAAGACTGCAGTTCATATCTGGTTGATATATCCAGCCGCCGCGATTTGTACAATGCGGTAAACGAGCTTGCTTCGACCTCTCCGAAACTCGCGTCAATTGATGCATTCCTGTTGGAGCGCACTCTGACTGACTTCAAGCGCAGCGGTTTGGGACTGCCCGAAAAGGAGCTCAATGAGTTCAAACAGCTCAAGAAAAAACTTGTCAGCATACAAATCGCATTTGCGAAAAACCTGCGCGATCTGAAGGATGGAATAGAAGTTACAAAAGAAGAGCTCGCAGGCTTGCCCGACGATTACATTGCAAAACTCGAAAAAACAAAAAGTGGTAACTTCTTTGTTTCTCTCGATTATCCGGAATACCTGCCGTTTATGGACAACGCAAAGAATGAAGATGCGCGTAAAAAAATTGAATACAAGTTCAATAACCGCTGTGCCAGCGAAAATGTGGCGCTGTTCGAAGAGGCACTGCAGTTGCGCGATTCAATGGCTAAAATGCTCGGATACAAAAACCATGCGGAATTTGTTCTCGCGGATCACATGGCCAGAAAGCCTGAGACTGTCGTTTCCTTCCTCGATCGTCTGCGTGAGAAGCTCGCTCCCAAAGGCAAAGAGGAACTCGCTTCCCGCCTGGAACTGAAGGCGAAGGAAATAAAAGCTCCCGCCCAAAAAGAAATGAATGCATGGGATTGGAGATTCTGGAACAATCAGTTCCGCAAGTTGAATCTCGAACTCGACGAAGAAAAAGTAAAACAGTATTTCCCGCTCGAAATAGTTGTACCAGGGATGCTGGGAATATTTGAAGAGATATTCGAAGTCAAATTCGTGAAGGCCGATCTGCCTGTCTGGCACCCGGATGTCGTCGGATATGAAGTCAAGGACAAGGATGGCAGCCTCATAGGGTATTTTTATCTGGATTTGTTTCCCCGCGATGGCAAATACAAGCACATGGCCTGTTTTGATATCCGGAAGGGACGCCGTCTGGCTGATGGCAGCTATCAAAAGCCCGCAGCCGCCATTGTCGGCAATTTTCCGAAACCCAGTAAAGACTCTCCGTCCCTGTTCAGTCATAACGATGTGGAAACGATCTTTCATGAATTCGGACACACGTTGCATAATCTTTTCTCGCTTTCTCCATATGAAAGCTTTTCCGGAACCAGCGTCGATCAGGATTTTGTCGAAGCCCCCTCGACTTTACTGGAAAACTGGGTTTGGCGTCCGGAAGTCCTCAAGCGCGTTTCCGGGCACTACAAGAACCATGACGAAAAACTGCCTGATGATCTTATCAAGCGTATGATCGATAACAGGAACTTCGATGCCGGTATGTTCCAGTTACGACAGCTATTCTTCAGCATCTTCGACATGAATATTCACACAACCATGTTGAAAAACACGACTGATGTGTACAAGAATCTGATGAAGGACGTCATGTTTATTCCGATGACGGATGGCGTGCATCCGCAGGCAAGTTTCGGTCATTTGATGGGTGGATATGACGCCGGGTATTACGGATATCTGTGGGCCCGTGTAATCTCCTCGGACATCTTCTCGGAATTCGAGAAGAATGGCTTGTTTGATCCGAAAACCGGTCGCAAATACAGGGAGCTGATTCTTTCGAAGGGCCGCGTTCCCGATACCGATGCTCAGATCGAAACCTTCCTTGGACGAAAATTCAATGAGGACGCATTCCTGCGTAACTATGGCCTTCTGAAATAATCTGAGCGTTGCTTTTTGTAGAAAACACCTGAAGCGGTTTTTGCCGCTTCAGGTGTTTTCATGTGGAGGATATTGATGGAGTCGGGAAGACTGCGATTTTTTCTGGTTTTTGCCGCTATCGGAGTATTTCTTTCTGAGGCGTGTAGTTTCAATATACCGTATGCGTTGGCTCTTCCGACTACTTATCCAGTGTATGGCCTCATTTTTCTGTTTACCATTGATGCCTTGGTGCGTTCCGGGGAACGACGTTTTTTTGCCTGGTATATCGGTGGCCTCTTCGTCGGTCTGATAACGGAAACATACGTCGCAAAGGTGGTTTTCTACGGGTTATCACCTGATGAGCCCCGCGTCTGGGGCTTGGCACCCCTTCAGATACTGTTTGTCGTCATGGGATTCCATCCATTTTTTTCATTCATGCTTCCTGCATATATTGCCCGCCGCTTGCTTGGCTTCCCACTTCCGATATCCATCTCACGTTTTCGGGATCTTCTTGCACTGGCTGCGGCACCGATTTATACACTTACGGCCTTTGGGGTCGCTTCGCGTCGTCCCTGGTCTCCCGCAGCGGGGTTCCTCCTCTTTGCTGTTTCGGCCGCAATTCTCGTGGTCTGGGTCATCTGGCTTCGCCGTCGGGGTTACATCAAGGACATACGATTGACATCTGAAGAGCGTCGATGGGTCTGGTGGCGCGTCACCATTCCCATCTATCTGTTTTTTTTCTTCGCTGCCACCAATGATGATCACGGCGGAAAGCATCTTCCTCCGTTTTTGCCGTGCGTGGCTGTCACAATTGTGATCGCGTTACTGCTCGTCGCCTGGTGGTATGTGGTTACCGGCCGCGTTCCTGGTATATTCAGACGAGAAGGCGAAGCGACCGGATATATCTCAAAAGGAAATGAGCTTTTTCCCCCCGAAGAAGTCGCCTCAGACGAAGTTGGCTTTGATCCTGTTTCCGTGTCATTCTGGCCGTTTCTGGCCTATATAGCCTGGATTCTGGCGATTCATGCCTTCGGTATGCTTTTCTGGTATAGTTCGGGCAGACCACTTTTTCCGGCAGCAGTTTTTTGCCTGGCTCTGATGCTCATTGGCATGGGATTAATTTCGACTCCATTGTCTCTGTATCATCTCGCAAAGTGCCTGCTCGAAAAGCATAGAAACCAGAGTTATTTAATTCTCCGCCGGTGAATAGCTTGAATAGTCTGATTGCAACGAATCTCAGGGCTGGACTGCCGGGCCAGCAGGGAAAGCACATGGCAAAAAGCGGCGCGCTCGGCGGTCGCTGCCCTACCTGTCGAGAATTAAATGACACGACATAGAAGCTGCGTTGTTTGAAAAAAATGATTTTGTTATACTGAAGGCGAGCAGGAAAACAGTAAAACAATTCTCCGGGAAGTTGCAGCAACTGCGCGCCTATGGCGAGTTCAAATATGTCTCTTGTTCAGATGATGGGTGACGAGTATGACAAGACTCTCATGAAGGACCGCGAGCCGTCCAATCCTTTTTCTTGTGTGACTGCTCTTTTGCTTTCGAGCCACCCGCAAAAGATAAAATAAACGTTGAAAATCGCCAGAGCAAAGCTATTCCCACGAGGAGCAAAAATATACCCGTAATTAGAATCGGTCCGTAAAAAAAAAACAGAAATATGTAATGCCCAACTCCAACACGGGTTATCAGTCGCGATGAACTGGCTGGAACCCGGTAAGGGCCATGTACTATGCAATTGATCAGCCGTGGTTCCGATCCAAGTTTAAATTCGAGCAAAGATCGCATTTCAGAAGAAGCATTAAACGTCTCACAATCTTCGAAGCCGACAGCGTATTCACGGCCTACTCCAGGGGGCAATGAATCCGGATCAGACGCAATCGGAAGAGCTTCGTAAACACATTCCGGAACAATTCTAACAATATTCCTGGTGTGACTCACAATTGGATGTTGCAAAATTCCCCTGGTAACAAGCGCGCCATCTTTACGCAAATCGGTATCCGAAAAAGTGGCTACGTAATCCTTTCCGTCCCTCTGATTTCCTATGGCCTCTGCCACACTCTTGCGATCATCGAAACATGATCGACCGTTTTCATGAACGTCACTATAAGATAAATTCGGTCCGGCAATACCCAGTAAAATCCAAGCAATACCCCATACGATGAATAGCTCAACCAGTGTGAAACCTCGTCTCAAATCACCAGTGGTAAAATCAGACAGGAGTTTCGAGGATAACCTCAAGTTCGAATACACAGGATCTTCCCTTGGTGAAAATATATGCACTCAAGTCTCAGTTAGCCCTATACATGTGGTCGATCCGGAGGATTCCCCAGGGAGTGCGCACGAACTTGGTGTGATTGGTATTACTGGAATACGGGGGCATACGTTTCGGCAAAAGCCTCGAGAGCCGCTTCAAAACAGGCAAATGGCGGATTCACGAGACCGGCGCCGACCTGACCGATACCTGCCCGACAATGAGCAATGCCAGTATTGATCTGGGGTAGAATGTCGCGTTCGCATACCTTCAACAGATTGATGCCTGTCGGAGAGCCGCGGAAATCGAGTGCCGGGATCTGAAACGATTCTGACTCGGCTTCCGTGATTTCATACATGCGGTTCGTTATTTCATAGGCCTGGCTCGCGCTGCCGCCTACGAATCGGACAATCGCCGGAGCTGCCGCCATCGAAAATGCGCCCAGACCCGCCGTCTCCGTGATCGCTGAATCGCCAAGGTCCGGGTTGCAGTCAGCGTCGGAATAACCGGGAAACAACAATCCCTTTACCATCTGTGCGGGCCCGGTGAACCAGCGCTCCTGCAATCCTGCAACGCGGATTCCGAAGTCGGTGCCGTTGCGGGACATCGTCGTGACAATCGTCGAGCCCTTTATCCATTCGGCGGCTTGCAGCATGGCCTTTGCCGCTGGCATGCTGAGATTCAGAAAAAAATGATCGTTGGAGGTAATGAACTCTAAAACCTTCTTTTTGTCAGCGTCACGGAACTTGGTATCAACGATTGCAGGCGCTATTTCTCGGAAAAAGAGTGATGTTCCGGCGCGATTGCGATTATGAACCTCATCTCCCATCTGTAATGCCTGGGCAATCAGGCTCTTGAGGTTGATCTCGCCGCGCAGTTCAAGAGCTGCGGCAATCACCGGTCCCAGTATATCCTGCATCCAGCGAAGGCGGTCGATGACCTCTGGGGAGAAGGCGCCGAAACGCAGAACTTTTCCCAACCCTTCGTTGAGTGTGCAGTATGTGCGGTTGCCATGGGTCTTGTTTTCGATGATCCAAACCGGCATGTTGGCAGTTGCGACACCTGCCATCGGACCGACTCCGCTATGCTCATGCCACGGTGCAAAGACAATATCGCGGCTTGCGGCGAGCTTTTCCGCGGAAGCTTGATCTTTGGCTAGGCCCTGATAAATGATACCGCCTATGACAGCCCCGCGCATTGGGCCGGACATGCGGTCCCATGTTATTGGCGGCCCGGCGTGCAAAATCATGTTCTCGCGCATTCCAGGCACTACGTCTCGCGCCACGCCGACTCCTTTGATAATCGGCTGCGCGGCCTGTATGAGCTTGATCGCTTCTTTATTGGCGAGTTCAATATTCACGTTATTTACCATGATTGCAGTTCATCCTTTGCTTGTATGAAAAACTTCCTGGGAGTGCTCAATGCGTTCGAGCAGAGCCGCGATCTTTTTATTTCCGCCGGCTGGTGGACGCCATTCAACGTGGATAACAGGTACACCCTGCTTCTTGAGGTCATCGGCAAAACTGGGAATGCCGACATTGATTACCTTGACCGGCTGATTGAACAGATCGTTTAGTTGAATCATCTCATGAAACTCCTTTGTTTTCCTGCACTACAAATTTCAAAACTGCTTTAACGAAATAGATAGAGAAAAACGAAAAGGGATTAACCGCCGAGGCGCAGATAACTTCGGTAGTGGGGTAATACTACCCATTTCCCGCGCTATTGGCTGAACACTGCCTTCACGGCCTTGATCATCGAGACATTCGACGGGAAAACGAAAACACCGATTTCTTCGAGCTTCTTCGCTTGAAGAGAGAATACTTGTGGGTCATCTTCGGTTCCGCAGATAGTCGCAAAGATCGCCGGGCGACGTCGGGCCCTTTTTTCTCCGGAAACGATTGCCGATGCCATCTCGCCAGCCATGTCCATGTGGGAACCATATCCCAATACGATATCGAGAAGAATCAGCCCAGTTTCCTGATCGGCCATTTCGGCGACGATGCGTTCCTGACGCAGACTGGGATCGATCATCGGATGCGCCTTGCCGCGCGTGAACTCGTCGTCGCCCAGATCTATGATGGCGTTCTTCTCGCTCTTGAATATGTCATCGAGCTTCGCTGCGCCTTTCACAGGCGTATTCGATGTGATTTCAGGAATGGAGTCAAACAGAAGCCTCTGAGCTTCGTCACACAAAGTGCCTCCTGAATACAATCCGCGCAGCCATTTCCCCGGAAGTTGCAGACCGGAAACCTTATCTGCAATCTGATCATCGGTCATGAGCGGGGAAATCGGTTTTTTGCCGGCCAGTTCGCATGCCTTTATCGCTGCATCTTCAAGATTCAAGGCGGGTGTGAAGCCTGCCTTGCGGATTTCATCCGGATCGGCACCGATAAAATAGATGACAATTGGCTTGTATATCTGCTTCAGCTCACGGTACAAATGTTCGAGCGTCTTTTCTGCGGGTGGTTTGGAAATCAGCACCAGAGCCTTTGTTTGCGGGTCATTTGCGAGCGCCTGGGCTCCGAGAAGCGTCATTCGGCCGCCGATCTTTTCCGATAGATCGCGACCGCCTACGCCGATGGCCTGGGATACTCCGAAACCCAGACGATGAATGATGCTCGTGACCTCTTGCAAGCCTGTACCAGACGCCGCCACCAGGCCAATTTCTCCCCGTCTTACGACATTTGCGAACGCCAGCGGAACTCCATTGATGATCGCTGTGCCGCAGTCCGGGCCCATAACCAGCAGTTCTTTGGCGACAGCTTTCTCTTTAAGAGCCAGTTCTTCCTCGATGGTTACATTGTCGGAAAACAACATTACATGGCGACCTGCATTCAGGGAGATAGTGGCCTCGCGTGCGGCATGGGCACCCGGAACGGAAATGAGAGTGAAATTGGCACCGGCAAGCATTTTCGCGCTGGCTTCCTGACTCACGGGAATGGCTTCCCTGCTGGTGCCGCCTTTAATATTCTTTTTGGCAGTGAGCAGTTTTTCAGCGGCAATGAGCGCCGCGTCGCCACTGGCTTCATCTGCCGTCTGCACGCACAGGACCAGATCGGCGGGTGTGATTGCGTCGAACTCGTGTTTGTACAGGCCGAGTCTTTTGAGACTGTCTATGTTGTAGTCGGTTCCCATGCCGACGACGGCCAGCTCGACACCCTCAATTTTTTTTACCTGGTTCGTGACCAGCATTAATGTGACCGAATCAAAATACGTGTTCTGGCGGATCTGGTGTCGGATGGTCATCCTTTTTCCATGCTCCTTCGTATAACAGCAAATTGTTGAATCAAATCGAATTAAACCCGGTCTGGAACTGAATTATTGCGCCATATTCAAAGTGAACATCACGCTGTTAATCCTAGCATAGCCCAATACTTTTGCCAATTGATGGTTTCACCTGGAATAACCATAGATTCATATTGTTGCACCGTAGTATTATCCACTCTTGTCGGAATTGTTTCCAAACTTGTTCGATTAGGGTATTATTTTTTACTTCCGTTTTTGTCAGCGTTTAATCCATCGGAGTAGTGCCCCACTCTTATGGGTCACGAGCCTGGAAACGAAATGTCATATTCAACCATGCTGAGAGGAGAGTTCATGAAAATCCGTGTCTTTTTGCTTTCTCTCCTGCTTGGCCTTGTGTTGATCTTTGGAATACTTGGTTGTGGGAGCGGAGGGGGCAGAGAAAACCCCGCAGGCCCGGCTGAAATAGACAATTCCGAATTTGGGAAGAGTCTTGTCGGTGCGGCGCAATCTGTTAAGTTTCGAATCGTTCTTCCGTCTTCGTCTTCCAGGAAATCTGCGGCGGGGAATTCTCTCGCTGAAATTCGCACCTCCGGTGCTTCAGGCACGCCCAGCGTCACCTTCAAACTCACGCTGGTTAACTTCGGCAATGCCAGCCAGCCAACAATCACTCTATCAAAAACAGTTTCCGCCGACGCCTCTGGAACTGCCCTGGCAATCTTCAACGCTGTGCCTGCACTCACATGTATCGGTGACATTCATATTGAGGGCGGCAAAATTGGGAGTTTCACAGATTTCCATGGTGCTGCCGATCTCAGCGCAAATGTTGAAAACACTATTCTTCTTTCCCCGAAGGGATCGAAGACAGAGATAGATGTTATAGTCCAGGTTATTTTGAACCTTCTTGCGTCCGGAGATTTTTCCACCTTGTCATCCAGTGCACTGGTGGAACGGATAACTCAGGCGATCGTGGGTGTTGATTTGACCTCCCTGACCGTGTATGAAACCGCAACGAGTCAGACAACCGGGCAAATCGCAAACGGGATGTTTATTTGGGCCTCACCGTTTATTGGGGGATCTTATTGGAATGGACAGGATTTGAAATTATCCATTGATGTTCCGAAAACTTCTGATCCTGTTGTAAAGGTCGCACTCTTCCTGGGCAGTTCCCAGAAACTTGTCGAATTTGTGGCCCCCCCTTTCGAATACACATTAAAGGATATTTCCGGAGTCACAACGTATACGGCGCTGATTACGTATGGTTCAGGGGCAAATTGCTCGGTGAAGAAAACTATTATATGCCAGTCCATTGTTTCAAACGTGACCACAACTCTCTGCGATGGTTCGGTGGCAACCATTACACCAGACAGCTACACACCAATGACGGCATCAGTACCATTTAAAATCGCAACATTTGTCGTTACTCTTGCCAGCAATATAGACTCGAAACCAGGGTCATTTTCACTTCGGTTGAATCGGTTGGGAAACAGCACCACATTAGCTCTGGATAGTGAAAAACTGAAGTTATCCCAGAGCGGAAAAACTTTGACCGTTTCCACAATAGGGACGACAAAACCCAACAGGGATTACTGTATTGAGTTTTTTGGTGAACTGTCGATAGACGGTCAGTTATTAAAGTTCTCTTCGCCGTCTTATTATCTTAAAACAGTAAAAGCTCCATATGTCATAGTGATTGCAGGACAATCACAGGCTTGTGGCAGAGCCTTAAAAAGTGATCTTCAAATTCAGTATCCGGAGGTGTATGGTCATACCTTTAAAACAAAAGTATGGGTTGACAATCTTGCGGAATCAGGAGGTATGGATTCTACGTCTCATTTTGTCACTCCCAATCCTTATGAAGGGCATTGGGAAGAATTGGATTTATTTTCACCAGTGCGGCAATTTTTGCAATGCGCAGTTACCACTCATGGAGTAGAGGTTTTTTTGGCGTATCTTTTTGAGCAGCAGTATCCGGATGAGCAACTTTACATTGTAAAATTTGCTTACGGTGCCATTCCATTGGCACACAATACTGATCGTGATATGGATTGGAGTCCGGAACAATCTGCCTCGTATAAAAGAATGTATTGGGCATTCGTAAATTACGTGTTGCCAAACGCATTTTCTTCCAGCGAATTAGAAAGTCGGGATTTTGTGCCAATTGGATTTGTTTGGGCGCAAGGAGAGTCAGACGGAAAAATTACCAGACCAGAATGGACACATGTTGAAGGAAATGACCATGTTTACTTGGACAACTTAACAGAATTATTTACTATGATGCAAAATGACATTCCGGAGATACAATCTTTTCGGAAATATATTTTGAAGTGCGTATCAGGGTTTGCAACGGATGGTTCTCCCAATTCGGAAGTTTCTGAAATATCACAAGGTTATCCGTTTGTTAAGGAGTTCGTAATTCCTGATCAAATACTCTTTTGCAGTGGCCAGAATAATAATGCAGTCTTGATTGACGGAGATTCCTTGCCCATATTGGGTGCAACATACAATATTAACCCTCATTTTAATAGTACGGCGCTTAATGAAATAGCACAAAAGATTATGAATAATTTCGACCCTGACCCGGAAATGTGATTAACCGTCAGACTGCGTTTATTCGCGAAAACGCATTCAAACGGGCGTGAATGCCGCAGAGAATGTCGGTCCCGGATGTGTGGCCGATCGAAATCAGTCTGAGAATATCGCTTGCAGCAATCCTTGAATACAGTAATTTCTTCATAAAACGTTCGATCAGCAGGGACGATGTTCCTGACGATGCGAATCGCAGTTGCCAGTATGCCGGAAGCGTCGTCCGCGTGTGAAGTGCGGTGAAAAAACCGTCATTTGTTTGTACAAGGCGTGAAGCGGAAGGCGTCGAACCCGTGAGGCTTTCAGTTGCATATGCGTGATCAGTAGACGCAATCAAGACATCAGTGAGCAATAAACCTGTACAAAAGTCATCAAAAGCTGGCGTGAGACCCTCTCCACCTCCGAAATCGGGAATAAAATCGTGCAGGTTCAGTGATCCGAGACGTAAAAGTCGTATCACTCCGGCAACGGAATTCGAAAAACGGGTCTCGCGATCAAACAAATACGCATCTCCAACCTCGGAGTATCTCCCAAGGCTTTTTATCATCTTTTCAATACGATTAGAGGAATCATGCAAAATGGTCGTGTGGCTTTCTTTATCTTCGTTAGGCAACACCGAATCGTTTGAAACCTCCGCAACAAGCGCAGGATCAAAACACAGTTTGAGTCTCATATTTCCAAGGCGAAGCTCAGGGAATTCGAAATATACGGGGGTTTTGTGCGGGATCTCCGGCAGTTCACCTTCAGAAAGCAGTATTCCGAGCGGGTGTATAGCTTCCGGTCTGATGTGAATATTTATAAGCACGTCGCCGAATGTTACTGCAAGAGAACTCTTGAATACTCCTGTGATCATACCCGTTCCCGGTGGTTGAGAAAACAGGAGGGAATCCGGGCGAATCCAGCAGCAATAATGCGTCAGGCTGATTTCCTATGCGGGTAGTGGCATACTCTTAACTGACGACAAATTTAACCACAGATGGAGACGGATGAACACAGATAAAAAACACAAAAATAACCGCATCAGTTAAATTACCCCACCACCCTTATTCGGAGAAGGGACTTGCTCCGGCCTTCTTGACTTCTACTTTTTGTCCAGGTTTGGTTTTGGGCTTCGACGTAGCCGTAACGTTTACTTTTTTGGATGAAGATGTTTTTTTCGCGGCCTTGGCAGCAGCGATTCTTGCGGCCTCTGAAGCAAGCCTTTCCGCCTTGGCAATAGCGGCCAGTCTTGCAGCTTCGGAGGCGAGTCTTTCCGCTTCAGCCAGCGCAGCTGCCTCTGAAGCGAGTCTTTCCGTCTCGGCAATAGCGGCTAACCTCGCGGCCTCTGCGGCGGCACGGCGTTGAACGAGAAATTCGGCTATGGCCGGGGAATTCCCAAGCATGGCGATCATCTGATCGTCGCTCAACTTGCCGAGAGTTTCGGTGTCCAGGGCTTGTGCGGCAACAATAGCATCGTCCGGAAAACGGGTTACGAAATCGCGTAAGACATCAGCTATCGTGCGTTCGTGAGCATTGCTAGCGCTGAATGATTGAAGAACTTTGTCCGGACCGTTCGTGGTTCCCCGGGCGATACGGAGTAAAATCCAGGCGTTGATACCCTCGACACGTAACAAGTCGGCGCCGCTCAGGCTAGAGCTGGGGACCTGAGTATAGCTTCCGGGTACCGTATCGCTTTCGATGCGAACGTAGGAAAGAATCTGCCGAGAAAACGATGCTTCTTCGGGAAAATGCAGAAACTGCGCATACTCCGCCCATCCTTCGATGAAAGCCGCCTTGGGCTTGTCGAATTCGTTCACATAATGGGAACCGTCGAGTCCGTATGGCTTGTCATACTCCAGCCATGTTTTATCCAGTGTGTGAGCGGACTCATGAACGAACACGGATTTGGCGGTGTCCGCGGAATTAGCATAAGAGAAATAGTCAGCGCTGAACTGAATCATATCCCCATAACTGCATGGCCAGAAATCACGTCGGATGTTGTCTCCCGTAAAGCCGCTTGTGTCGGCAAGGACAACCGAAACCTTGTCCTGGAAGCCGTATTTCATGCGTGCGATGAATTGAGGATCAGTGGATTCGCGGTAAATTTCGAGCAGGGCACGTTGCCCATCCGTGAGCTTGCTTACGTCGTTACCGACGCCCATCAGACGGAGAAGCTGATCTTCGCTGGTGATTTTTGTCCGGGAAAGGTGATAGGTGAACTCCTTATCCTGGGAGCACTTTGTGGCGGTTCCCTCAATCAGGCTATCAGCGGGGGCCTTGTTACCTGCTCTCTGGTTGAGGTCGATTGGTTTGTCGGACGGTTCGGAGCCCGTCACGGTTTGAGCTTGGGCTGACGTGCCTGATGTTGAACCGGAAGCGTTCTGGGCGACTTCAACTGATTCTATGCGTTGATAATAGAAGTCGAAATGAAAATCCTGCATCGGCGCTGGCAGAGGCTTTAAAGCAGGCTCGGAAATCGTGGAATCATTCGTTTGCCCGAAACTACCGTGAGAAATAAACAGGAAAAAACATATCGCCCCGATCAACGCTATATGGATGGAACGAATCCGCGGAGACAAAAAAGATCGGTGATTACCGGGATTCTGGCATGAAATCATAACTGCATCTCCTCGGCAAATATGGCCTCCAAACCGCAGGACCAACGCATTAAACGTTCTGTGGCGCAATCGCTGGACGCGCCGTGTCGCGCTTCGGCGTGCCCGGCGGTCACGGCCTTCCATAGTCAAAGGTCAGAGCATACTATAGTATAACATCGAACATATGGGCTACGGGACGAAAAATCGCGCTGCATCGGTTTGCTTTGCTTTTTCGCGAGTATTGCGTCTGATGATTTTCTGAAGACGTATACGTTCAATTTGATTCGGGTAAAGTTTTGTATCAGCGACAAACGAGGCCAGTGCCGCAAAATCCGGATTATAGATAACACGCAGACGCACAAAGGTCCCCCCCTCATCGGCTTTTCCCAAGGCCGGACTAACCTGAAGATCGAATACGGCTGGTTTTCCGGAATCAAGATTTGGAAGCGATGCCGAAGCGGGCGTAACCGCAAGATTCTGCGAACTTTCAAAAAAGACCTTGAGATCTCTCGGACTGCCGACAAGGGGTTTTATGGTACCGGTCAAAGAGAAGGGGGCCGTGGCGGTTACGGTTTTTGCGGTAGTATTCGGTATGAGTTCAATTGCCAGGTTGGGAGGCGGGATATATCGCACTTCACTCTGCCGCTCCTGCGCACCAACGGAGATTGGGGCGCAGATGGCCGAAGCTATAACAAATGGCATTGCCAGGGCAATTTCAATCAGCCGTCGTTTCATGTCTGTCAGCCTTTATTTTCACAATAATAACGTTTATTATACAAAACAGCACTGTAACAAATGGTAGGGCGGGACCGCTGGGCCCGCCGAAAAAGCTCATTGCAAAATACGCGGCGCGCCCGGCGGTCGCGCCCTACCACGGAAAGTCCTGGCGGACACGTCGAAATTACTGACATAAATTGAACAAATTTCAATGCCTCTTTGTCTGACGTTGCACTGCATGGGCGAGGCATGCCTCGCCCCAGCGTAGAATTTATCGCTTTTTGTGCTTTCCGGAGTCGCGTCGAGTACTGCATAGCGGAGCTTCGGCAAAGTTTACGACGTCGCCGCTAATGCCGGGACTGTCTGGTTTCGCACCAGTTTGAAGGGCCTTCCAGATGTCCTGGGGGCGAATCGGCATATGCGTGAGATTGGCGCCAACAGCTTTTTCAATGGCGTTGCCGAGCGCTCCGCATATGGCAATCATCGAGTGCTCGCCAACCCCGCGAGCGCCGAACGGACCGTCGATCTGAGGAGTCTCGACCACGATCGCATCGACTTCTTCCGGGATGTCAAGCGATGTGGGGATCTTGTTATCGGTGAAACTCGGATTCAGCAGACGGCCTGCCCTGTCGTAGTAATAGCCTTCGAACATCGCAGTCCCGAGGCCCTGGATCATGCCGCCTATCGCCTGTCCGCGCACAGCGGCTGGATTGATGGCACGACCCACGTCGAACGCTGAAGCGACCTTGATGATAGTGTACGCGCCGGTCTTCGGATCGACTTCAACGATGAGGCCGTGAGCTCCATAGGTCCAGTCGAGGGCTGGATTTCCTTGGCCGGTTTCCTTGTCCAGGTTCGAGAGGCCCTGTGCGCAATATCTGCCCACGCCGATCAGTGGGCCGCCGATTCCGTTTCCGCCAGGATACGCATATCCTACCGCTAACTTCGAAAACGGTACAAATTTAGCAGGATGGTGTTTCAGAAACACCTTCTCGCCGTCGTGATCAAGATCACACTGGCTTGCACGCAGAACCTGGCCTGCAATCTCATAAGCTTTGCGAATCAGGTCAATCGCGGCCAGGATCGCGGCATTGCCTGTCAGCAGCAGACCTTTTGAAGCAACTGTCTGCCAGTCATACGGATCGTGGTTGGTATCGATCTCGATCGGAACATGCACTTTTTCGATCGGAAATTTAAGTGTCTCGGCGATAATCTGCGCGACACTCGTATAGGTGCCCGCTCCGATCTCGGTCAAAGAGAAGGTCGCCGATACGGAACCATTCTCATTCATGCGAAGAATGACTGAAGTTCCGGTGAAGGAAGGCATTGCCGGTGCCTTGTGAAGCGCCACAACGCTCTTGCCGATTTTCCGCCCTGTTTTTTTCTCGCGCGCCTTCTCAGCGCCTGTGAGCTGGCCATAGTTTATCGACTCTGCGACGGCCTCCATGCAGCGTGTGACGTTGCCGGTATTCTCGGAAATCACTTCGCCCGTGAGCGTGGTCGAACCGGGCTTCATCGCATTAAGCAGGCGGAACTTGAGTGAATCCATGCCGATGGTTTTCGCGATGAGATCCATGTGGCGTTCGATACCCCACGAGAATTCAACGTGGCCGAAGCCGCGATAGGCCGTTCCGAATGGTTTGTTCGTATAAATCGTCAAAGCATCGACCCACGCATTAGGAATCTCGTAGGGACCTGCCGCTGAGTATCCTGACGCACGAGTGACATTAACCGCGTAATCCGCATAGGCACCTGCATCCCAATACATGGTCATCTGCTGGGCTACGATCTTGCCGGATTTCTTCACTCCCGTTTTGATGTTATAGACGAGACCGGAACGGCATGGGAGCAAGCTGAACTCTTCTTCGCGCGTTGCCTGCAGCTTTACCGGACGGCCGCCGGACTTGCGGGACAAACAGCATGCAAGTGGTTCTAGATGAATGCCGGCTTTTCCTCCAAAGCCACCGCCAACGTATGGAATCTGTATGCGTATGTTCTCGTGAGGAATTTTGAACGAGTGCGCGAAAAGATTGCGTACGGTGAACGGCGACTGAGCGGATGTAATGATCGAAATTTTGTCGCCAACGCTCCACTGGCCGATTGAAACGTGGGTTTCCATCGGAACATGCTGAACGCTGGGATTCGTATATCGGCGCTCAATGATGAAATCCGCTTCCCGAAACCCCTGTTCGAGATCGCCCTTTCTATATTTCATTCGGTTCGCGATATTAGTGCCAGGAACAGGTGTAAAGGCTTCGCGCACATGATCGTATTTCCCGAGGTCGGGATGTACCAGCGGCGCATCCTCTTTCAATGCCTCGACAGGGTCAAGGACTGCTTCCAGCACTTCATACTCGACATCTATGAGGCCGATCGCATGATGGGCGACTTCCCATGATTCAGCTGAAACGGCGGCGACAGCTTCTCCGAAATGACGAACTACCCCTTTCGCGAGAATGTGTTTGTCGACAAGATACAAACCCATGCGGTAGTCGAGTTCATTCCCTGTTATTACGGCATGTACGCCTGGAAGTTTTTCAGCCTTGCTCGTGTCGATCTTTATGATTCTGGCACGAGCGTGCGGACTGGTCTTTATCTTCCCGAACAACATGCCGGGAACCAGCCAGTCGCAGGTATACAGCGCTTTCCCGGTCAGTTTTTCGACGGTGTCGATGCGATCGACTCCCTTGCCGACATACTTCAGTCCATTATCAGGAACGTTCTCAAACACGTCGCAGTTCCTCCTGTTCATCACGCTGATCCGTTCCCGCCTGCACTGCCTCGATGATCTGCGTATAACCGGTACAGCGACAGAAGTTGCCTTCGATTGCTTCCTGGATCTGATGTACTGTGGGTTTGGGATTTTTTTTCACCAGAGCCTTAACCGACATGATCATGCCTGGCGTACAGAAGCCGCACTGAACGGCGTGGTGTTTGTGGAATGCCTGCTGCATCTTTGAGAGTTCACCGCTCTCAGATTCGCCTTCGATCGTCTCGATCACCGCTCCGGAACATTCAGCGGCCAGCATCAGACAGGAGTTCATGGTCTTTCCGTTCACAATTACAGTGCAGGCGCCACATTCTCCGGCTCCACAGCCCTCTTTTGTGCCGGTCAATCCAAGGTCTTCCCGTATAAACCGCAACAAAGTGCGGTTTTCCGCGATGTCGCGCGTATATTCCCTTCCATTAATGGTCAACGTTATTTTCATATACTGGTTTTCCTCCCGGGCGCGGCATGCCGGCCCCTACGTCACGCCTGAAAGGTCTTCAGAGCCGTAAGATGATCTGTTCAATGAACGTCATGATCATCATTTTACGATATTCCTTCGATGCACGTACGTCGTCGATAGGCTTGATCGTTTTCCCTGCGACTTCCAGGATTGAAGCTAATGGAGCGTTCGCGGGAAAATCCGGAAGAACGATGGGAGTGGGCGCACAGGAACCAAGCGCGACGCGTAGAAGAGTCCCGGTTTTTACGACCGCTACGCTGGCTAGAGACAGATCATGTCCCTTTATGCGTTTCAGTTTTTCCATGCCGAATTTAGCATTGACCAGCTCCGGGGCAACTATCAGCCTTGTTACCAGTTCGTCAGCTTTAATAACGGTGGTCTTCACACCCGTGAAAAAGTCGGCGAGCTTAACGATGCGCGTGCCAGTCATTGAGGCAATTTCGACTGAAGCCCCAAGAGCGAGCATCGCACAGCTGAGATCGGCGCAGGGAGAGGCGGTGCAAATATTCCCCGCGATGGTTGCCCGATTACGCAGTTGGGTGGAGCCTAAGCGGCTTGCCGCGTCCGCGATTATAGGGAATTTAGCGACAATGGTTTTATCGGTAACCAGCTCGATGCACGTCGTCACCGCTCCGATGGAAAGCCCCTCTGTTGCGCTGTAACTCACGCCTTTGAGATCAGCAATTTTTTTGATATCTACAACAAATGCGGGGGCGATTTTCCCACCCCGTATATCGACCATCAGATCGGTTCCGCCAGCCAGGATCTTGGCTCGCGTGCCTTCCTTGTTAAGGATGGCCAGCAGATCCTTGCGACTGTCCGGAGCTACATAAGAGAACGTCTGCAACATGTAGATCTCCTTCCTGTTGAATATCAGTACGTTAACTATATTTCTAAACTATTTGTCTAAAAATGGGAAGCTATAAACGTAAATAAAAGTGCCGATCTCATCGGAGATCGGCACTAAGGTCTTTTCTTTCAGAATAGTTTCATCGGACCGGAATGTTCATTCGGGGACGATCAGCGACGCCGATTTTGGGAATCGTCACGATCAGCACGCCATCCGTGAATTCGGCGACCGCCTTTTCTTCAACCACGCGAAGAGGAAGACTGACAGTTCGCTCGAATGGGCCGTAGGAGCACTCGCCAAGATAAATCTCGGCACCTCGGCCCTGGATACGACTCTTTTTTTCTCCCCGGACGGTGAGAATGCCTCCACCTATCTCGAGCTTGAAATCATCCTTGGAAACCCCGGGCAACTCGAACAGGGCAAACAACTCGTTACTTCCTTCAACCAGGTCGCATCGCGGGAAATCCCGGGCTACCGTCCCGTTCAGCAGGTGATCTGTTACCTGTTGCAACTCCCTGCCCTTTTCGACCAGCTGTTGAAAAGAGCTTGTGAATGCACTTTTAATCGTGTCCAGGGAATATGCTCCAAAGACTTGTGTCAATGGCGCTTTTGTCGGGCATACCTCATCCTGGGAAGGCTTAACATCGGGAAGACCTGTTGGAATTATGGTTTTCATAAATGGTATTATTTGCCGCTTCCGTGTCGCATGCAGGCGACTTTTCCGCCTTTTGTAAGGTCATCAGTCGACACATAATGGCAACCTTCCACCGATTCGAGAGGCGAACCAAGAAATGGAATCAGTTTGCCACCGGCGCGAAGATCGCTGTCTTCAAGAGCTTTCAGAGGTTCCTTGTTTTCGAGATTATATCGTTCTATTGCGTGGGCAATGCGCGCCTGGGTAGAGAGACACGACTGCCTTTGTGCATCCCGGCGCATGTTTACGAGCTTCGGAATCGCTATGGCAGTGGCGATACCAGCGGCTGCGGTAAATGCCAGCGGACTTATTTTCAGACTCTGCGGAACGGTTATTTTTACTATGAGATTGCTTCCGGAGGTCTCGATGGTGAAGCGTTTCATCATTCGGTGAGCAACGGCAATCAGGATCTTTTGGGTTCGGAACTCGGTCAGGATCTGAACAAGTGTCCCGCTTGCAATGCGTGCATCAAGACTGCGATCCCGGTTTTCCAGGAACAGATTGGCAAAACCCATGAATCCTTCGAGATTGGTCTTGAAGACGCCCGCAGTTTCCGGGGTATCATACCCGATCATGAGATGCAGGATATTGCTGTTTTCGTAGAGTGTCACGAATTTGATTCGTTGCGACCAGTCCTGGACAAACATCGGAATTTTTATGGCCGGAAACGCTGTCATGACCACTTTGAGCGCGCGTGTGATATTCAGGTGTACAATGAAATTAGATTCAGAGAGCTGTGTTGCCATCTCCGGAGGAAGCGCCGCGAATGCGAACGCTGAAGCAGGAGATGCCATTTGGGGGGCGGCAAGAGCGCGAATGGTTCTCTCCTGGCCAGCCAGGAAGGTTTCATTGTCTCTGAAAAAAACACGGCCGCGTGGCAGAGCAAGTAACTTTTTGCCCTGGAATTCTTCGATTGAAACCGAAATTGGGTGCCGCGGATTGAGTTTGGGAAGAATCTCGGCGAGATTCGGAAGGAGCAGCTCCGGCTTGAATGCGCCAAGAACGAAAATGGCTGCGTTGCGTGGCTTCGGGTGAGGACCCGAGAAATCGAAGTCGTCACCAACGTAAAGACCAGCCTCATGAAGATCGCGTTGCGGGAGCATACCCAGCTCTTTTTCGATGCGGGCGTCCATCGCGGAGAATGTTTTTTCCAACTCCGGGAATTCGGGCGATTTGAGCTCGGCAATACCCTGTTCGAGCCGCACCTTCACAAGAAACAAAAGATTTTCCGGAAGCAGTCTGCCGTAATCGTATGCAGCGAGAGGAGCCGCAAAAGCCAGGCAAAGGATCAACGCGAAAAAACGAACGAGACGGATGTTGGGCATATTCATTTGTCTCCTCTTTCTATAATGAACTCTGGAAAACAGTGTATCACATCTCCAGGAACTTTTTCATTCTCGAAGTTGCGGGCAGAATCAGGCGAAGGGGTCTTGCCCGCGGGGAAGACGCGGAGTATCTTCCCCTTCTTCTGAGCCGGGGAGGGCTGCCGAAAGGGCTTTCCAGGAAATGAAAAGTGCGATCACCAACCAGACTCCACCGACCAGCATGCTCGGCAGATGAAGCATTTCGGCTATCTTATATGCGTCGGAGTCCGGAACCGATCGGTCGATCAGATCCGATTTGATATCGAGAATGACATACAAACTGGATGTCAGCCCGATCCAGCGAAGCAGCACATCACATGCCGCCTCGCCGAACTGCCTGCTGAAAAATATCAAAACCAGTCCTGCGCCGATTCCAAATGCAAAGCCGAAGAAACTTCTCACCAGACCGAGCGTCACCAGCACCAGAAGTCCGCCGAGAGCGGCGACGATTTCACGATCCAGGCGGGTGCGGGCGGCAGCGAGAAGCAGTCCGGCTCCCCAGATGAGACTTCCGAGGTAGCCGGCTGACAAAATCAGGAATCTGTTTCCGCCGCGAGTGAAGCATACACCGCCTTCGTTCGAGCTGATCTCGATGTGATCGATTGAACCGTTTGTCGCCAGCGCCGCGATACCGTGAGAAAGTTCGTGCAGGAACACTGTCAGAATCTTGATCGGATATACGATCCAGCTTTCCCACAGGATGGCTGAAGCTATGAAAAGCAGTATCGCGAATATCATTCGCTGAGTTGAAATGCTGATTCCAGTAATGTTTTCGCTCATCGCCGAATTATACCTCTTTCACTGGAGTGGCTTCAGTCGTTTTCTTCTGCGTCGTGTTTAGAGCATCTGAAGCTGTTGTGGGCTTCCATTGGTATATCCGGTTCAATGTTCCCAGGATGACCACTGACAAAAATCCTATCTTGAATGAGATATCCGCCTGGTAAAGTTTCATCAGCAGAGCAAAAGCCAGTATAGACGACGAAATGCAGACTATCAGGAACGAGATCATCGGACGACGCAGCGTTACGAAGCATAGGAACGCTATGCCCGCGATTGCGCCGAGCACGATCATTCCCCAGCTCAACAGGCGACCGACGCCTTCACGTGGTGTCACCAGAGTTCCTTCTAAATGCGGAGCATCACCTTTCGGTTCTATCTGCTGCATCGTGAAGGCTGTCCAATAATTAGTGACCGGCAGAGTAAATTTGACCGGCAGCAAACCCAGAATGCTGAACAATCTGTCGTTTCCAATAGCCGTTGCCTGTGGTGGAGTCATCAGGTTCGAACTTGTTTTAGCCTTTTGCGCCTCGTCACGATGAGAGGCTGCAAACGTAGCCTGAGACCTGGAATCAGCCATGGCGTCGCCACTGGCCGCGAATACGTGTGATCCGTCAAGCATTTTCTGCTGCGGTTTTGCCGTGCTCATGTTGAAATCAACATTCCCCTGGCCACGCATCAATTCATACCCTTCAGGCAGATACACGACCCAGCTCATCTCGCTCTGGGTCAGGTGAACCCATGGCATGGACAACGAAAGCGGCATTAACGGCTGTACCGGCTGACTCATGCGGATCGCGAATACGATCTCTACAGGGAACGACATGACCTCTCCGTTTTGGACCGGCGAACGAATGATAGGAAGGTTGTACATGCCGGTCTGCCGGTCGAAACCGGCCTTCACCGGTTGTCCGGCGGCCTCGCTGCTCCAGAGCTCGGCCGGCTTGCCGTCAATAACAGGCAACTTCAGCTTCAGGAACTGCTCCGATTTATTACGAATTTCATATGCGACACGGGTCAGGAGATAGCCGTCCTTGTTAAGCACGGTCATTGCTTCAGTCTTGTCGACAATCGAAGCCTGCACTTCGACATCGCGCGGCCGTGTCAGGTTAAGTATCAGCTTGTTCGGATGACGTATGAATTTGAATGCGAACGGTGTTTTTTCCGGGGTTGTACCTGCATACTCGCGCAAAAACTCGCCGATATCGATGGGATTGTATCCCTCCGGAGGCGAATTCACCGCGAGGTCAAGCACGGGCAGACAGGCGATGCCGAGAGTTCCAACCACCCGGTCAACATTCATCGGAACCAGTTCCGGCGCCTCAACGACGACCTCTTCGCGATCGGCGACGTCCTTTTCGAACTCGATACTCATTTCGTTGCGGCCCTTGATGCGCGAATTGAACGCAATCTGCAGGCGACGCAGCTTTTGTGTTGCCGCTGACTCCTCGACACGCCAATCCTCGATTGCACGGCCATCGACCTTCAATACGGTCACTCCGTCCGGAAGCATGAATGCAAAACTCGCAATACCTTCGCCGCCGGTGACTTCAAGCTGATATCGGTGTCTTCCGCGGACGAAACCCTCTTCGAAGGATAACAGGCCGGATTCGCGCAACAGGACGCGTGTTTCCTCCCGGAGAACCTCGGGGCGCGAAGCAACCCCCGATTCTTTCCCGGCAAGTTTCTCGGCAGTAGCGGACGCTGTGGTCGACGCGATGGACTCATTTACGATCATATCCGGAGGAAAACTGTCGGATTCAGATGTGGGACGCGTCACACGCCTGAACCATTCAAATCTGACGCGTGACGTCGGCGGAAGAAGAGCTGCAAAAGCCGTTCCCGTGGCTCCGGAACTCTTGACCGACAGGACTCCGGGGTCGATCCAGCCTTCCGCATCGGGTTCTGAAACATCGATATCGAGACTGGACAGACACAACGGCAGAATCGGCAGATCGAATCGATGTACCGTCAGGTCTTTGCCCTGGAATGGAATGAAAAAAGTCGCTTCGAGACGCCGGGAGCCGGTGGCTTGCGTAATCAATCCATAGCCGGACGCGTTTTCGCCGGAACTGCCGCTCTGGTAGCTGATGAGATCCAGGGCGATGGCCTGATTGTCGAGGAGCGCTTTAGATGGTACCGCGTCAGACGAGAGCAGGCAAACCTTCTTCCAACCGTCATTTAACAGATCGATCTGAAATTCCGCCGTGAAACGCACCCCGCGTTCTTCCACATGTCCATGATATCCGGCTGAGCGCACGATGTAGTCCCATGGAGCTCGTTCAGGCTCGGGAGCTCGTGCTACGCCAAGCTCCTGCAAATATCGGTAATCCTCTACCGGTAAAATTACCATCTTTTCGTTTGGTTCTACGACCTTCGAGAGGTCAGCGAACGGAACCATTACGCGAATTTCCCGCTCGACGGACGCGGTCGCGGTCGCAGGCTGCGCATTGCAGACCACCGGTAACAGCAGTGACAGCGCGATGATCAGACTTGCTATAACGGCGCCGCTGGTGTCTGATTTAGACGGTCGCGGTGGTTTGATCGCAGAACCGCCATTCGGCGTCGAATCACTCGGAGACTGCGAATATTTACTGAAAAAAAGACCTATCTTCCAGATGACGCCTCCGATTAGAGCAAGCCAGATGCCGAAGTTGGCGGAATCTCCGATGTCTTCCAGCGCGAGGTCGGCGTAGGACAGAACCAGGACGAGCAGCAGGGCAGCTACTGACTTTGGCGTGTATCCGAAATATGCTCCTGATATGAAATACATCCCAGCCAGCAGACCCATGAAGAAGGCCGCGATTTTTACACATTTGAACAGCTCGAAACGCAGATAGGAAAATCTTACCTCCGGACAGGTGCGGTTTGCGAGCAGCCTGCCGTCCGTCGCGATGTCGGCCAGGATCAGATCACGCTCAAGCCCGTAAAAATTGCTCGTGATTACCAGGCGGTTTTCGATCGGCTCGATACCCTTGGCGCGACCGCCGGTCAGCATCGCGTGGGAAGGCTTGTCTCCGGCCATCTCG
>JADFYG010000041.1:0-36992 GCA_015233155.1 Candidatus Rifleibacteriota bacterium
GCTTCGAAAGGCACACTTGTATTGGGAAGCATGCACACTAACGACGCTTTCCAGATTTGATTTTTGCGCGATCTGTTCCTGCCATGGTTCAATCCCCAGTCCATAAAATTATTATGTATGAATAAGACCCACTCGCTCGAGTGTTGTTTCCCCAAGCAGAGCTCTTCTGATACCGGATTCCCGCAACGTAATCATTCCCTCGGATAATGCCTTTTGCCGAATATCTCCCAGCATATTTTTATACTCATGTTTTCTCATGACAAGTTCTCTTATGGCCTCGGTTACTTTAAGGCTTTCACAACAAAGAACCCTGCCTGAAAATCCCTTTTTACAGAGTTCACACCCATGGGATTTGAAAAAAGTTATTTTCGCAGGATCTGTTTCCGGAAATCCGATTCTCTCAAGAAGTCCCTGATTGATGTTGAAACTCCTCAAAATTCCGGAAGAGGGCTTGAACTCTTCTCGACAATTTGGACAAAGCTTTCCGGCCAGACGTTGCGCTTGTATCAAAAAAACATAATCCGCGATCCAAAATGGTTCGATGCCAGTGTTCATCAATCTGGTCAAAACAGAGGGCGCGTCGTTAGTGTGCATGCTTCCCAATACAAGTGTGCCTTTCGAAGCAGCCCGGAAAGCCTCTTTCACTCTTTCGAAGTCTTCCAGTTTGACCTTTATGACATCGGAATTCTGGTCTATAAATTTTCTTATAACCATGGCCTCGAAATAGCCTATTTCAGGCTTACAATTAACCTGGTTTACCCCTGGAATTAAATATTCCACGGGGCTCTCCGCTGTAAGAATGTTTTTATCCGGAGCATTCAGAAAATTCAGGATGGACATTTGAGTCGTGGTTTTGCCGGACCCGGTTGGTCCTGCAAGTATGATAAGTCCGGCTTTCTTCTGTAGCGCTTCATCCAACCTGCGTTTGGCAATCGGATCAATTCCGAGGTAATCAATATTCAAGCGAACTTCGGAAGGTTTTAAAACCCTGATGCAAATTTTGGGTCCCCAAACAGTAGGAACGGAAGAGAGTATAAAGTTAAATGAATTTCCGTTGATTTTAAGTCTTAACCACCCATCTGTTGGTAGTTTACAACAAACTTCGAAACTTGCCTCAATCGATGCCATCTCAAAAAGTCGAGCTACCAGGTCGGGAAATACACTTTTAGGTGGTTCCAAGGCGTTAAAAAGTTCGCCGTCCTGTCTGTAGCGCACTCTTACATCATTTTCAAAGGGCTCGATGTGAATTTCACTCACTCCGTTAGTTGCGGCCTGAGACAGTATTAGGTTTGCAAGTCTTATTATTTTTACCTTGTCGAACTCATTTTCTTCTACCATTTTTTTCTTCCTGAAAAATCTGTAATAATACCAATCAAACCCTGATCATTTTTAACTTCCTGACCGAAATTGCATAGCGCTGATCCTCGAAATTTCCGATGGGGGTAATTCTTTCCTCATGGATGTGCCCGTGGATCAGATACCGGCAATGCCCGTCTAAAATGAATTTTGCGAGAGCTTCACTCCCGAAATGGACACCGTCATCCTTGGCGTGAAAACTTGGCGGACCGTGAGTAATCAATAAATCAACATCCGGAAGAGTTTGAAGCATTTCGAATATCTGAAGATCGGACAAAAGAAAATGTCCGACATCCTTATATGCCAGGCATCCGTCAATTCCCGCGATTTTGAGAGTTCCGCAATTTTCAACGGCCATATTCAGCGGAGTTACAAATGGCGGAAACGGAACTCGGTCATCGTGATTGCCTTTTACGGCTCCAAAAAAATAAGCAGTATAGAAACGGGTTTTACAGAATTCCATTATAGACTGTTGGACATCCCCAAGAAACAGAACGGCATTTACAGTTGAACCCTTTACAACCGAGTTAATTTCCGCTTCTTCCAATTTATTATCATGAACATCGCTTACAAGAAGTATATTTTGAATCATTTGAAATACTCACTCCGAGAAAATGGGGTCAGCGACCATTCTCTCATATTTTATTGAGGCAATTGCAATATTCACGAAACATCACGCCGGGGCGGGTTTGAAACCCGCCCCTACAAATGGACGCTGCGCATTCACTCATAATTACCACATAATTTTGCAAGTTTCTCTATTTTCATATTATCTTAACAAGATGCTTACCAGTTCAGCGTTTCAAAGCACCGAGCAGGTTTATGAAGTCATCACGCCAGACGGTTGTCCCAGGAATGAGACGGCAGGGCTCCCAGGCGGGGTCGTCAGCAAGGCTCCCGAGAGCCTTTGTTGAGCGGGCTAATACGACCCAATTTGAGGGATTCACGTAGGGCCGTAAATTCTCTTCATCTGGTGGAAGCTTTGCCGGAAGCTGCCAGATACAGATACGGCTGACCAATTTCGCTTCGATTGCCAGCTCTCCAAGAACCGGTTCTAAATCGAAATAGCGATTGGATATATGAAATGCCAGCAGACCATCTGATGCAAGCCGATCCAGGTATATTCGCAACGCCTCGACCGTTGTAAGATGCAGCGGAATTGCATCGGACGAGTAGGCGTCGAGAACGATAAGATCATATACTCCATGGGCTGAGGCAAGCCCCATGCGCCCATCGACGATATGTACAGAGATGCTCGCGGAGCTGTCAGAAAGATAACTGAAGTAATCAGGATTCTGCGCAATGCGCGAAACAGTTTCGTCGATTTCAAATATGTCGAAAATCTGACCAGGCGTGCCATAAGATACCAACGCACCGGTTCCCAGGCCCAGTAAGGCAACTCTGGCCGGATTATTCGTGTCGGAATAACGTCGCCGCATTTCCCTGAAAATGCGACCCGCAGGGCCACTGCGAGCATAGTAAGCAAGCGGGATCCCCCTTGACGATGATGCAGGGCTTTGCCAGCCATGATGAATATTGCCGTGTTTCAGTAGATGTACATTGGTGTCAGTATCGCGCTGAACCGTGTGAACTCCGAAGAAAGATCTTTCTCTGTACAGAACCTCACGGCCGTCAAAAGAAAACCAGATTCCGGCAATAAGCAGGATGGGCAGTGCAATTCGAAAAAAACGTGGCAAGACGAGACCAATAATCCAAATACCGGTCAAAAGCGATGCGATAGCTGTTTTGACGCTTGTCTCGTTCGCCACGCGAAAATCAGCTTCAAACCACCAGAAACAAACAAATATGAGGCACAATGAAGCATGTCTCACCAACCGCCGCCACGACGGATAAGCAGTTTGAAGTTCAGAGGACCCCGATGCCATAGCGTGCAAAGATGCGTCATTTGCTCTATGCATAGATGTTTTATCGAGATTGGAACAAAGCCCCGAATTAACAGACGAACACGAAAGTCGTGCCGGCACAAGCGGCATAAAAAAAGCAGCCAGTGCAAGAGTCAACTGATACTCCGCCGATGTAGTGAATAACAAGGGGGCCAGTAATGAGTTGAACACGCCACCAAGAGCGCCACCGACGGACATCCAAAGATAATATGCGGTCAAATGCTGTGATGCCGGTCTTTTCAGAGCGAGTTCACCGTGAAAGATCAGAAACAGTATGAAACCGAAACAAAGATGACACACCACAAGGACACCCAAAGGCAAAGAAAATCGAAACAACAGCAGCAACGGCATGGGAGACAGAATGGCTGCTGTTCCCTCGACCAATCTTGCATGCAGCGACTCGTATGTCCGCGAGAAAACGATTATGAAAGATGCGAGATACAGTGACAGAGGCAGAATCCATAACAGAGGTATGGCTGCAATATCCGTCGAAATGTAGGTTGTGATGCCGAGAAACAGACTCGACGGAATGAATGCAAGACCGACCCAGCACAAGGCCTGTCGGTATGTCGGACCTGGCTCTTCTTCAATAGCACCTTCAACAGATTTTTTTACCGTCAGGGGTATAGCGGGAAGCTCAGACGCATCGCCGACCGAAGGCTGGTCAGCATTCATATTTACTTCGACTGCCAAATCCCGGGGAAGATGAAATGCGCACGCCGCTGTCATGGCGAAAAGCAACAGGTAGCCGACGCTCCAGATCTGGGCCTGAGCCGCCAGAGGGAAAACGCGTTCGATAATCAGAGGGTAAGCGAGCAGCGCTATCAGACTGCCGGCATTGCCAGCCATCGACAACCGGTATGGATCAGTTTCCCGCCGTGAAGGATGAACGGAAAACCAGCGTTGCAGCATCGGAGAACCGGCGGCCAGAACAAAAAAAGGAAGACCAATCCCGACGAGTAGAACGTGAAGCAGACCGGATATCGGTGCATGGACAAGCTCTCCGGCTAATCTGCCTGGCAAAGCAAACGGAAGAAACGGAAGAACTGCAAGCATCGGCAACAGGTGGCGCCTGGACTGACCGTGAACTCCCCATCCGGAGATGGCTCGATCAGCATATAGATATCCAAACAAAAGCAGCGTCTGGAAGAACAACATGCAGACATTCCAGACTGCGGGTGCACCTCCCAGGCTCGGCAGCAACATGCGTGCAACGATCGGCTGTAATAAAAACAGCAGGAATGCATTTAGAAATATTGTTGTGGGAAAAAGCATTGCCGTCGGTACCTATGATTTCAGATTGATACTGCATTCCAGAGTCTGATATTACAACAGGTCTGGCGCATGTTCCACACTATATGATCATCGCTTCTTCCAAAATCCGCACGAGATGGCCCTGTTAATAACATCAGTCGGCATTTTATGCCCGTAGCATTTCCCGTCAGAATCAAGATTGGCGCATTCTGAACACTTCACATTCCATTTTCCGGTCAGATACCCCAGCACTATACACAAATATCGCATATCGACTACTCCTATCAATTATTATGATTCGAATTGCAGGCTTCCGGCTCCACTCAATAAAAGCACACGCCCCACCAGCTAAGGTGGAGCGCGTTTTCACATCACTGCGAACGGAAGAACGTCACTCGACTTCCAACAAAAAGCTTTCGCTATGGCTTCCGAATTCCGGAGCATACATGCACTGGATTTCCGCCATGCCGGTTTGATAGCTACCCTTGTGTTGTACACGCAGATTGTACTCGAAGACGTAGACACCCTTCGGCAGATAATCGAAGTAGAAGTGTGTCGCGGTATCCCGTGGAGACTGATAATATCCGAGCCCGTCCTGATACCTATAACCGGAGAGTGCTTCAACCGGTTCAAGACCAGAACCGCGACCGTCCTTCATATGGACAAACTCCATATCGCGATCGGTACGCAGTTCAATTCGGATCACCAGCAGATCTCCGACTGAGAGTTTTCCTTTTACCGGGGAAATTTCAGGGCCGCGCGGCGTGTCTTTCTTCACGAACAGTGTCTTCTTGAGCTTGAGATTGGTTTCGTGCGGGGTGATCTTGGTCATGTCTTCCAGATACTGCCAATGCAATCCACCCCATGCAATCCCTTTGTCTTCCTTGCTTACAGTGACATCGCCCATCGCCGGCTTAACATCAGGCCCCGCAAACTTCTTTTCATAGAAACCGGTGCCGGCCTCGACTTTTTCAGGTTGGATCTCGATACCGCCCAGGCTTACTTTCACGAGCTTGTCTGAGGCAAGCAGCTTGTCTCCCTTGAGTAGTAAAGCATAGATTGCATCGGCGGTTGCTTTCGTGGTCTTCCAGTCCTGCGTCTGCTTCTGCTTAAGCAACCAGATCTTGCACTCTTCAACGCCGGCCTCATCATGCCCGATCTCGTCGAACATCTCGACCATGATTGCCTGCGTCTCTATCGGAGCACGATACCACCACCACGAAAGCTCCGTTTCACGCCAGAAGCGTCCCATTTCTTCTTCCGTTACGCTGCGCTCCTTGATGCTCGCGAAGATTTTGGCGGGAAGTACACTGTCGCCAAACCGAGACAATCCGAGAGCAAGGTGTCCCTGCGAAAGCCTGTTGTCGAGCTTCAACCAGTATTGCTGCGCCTGCCCCTTGAAATATTCCAGGGCATCCCTGGCAATCGCGGCGACTGGCTTCTCCTTGATGAAGAAACTGCGACCGTAGAAATATAGCGCTATATCGGCTGAGAGATTGTTGGCATTCTTGTCTCCATAATGAAGGATCTGCTGATACCGCTCGTTCAACTGGCTATCCAGATGATCGAGCGCCCGAAAAGCCGCAGATGTGTCGATGTCGACGCCGAGATGCCGTAAGCGGCCGAAACCGGTCGTTATGTAGAGCGTGATGAATGAGTTCGGCGGTCCACCAGGGAACCAGGGCCAGTAACCGCCTGCCGCCTGCATTTTTTTGAGCTTTTCCATGGCGCGGCTGAGCTCGCCGTCTATACGGTTTTCGTCAAACAGCAAGCCGACACGATGCTTGTTCTCGGTTTCAGTCTTTGCCTCGCAAACCCATGGAGTTTCGAGCAAAACAACGCTCTTGAGATCCTGATTTTTTTCCAGATTCGAAAGAAGTGCCTTGCCGCCCTGGGCTTCATCGGCTTTCCATGTGTCGAAAACCTTGCGAATCTTAGGATCGGACTTTGCGATGAATCGGGCAAGACTATTAGCATAAATGCGATTGAATAATTGTTCCGAACACTCGTGCGGGAATTCCATCAGGTATGGCAGCGCCTGAACCGCATACCAGGCTGGATTAGAAGTCATCTGAATCGTAAGCCCCTGCGTGACAAGCGTATTCGACTTGGCGGCATCGAGAAGCTTCTGTAACTTGAAGTTTTTCGTGGCCGGTCCGCGAATTGGCAGAGGTAATGATTCGGTCACGAACAGACGCCTGGAAAGAATCGGAAGCATAGCCTCTTCACCGTCAGACAATTTGTCAGTGGCGGCTACGACCTTGTATGCCACTATGCCCGGGCCGTCCGGGACTGTCAGAGACCATCCGAATGACCGGGATTCCTTTGCAGGCACCTCGAACGGCAGATCGGGAGCAGTAAGACCGAACTCCTTATCCCGGGCTGCGTCAGTCACCGAATCACGAAGCGAAAGCTGGATTTTGCCTTTCTGCAAAGTGTCGGAGAGATTGGTCACTTTCGCTGTAAAGACTATCGTATCGCCTTCCCTCAGAAACCGCGGAGGATTCGGCTGAACCATCAGATCTTTCTGCGTGACGGTTTCACCGGTCAGACCGCCGCTCTCGCCGGTCATTCCGTGGGCGAAACCCAGGAATTTCCAGGTCGTGAGCGCTTCCGGCATAGTGAACGTCATCTTGACCGACCCGTCGGACTCGACCGCGAGGTGTGGAAAGAAAAACGCAGTTTCATTCAGATTAGTACGCGCGGATACTTTGCTAAGATCCGGCCCTGCAACAGCTCCACCAGCAGGTTTCTGCTCAGGCGCCCCCTTGTCCTGTTCCATCGGCGCTGCCGCAGGAGATGGCGCGGCGCTATCGCTCAAAGCCATACTTTTGCTATCCATGTCTCCCGCATCGCTCTTCTTCATGGCTCTGGACATCATCGGTTTTGGTGCCATACCACGCATAGGGCGAGCGCCTCCCATGGGGGCCGCCAACTCGTAATCCATTTCCCCTCCCCCGCCGCCCATTGCATATCCCATGAAGTTTTGCACCAATTCATCAGGAAATCTGAAATACAATCGAGAGGAAGATGAATAACCACCAGCCCATGAGTTGATTATGTTATCGAGCTGACGCGACACATTGGCAAATCGTTGATTGAGACACGTTTCATTGCCCCGGAAAAAATTGAATCTCGTAAGCCACGAGTGCGGAGCAAATGCATCCAGGGATGCATCATACATTGCCGCAACCATCTCAACAGCCTTCATTTCAGCCCCAGGGCCTTTGATCGAAACTGTCCAGGTGTCTTTTTGTCCGGGCTGCATCTTCGAGGTGAAATGCGCAAAAGAGATGTCCATGTTTTTATTCGACCACGGGACATCAACATTCAGATCGTTCAGATAACCACGGTTTTCGCGCACTTGAACGACCCGCACCTGAAAGCCGCCGCGCATATCTTCAGTAATGGGAATTTCTATAAGATGCTGCGTCGTCCCCGGCTCGGTCCACCAGGATTTCAGTATTTTTCGATGATGCTCTATCTCCAGGAATGAACGTCCGGTCGAGTAACCGGTTCCCCAGATGGCGCGGAATGTCTTACCCACCTCGACTGATGAAGATTCAGCCTGGAAAAGAAACGGAATATTTGTCTGGAATTCCCGCGCGGAAGGATCGACAACCAGCAGATCTTTTTGTGCCGTCACCTCTTTGCCATAGCGATCCCGGCTATTACTGCTCACGCGGTATGCGCCTGGTTTGAGGGTAAACGAAGCGGAAGCTGTTCCGCTCACATCCGAGTCATAATTGACTTCTCCGGTCTTTTCCCCGGCTTCCCAGGCGCGAATATCGGAAAGATTTTTGGGATCGTTCTGCCCGATATCTGGACGCACTGGACTTTTGGGACCTTTAAGCGCCTGAATGAGAAGCGTTCCATGCGCGGGAATCCCCTTGCCATCCAATGTCGTGGTGCGAATCTGCACGATAACCGGCTTTGCCGTTTCGAGCCATGCATCTGTCTGCAAACCCAGTTCCAGTGCCGCATAACCCAATCGGACAGACTGCTCGGCCGATCGCGTTTCACCAGCCGTATCCGTTACATCCGCACTCACACGGTAGATGAAAGTGGGTTGATCCTTCTCCGGAATACTGCGATCAGGTTTTGCCGTAAATGTGACGGTGAAATCTCCCTTTACATCCGTGACCGCGACACCGTGCGTAATTTCCTGGGCGCCAGCCGGTCGGACCGGACACCACCAGCACCAATCAGGCAGTCTTGCCTCGCGCGTCACACGATATTTAACCTTTGCGCCGTCGACCGCCGCACCCGTGAATGACATGGCGTGCCCTTTCACAGTGATGCGCTCGTCAAGCTTTCCACCTTCAGACGGCGTCTCCAATGTCACCTTGAATTTTGGCCGCTTGTATTCCTCAACCCGAAAGATTGTACTGCCCTGATAACCATGGCTCACAAGGCTCATCTGGCCGAGCAGACGGCCGGGGCCGGGCGCGGTGAAAGTGCCGGAGAACGAGCCGAACTCGTTACTGTTGAGAGTCTGCTTTGCAATCTCCTGACCGTTAACGTCGCGAAATGACACAAGCGCCTGGCGTTTGGGAATGACGTCGTATCGATTTCCCTCGGTATCGACATGCACCAAAAGGCCTTTGTATTGAATCGATTGCCCCGGCCGATATATTGCGCGATCGGTAAAAAAGAAAACCATGTTTTCCGACCTGGCCGGCTCGCTGCGATAGGAGTTCATCGAGTCAAGATCGAACAGGGTTTCCCCACGAAAATGGGCGATGGCGAAAAGCCCGTTGTTGCGATCCGCCCTGGGGCCGTTTTCGGAAAAAGTATAGACTCCGTTTTTGTCGGTTGTGACTGTTTCAACCCTCTTCCAACCGCGATCATACTCGAAAGTGAATCCGTCGACCTCTGCACCCGTAATGGGTTCGCCCGTTTCGTTGTCCAGCACCATTCCGCCGATGCTCCCATCATGCGTGCGGGTTACCAAAGCCAGTGAACTGAACCAGACCGGAGCCAGAGCGACACAGTTGTCGTTTTCAGAATAATCCGACTTCCAGCTCGCAACGAGAAAATAGAAGCCGGGGTCGGCGGCAGGCATCGCTATTTCTTCAGTGCGTTGGGAATAATCCGAAGTCGGCGGAAGAGTTGTTGCCCAGGCTTCGGTTCCCTTCCGGTCAATCATTTGGCGACGCGACTGCCAATCGTCATTCAGCCGCTCAGGTGACCAGTTTTTTTTCCCGAGAAGATCGCGCCAGTCATACGGTACCAGTTTAAAATTAACTTTTTCTATGTTTCGATATGTGACGTGAAGCTTGGGAAGCGGCTTTCCAATTACCCGCTCGGTCGTCACCGAAAGCTCCCTGTTTTCGAGCTGCGAGATGATAGCCTTGCAATCTGTCGCCCCGTCAGAATTCGGATGACGTTTGAGACCTTCGGATGCAATCTTATAGGCGTCAACACGTTTGCCCTGCTTGATCAACTCACCCGCCGCGCGCGCGCATGCAATGCTGGAAAGCGGACTATCAGCAGACTCTTTGGCAATCATCACCAGTTGCTGCAGATATCGGTCGGACGCCTCTTCCCCGACCGCGACCTCACGAGCCCATAAAAGACGCTGCAGATCGAGATCGATCAACGCATTGGCGTTGCCTTGTTTCGAGTGATACGCCATCAGGCGCCGCAGTAACTGTACGGTCTTGTATTTCGGAGATGCTGTATCACCAGTGTCGGGTTCCCAGGCGAGAAAAGCCTTGGCATCGCTCAAAGCCTGAGATTTCGCATCGATCTCGAAAGCATCCTGGGGATTCGCACCCGCCTGCTCTCCGCTCATGTAAAAATCCAAGGCATTGTGAGCTGTGAAGTCAAATAATGTCGGCCTGAGTTCTACCGGCTGATTTCCGGGTTGTAAAAAGTCGGAAAATGTCTCAATTGGGACATTCTGCAAAGCCGCCTCTTCCTTCAGAACATCATCAAAAATTCCACCGATTTTTTTGAATAGTTTCGGCAGATCCCAGGTCGTGAAATCCTTTTCGTCAAGGCCTTGTGTTGCCGAACGATTAAGGAAACGCCAATTGTTTTGCTGAAAATACTGCCAATACCAACGCGCGAGAACGACTCGCAACATAGGTTGAAGCGAGGCATCAAAAGTGGGAATTTCTTTTTCCAGGCGAATGATTTTCTCTTCCGCCTTATTTCCCTGGATCGTGCCTTCAAGCACTATTTTCTTTGTGAGCGCCCGCGCCGCCTCTCCGAATTTCTTGTCGGCAATGGCAGAGGCAATTATCGGCTCGAGCTTCTCGACAGCGGTCTTCGGAAGCCCATCCGAAACGGCCTTGTCTACCGCAGCCCAATCCGCAGCCCTATCGGCCGCCGCCGCCGGAACACCTATTGCTATAAGTACGGCAAGAAAAACACATAAAAAACACAGGTTATGCATGGCAATCCTCCCTCAAAAATGCTGTCAACGAACATTTCACAAGAGTATGAAAAGTGCGAAGCGAACTTGAACATGATACATGACCAAATACGAAACGAACAAGCCGCCCCCCGGATTGCCAGTAATTATCCCTTTTGGCGCTGGCGAGGATCCCCGAAAGATTTCATTGTAATGATAGTGAACACCACTTTCGATCAATAATTGCGGGAGGGTTTGCCCCGCCCCCTACTGGACAACAAGCCTGGAATGCGCTACGGTTTCAGATATGAAACACTTACTTGTGGCCGGTCTGATCAATCTGGAAACGACACTGCGCATAGAAGAATTCCCGGTTCCATATTTTCCGGTGCGCTATCCATTCAACGGTGTTCGAAGCACGGTTTCCGGCGTCGGCTTTAATCTGGCCACGGCATTAACCCGCCTTGGATCTCCGATTCGTTTTCTCTCTCTGATCGGAAATGATCCTGTCGGCGGCCTGGTCAGACATGCCCTGAGCACCGAGGGCATAGATGGGGAACATATACTGCCGATACTTTCTGAAACCCCGCAGTCCGTAATCCTCTACGACGCATATGGAAAGCGCCAGATCAACGTTGATCTCAAGGAGATTCAGGAAACACCGTTTCCTGCGTCCTCATTTCTCCCCGCACTGGATAACGCTTCAATGGCGGCTCTATGCAATGTAAATTTCACACGGCCATTCCTGCGGGAAGCCCGTCATCGAGGAATCCCGGTGGCAACCGATGTCCATGCTATTTCGTCCCTTGACGATGCCTATAATCTCGACTATCTTCAGGCTGCAGATATTCTTTTCGCAAGCGATGAAGCGCTTGGACGCCCCCCGGAAGACTGGGCACGTGAAGTCATCTCGCGATTTCCTGCCCGCATTGTTGTCGTCGGCATGGGCAGACGTGGAGCAATGCTTGTGACTCGCGAAGACGGTATTGCTGGCACGTTTCCGGCTGTCTTTACCCGTCCGGTAAAAAACACGATCGGCGCGGGAGATGCTCTGTTTTCAGCATTCCTGCATGGATTAACCAAGGGCGCAGATCCGGTGAGAGCATTGCGTCGTGCAATGCTGTTCGCTTCCTGGAAGATCGGGGAAACTGGCGCTGCTATGGGTTTGCTGTCTGAATCTTCTCTTCTGGACCTGGAGCGTAATATCCAGTCGGATTCCTGAGTTCCTGCATCCCGAAATAAAGAACCGCCGCGCCTTACATTGGCGCGGCGACAGAATGTTCAGATTACATATTTCGTCTCTGTTAATAAAGCGAAGGTCAGCCGACAACACCTGCGCCTAACAAAGAAGACATGTTACCGAGGCCATTACTCCCTCCATTTCCATAGGCCTTGAACAGCTGCTGGGCAAAAGCACGCGCCAGACTTGTTGTATTTGACGACGAACTTTTAGAGGAGTTCGAACTGTCAGAGGAGCTTGAACTATCATCTGAATCACCATCAGACTTGGAAGTCTTGTTCAGCACAGCCAGTAGATCGGTCGTTGTATTTCCCGTCGACGAAGCCGAGGACGAAGATGATGTATCCGTGGAAGCAGTGGAAGCGGCCGCAGCGGCATTGCTCTGCGACTGTTTCTTGAACTGGATAAACAAGTCATATCCCATGAGATCAGACTGTTTTGAGTTCGTCGTGCCATCAGTGGCATTTGCCGCCCCACCAGGTGCCTCCGTTGCTCCACCAGGGTGGCCTCCCTTGCCTCCGTGGTGTCCCCTATGGGCGTGCTTCCCTCCTTCGGGTATCGCCGGCGCGGTGATCTCACCGGCATCCGCAGCCTTCTTCAGCTCATCAGCACTTATACCGTCGCCGTTTGTATCTACTTTACTGAAGTTATCGATTAACTGCTGAATTCCATCCGCGGCCTTACTATCCTTGGTACTATCAGAGCTCAGATCATCCTTAATCTGCTGCAGATCCTGCTTATTTAGAGTGGATTTCCCGCTGCGAAAGGCATCAAACCTAGCCTTCATGTCCTGATAGCTTGAACTGCCTACGCTACTAATGGCCATATAATTACCCCTTCTTCAGCTCTTCCTTTGGATGAAGCCCGACTAATGCTTCGAAAAAGCCTCAAATTATGACCCGCCGAGAAAATAGTTCAGTATTCCAGGTTATTCTTCTTTTCGAAAACTCACCTTTTTGCGCAATTCCTCCTTAATTTAGTCATCGTCATGAGTGATATTCCGGGGTATGAGAGAAAACTAAACAAATGTTAAGAACTCTTCACCTGCTTAACATTTCTTTACAGTGCGATCCGACCCACGCGAGAATCGGAAATAATACCAGTCATAAAATACTTGTGCGCATCATTTACGCACGTATTAATTGTGAATGGTGTTCGTGACTGCTAAATATCCATATCCAGCCCGAACTGAGCTCTCGCATCCTGTTGCTGCCGGCCAGCGTTAAATGTCACTCGTGTATGTGGTTCGAGTTGATAGCGAGCCCACACGCCACGGGATTCCCCGAATAATGTGAGGCCCATTGTCATTCCCGGATATGGTTCCGCCGACAAACCCCGTCTAAGTCTGGCAATATAACTCATTGCCTGCGCTCCATATCCGGTATTTGACGATGCTTCCGACCCAAAGTTTTTTTCACCATTCGATGATTGACCGCCACTGTATTCATCCGGCTTCTGTCGCTGCCCGCCAATATATCTCTGTGCCATTCCGGCTTGCGGAGCCATGTTATTCATTTGATCCCATCCGGACCTGTTTCCATTCACATTCCTTTGGAAACCACCGGAACTCTGGCCTCGATCGCTTTCCTGCCTGGATTTTCTGATCAATGTCTGATTTTGTTCTTCCAGCCAGCGCGCCAGCTCCCAGCTATGTTGAAGCTCTTCATGCGGTACCCGCTCAAACAACAGCTCAAACCTTGCCCCGAACTTCGTTTTCCCTGATGTCACACGACATCGGATCATTACGGTTTTCCGTGGCAGCGGTAACCAGATTGACGCCGGAGTTTGCGCGTTTTCAGAAACTGCGGGCAAGGACTGCCTGATCATGCTATAGGCTTCCACCGACTCTGGTTTCGGCCCCGGAAAAAGCAAAATAAGTATAATCAGCCAGGAGTAAGTGAAATACTGCCCAAAGGGATGTTGTCGCATATCTCTTCTTTTTCAAAAGAATATTCTCATCAGGGGAACCCGCTTCTTATCGGAATAATGCCCGAATATTTTAATCAGTAATATCTGATAAATATCTGCAACGGTAATGCTTTTTTTCTGATTCTGATGTGACCTTTTTTTATAAAAGCGATTTCTGGTGCCATATACGAGCGATATAATGCAGTGTTGTCCATACTGCCACCTGATAATTCAGTCAGATAAAAGAATAATTGATAAAGATTTCTTTACTTGAACTGTCCGGCGCCATAGTCGAAAATTACGTTGGCGCCAAAATAATAATTTAACAGCAGGAGATAGAAAAAATGAATAGGGTAGTTTTCACAATGGCTCTGATTTCACTGGCCCTGGCTTTTTCCGGATGTGCGAGTAACGGACTTTCGTCATTACCCCAGACCACTTCAGTCAATTCTGAATTAGCCACCACTGACCTTGCTGCAGTGGAAGGCGCACTGATGGCAAATAGAATTGAAGTTGCACAGGGATATCCTGGCATCAGTGGCTCAGTTCAGGATGATGAATCCGCAAGTGACTCGTATGTTATGCATCGGGGCGGACGATTTCAGCGGCAGGGCGGACATGATTTCCCCCCCCCTGGCATGAATGATCCCTTCACTGCCTCCGGGACTGCGAGACCACCAATGTTTCGTCGCGGCGGCGATGGATGTCCTTTTGGAATAGCGAGCCCAACGGCATCTTCACCCAGGCTCATCATTGCCTCAGCGGCACTGACAGTTGAAAAATTCGGTGACACTGGCTATCGCATCATCAGACCGGATGGAAGCGATGTGAAAATCGTGCGACCGACTGACAACAGTGCCACTTCTACAATTGAGGTAAACGGAGTTACCTGGAATGTAGCATTCGGAACAACCGCGGCTGATCCTCTGGCAACCCTTACCAGCACGAAAAATAATCGAGTCATAAGAATCTTTGAAGATGACAGCGGCAATCTTTCCCTTATTACCGAAGGCGGATGCCGCTTTCATGGAAAGTGGGATCAGGCAGGCATCCTGGAGCTGAATGACGAAACGGGACAACATCAGTATCGATTCTGCAGCTCAAAATAAATTCCAAAAGATATTTTTGAATAGTATAATCCCATGAGGAGTATCGACTAGCCCTCCTAGCGCCTTAAATCAGGTGGAAATATGTGGCGGCCGAGCCCGGGCAATGGGTTTCGGCCGCCCTTGATTAATCAGGGTCTTCTATCAGAATTATAAATCATTGAGTGGAAGCACGAATTCCACCTGCAGGCCTCCGCCATCGCGATTGGCAGCGGTGACTTTTCCTCCGATGGTTTCGACTGCCCGTCGGGCGATGGCCAGTCCAAGTCCCGCACCGCCCGATGATCGAGAGCGATCTTCCTGACATCGAAAGAACGGTTCAAATAAATGGTTCAACTTTTCAGGAGGAACCCCCGGCCCACGATCCGAAACCCTGATAGAAGCTGTTTTGGGAAGAGGCTCGTGCTGAATCGTGAGGGTAACTTCTATGCTGGTGTCGGCTGGAGAATATTTCATGGCGTTGCGAAGTACATTTTCAATGGCACGACCGATAAGGTCTTGCGGGGCAAGAATCTGTGTCTGCTTTTCCGGAGGAGAAGACCACTGAATCCGCTCTGATGCGTTGCCCGCTTCGAAACGGGCATCGGAAATCACAGTATCGATAAGCTTTTCCAGGACAACGGGAACGCGTTCGCAAGGAGATTCACGGTCGTCGAGACGGAAAAGAGTCAATACTTCCTGGATTAAATGTTCAAGACGGGAAACTTCAAGACTGATTCTCGGGATCAGTTCCAGGGAGTGGGCATCGGCTCGCTTCTCAGCAATTTCAAGTGCCACCTGCATTCTGGCGAGAGGAGAGCGCAACTCATGCGAGATATCCCGCAGCAACTGTTGCTGGCGATTCAAAGTCACCTCCAGACGCTCGGCCATGAAATTAAAATCCCGACTCAGATCACCAAGCTCGTCTCTTCGTTCCAAGACATCTCTGGAAACCCGTGCGGATAAATTTCCGGCGGCAAAGCATCGGCTCATTCTACGAAGAGCCAGAACCGGTTGTGCAAGAGAACGTGCCAGGAAAAAACAAAGAATCCCGGTAATGAGTAAAAAGGCTCCAAGAAGAATGTGTCCAAAAGGGTTTGTCACAATAGATCTAAAACCCTTTTCCGGAGACATGTGAGCGATGATGAATGGAGTTCCCGATGCGGCTGTTACATGCTGCAGGAAAAACTTCTCGCCCTTCGAAAAAACTTCGCTCTCCTTTTCTCCTTTTTGCGCAAGAAAACTTCTGACTTCCGGCAGCAAAAAATCTTCATCGAATTTCCCATTCTCAAATGACTCAATGGAAAGCCCAGGCGGAAGACTTGAAGGAAAAGCCGCTGAATAAGCACGAAAATCCGGCTGAAGTAAAAGTTTCCCCTCACTCGAAAATATCCAGAGAAATCTTCGTCCTATCAACATTTTGATGTCCATCAAATGAGAGTTGCCGTATTCTTCAAGAATATCCGCCATCAACTGGCCATGGCTTCGGGCAAACTCTTTGCCAAGTTGTTCGAAGTGCCTGCTGAAAGGTCCTAGTTCAAATACGTAACTGACGGAAAATGATGCTAAAATTACAAGAACTGCCGTTGCGCAAAACCAGAAAAACATACGGCCGAACAGCTTCGTTCCGTAGAAGGGTATATCCTTCAGAGATATTTCTTCAGGATCACTCTTCGACTGCTGCATAGATATAACCTTCACCTCGAACTGTTCGCACCCGGTCAATTGCACCAACGCGATTGCCGAGTTTTTTTCTGATACTGCTGATGTGAACATCCAGACTGCGATCATCAAAAGTCAGATGTCGCCCAAGGGCCTGAATAGCTAATTCCTGACGCTTCACCAGATGGCCGGCATTCTTCAGCAGTATTTCGAGGATATGGAACTCCATCTCCGTGAGGGCTACTCTTTCGCCATTTTTCAGAAGCATACGACCGGAAACATGCATCTCAAGATCAGAGATCTTCAAAATTTCGCTGGAAGCACCATGGTGAGAGCGATCCGACTGGGAGCGGCGAAGAATCGCCTTTATTCTGGCAACGAGTTCGCGGGGACTGAAAGGTTTTGCAAGATAATCGTCCGCTCCGAGTTCCAGGCCGACTATGCGATCAACCTCTTCACCACGTGCGGTTAACATAATAACCGGAATGGATTTCTGCACCCTGAGTTGGCGCAAAATTTCAAAACCGCTCAATTCCGGAAGCATCGCATCAAGAATAATCAACTGAAACGAGCCTGACATGGCTTTTTCCAGTCCCTCATTCCCGGAATGAGAAAAGGCCAGGTCATATCCCTCGCCGGTGAGATATTCTTTTAGAAGATCACACAATTCCTTGTCATCATCTATTATCAGGAGCTTTTGCATAGATTTCTCCAAATGTGAATTGATGGGACACTCACTATAATACTATAGCTATAAATAATATGGCTTTACCCGTAAAGAAATGTAAATCCGGTCGCCAGGTATTCAGGCGAAAGATTCGACGATATTTCAAGAAGTTGTATAATACGTTATTGGAGGAAGAGCGAAATGATTCGACACATCGTTTTATGGAAATTCAAGGATGAAGCTGGCGGAAAGACAAAAGACGAGAATCTGCGCATGATACGCAGCATACTCGATGAGCTTCCAGCCAAAATCTCCGATATCAGACAGTTCGAAGTCGGGATCAACATTACGAAGGATACGGCCGCATACGATCTGGCCTTAATATCCGCTTTTGACGACGAGGATGCATTAAGGCGCTATCAAGCCCATCCGGAACATCAGAAACTGGTAGACGCCTTGCGAAAAGTTCGCGAAAGTCGTGTCATCGCAGATTTTCCCATTTTGGACAAATCCGGCAGACTGATTTAGTGTGCAAACTGAAGAGTACTTGCAGTATTCACGAAACATCACGCAGGGTTTGAAACCCGCCCCTGCAAATGGACGATGCATATTCACTCATGATTGCCACATAATTTGCAAGTTGCTCTGAATCTAAATTTTTTCTTGAACCAGCTCATCGGTCCATGATAAAGTACTGAACAAGTTGACATAGGAAATTTTCCTATAATATAAATTGAATACTGTATTCTTTGATGAAGAGATCTTGAAAAATACTCCTATTCGCACGGTGCAAACGGTAAAACAATGAGCAAGCCTTTGAGGGTTCTTTTTGTTGAAGATTCCGCCGACGATGCCGATCTCGCGATTCGCGAACTTCGTAACGGCGGTTTTGATGTTACATTCGAGCGCATCGAAACTCCGGCCGGAATGACAGACCGTCTTAACTCCCCCCCCTGGGATCTGATCATTTCAGACTACGTCATGCCTCGATTCAGCGGTTTAGCCGCTCTCAAGATGGTCCAGGAGCACAACGTAGACATTCCGTTCATTATCATTTCCGGGAAAATAGGCGAAGATATTGCCGTTGAAGCCATGAAAGCCGGTGCTCACGATTATTTCGTCAAGGGAAAACTTACCCGCCTCGCTCCGGCAGTTGACCGGGAACTCCGGGAGGCAGAGGTAAGACGCGAGCGGCAACGGTCTGACGAGCGTCTGCGCCGGAATGCCTTCGAATTAAGCGCCATTTTCCAGGCTTTACCCGACCTTTATTTTCGACTGTCTTCCGAAGGAGTCATTCTGGACTGCAAAGGTGGATTCCTGTCCGGCACACTTCTTCCGCCAGACCGCCTCATCGGAAGATCTCTCGAAGATATATTTCAGACACCGATTTCGGTCGAATATCGCAAAGCAATCACCGGTATTTGCAGTGGTCAACCCCTCGTCGTTTTTGAGTATTCCGATTCGATGAACGACGGAGAGCATTTTTTTGAAGCGCGATATGTCCCGTTGCTCGAAAATCAGGTTATGGCTATAGTTCGTGACATCACAACTCGTCGCAGAGCAGAACTCGCCCTCGAAAAAAGCGAAAAACGCTTCCGTTCGGTCGTGGAAACAGCCAGTGATGCTATCGTGACAACCGACGCCACGGGAAAAATACAATTCTGGAATTCTGCTGCGGAAACAATTTTCGGCTATTCAGAAAAAGATATACTCGGCAAATCCCTGGAACTTATCATAGCAGATTCTTCCCATGCAAATCTCGATGAAATAATGACTTCCGTGTTCCACAACTTTGGTTCTTCTCAGGCCACAAGAGTCTTGGAGATCTCCGGTCGACGCAGCAACGGAACTGAGTTTCCGGCGGAATTATCACTATCTTCATGGAAAAGCGATCTCACCGCTTTTGCAACGGCTATTCTGCGTGATATCAGTCGCCGGAAAAGTCTGGAGCGCGATATCCTGCGCGCCGGAAAGCTCGAATCACTTGGCACTCTTGCCGGCGGCATTGCCCATGATTTCAACAACCTCCTCACGACTGTTTTCGGAAGCATAAGCCTCGCTCGTCAAAATCTGCAAAATTCAGAGAAACTCGAAAAGCTTCTTGATTCCGCCGAGACGGCATGCAAGCATGCCGCCGGACTGACGCGTAAGCTTCTCATTTTTTCAAAGGGCGGAATGCCTCACAGAGTTTCCTCTTCTATTGAAGAGACGATCCGGGGCGCTGGAACCGCTCTCCCCACCGGCACTCTTGCAAGAACCGAATTTCATATCCCGAAAGACTTATGGCCAGCCAATGTCGATGCCGATCAGATCGGTCAGGTCATACAAAATCTGGTTTTAAACGCTGATCAGGCAATGCCCCATGGCGGGAATATAATCATTCGCGCTGAAAACGTGATCATTGATAAAGATAATCAGCTTTCCGTTCCCCCTGGCAGGTACATTAAATTATCCATATCTGACCAAGGCATCGGTATTCCCCTCGAGAATCAAACACGAATTTTCGATCCTTATTTCACGACCAAATCCAAAGGCACCGGACTCGGACTTTCAATCGTCTATTCCATTATAAAAAAACATGATGGCTTCATAACGCTTTCCTCTCAGCCCGGAGAGGGTACAATTTTTTATCTTTACCTCCCGGCATCCTTTCCCCACTCTGAAAATACGTCGATTGAGGCTGGTGAAACTCAAAATCGTAACCGCATACTGGTAATGGATGACGAAATCTCAATACGTGAACTGCTCGGTATGGCTCTTCGCGATTCAGGTTTCGACGTGGTTCTTGCCCGAGATGGAACCGAAGCGATTAAGCTTTTTAAAAGTGGGCTCGATGCGGGAACCCCCTTCTCTCTCGCCCTCCTTGATTTGTCCATTCCCGGTGCCATGGGCGGCCAGGAGACCCTGGAGCACCTGCGCAAGATTAACCCGGAAATCAAAGCCATCGTTTCGAGCGGTTATTCCGACGATCAGACAACTGCTGATTTCCACAAACTTGGATTCAATGCGGTTCTATCAAAACCATATGATCTGGAACAGATGATCAGTCTCCTGAATCGCGTTATTTCAGATAATTTGTCTGAAAAATGCGTCGAGTGAGAAGAGACTGTTTCCGTGTGCCCGCAGAAGAATTTTCGCCCCCGGGAAAAACATGAGAAAATTTCTTTTCTGGTTTTCGTAGCAAAGACATGGTAGAATCCGCCCGATTCTTCTCTTAGGCGGCAAGCCGCGTGCATCCGATTTTGTATTTTATTGCAGCTTACACGGTTGGAGCTATTCCAACCGGGTATTTGGCCGCACGTCTGACCGGTCGTCCGAGTATATTCCTCCCCGGAGAAAGAACTCCCTGTTACGCCGGTGATGTATATAAAATACTCGGAATGCCCCTCGGTATTTTTGTAACATTTCTGGATGTCCTGAAGGGCTGCGTCGTGGTCTGGCCACTTGTAGACCTGATGATGGGCCCCGGGAATCTGCTTCCATGGTGGGTTGTCGCTTTTGGCGGTTTGCTGGTTGTGATCGGCCACAGCCACTCGCTATTTCTTGGTTTCCGCGGTGGCCGAGGATTGGCAACGTCTTTCGGGGTACTTTTCTGTCTTCTTCCTGTTCCGACACTGCTTTCCTGCTTTATTTGGGCAGCACTTTCTTTCTGGGGACTTTCCACCCGCCCGGGAGCTCTGAGCAGCGCAGGAGCCATGCCGTTGTTCAGTATTCCATGGGTCTGGTGGGTTCAACCCGAACGTGTTAATTATCTGTTTGTTGTAGCTTTTTTATCCCTCTGGACTCTTTACGAATACAGGGAAAGCCTGATGAGCTATATGGGCTTGAGATCAGTGGCTCCACCGCCACCACCTCCTGTGGCCCCTGCCCCAGGCGCTATGCCACCCGAGTCACTCTCCAAGACTGAAGACAAATCTGAATGAGGCGCGACGCGAGTCGAACTGACACATAGTAGCGAATCGGTGGATCGCTCGGGTATGGCACATAAACGTTTTGTGAATGGTATTACAACGATATTGCCAGTTACTTATGAGTTAAAGCTCAGGGCTTAGATTTCCGGGTTTCTTCGGCGGGTTTGTCAGCTGGAGAATAGGAAATAATAAAAGTGCCCTTTCCAACCTCCAGCTTTAGCGATTCGAGACTGCTCCCTTTCAGGAATATTGCAAGAAGTTCCTTTTGGGCAAACGGTTCTACTACTGAAAATGGCGGCTTGGGAACGATTTCCACTTTTCCGAGTCGTCGAGCACGATCGAAATACAGAGTAAGCAAATAGACTGACAGGGTAAAACGACTGTATTTCCCGAACGCATACGAATATGGTCTTGCACCGAATCGACTGAGCTCCCGCTCTACTTCCTGAATCGGACATCCGAACAGGCCAATCGGAGTGGCGGGTGCCGCAAGGTGGTTGTCGAGAGCCGGGTCATAGTTAATACTCGGAGTTATGTTCTGCTTAGATGTCCCTGAAGCAGTTGCTCCGGACGTTGATGCTTTCAGTGAGGTCGCCGAAGCCCCATCAGCCACAGGGACAAAAGCCGGCGGAAATCCATTATATGACGGAATGTTGACTACCGGGAGCTGCGCGTTGAGTTGAGCGCCGGCCTGCGCGAAAGATATTGAATCAGAAGGCAAAGAAACTTCACTGCGCTGTTGTCCAAAAGCGGTTATTTCGCTCAATAAAATCGACGAGAGAATAACAATCTTCACCAGATGTAAATTCTTGAAATAATAGTTCATCTCGTTCATTATACCGGAATTCAGTATTTCTGAGAGCCGGGGCATTAAAATTTCATTTCATACTATGGAGAAAAGTCATGATAAAGGCATACAAAGGCATACAACCTCGCATCGCCGAAACTTGCTTCATCGCTGAAACTGCCGTTGTAATTGGAAACGTCGACATCGGACCGGATGTCGGAATTTGGTATGGAGTCACTATTCGTGGGGATGTTAATACCATCAGTATCGGCGCTGAAACTAATATCCAGGATGGGAGCGTAGTGCATGTGGACAGTCATCCCAGCGGGAAATCCCGCGGCCGGACGAGTATCGGGCGACGGGTGACAATCGGGCACGGTGCCATAATTCATGCGTGCGATATAGGTGACGAATGCCTTATAGGCATGGGTGCCATAATCCTGTCCGGGGCTAAAATCAGCGAGGGAAGCCTTGTCGCGGCCGGTTCACTTGTAAGAGAGGGGCAGGAATTCCCCCCGGGTTCTCTTATCGCCGGAAATCCCGCCGACGTAAAAAAAGTTATATCTCCTGAACAACGTGAATCCATAAGAAGTTCGGCAAAACACTATGTAGAACTCGCTCACGAATATCGTGGCAACCCCTCACTTTGACTTAGCCTTACCCCCGGTGTTATCCTGAAGTCATAGTTCAATATAATTTTACGGAGGTTATCGGGGAATATCCCCGGAAAGCCATGGATTTGAAAAATAAAAATATTGCGATTCTCGTAGCTCCCAAGTTTCAAGAAGATGAGGTCTTGTCACCTCGCCGTCACCTCATGGACCTGGGAGCTGAAGTCACATTAGTCGGCCTGCATAAAGGACCGTGCAGTTCCAAGGGACAAACAACAGTTGATGTCACTGCACTCATCGACGACGTGCATCAAAATCAGTTCGACGGACTGATTATTCCCGGCGGAGGAGCCCCGGAAACCCTCCGACAAAACAAGAGCATCCTGAACTTTGTGCGAGCATTCATGCAGGAGGCCAGACCGGTCGGCGCCATCTGCCACGGTCCTCAGGTCCTCATTTCCACCGGTTCCACCTGGTGTCGCTCCCTGACAGGATACCCCGGAATCAAGGATGATCTTATAAATGCCGGAGCAGTATACCTCGACCAGGAAGTCGTCGTAGACGGAAATCTCGTTACCTCGCGATTCCCCGGGGACCTTCCAGCTTTCAACAAAGCATTTACCGACCTGCTGTGTAAATATGACAAGGTGCGTGCTCCATGGGCACATGCCAGCCCATCCCAAGTCATTGAATACGCCATTTTGAATGAAATCAAGGCACTGGCACTTTATGAAAACCTGGCAAAAAAAACCAAGGACAAGCTTTCAAAGGCAAAATTCAAGTTTTTGGCTGAGACGGAACGTGCGCACAAAGAGCGGCTCGAACGCATGTATGAATTCATGAGCCATGGTAAAAAAGCGATTCCCAGAGACCTCTGGGAAGAAGGCGGTGAAAGCGTCGATTCCATCAATCCGGATGACGATATTCTGAAAATCCTGAAGGGAGCCATTGCTGCTGAAGAATCTGCGAATAATCTCTATGTGCAGATTGCCGAAAAGATGACAAACCCGGAGGGACGCCGTATGTTTCTGGAGCTTGCCGAGGACGAATTAAGCCATCGTCACATGATAGAAGTGGAATATGCCACGCGTGTAGGCCAGGCAATGCCGTCGGCATGGGAAAAAGAACCTTGGTGGAGTGAAGGCGACTGGTAATACTTCGTATTTGATTTAAAACACGGCACCGGAAGTCAATTCGACTTCCGGTTTTTTAGGCCTTTTTAAGACCTAAGAGACACTTGCAATATTCACGAAACATCACGCAGGGGCGGGTTTGAATCCCGCCCCTACAAATGGACGATGCGTATTCACTCCTGATTGCCACATAATTTTGCAAGCTGCTCATAAGCAGTCGAAATTTGCCAGGAATCTTTAAAATCCTAAAAAAAAAGCCCCCGGGTTTTTGAAAAACCGGGGGCAAAGTGAGAGGATCTTTTGAGAGGAATCGCGACATCACATCAATTAGATGCGATGAAAATTGTCATTTTGCTCCTTAAACATATTGAGGAAACCATAATCTTAAAGGTAATCATAAAGCTGAACTATATTATATAACTTTTTATTGCTTCTGTAAATCAGTGTATTCCATTTGTTCACTTCAGAGATCGATTGTAATGAATCTTTATACGCAACCTCCATGCCAGGTGTGAAAATCTCTTTTAAAGCCACTTTTGTAAAAAATCCGTAAAAGAGCATATTTCGCTCATGTGTGTAAAACGCACGTTTTCGAATTGGCTAAATACCTCTTTATGCACGTCTTTCTTACGAAATTTCAATTATTCAACAGCCGATTCAACTACGGCAACACGCTTTACCACTGAGTTTTTCGATACATATTCACAGTCGGGAACATACGTGTGTAAAATTACCACTTCATTTGTAAACAAAATTTTCACATACAAGAGAACGACCTGCAAAATTACCCCTCCCGGACAAAAGGTAGTTCAAGCATTGCACCGATCTTTAACGCAAGCTCCTCTGCTGCCTCAAGACTATTTCTGACTGATGAGACGATAGAGATCTTGTCTCCGCGCTTCGTCACAAGCACGATTCGCCAGACGCCCGGATCACAACGCACACAGCCTACCTCTCTGAGACCTTCACGGTAAATTGTTATACGGCTTTCCGGACGAAAAAGCGTCGCCACTCCTGTCAAATCGGTTATTATCACCTGATTTTCCACAGGATGGTATTCAATGTTGGGATACCATCCCATCGAACTCAGCAAAAGCGGAAGAAAATATTTTGATATATGACAAATTGCAAAACAGGTTAAGAGAAGCAGAAAAACAAGAACCCCGGTAAAATAACCGCTCAGTCCCCGACTATAAAGCAAAGTCAGCAAAATTCCCCCTGGAATTAAGACCAGACCAGATGCAAGAAAACAAAATACGCCGGATGATCCCACAATCAGATCTATTTTCTGGGGAAGCCTGCGAAATATTTTACCGCCAGACTCGGAAACAGTTTTCATTCAGGATTTTTCACCGACCCCGGTCAACTTTTTTCATGACCCTTCGAACTCCTTTTGCCCACTGACGAAAAAAATCGTGTGTAAAACAGCATTGATACGATAAAATGGTAAATCGGAGGTTTTTCACTCATGGCACAGGTAGTTCTGGTCGCTCTTAACACACGTCATACACATTCTAGCCTTTCCCTCGCATGTCTGCAATCTTACTGGAATCGTCTTCCCAAACGCCCCCCCATTGAATGTATGGATTTTGACATGAACAAAGGGACCGATGCGCTAATCCAGGAATTGATACTTCGCCGTCCCCGGTTGATAGGTTTTTCAGTCTATATATGGAGCCTGGTTTCCGCACTCACAGTCAGTGGTGCGGTGAAAGCAGCGCTGCCGGACACGCGTATTGTTTTCGGCGGCCCGGAGGTTTCATTCGAAGCTGAAGCCCTGATGACCACTTACCCCTGGATTGACGCCGTTGTTCGCGGCGAAGGTGAGGAAACATTCGATGAGCTCCTGCAAAAGTTTTTTGACGAAACACCCTGGGCTGGAACATCAGGGCTTACGCATCGAACTGGTAAAAGTATCATTACCGAACCGGAAAGACCCTTTATCCGGGACTTAGATATACTCCCGTCTCCGTTCCTCGCCGGTTGTTATGGAAATGGAAAAGGGTTTACCTACTATGAGGCTTCCCGTGGCTGTCCCTATCGTTGCACTTATTGCCTGAGCTCCGTCCTCGGACCGGTTCGACAGCTTTCTCTCGAACGCGTGTTCCGGGAACTCGACTGGTTTATGCAGTCCGACTTCACTCAGGTGAGATTTGCCGACAGAACATTCAACCAGGATTCACGCCGGGCAATGGCCATCGTCCAACATATCCTGAATAACAACTCCCGTGGAACTGCATTTCATTTTGAGTTGAAAGCGGATCTTTTAACCGATGAACTTATTGCATTGCTTGGCAAGGCGCCACCCGGCCTCTTTCATCTTGAAATCGGGGTTCAGTCAACACATTCTCCCTCTCTGGAAGCCGTAGCCCGACATTGTGATATTTCACGACTTGCCGATCGCATCCGTGCCATTCGTGAAAACAGCGCATGCCACATCCATCTGGACCTGCTGGCGGGACTGCCCGGCGAGGATTTTTCATGCTTCAAAAAAACGCTGAATGATGCTCACGCCTGGAAACCGACCTCTATTCAGGTTGGACTTGTAAAAATCCTGAAAGGAACCGCGCTGAGAAAGCATCTGGAAAACGGAGAAATGTCTTGTGCTCCTTTCCCGCCCTATGCCATCCAGCGAAGCGCATGGCTTTCCGCCGAAGATATCGTCCGTTGCCAGGACATGGCAAGACTCGTGGAAGGAATCGGCAATTCCGGCAGATTTTCCGGCAGCCTGGAGTTTCTGTCACGCAAAGTTTTTCATGAAGACTGGGCAGAAATGTATCTTGCTTTTGCCCTGTTCTGGAGAAAATTCGGAAAACCCTTTTATGGTTTTGGACCAGAGATCGTACGCGACGGACTTCAGGGATTCCTTACAACTCTGGCGTGCGATGAATTTATTAATGCACGGTGTGCATCGATTATTCTACATGAATACAGACTCAATCAGAAGGTTCCATCTGGGAAAACTGGTCCGCACCCTGAGCTGCCTTCACTTGGAGACAAGCCGCTCGATCGTCGGGCCAGCGGCTTGAAACCATTCTGGTATTCAACCGACCCCCTCGAACCGGTGACAACTCAGACTGCGACAGAAGACGGACATAATATTCACCTGCCGACACCAGTCATATATTCATATCAAACTGACCTTTCTCAATCTCCGGAAACCCGAATTGTAAATCTGCCGATTTTGGAAAGATTTGTTATGGCGCTCGTTGATCAGGTTTCTAATTTCAAAATGTTGCATCAGGCCTGGATAAAAACAGGAAGATCCGAGCTTCCTGAAGCCGCATTCCAGGATGCCCTGGACAAGTTACGTGGTCTGGGTCTATTATATAAGCCACGTACAGGGTTATCCCATTCTCATGATTAAGTGGGAAAGCCAGAATTTTTTTCAAGCTTTGATAAAGAGTTCGAGGTGGAAAATGCCATTGTATACCTATCGCGCCAGGGTTCCGGAGACTGCTTGTGAAACCTGCCGGGAACTAATCGAGGTTTTTCAGAAATTCAGTGAGGCTCCCATTGCAATGTGTCCGCAATGTGGAAACCCCATAGTGCGCATCATGCATTCGACCCCCACACTCCGGGATTCGTCCAACAAAACCATTCTTTCCGACGACAATTTAAAAAAGCATGGGTTCAAAAAGCTGGTAAACAGAGGCGGCGGAAAGTTTGACGAGGTCGTCTGACATCTAATGCGTTTGCCTTGACTCAGTCCGTAAACACTTCCGGCTTCAATGTTTTATCGGTATAATTGACAATACATTGGGGGAAATATTCCCGGAATGCTCTCGGAAAACAGGAGTTGCGAAGTGAAAGCGTCGGAAAAAAGCCTGTCGATCAAAGCTATGTTGCTGGCTTTCTTTCTAGCCGCATTCCCGGCGCCGATTCTTCATGCCCAGGAAGAAGGAACCGACGCAACGCACCTTTTCGAAGCGGAGACCCTGCGTCTCGCCGAAACCCAGTCGAAAGAGACGCGCGCCGAATTCGATCAACGCACGAAAGGTATTGTTCAGTGCGCTGATCAGCGTCCACAGCAAATCGGCGATGTTGTTCAGTTCAATGTAATGAACATCGCATTAAATCAGTTCGAAAAACGATCCGGTGTCCTCCGGAAGATCGGCACTCACTGCTACGTGTTCGTCGAACAGGGCCGCACGCTGACTCCTGCGGTTCTAGATAAAATTGTTCATGATTTCGACGAGCAAATATATCCGACGAATATCGCCAACTTTGGCACGGAATGGAATCCGGGTATTGACGGTGATCCGCGAATAACACTTTTCCTGCTCGATATTCATGATAATTATAACCCGGGCTCAAATCAGCTCGCCTTTACCGCCGGATACTTTTTTTCCGGTGATGAGTATACGCATGAAAAAAGTGCCAGCAGCAACGAACGCGAAATTCTGTATATCGATCTCTATCCCGGTGATCCTGCAAAGCCCAACTTCATGAGCGTCGTTGCCCACGAATTTCAACACATGATTCACTGGCACCATGATCCCAAGGAAAATCCCTGGATTAACGAAAGCATGTCTCAGCTGGCTTCATATCTCAACGGCTATGGGCATCCGACTCAGCTGTCGTCATTCTTTCGCAATCCTGACAATGATCTGTTTTCATGGTCTCCTGAAACGATGATTGCCAATTATGGGCAGGCATACCTTTTCAGCTACTATATGTCAACCCACCTGGCGTCCACACAGGCAGCCAGACAGACATTGACACGTTCAATCGTCGAAGAGAAATCTGATGGCATAATCGGAGTTGAGAAAGCTTTTGCCAAATGTGGCATCAAATCGAGTTTTGCCGATGTTTTTCGTGATTTCTGCGTGGCGAACTATCTCAATGATTCTTCGTTCGCCGGCGGATTATTCGGATATGGCAATACCTTCCCGCAGATGCAGCTTCCTATACTTCGCACACATGATCAGGCGGTTGTTTCGGATAAAGGCACCGTAAAACTGTGGTCCGCCTGTGCCGTGAAAATAAATATCGCAGGCGTCAGCAGCGGCTTTCTGAACGTATCGTTCGGCGGTGGTGTTCAGGCCTCGAAAACGTCTAAAAACCTATGCAATAACTTTGATGTGGCTGCAATTCTCATCGACAGCAAACACCGGGCTCCCACAAAGCTGGAATGGTTGACAATCAGAAATTATCAGGCCCACCAGACTCTGAAAACGCCTGCGGGAAGCCACGATACACTTATGCTGGTTATCGTGAACCGGGGGCCGAGTGGCCAGTCCGAGGTTTCTTTTGCCAGAAATTCCACGCCGGTTCAGTTTGCCTATTCGGTCAATAAAGCAGCAGCGGAAACGCCTGTCACACATGTCGCAAGTGTAAACGGTCCCGGCGGGAAATCCGGAAAGGGAAGCGTGCAGCGAGTGGCCTCGGGACACTCTGCTCCATCTCACGCCAATCGCCGCGCCATTCACAGCATGATGGAAACTCAGGCCTCTCGTTCAGCCCCGGAAACCCCTTCTTCCGCTGACGGCGTGAATGCGGCGGTCGATGGAATCATGGTTCCCGCCGAGCTGGACAAGCTGTCAGGCGAAGATGAGCAGATAATCAGTTCGATGCGCAGTATGCTGGAAGCTGGTGATTCCGGTTGCATCGAAGACTTCTTTTCTGTTCATACGGCAGCAACGCCGACGGGACAAGCAAATCTGCATTCACTGCGCACCATGATCATCGATCTGGTACGTTTCGAAGTATTCCAGAACAATCATCCTGAACTCGAGCCATTCATTCAGCGTCTGCTCGACATCGGAAAATAATAACCGGACGTGATATTTCTTGACCGTCAAAGATCGTATTTTTCGATCTTTGAACGTAGCGTATTTCGAGTGATACCAAGGTAGTGAGCCGTCTGCACCTGATTTCCTTTATGCATCGCCAGTGCCTGCCTCAGTAATTCTTTTTCCACGGCATCCATGACCCGGTCGTGAGCTTGTCCGGTGCTATCCGTTTCCTGAAGACGGGTTGCGACATAGCGAGTCATGATTTTGTCCGGAGTTTCGGCACTGTCACTTTGCAGAACCGCAGGCAAAGGCAGTTTTCTGAGAATCTTCAGATCATCTGACTTTGAGGCGAAAGGAAGAACAGTGCGGGGAAGAAGTAATGAAGCTGAAGTCGTGTTAGAGAAGTCTCCAACGATATTTCCGGAGGAAAGCGGTATGGCTCCAGGATATGATGTGCCAGTATCAGAATCGCTTTCTGAAGTGTTCGCTATGGCTGCTTTTCGATCCCGGGCCGGGGACGACATGCTTTCTCCGATCTGTGTTCCTGACAGGGGAATAAACGAACGATCCTGAAGGTCTGCATCCCGGCTTGGTGGAGAGCTCTGAGAAGACGGGACTATCGCGGTATGCCGTCGCCGCACTTCGATGGGTAAATGTTCAGATAGAATGATCTGATCACGACTCAGAGTATATGCCTGGTCGATGGCATTACGCAGTTCGCGAACGTTTCCCGGCCAGGAATAGGCGCACAGCGATGTAACCGCTCCATCGGACAGAGACTTAGGCGCGCCCTTGCGATTAGGAGCGAGTTGTGTCATAAACGCCTTTGCCAGTATCGGAATGTCTTCCACTCGCTCCCGAAGCGGCGGTAAATTGATCTCGATAACCTTTATGCGATGAAACAAGTCGTCCCGGAAACGTTTTTCCTGGATATAACGCCGAAGATCCTTGTTCGTAGCTGCGATGATTCGAACATCGACCTTTATGCGCTTGTTGCCTCCAACACGAACTATTTCGCGCTCTTCCAGGACCCTCAGCAGGTTAGCCTGCATATCAAGATTCATATCCCCGAGTTCGTCGAGAAACAACGTCCCACCCTGTGCCAGCTCGAACACTCCGGGTTTCGAGTTACCGGCACCGGTGAACGCACCTTTTTCATATCCGAAAAGCTCGGATTCCATAAGACTGTCAGAAATAGCCGTGCAGTTTATCGCCCAGAATGGTTTCGCCGCTCGATTCGAATTGTAGTGAATCGCCTGTGCGACAAGCTCTTTGCCTGATCCGGATTCGCCCGTAATGAGGACTGTAACGTCTTCGGTCGCAACCATGCCGATGAGCTTGTATACTTCCTGCATTGGAGGACTATTGCCGATCAGTCCGACACTTCTTGCAACCGGATCTGCTTCCGCCGGAACATGGTTTTTCTCGGCCGCGCGTGCGCTCAATCCTTTTGCGATCAGAGCAAGGCAATCTCCGATGTCGAACGGTTTGCTCAGACAATCATATGCACCGGCTTTCATTGCCGTCACAGTCGTTTCCATGTCACTGTAAGCGGTCATTACGATGACATGGGCAGTTGGATCTGCTTCACGAATCTGTGTCAGAACCGTAAGTCCGTCCATTTCCGGCATTCTGATGTCCAGAAGCGTCAGATCCGGTCGCCAGGAAGCGAAAACACTCAACCCCTTGGTTCCGGTTTCGGCGAGACAGACCTCATAGCCGACCTTTTGAAGAGCTTTTTCGAAAGCCCATCTGACGCTGTGTTCATCATCAATGACAAGAATTTTCGAACGAACGTGACCGGACATCAAAGAGCTCCTTCTTCCCGGAAGTGGACCGGGAATTCCGCGGCAGCTTCATCCTCATCATTTCTATTTTTTCGCCGCGAATAAGTATCCAGCGGATCGAACAGACGATCACCATGAAGAATGAATATTCTGAACGGCAACTTCATACGTCGTGCGGCCTCACCAATAGTTTCCCGAATCTCATCGAGCGAGTATCGCAGGGAAAGATGGAACAACAAAAGGACTTTCACCTCTGCCTGACGTGCCGTTTCGAGAACATCGGACAAAATCGAGTGTTGCTGGAAGTTTCGCTCGTCATCGTCGATGCACAGATACGTGCATTCGTGACACAAGAGCAAAGTACCGCGTACTAAAGCCGGCTGAATTGGACGCGAATCGCCGCCGTAGGTGAAAATGATCTGATCGAAAGGCTCTGCAACCGCGTCCTTTCCGACTTTCCATATTGCCTGATTGATTTCTTCCTGAGACTTACCGGAATATTCCGGAAGTAGTCGCCTGCGACTTTCGATGATATTGAATCCGAGACTCAATTGTTTTTGAGAATGCTGTGTTCGAAAAGTTTTCAAATACGTTTTTCCATTTTTTTGATCGAGATCTATTCGCTCGTCAGCGTCGAGCGCCTTCCAGATAAGATTGAAAGATAATTCATTCTGTGTCTGTGAAAGATAATTCCTGATCAATTCAACGAGAGCATTATTCCTTGGATAATAAATGGTCAATTCGGCGGTCTGATCTCCAGCGCCGAGGTTTCTGATATTGATAAGGTTAGTCAGCCCTGCAATATGATCCGCATGACCGTGCGAAAGTAATATTTTTCTGATGCCGAAAACCCTGTTTAAAAGGCTTGTAGCAACACCCTCTCCCGCATCAAATAAAAGATTGAACCGTCGATGATACAGCCATGTGGAAAAAAGGGCTCGGGAAAATCCGCGTAACTGCTCTTGAAAAGGCAGGGGATTTGGCTTCATCACATCTCCTTGGGTGCCACAGGATTCTTCGCTTTCAAAATAGAGGGACCATACTGTGAATGGCTGTATTTCCGCGTATTGTAAAACTACCGGGGATCAAAGTCAAAACCCCCGTCAGCGAAACAACAATTATCCATTTGGGCACTGGTGAGGATTTTCAGAGGATTTCGTTTCCATGAATTCAAACGGATAATTGCTGCAGCGAAAGCGACCCTGTTGACCGCGAAAATGCCTTGTTTTCGGCACCTCAAATGTGTTACATTTCGACAATCCGGGATGTTGAATTCATGAGAAGAGGAGGATCGCTCATGGCCCCGGAAGAATATCCAAAACACAGCTGCAGAGCTTCATCCGGGTATCCCCCGAAATGATATTTTCGATTCTGCAAATATCTGACCCCAATCTCCGAAAAAAGGGAAATAATATGGCAAAATCATCGCTTCAGATCAAGGTTGAAGAAACTCTCCTGAAATACATAAATCGTTTCGTTCGCTATGCAAGATTCGCGCACCTGACAAAAGATCGCCGGGAATTGCTGATCGGAACATTTCTGTATCTCCTCGATGAAGGAGATCTTATCCCCGATGATGTTCCTAATATTGGATATATGGATGACCTTACGGTCTTTGTCAACATTGCAGCCGCCTTTGTAAAGGACGGACAGGCAATTCCGGGTGTGTGTAATCCTGAAGAAGTAAAAGAGGACCTCGGTTTTCTTGAGAAAAATAAAGGCCTCATGTATGGACAGCAGGTTTTCTCAGTTGATGTTATACGAAAAAAAGGTAAAAGCGCCGTAGATCTTGGCGAATTGGTCGACCAGATCAAAATAAAATATTCTCAATTGGGAAAGGTGGATGCATGATGCGAACCCGTCTTTGCATGCTTCTTGTAGCTCTGTTCTGCACGTTCTCAGTGGTTTATGCGGCAGCACCTGTGCCTCCCGCAGACTCACCATCGGGTCTCTCCGGCAACACTATTTTTACGGCCATTCATGAGATAAATGCCCGTCCCGGGCTTCACAAAGGACAGTTTGTTTCAGTCAAAGCACTCTTTTCCGGTTGGCAAGGCGGGATCGGGGCTCCTCCTGTTACACGTTCTGATTGGGTTGCCAAAGACCCGGAAGGCAACTCCATCTATTGCACCGGCATACTCCCCGAAGGTGTTATGCCCGGTGATCCGAAATCCTCAGGAAAGCCCATCACGGTTCTTGGCAAGGTAGCCATTGATTCCCATGGCCGTCCATATATTGAGGTCACGGAAACCATGATTACCGCGACAATCGTTGAGCCTATGGTATCCGTTGCATCTCTTCTTTTCGATCCGATAACTCTTAAGGGAAAACGTGTTCGTCTCCTTGGAGTGCTGGCTAAAGGCATTGGATTGCGCGGCAACCGTTTTTATCTGTTGGCCGACCCAACCGGTGCGATTACTCTCGGTCGGCTTCCCAAGCTGTATCCGAAGGGAACTATTCTGCAGATTACCGGCACTCTCGGAAACGATGACAACGGTCTTCCCCAATTAGCTGACGTTGAAATCATCTCTGCGAAGAATTGACGCGCTATTTTTTTTTGGTTTAATCGAAGGCCCTGCCCAGAAGATGTGTAGTGTTCACATTATGGCAATTTGCATAATTACCATGACTTGTTGCCGTTCTTCGTAGTGGCGAATCATCATTCGCCAGGATTTTATATAAAGTTCATGCCTCGTCCGGTGTCAGGTGAGGCATGTTTTGCCTGTACGAGGTATATCGTGAATTTTGCGGAAATCATATGAGACAGGACAATCGGTACAGAAAAAAAATCGTTGCAACTCTTTTGCTTGCGATGAGCATAGCCTGTCTGATTATTGCGGGCTGCTCAGGGTCTTCCGGGGGGGCTATTCCCTCATATTCCTATCCGACACCCACGGATCTTGCCATTACCGGAGCTCTTGATCTTTCCGATGTCGCCTTGCATTCAGATCTCGGCGGCATAACTCCCCTCTCTAATGCTACTTCCTCCGCTTCTTTGTCAGGCTCAAGCACTGATCACACAACTTCGAATAGCTTGTTTGCAGATCATTTGTCTCCAAAGAACTCGGTAGTTAATCGTGCAGGTCTCAGAGGTTCCGTCATTGATTATTCCGGCTTTTCCGTTAATATCGAAGATGATCCCGCGCCTGCTGTACCGCTTTCCGTCGAGGGCAAATTCAATCTCGCTCCGCTGACGATTCGCGATCAGGTTGTCGTTCGCGTCAAGAGTCGCACTCATCCAGGACTGATCTTCGAATGGATGGCCGCTGATTCGCGCGGTCTTTCCGGACCTCATAACATCCAGGTCACGGTTCTTTCCACCGCACGTTCGTTCATAGCACGTACAGTCCGTGAACGTTATGGACGTCGACTTAGTCCTGAACTTATTGCCGATGCCCAGATCCATGACGCCGTTGAGGCAATGCACGTGGTACTCGAAAAGAGGCCGGATTTACTTCCGGCTGAAGGCGGATTAGAAGCGGTTCCGGATGTCCGCAAGGCAGTCGATGCGTCGGCTTTGGCTTTGAACTCCGCCGGAGCGGGCGAGTTACCCCGTGAATGGACCGTCCTGATTTACCAGGCCGGCGACAACCAGCTTTCACAACCACTTGACCTTGATATCGAAGAAATGAAGCAGGTATCGTTCTCAGACAAGGCCGTTCTGTTGGTCCAGACCGATTCTCCGAGCGCTGGCATTCGTCGTCTCCGGTTCGACCATGGAAAGGAAATCCTCCTGGAAAACCAAGGACCAGGGGATTCGGCAGATCCCGCAAAAGTCGCGGAATTTCTCGGCTGGGCCCGCCGGGCATTTCCCGCCCGTCGTTTTGCCCTCATCCTGGCCTCGCACGGCCTCGGATGGCGCTCATCAGCTCCATCGCGCGGAGTTCTCGTAGATGACTCCACCGGAACGATGGGAGATCTGGTTTCACTGAAGCGGGGGCTGATGAGTGTGGAAAGCGTCTACGGTACCTATCTTCGGCCGATTGACCTCCTCGGATTCGACGCCTGTCTCATGGGACTTTTCGAAACCGCATGGCAATTTCGTGACAATGCCGGTTGTATTGTCTTCTCGCAGGCTAATGAACCGGCTTCTGGCTGGGCATATAAGCCTGTCTTATCTGTATTTGGCTCGGCATCGGCTGCTGCTGGTCTTGACGGACTTGGCTTCGGACGCATCATCTGTCAGGAATATAAAAATGCGTATTCTTCTGATAGTACGACCGGCCGATATTCCGGAACGATGTCTGTGATTGATACGTCGGGCTTAAAAGCCTTGCATGACCGTTTCGTCGCATGGGCGCAGCTTCTGTATGATAATCGCAACAGCCTGGGTCCTACTATCACCGGAGTTCGGGATGCCTATCGCACCGACACGGGCTCTCTGATCGGTGCTGAGAAGTATCGGGTCCAGGCCTTTGAATTCACCGATTACCGTGACCTCGTCGATCTTGTAAAAGCGGTCCAGGATGCGGCTCCGGTGACTCGCCTGACCGCTGAACCGCTTTTGGCAGCGTGTTCAAATGCGGTTCCGGTCGCTGTTCGTTTTGGCGATCGCTACTCCAGGGCTTCAGGACTTTCGATCAGTCTGCCTTCTTCTGTCGATTTTGCTGACTACACAAATACAGCTCAGGCCGGTCGTCGTTATGGAGATCTTGATTTGTCTCAAGATACGGTGTGGGCTGCATTGCTGAGTGTCCTGAACCCGGCTCCGCCTCCCAAGGTCGACGGTCGGCTTTTGCAGGTTCTCCTCTCCTGGAAGTCCGCAGCAGACCTTGATTTATACATCGGGGAGCCAGATCCCAACGCCTCTACCGATTCCGCACGCATTGTTTGGCACGGAGCGTCCGACGGCAGTGCCACACCTAACGGCCGATTTTCACCCGATTCGAGTGTCTCCGGTATCAGCGCGGAAACATGGACCGCCGAAACCAGCATCGCTGCCGGTCGTTATTGGGTCGTAGCCAACTATTACAGTCGAAGCACCGTTACAGACCCAACGGACGCTCAGGTCAAAATTTCCATTACAAGCGGGTCACAGATCTTTTCCCATCCCGGGCTTAAATTCGGCGAACGTTTTGATGCTGCTATCGTCACGGTAGCGTCCTCCGCTATCACGTGGGAGGCCATTCCAGAACCGGAAATCCCCGCTTCAATTCTGAAAAGCCTCGAATCCGCTCTGCTTCAGAAAGAGATCCCTCACTGAAAAAAGTGTCTTCCGTTCTCAATGTGTTCGGGTTCTAATATTGGCATCGAATATCAGAAGTTGCAATTATAGTTTTCGGAGACCTTCACAACGGCTTCGCACGTGTTAAACGTGGTGACTGCGGCATGAGTTTTAGCAACATTTTCCTGTAAGGGCCGGCATTTTTGCCAATCATGCCATCAAAAGGGCGCGGCGAAATTTGGGGAGTTTCTCTGTACCACCATCCCGGCGAAAATCCCGCATCGCCATGTGGTCGCTCCCCAAGATCGTGCCCCGCAATTTCCTCTGCAACCGAAAACTCTTGGGGAAAATGGGTCGGTGCGCATGGGAGTGCCTTGAATTTTCAGGTTATTTTTGGGGCTTTTCCGAGGGGGGGGTAAGTAAA
>JADFYG010000041.1:37002-58806 GCA_015233155.1 Candidatus Rifleibacteriota bacterium
TTGTAGGGCCAATCCGATATCTGCTTTCGGGGTCGGTGCCTTTCCTCCCAATCATTCAGATTACCCCCAACTGACTTCGAAAGATCAAATCGATTGAAGTGATGCCGCTCCATCGGTCTTATGTTACAATGGTTCTGTGACAAATACTGAGCACATAGAGACCGTCGTTGAAAAGCAAGAGCGGGAACGACAGCGCGTTAATGCCTGGACTGAAGCTGAACTCTTCCTTCGGGAAGAAAAACGCCGCGAGTTGCTTGCGATTGACGACCTCACGGATTACCTCGATTTCTTTGATGACGCCTTTGAAATGAGTCGCAAAATGAGCGAAACGCCTAGAACGAGCGGGCTCATTCAGATGCAGGAAATATTTTCCAGAGCGGTTCCAGTAGGATCCCCCGGCCATGAATGCCCTGTTTCGGGCTGCGATGAATGTTCAAAAGCGGTTTTGTGACAACAAGTGGGCTTTTTGCTTTATTGGCGGCGTTGCCCTTCAATACTGGGGAGAACCTCGCCTGACCCGTGATCTTGATCTGACCATTTTTACCGGTTTCGGGGGCGAGGAAGCAGTAATCGATACTCTCCTGTCGGCTTATTCGTCGCGGATTTCCCAACCCCGGGAATTCGCTCTTGCCCGGCGCATCCTGCTTCTTCAGGATGAAGATGGCATTCCCCTGGACATATCCCTGGGCGGTCTTCCGTTTGAAAATCGTTGCGTCGAACGTTCGATTGATGCACCTTTTGTTGTTGGAGTAACGCTTCGTATCTGCTCCCTGGAGGATTTGATCGTTCTGAAAGCATTCGCTGATCGGCTGCGCGACTGGGCGGATCTTGAAGGGATCATCCTTCGGCAAAAACAGATCGATTGGGATCTGGTTTTTGCTGAAATAGCACCATTGTGCGACCTGAAAGAGGCTCCCGAAATTCCCAGGAAACTTTCCGATTTGTGTTCCCGATATCAGCGATAAAGGTTGGAAATCCTGACCTTATATGACTTTGACCCCGACATGGAATAATTCATCTCCGGCTCATAAGAGCCTGCCAAAAACTAACCGTCGCGCCTCGATTGTTTCTGACAGGCTTAAAGCGCTATTTACTATCGGGCATTACCAGCTGAATTCGCCACTCTCGCTGCAGCTACCGGAGCAAAGTACAGTTCCCTTGTCATCGACAACATCGACGAACATTCCACCGTCGTTGTTGTCCTGGATGAAAAAGGCGGTCTGTCCATCAATCGTGTACTTATAGGGGTCCGGGGGATAATCCGGACCCCAGGTCTTGTTGTATTTGTCCCAGGCTTTCTGGGCTTTGGCGGGAAGTTCCGCGCGTTTGATCGAGATCAGGCCTTCCTCGCCGTTGTCCTCATAGTATTTCTTGACCTTCGCAAGCCATGGGCTGTCACTCGTCTTGACAGCATTTCCACCCTTGTTCTCGACTGAAAATTGCGTTTGGAGTATATCAGCAGACGGTGCCTTCGCGACCGTCGCCACCTTGCGGCCAATGGTATCCCAGCGGAAATCGGAGCTCTCGCCGCAGCTTCCGGCAGCGATGAGTTTTCCAGATGCGTCGAAAATATCCACGTAAATGCCGCCATCGTTATCGTCTTCGACAAAGTAAGCCGTCTTGCCATCGATTGCGAGTTCCATGGCTTCTGGCGGGTAATCCGGGCCCCATTCCTTGTTCAATTTGTCGAAGTCGGCTTTGGCAGCGGCGGGAAGCTGGGCATTTTCGGTAAGCCCCTCGGCGCCGTTATCTTCATAATACTGCTTTATTTTCTTCACCCATGCCGCATCAGCTGAAGCATTTGTTGCTTTGGGAGCCTTTTTCGCCTGAACGACACAGAGGTGAGGGTTGAGAATAGCAGGAACAGCGGGCGACAAGGGAACTTTGTGATCCACCAGGAAAATTCCATAGACGCCGGCCTGAGCTTTGATCGTAATGCGAATCCTTGCATCGGTACCAATGTCGCCGCTCCAGGAATTTTTTCCCGAACTAAAATAGGTTCGAAGAATGGAGAGTTTGACGGGAGCACAGCGAACCTTCACCGTGACTTCCTTCCCATGACTCTTGACAAACTCAAAGGCGGCCAGCTGTTCCTCGGACATTTTACCGAAGGCCGGATCCATGATCATGTTGGAAATTTGAAGAATGGCTTCCTTCACTGCCCCATTGGGACGGTTTTTTGCCGTAGTCATGGCCACAATATGAACCTTGGCATTCAGTTCGAAGGATTTCTTTTGGGAATTATCTTTCGACCAAAGAATTCCTGAAGAAAAGACCAGGAGCACAACCAGGGAAAAGACCATAAATTTCCGCATATTCCCCCCTGATTTGATAAAATTTTCCCAAACAATTAGTCGTAGAAGGATTATACCTCGGCTTTTCCAAAAAAGGGGCACATATCGACGAGATGGCCAGTTATTTGTTATTCTACGGATGAAGAACAAATTGCATTGCAAGAAGATAGGAAGAATACAGTGGGGAAAAAAAAGAATAATTGCCGTCGCAAAGCACCTCACGCCCAGGGGTTTACTCTTATTGAGCTCATGATCGTCGTAGTAATCATCGGCCTGATGTCAGCCGTGGCGGTTCCTAATTTTCTCCGCGCCCGTGACGTTGCCCACGGTCGGGCAATGAAAGAGGAGCCGGTTGCCGAGACCCCGCTAGACTTTCTGAAACCGATGGGGATGGCCCCCGTGATCGATGATTACAGGGCCGACTACCAAGTAACATACCGTTTTGAACGAGTCGGAATGGACATTTTCACACGCACTGAGGTGCGAGCCACCGGCAGAGCAGAGATTCATTCCACGTGCGGAGCGAGTGGGTCCGCTTTTTTTCAGATCCCGATTCCGATGGGTCGGGCGGATCTTCGGGATGTTCGTGTCCGATTGACTACCCCTGGCGCAGCGAATTCGCAGGATATGACGGCTTACAAGATTGGTGCAAGCATCGATCTGGCGCTTCCGCCAGTCTCTTCGGTGGTTGAATTCAGCTTCACCGCTCTGGGCCGGGATCGTTTCGCCATCTGGCTACCGAGGGCCGAGCAGCTCGGCAGTCTGAGTGTGTCCGTTACCGCGCAGGGCGAAGGCGAAATAATTATTCCGGACACTGCCCTCCAACCCACGAGTCGGAGTGGCTCAGAACTTCATTGGGTGATGAGCCGTGTGGGTCACACCTCCCCAATCCTGATCGAAATTCCTTCGGCCGAAAGTCCACTTGGAAGAGTTGTTTCGCTTTTCCAGTTGATGGGATTGGCAGTGATGTTGTTCGGCCTGGGAGTCTGGTATCTGGCCGAGCTCGAAAAACCGGGGCTGCTGTGCCGATTTCACGTGTCACACTTCCTCCTGCTGGCCTTCAATTACTCCTTATACTTCGTGATTTTTTCCGTTATCAGCTTTCGGGAAGACATGTCAGCCGGTTCAGGAATGGCCGTGTCCGCAGTGCTTGCCCTGCCGTTTCTTGCCCTTCATGTGGCTCGGTTTACGAATTGGAGATTTGCCGTAACCCGGATGTTGCCGTTGGCGATGTTCACTCTGGGGCTGGTCGTTTCCGGCGTCTACCTCGGCACCTTCCGAGATGTGATATTCCTGGCTTCGGCGGTTTTCGTCACCGGGTTTGTGACCGTGACCTTCGAAAAGTGGGCTGCGGCACGCGCAGAGTTCGAAGCAGAACGGGTTGCTAGGATGAAAACACGCATCTCCGCCATGGTACACCGGATTGTAGAAGAAGGTGATCGTTTGATGGATCGGGGAAACGCCGCCGATTGCATGTCCCAGATGCTTCAGGATTCGGCCGGTGGTGCTGCCGGAACTCCGGAGATCCAGGCCCTGGCTCGCCTCAGAAAACCGATCAAGGAACTGGGAAAGCAGCACGACCAAATGGTCGATATGGTGCGTCGTGCAGCCAGCGCGGAAGTGGTCAACGAAGATCTGCTTCCATACTGGGAATCCAGTTTGGCTAAGTTTATCGAGTCTGCTACATCTCTGGTGATTCCTTTGGAGGAAGCCGTTACTGCAGCGCGTCGCGTTGGTTGTGAGGAATCCGGAAGCACACGTTGCGCCGCGTGCGGAAAACCGGGGTTGACTGCCACTTTCTGCTCCTCCTGCGGGGCACGCTCCGCCCTCCGGATTAACTGTCCGTGCGGAGAAAAGTTCGTTGTCCCCCTTCATTTCACACAGCAGCAAAAGTTGGTCCTTCACTGTGTCCGTTGTGGAGCCCTGCTTCCCGACTCCTCGAAAACATAACGAGCAAGCGGGGTTTGGTGGGAATTATTGGTGTCGTCGTTTGTATGATCGAATAAGGGCAGCCTCACGATCGGCGGCGAGATGATTCTCATTGAAGTGATATTTTACAGCCTCCGCTAATGCCTCAGATGTTTTCATTCCATTTTCAATGCGCCACAAGGCGATCATGGTTCCCGTCCGACTTCTGCCAGCCGCACAATGCACATACACCTTTCCGGTTGTCTTCGACCGCATTAAGGAAAGAAATTGGTCGATCTGCGTTTCCGTTGGCGTATTAGTGTCGGGAATTGGTAACCAGTGATACTGCATGCCCAGTTCTTTAACGATTGCCTCTTCAGACGAATCCTCGGCACGAAGATTTATGATCGTCTCGACACCAAGATTTTTCAATCTGCGAAAGCCCGTCTCGGTTGGCTGACCTCCGCGAAAAACCATGGCGTCAACCCGACCGAAATTCGGAAGGTCTTTTTCTGAAGGGGGAAGCGATTCCAGGAAGAAGCGGTTATTAATCGCGTCAACATAACCATGGTTCATATTCATCAGGGTCGCCGTCTGATGCCGGAAGCCTGGTTTTTCCCAGAGTTGGAAGATTAGATCGCGAAGATGTTTCGCAACTTCAGGTGAATACGCCGGTTTTTTTGCAACGATCTGTTGTAGTTCCAGCAAAGCCTGTTTGTCACCTATTTGCGTGGTTTCACCGTATGCCGCAGTCAATGGTAACCACGCGCCAAATTCTGATACAAGCGTCCAGCAGATAAACAACATGCTAAGAACCAAAAATCGGGATGAGTGTCGAAAGCATGAATGTCGTATCATAAAATAACCTCCAGTTATCTGGGAATTTATCGATAGGGAAATATTTTAGAACTTGATCTCACAGCAATGTTCAATATTTCCCGAACTTCTCTATAATGTAATTTATGTCCGTGCATCCGTTTCCGCAAGGATATTACCATTCCGGAAACGGATTCAAAGAAACTTCCTGTAAGGGAAGGCATTTGGTTGGGAGTTCACTGAGAAGATACCTGAGATTCCACCACGCATCTGTCCTAAGCAAGCTCAGGCGATATTACACGAGAGAGCAATAAATAACCGGGCATTTTGTCTCAGACTGAAAATGCCCGGTTATTTACTGATAGCGATAATTATGAAACATAGTGGCGATCAGAAATTTCGGAGAAACTCCTGGACTTTTTCCGTTCCTTCGCCCTGCATGGACTGAAATTTGAGGTTGTCCCGGACTTCATCCTTAATTTTAGAAACTGCTGCCCCTTGAGCACCGGCGAAGGAATCCCGAATATAATCAAGACGTCCCATTTTTCGGTAAAGATTGACCATTTCATGGACCTGGGCTCTTGCCCCTTCGTAACGGGAGGCGCGTAATTCCGCATCCGGGATCTGATCAAGGTCTTCAACGACTTTCAGTAGTTTGACCAGAGTCTTTGCCCGACTCTGGGACAGCCAGGTAAGAATCGAACGATTAAACTCCGCAACCTGGAATTTATTGCCAGGGGCATAGAGTTTCGCATCGTATAATTCTTCCCCGATGAGAGAAACCCGGCCTGATCCAAGATCTTCGCCCGCAGCAATCGGTATGGGAAGCTTGGTTGATTGAGAAGCATAGATATAGATCGGGAAACTGCCCGCATTTACGTCGTAAGAATCGTCATCCCCTGTTCCAAAGAGCTGAACATTTTTGGACGCCGTCAGGCCCTTCATATTGTTATTCAACAAGGAACAGCAGCTTCTTACCAAAATAGTGGAAACGCCCTGAATTAACGGGGAGGGGAATGTGTGAATGAATGCACCCCAGGGGTAACCAATGTTATTGGTGGCATCACAAAACTCATCAGCATTAAAGCGAAGTGACGAACCGATTGTTTCCAGGATCGGATTGAGAATCTGGGGATGGCTTTGATTGTTCCAGTTGGCCTTAGAGAAGAGAAGAACGGAGCCGCCCTTATTTACGTAATCTTTCAAAGCAGCCCGCTCTGTATCAGCATAATCCTTGGATGGTTCCGGAATAATGACTACAAAAGCATCTTGAAATGTGTCGGCAGAAATGGGCTTGGAAAAATCCTTGAGGGTTATGCCAAGGTTCTTGTCCAGATCCATTTTCAGTCCTGAAAAACGACCCTTGTAAAAATCGGCATTCCCATGTGCGCAGTCCACAAGGATCAGTTTGGGCTGAACCGTGAGAGAAAGACTTGAAGTATCGATAATCTTTCCGGCTGCCTTCAGGACTGCCAGAAGCTCAATATTTCCAAGCCAGGAAATCGTAACTGGAAAATTCTGGGAAATGCTTCCACCGGCCGGAATATTTATGGAAGCTTGCTGACCCAGTAAAGAATCGGGAGACATGCTGGTGTGATAAAGCTCCAGGGAAAGAGCTTGAACAGGTTTACTCGATGGATTTGCCAGGGTAACGGAAACCTGAAACGGGTCCTTCATATAAATCATAGGGCTACTGGTTTTCATTGAAGAAATTTTGGCGTAAGTGGTTCCATCACTTGCCGGCGTGGAAAATGTTCCATTAGCATTCACCACCTGGTCGGGTACACGTGAATCATGAGAAACAGCCTGATATTTATAGGCCATACCAGGTTTTAATCCTGATAATGTGAGGGTGTGAACTGTCACGGAATTGTCAATTTTTTCGTTTCCGGACAGGTCGGATACCCCATATTGGACCTGGCTGTCAGACGGCTTGTTGGTCGTCCACTGTATCGTTGCTGAATTGGGGGTTAGAGATATCAACTGCGGCTGGGCAGTCATTGCCAGCGGAGACTGATTGCTTGTGAAGTGTATGGTCTGGCCGTCGGTATAAGAATCAACTGTACCATCCTGGTCGGTTCGGAACACCTTCATTTTGTAATATGCGTAAGTATCAAGAGTTTCCTGATTCGGGTGGCCGAATGGGTTCTTGATTCCACAGGAAATTACTCCGTAATCCGGGCGAACCAGATCCATGAATGGCGCGCTGGAGGAAGTCCGGCTGCCGTGGTGTCCCGCTTTCAAAACAGTGGACTTGAGTTTGTCATGGAACATTGTAAGAGTTGTGTTTTCCGCACCTTTTTCAGCGTCGCCGGTGAAAAGGTAACTGACAGTACCTGCAGTCACTTTGAAAATGAGAGAATGCTCGTTAGCGGAAATCCCCGCAGGCGAAGAGGCGTCAGTAGAGGCGGGAATTTTTTCCCGGGAGTGGAGAAGTTCAACGGTTACCCCATGCCCCCAATCGAATGAATCGCCAACAGTAACTTGGCGATAGGGAATTTTTTTATCCTGAATCTCTTTAGCCAGCTTCGTATACAAACTTGCGTCGGCGCCACTGCTTTCAGGGTCCTGGGCGCCTGATGGCTCGATTGAATAGATGAACTCACCGATAGGAATTGCGTTTACCAGATCAAGATAACCGCCAAAATGGTCCCGATGAGGATGGCTGATTACGCATGTATCGATTTTCGTGATTCCTTCTTTCTTACAGAAGGGAATAAGCACAGCATTGGCCACATCGAAGCGGTCGTCGCCAGCGTCGATCAAAACATTCTTGTCGGCTGTGCGAATCATGATGGAGTCACCCTGACCTACATCAAGAAACGTCACGCGTAACGGCGGTTTAGTATCTGCCCATACGGAAATGGAAAACAGAAGAACAAAGAGGAACAAAACAACTGATCTTTTTCTGGTTATCATATATGACTCCTCGGTTAACCGGAGGCCGGGGTCCTGAATCAACTTCAGGACCCCAAGATTACTAATTTTATACTGACGAGGGACTTGCAATATTCACGAAACATCCCGCAGGGGCGGGTTTCAAACCCGCCCCTGCAAATGGACGATGCGTATGCACTCATGCTTGCCATATAACTTTGTAAGTTCCCTAATTTCAGACTAATCTCAGTATGAGCGAAGGGTTTGAATTTTTGCGTCCAGATCCGCTGGGACAGACTGATTTTGTACTTTCCAATATTCAAGCTGGGCGGCAACTTTCTTCGCCAGGGGGCGAAGCGTGACGCGATTTCCTGCATCCGCGCCCTGAGTGATTATTTCATCAACAGCGGTCGTTGAACCGTCTTCCAGATCCTGGAGTATGCCCTTGCCTAAATCACTGACCAGGCTTTCAATATTGTTCATGGCTACGGCAGAAATCTTTCTGTTGGGACTTTGAACAACTTTGGCTGTAGTCACATAATCCTGCACCAATCGGCGAGTTGGTATTTTCTTTTTGGTTGCAGCCACAACATTGCTTCCGGTATCAGTAACGTCAAGAACAAACGGGATCTGAGGCACTTTGTCATAAGCAGTGTTGGGAAGGCCCTTTGCGGCCTGACCACCGACAACGATCATCATGGAATCAAAACCAGTCCGGGCTACGTCGAGGTTGCCTGAAATATTTTTTTTGTCGGCAGAGGGGGTCAGCGTCATAAAGCTGATTTTCGGTGCAACTTTGCCATTCGAATCGCTCACTACAGCTGCCACTGAAAATTCATTTGGCTTGCCGCCAGCATCGACTACATTCCCACTAAATGCCAGGTGTACTGCTGCTTTTGCCGTGGAAAGATCGACGCTGATCCCATTCGCGCTCCACAAATAAACCTTGTCCTGGACTTTCCCGGGGAAGGCTTTGATTTGAGCGACAGGGGGAAGATGGAATTTGGCGAGAGTTGAATCGTATGCATATTGCCCTTTATCGAGTTTGGGATCATTAACAAAGTTGGCAATCGCAAAATTGGTGAAGGTAGTCTTGAAGTCAGTGTTGAAAGGCTTCAGGGCATTATCATAACCATCAGATCCTTCAGCGCTATCACCAACAAGTTTACTGAAAAAACTGTTTCGAGTATCAGCATCTTTCAAAAAATGACCAAGGATATAATAGTTCCAGAGGTATACCTGACCATAGTTTGCTACAATCTGGTCTTTATTCCATTGGGTCATGCTGTTATCCGGGGTCTGGATAAAACTGGAAATCTGACTGGCGTGACCGAAACCGCAATAATAAGGGGCGATCTGGGAACACGCTTCATTTACCCAGACGAGTTCCTTGGCATCATGATGGAAGTGAATCATGTGCTGGAATTCATGAGCAACAACCGCCATGTAATTATCCTTGGTCGGATCGGCGGGATTTATATCAAGATAAAACATTTCCCGTTCATTGCTTTTGATATTGTACTGCGCCGGAATTTGGGACTGAAGGAATTCATCACCTGCAAAGAAATATCCTGCTACGTAGCCACCGTGCCCATCGAACCCGTCCTTGATATCCATCATGAGGAGAGTGATGCGATCGTCTCCGTCAATTCCGGGTTTCCATTCCTGGCCAAAAATGCTTGTATCCGTCGGATAAATGTTTTCATCAAAAGACTTGACGATCTTGGCGATAACGCTGTCATCAAGAGTTTTCCCATTTTCCAGGAAAAGATAACAGTGGGTACCAATGGCTTTTAATGTCGCCTTTGTTTGTTCAAAACCATTTGTCGGAATATTTCTGGTCCAAAAGGTTTCTACATCTCCAACGTGATATTCTTTTACTTCCACTGACATTTCTATGCCCAATCGACGGGCAAAATCACTTTTACTTTCACGTTTTATGGTTTTATGCAAAAGCTTTACTTCTTTATCGAAAAAATGCGTGGCGTCAATCCAGTCGGAGGATGCGTAAACGGCAGGAGTTCCAAGGGAAGGGGAAAACAGGCAGATACTCAATACAAGAAAGCTGATAAATTTTTTCATAATCATTACTCCCTATGCTAATGAACAAAAAAGAATGATGGTAACGAAAAGTAAACAAACAAAAGTTTTTATGCCTTCGTGGCCCGACTGGTTTTGAAGATACTTCCCTGGAGAACCCTTTTACGTTAAAACGATAGTTTTAAGAAATTCCATGACGTAAATAAGCTCTTTCGCAGGATAAATCCGAAAAAACAATCGGACCCTTCAGGAAAAAAGTGAGGGGGGGGGTTGTTCCCAGAGGGCGTTTCCAAGATAAACTGTAGGAACTTCTGACAGCGCATTAATTACCTGAAATCTTACCGGAGTTTGCTGAACAACCAGGGAAACAGCATTGGTGGTAAGAGCTGATCCAGCATGTTCATCATATTGGCAAAATGGACAGTTGTCAGCGTCGTTATACGATTTATAAGGAAGGAACCCCTTAATAGTGAGGGAAGCGTGCATTAAATCCGGAACGCAAGCCAAACACACGTGGAGGAAAAGAAGCCAGCAAAGCATTCTTCCCCACCCATTTGGGGATCTTAAAAAGGAGTTTATCGATCTGCCTTGCATATTGCCTATGATTGTAGCACAAAAACAGGCATTTGGGAGAAAATTGCCACGTTCAGACCAGAAGATCATCAAAGCGAACGGCAATCATGGTGAAATCGTCGGAAAAACGTTCCTGACCTGCAAAAGTTCGAACTTCTTTTTCTACGGAGGCCAGGATATCAGCGGGGTGGTCCCAGGCATTTTGTTTCAGCGCTGAGATAAAACGCTCATATCCGAAAAATTGTCTCGAAGCATTTCTGGCGTCTGTGACTCCGTCAGAGTAGCAAAGCAACATGTCGCCAGCGGCAATAGAGAATGTTTCCTGTCCGAAAGACGTCTGGGGAATCATTCCCAGCGCGGGATTGGATGTCTTTATTTCAACGATCTCTTTCGATGCATGACGGCCATGGAGCATCGGGGGATGCCCGCAGTTTATAATACTTACTGTGTGGGCGATAAGATCTATTCGTGCGTAGATCAGTGTAACATAGGAAGCCAATTGTTCAATCTGTGCTGCAATCAGGCGCGCAACTCCATCGACAATAAGATTCGGAGATGCCGGCGATTTGCCGGGCCAGGCAGTTTCACGTTCAACAGTGCGCTGAAAAGCGGCTTTTGTTGCGGCACCAATGAAGGCGGCAGGAACACCCTTTCCCATGACGTCTGCGATCAACAGGTCGAATACATTTTCGGAAATGCGAAATAAATCATAAAAATCCCCGTCGATTTCCTGAGAAGGATGAGTCACAAAAGCCAGATCGACGCCTGGAAATCGTGTAGGGGGCTCTCCGAGCAACAGAGTTCGCTGAATCGTCGCTGCGAAGGCCATCTCTCGTTCCGTGGCTTCTTTCAGAGCGATTTCCGCTGCTGCATATTCGGCATTGCGGCGCTCCAGATCAAGTTGTGTGCGACGCAGTGAAATATGCGTATTGACTCTCGCAAGCACTTCTTCGGCATAGAAGGGCTTTGTAATATAGTCTACTCCGCCGACCCGAAAACCATCGATCTTATCGTTTTTTTCTCCCAGGGCGCTTATGAAAATGACAGGAACTGAGCGAATTCGATCGTCTGCTTTTATTCGGCGGCACAATTCTAAGCCATCCATGCCAGGCATTCTTACGTCCAGCAGAAATAATGAGGGAGGCCTGGCAAAAGCGCTGCGAAGGGCTAACTCGCCATTACTCGCAGGGCGCACCTTATAGTTTGCCCTTAGAAGGATCTCGGATAAAAGCTGAAGATTTGCCGGAGTATCGTCGACGATCATTATATCATTTGAAAAGCTGGTTTCTATCTCTGTCACCGTCGTTATCTCCCATTTACCAGGGCATCAACCGCATCGATAAGTTGCTGATACTGCTGGCTTTCGACCATTCGTCGTAAACGTTTGCCAAGGTTATCAGCTTTCCCGCTGATCTTGTCAATCACCTGAAGACAAAGCTGCTCGTCCAGGAGTTCGACCGCCTGCCCTAATTCCCGGACAAGGACTTGGGGGATATTTTCCAACTCTTTCGGATCAATGAAATTTCCCGTGGCCGGGGTTTCCTCATTTTTTTCGGCATAGGTAAATCTCACACCAAGGTGTTTTTCAAGAGCCGCGAAAATCTCCCTCTCGTGGTAGGGCTTTCGAATCACCTCGTTACAGCCTGCAAGCAGAATTTCGACTCGATCTTCCTCCATGGCGTGGGCGGTGAGGGCTATGATCGGGACTTCAGTTCCAGTCGGAGCGGCTCTGATCTGCTTTGTAGCTTCCATTCCATCCATTACGGGCATTCGCATGTCCATCCATATCAGGTGCGGATGCCACTGCTCCCATACTGCGAGGGCTTCCTGACCATTTTCTGCTTCCCGAAGTTCGAACCCCAGGGGTTTGAGAAGATTGTGCAGTAACAAACGATTGTCGAGCTGATCTTCGACGATGAGGAGGCGGTACAGCGGCTGACCCTCTGCCAGACGAACAACGCGAACGCTGGATTGAATCGCCGGCATCGATTCCCCATGTGCAACTGAAACAGGGATTTCGAAATAAAAGATCGACCCCTTTCCTTTTTTGCTGGTGACTCCGATGTGACCACCCATAAGCTCTATAATCTGTTTACTTATGGCCAATCCAAGACCTGTGCCAGCATCTGAAGACAACTGATGTTTCAGCTGGACAAAAGCTGAGAACAGAGTTTTTATGTCCTCTTCGCGTATGCCGGAACCGGAATCCTCAACTTCAAAATGCAGCCACACCTTTTGTGCTGACTCGTCAGCTTTTAGCTTTGCCGCATCCGTTTTTTTTCCTGCGGCTGCGTGGAAAATTTTCGGTGGTTGTACTGTATTCGTTGTATAAGAGATTTCGCGTTTTGATGGGGGACTGATTAAGGTGCAACGGATGGAGACGCCTCCGTAAAATGTGAATTTGATGGCGTTTCCGACGAGGTTGATCAGGACCTGGCGTAATTTTCCCGGATCAATGAAAACAAGCCGGGGGATGTCCGGAGACATATCCACAGTAAGTTTCAATCCTTTTTCCCGACCTTTCGCATACATCATCGAGTTAACTTCATACATTATCTGGTGCAGATCAGAGATCGTTGGATTCAAAACGAACCGGCCGAATTCTATCTTGGAGATTTCCAGGATATTGTTGATCAGATTCAAGAGATGTTCGCCGCTTCTGGTGATAATGTCGAGGGTCTCTGCCATCTTCTCCGGTTCTGTATGTGTGGCATTTCTCAACTGTCTGGAAAAGCCGATCACTGCATTGAGTGGCGTGCGAAGCTCATGGCTCATACTGGCCAGAAACACGCTTTTAGCCTGATTTGCAACTTCGGCCTGTTCCTGCGCTTTCCTGACTCTTGCCTGTGCGCGATGCATTCCCTCCGCTATGCAGGCGATCATGGTGCAATTAAATAGAAAGATAGCCATCCCAAGCGCTTCAGCGGAATCATGGATGATTGGGTGACCCACGCACATTGGCCATATAACGATCAGAATTAGGCAGGAGAGAAGTATTGCAACTGTTCCCGATGTGATGCCGCCGTAAAGCGCGGCAATCATTATTGCCGGATAAAAGGTCAGTAAAGGTATACGCGGGCCGAGATCATGAAGGGGCCATATCCGCATCAGAGCCGCAACCATAACTGCCAGTATGGCAACGATATAGCGTCTGCTTTTTTCAAAGAGAGATTTTTCAGATGTAAGTTCCTTGCCCATGAAATTTTCCATAAGTTGAGGAATCACGTTTTATTCCTTTCACGGGGAGGGGAAAATGTTTATTTACAGCTTTTTTGACTTTTTTTCAGATCACAAGTACATTTAAACATAGCATAATAATTGTTGGAGGCAAATTGTCATGGCGACGACATCAGGAATTACCGCAAAGACACCTTCTGTTACATCTCCCGAGCGGGAAGCCAATGCAACGGCTGCAAGAGCGCAGCGCGCGCCAGCTCCTCCTGCTCCGGCACAAACATCGACGCCCCGTCAACCTTCAGCACCTACGTCCGGTGCCTTAGGAACCAGACTGGGACAAAAAATCGACGTTCGAGCCTGAACTAAAATAGAGTTAAATAGCATCAGTGCCCATTTTTCTTTGCAAAAAAATGGGCACTGATGCTATTTTGCCAACTTATTTCGGCAAGGCCTCTACCGGTAAATTGTCCTTGCGTCGGATAATGCTTGTAAGTTTTCGAACGAAAAACATGAAAACGCCGTAAAAGGCAAATCCCCAGCTATAGAAAAACAGGGTCAGCGGTGGAGTCACGATGAGAGCTCCGATGAAGAACAGTACCAATAATCGTCTCTGATATGACGTCTTGGGCGATTTCTTCATAGCCGGATATTCTATTGTACAGATCATCAGAACAGACGTGATGCCAACCACAATTGGGATGGCCCAGTTGGGGATTGGCATAAAATTGAAATATTGCATCTCGAAAATGGTGAGAGTGCATAGTATTCCTGCGCCTGCCGGAATCGGCAGCCCCGTAAATACATCCTTGCCGGAAGGGGGGGTCACATTGAATCTTGCGAGGCGCAGTGCTCCACACAATACGAAACTCGCCGCCGCGAAAAGGCCGAGAAGGTTCGAAGCTGCAAGGAGGCTCAGGCTGCGGTCAAGCATATATCGTCTGAAAACAAGGAATGCGGGGGCGACTCCAAAACTCACGAGATCTGCCAAAGAATCGAGTTCCGCTCCGAATCTGGAAGTGACGGATGTGAGACGGGCGATTCTACCATCCAAGATGTCGAAAATGACAGCCAGGATAATCATCCAGCCGGCTAACAGGTATTCTTCACATGAGGTCAGAATAATCGAAAGAAAACCACATAGGAGATTTCCGGAGGTAAAAATGCTTGGAAGAATAGACAAATGGCGAAGACTGGGGCGCATATGGGGAGGAGGAGGAGGGAAAGTGGGAGGAACGGAGTAGGCAGGAGAAACTTTACTTTCCGGCGAAGCAGTATTCGAAGCCTCTGGTGCCGCCTGAGATTTCAAATCAGCAGCGACGGCCAATGATGGTCGATCCTCCATGAACTTTATCTCCTCGTTCAACATCTATGTGAGCCGAAAGCGGCAGGAAAATCTCTGTTCGCGAACCGAATCGTATCAATCCAAAACGCTCGCCGCGAGAAATCGAGTCGCCAGCGTCCTTCCAGCAAACGATACGGCGGGCAATGATTCCGGCAATTTGCCGCACCAGAACTTTATATCCTCCATCATCTATTCCGATGGAGTTTTGTTCGTTATCTGTCGAAGCCTTGTCGACATTAGCGGGCAGGAATTTACCGGCATGATAATGTCTATAAGCTACTTTTCCTTCGATTGGGGCGCGGTTTATATGAACGTTGAATACTGAAAGAAAGATGATCACACGTTTGGCAGGGCCTTCGATGAATGGGGCGTGATCGACCTGGTCAACCCGAAGAACCCGACCGTCGGCGGGAGAAACAATCAGGTTCTCACCCTGGGGAATTTCGCGTTCGGGATCACGGAAAAAATAGAGAGTGAAAATGGCCATTCCCGCCATGAGCCAGCCGGCGTAACGGCAGATTCGACCAAGAACAGCCCCGGAAACAGAAAACAAAATGACAAACGGCAGGGCTTCAGGGTGTACAGGGCTGCGCATTATTAGTCTCCAGAAAATGATAGAACAGATGATTATAGTTTTCTGCTTCTTCACTGTCAAGGAAATATGAAAACCGTTGAGGCAATCGCATAAAAAACTTAGGAATAGTTTGATAATGCGGCTCGCGACACAATAAATATGATAATGATGGGACAAGTCCGTAGGGTACGCCGAGAAAGTCATGGACAATCGAACTCTTCAACTTGTCGGCATAAGGCCGAAATGATATGCTTCGGTAAATCCTAAGCCCTCCCGTTGCATTTGTGGACCAAGCTGGAAACAGCTGTGCAGAAAAAAATCGAACTGGCGATACGCAATTTTGGCGTGTGTCATTATGGCTATTATATTAGTCGCCTATGCCGATTATTTTTCAAACGGCTTCCATTTCAAAAGGAAGAAGAGATGAATAATCGAAAGTCATGGAATTTCAAGATCATAACTGTGGTTGCAATATCGTTGATGCTACATAGTAATGTAGCGGTTTACGCGCAGGAGAATATCTCAAAACGCGCGAAACAACGTAAAGTAATACCTCTCGACGAGTTGAAGATAGATCTGGAAAGACCGGCTCGGGACGAAGCAATGCAACCGGCCAGGGTGCTCGACGTTTTCGGAGTTAAAAGAGGGGAAATTGTTGCTGACATTGGTGCCGGGACAGGCTATTTCACCTTTCGGCTTGCCAACAAGGTGGGCCCTGAAGGAAAAATTTACGCAGTTGAAATTGAAGACGAGCTTCTGGATTATATTAACAAAAAAATGGAACGCAACAATGTAGCGAACATCATTCCGATGAAATCTTCTGAACCCAGTCCGAATCTTCCTCCTGCAAGTTGCGATAAGATGATGGTAGCTGGCAGCTATTATTACTTTCCTGATCCTGTTCTGTTCATGAGCAATGCCCGCAGGGCACTCAAACCTGGCGGTTTGGTTGCAATTGTCGATCTGGATAGGGATACATACAAAGAAATAAAATATAAAAAATTCGTCTTAGCAGACAAATTAGCTTCCGTCAATGAAGTGGTCGGCGTGATGAATAGAGCCGGCTATACACTTCGTGAATCGCATGATTTTCTCCCAGGCCGATTTTTTCTGGTGTTCAATGCCACGGAAGATGCTTCACAAACGGTGCCTCTCAAATAATATCAACAATACGTATAAAGGCTAATCATTGAAAATAGTAACGTTTTTTTCGGGTTAGCTTTTATACGTATCGTTGAATAATATACAAAGGTGCATTGAATTTTGTCTTATCGGGCGGGTTTGAAACCTGCCTCTGCGTTAATGATGACCGAATGCATTAACAAATTTCATTGCGCTTCTGTGTAATACTCATCAAGGCTTTGGCACCATGATCATTGCATCGTAATATGTGGATAAATTGATTTCTTTGTCTAATTTGTATCCTGCAGCGTCAAGCTCTCTAAACATCACATATTTACTCGTTTGGCGATTGGCATCAGCAGGAGGGAAAAAGACTCCCATCCCTTCTTTCTCAAGATATTTGCCAAATTGCACGACAAAAAATAAACGATTGAGTTTTATCACCGAGCGCATCTCCTTGGCGTCTATCTGTTCAACATGTTTTTCAATAACGCCACCCTCCTGAAGCATCATGACCAGATAGTTGGCAAAACTACGCTCAGGGGGGGTGAATAAATTTTCTCTGAAATACGAGTTGGTATAAAAATGTTTATAAAACTGAGGATTTTTCAGCATCCTGTTAAAGTCTTCGACAAGAGCACTTCTCAACGCATCCCCCCGGTCACCTGCTCCGATGAGCTGCCTGGTAGCAGTCGAAAGCTCCTCAAAAAACGGATTATTTCCAATCTCCGTGGACTGGGTCGCAATCATACTTGCAACCCAGCCATTAACATCGTGTAAGTCATCCACCGCAAAAAGAGGAAACTGATTATACATGACGATAACCAATCGGGCATTGGGCCTGAGAAATTGTCGCAACTTGCTGAAATACTCTATGCGATTGTCCAAACAATGATAAACATTTGACAAAAACACGACATCATAACGATGCTTGCCGTAAAAATCATCCAGGCCATCTATTTTTACTAATACAGAATGCAGATTGAACAAACCTCTTTTTTGAGACTCACTGGCAACGTAATCGACAGCTTCCGGGCGAACTTCAGTAGCAAACACTTCACCGGTCCCATGGAGTTTTTCGGCGAATATAAACGAGGCCAAACCGGCACTGGCCCCAATATCGAGAATGGTCATTCCTTCTGTAATGCCCAAGGCATTGATGAGCGACTCAAATTTGATATGCTTGTCCCGAATATTCTGTATCTTGATCGAATGCTCTATTGGGCGATCAGATAGTCTCAAGCGAGCTTGCGTCGACAGTATCGGCACAAGACTTATCAACAGCAGAAACACCAAAACAGACGATAATTTCTTTGTCATCTCAAATCTATCTTGCACACTGGGTTCAATGTGATATTTGACATTTCTCTAAAACCACTTTCACTTCGAGGAAGCCGTCAAAGCGTATAAAGGGCTGTGGTTCCTCTTATTACAACCCGATTGAAAGAATGGAACGGCTTGATATCAGTCGGCTTTTCAAATGAAAAAAAGGTAAGATGGATTATACGCCCAATTTCTTTATGCCGGGTGCCCCTGTTCTCAATGTCATATATAGGAATTCGCCGATTGACCTCTGCAGGATCCAGGTGATATGTGAAAGAGCCATTTTTCACTGGTATACGCCCCTGATCAATAATTGCACCAGGCATTATGGCAGTGAAGCAGACCTCATCAGCAGAACTGGAGCCGTCTATTTTCAGGCCGGCCGTAACATCAAAAGTTTGTTGCTCCGCGAGAGCAAGTTTTAATCCTGACTGATTCGGCGCTGTGCTTTCCCTGACAAAAAGAAAACCACCCTCCTCTGGTAATCCAGGAACATAGCCTTTATGTCCGTTCCAATCCGCACTGATTTTGAAAACATAAACACCTGCCTGTTCCAGAGGCCACCGCTCATGGCCAATGAAATGTCCGAATTTGTCGCATACTCCTTCAGTTATTTTTTCACTTCCATCCGGATAGCGCAACACATACCTGATATGAACAGGCAGAATCGGATCAACCTGGACAAAGGGGACAAAAACAGCATTTTGCTCATACACCGTTCCCGGCCTTGCCGAGGCCAGGAAAAAACGGGATTTACTGCCATCCGCGCCGATCAACTCTTCTGAACCCGGGGCAATTATACGATTGTTTTTGCTGCCGCCAGGCAGAATAAAGGCGCTAGCCATGTAGCCCGCATAGCAGGGTTGCCGGCCTGACCGTCTTACGACGACACCGCCTATCAAACGATAGATGTCTCCCGGAAGGTCCCCGTTATTGGAAGCGCCGATCTGGCCTCCGAAGCCTGATGAACTCGTTGGCCAATAGACCCCGCCCGTTCCGTTCTCCCTTACCGAGAAGCGCGAGGGAAAACCCGGTCTTGGCGCCGCAGCATAGAAGTATTCCCAGTCTGTTATATACTCCGGATACATGTGGGGAGACATGCCGTTTGATGTTCTTATACAGACATTGGTAATATGTTTATCCTCAAACATCGGAACATTATTCAACGAATCAGTCCTTGATTTTGCAGCCACCCGATAAGCTGCCTTAAGCCTCGGATTATAAGGCTGATCACCCTTGAATTCATATGTGAGTATGTGCATGATGTCATTTGCTTTCAGACCTTCACTAGCAATAAGCATTACATCACCATGATTATAGGGGAAGTCCACAAAACTGAAGTTTTTCCTTTGGTTCCTGAACTCGATATTCGGATCGTAAAATCCTTCGGTGTAAGTTTCACCCCTCTCACGCAATTGGTTATCCACCATGATTTTCTTTCCATGTGCGATAATGCTGCTGTCTTCCGGATAAACTATTCCGGCGTGCCGCATGCTGGACACCCATAGATGTCCATGTTTATCCGTATAAGTAGCAAGTATTTTGGCATGATACTCACCGGGCGAATCCAGAACAAAAGGTTTCACTCCCTGGGCTGGACCAAATATACCTGACTCACTGGCCCTTCCGCCGTATCTTAATTGCCTTGTCCTGGAACGGTCTGAATAAGGATACAAAGCCACATCAACTGACGCATCAGCCGGCACGGACGGAAAAAAGCTGATGTCACGGCCATATGAAGTGCCGACCGGATAGGCCATCCCTTGAAATGTAGCTGTCGCCATTGTCATACGTTTGGCAATCCAGAATCGATAAGTGCCTCCGCCCTGATAACGGTTGCCCCAGATATCTGACATCCATCCTTTTGCGGTCACAATATAGCGGCCATACGCGGACGGGATCCATGAGGTAAGACGTGGGTCACCACTTGTCGGCTCCGTCCCTCGCTTTCCTTTAAAAGTTGCTGTGCCAAGATCCGTGGTGTGGCCCGATGGATCGGTTATCGTTACTGAAAGCTCGCCGGATGAATAATTCAAGGGGATTGCCCTTGGGATATTCCTACTGGATACCATTGGTGTGGGTTCAATGTTGTATGCTATCTTTTGGCCTTCGTCGCTAAAAAGCGGAAGTATTATCTCATCGTGAATCAGGTTACGGTCCGACAAGGCAAAGTTTTTCGCATCTTCATCCGCAATAACTCCCCGATAACCATTGGAATTATATCCCTCGAGCAGTACCCAATAAATACGCGGCACAATCTTTGCCGCATTCACGGCCTTTCCATTTATATCCGTTCCATTGCATGGAATCGGAGGCGAATAGAGGAGTGATGAGTGTTTTAAACCAAATGCAAGCGCCCCGAATGCATCGTCTATGTTAAGGCTGAGCCTCTGCTTATCCGATAAAATACCGAAGTCAAAACGCAGTCTGTATATGCCCGGAGGCAGGTCATGGGGTAAAACTGAGTTGATATGGAAATTTGCAATCTTAAACACCCCGTTATCCCTGACCTCTTTCAAAGGAAGCATGACCAATTCATCTACCGGTGTGCGGTATATCCCGTCGAGATACTTGCTTGAGGCGCCGGGAACCCCACCCTCGATTGCAAGGCCGGAAGGAGTTAACAAAGTTGACATGCGGTCATCCCATGGCATTCTCAGCCAGCCATCCGGATCAAAACAGCGTTCGGCTGTTACCAGTAGCAGCAGCGCTTTTATTTCCGGTACCGCCGCCATTATTCCGGACAGCAATGCGGACTCCATTTGCAGCTGCAGATGGATGTCGAGAGGCATTCCGGGGCCCCATGTGCCAGAGGAGCAATGAACCTCCGCCTGCCAATTTCCCAAAGGAAGTTGCCCGCTGCCTTTAAAAAATTGCGCATTAAAGCTGCTATTTTCAGAGGACAGCAGCGTCAATGGTGCAACCAAACCCAGTGATGATGCGGCAACAGCGGCTTTTATAAAATCCCTGCGGGTTAGCATTTTCATTTCGGGATACTTTCTATTTCCGGCAATAGCTCAAACCTGAAAACATCAGCCAATCGAAGTCTTCGGGCATGTCTACATAAACGCATGGTCCTATGAATCTCACATTGTTCGTCTTAATGCTTTTTCGATTTTTTGCGTTGTCCGGAAGATTTGGGAGCCGAAAGGTCAGTAACTGCTTTGCCGGAGAGATGATCGGAGACAGCATCCCTTGTCATACCGGAAATTTTCAATATAGGCGGCCATGGGCTTTGTCCGCCGACGCAAGAACAAATAAAATCCAGACGTGAAATTACCCTGCGCATTATCAGCAACAGCATGGAACCCTGAGATGTGATAATTTTCTCAGATTTTGTGGTTTCCCTGAAATTATGTAAAGCCAGTCGTCTGGCCTTGTCGGCTTCCATGATTGCCTGATCGAGCGCAGGGCCGACCATCGCAGGCACAGCAAGCAGCCCGTCCAGAAATTCAAGGCATTCGGCATGTTTTTTTGCCTGGAAATCACTAATTTTGCTCATGATATCGTAATGATCATCAGAGCTGGAAAACAAGGTTGGTTGCTCCGTCAGATGGCCGCGATACGCCTTTCGCATCTCGTCACGGAACGCCATTTCTTTTCTGTATTCCTCGATATAAAACTTCTTTATTGCAGCCAGCTTTTTCGGCTTAGGCTCGTCAGCGACGGATGCCAGAAAAGCTGTGAACTCCCGGAGTTGATTTTCCCTGAATGCGGGAAATTTTCCCTGCCGGGCTGAAGCGACTGAATCTCTCCCA
>JADFYG010000042.1:0-56510 GCA_015233155.1 Candidatus Rifleibacteriota bacterium
CATTCACAATGAGGTATCATTACGAATTATGGAAGCACCTGACAGACCGTCTTGGCCCCTTTCCGGCATACTACTTCTCGCCTTCGGCATTGCGATTACCGCATACGGCGCATGGCGCGGCGATGCGGCCGATGTCCTACTCAAGGCCACCACAGTTTGCCTGCAATGCATAGGTATCGGATGACAACAAATACAAACCGAGTGGCCGGACCATGATCAAACGCCTCTGGGTACAGCTTACGTCCTCACTTATCATAAATGCCAACCTGAAAGGCTTCTTTACAGGCGGAATTTATAAGGGGAACGGGAAATATATCTGCGTGCCCGTTCTCAATTGCTACAGCTGCCCCGGAGCACTCGGTTCCTGCCCGGTCGGCGCCGCTCAGGCAGTAATCGCCAGCAGCGGCGGATTAGATCCGACAGCCGTTCACACCTGGGGAGAGCGCTTTAAAGCAATTATTTCCGGAACTCCGCTATACGTAATCGGCTTGCTCGCTATCGTCGGTTCCCTCATCGGACGAGCAACCTGCGGCTGGTGCTGCCCCTTCGGATTTTTACAGGACCTTCTGAATCGCATCCGCTCACCCAAAGCTGTGGCTCCGAAATTTTTACGATATGGAAAATATTTGTTCCTGATTGTTACAGTTATTATTCTTCCTTTATTTCTCGTCGACCAGTTTGGCGGCGGAGAACCTACATTCTGCAAATTCATCTGCCCCGCAGGAACTCTTCAAGGCGGCATTTTGCTGCCGCTTTTAAATGCCAACCTGCGCGCAATGTTGGGAAAACTTTTCGCCTGGAAAATGTTCGTCCTGGTCATAATACTCACCCTCGCCATCATCTTCCGTCGACCATTCTGCCGCTGGATTTGCCCGCTCGGCGCCTTCCTTGGTCCACTCAATCGGGTGAGCTGCGTGCGGCTTTCTGCCTCGGACGAAGGTTGCGTTCACTGCGGAGCCTGTGATCGCGTTTGCCCGACAGAGCTTTCCGTGTTAAAGGAAATCGACAGCCCCGATTGTATACGCTGCCTTGAATGCGTTCGCGTATGCCCCGTCAATGTCATCAGAATTCATGATCCATCAGGACTCATTCCCAAATTTCATGCGAAAAATGAAACATCATCTCCAAACCAGGAGAAGCAACTATTATGATCCGTGTTGCTCATCATTGCTCACTGATGTTGCTTGTCGTCCTTCTAAGCCTGCCATGTGCAACCTGTTTTGCCCAGGAGGCAATTCCGGCACCAGATTTTCTTTTGAAGAGTATCGATGATCGGGACATTGGATTAGCCTCAAATCCAGGCAAAGTAATCATACTCAACTTCTGGGCGACATGGTGCCCTCCTTGTCGCGAGGAAATCCCCAACCTTGTCGATATCTTCGAGGCCAATAAAGAAAAGGGCGTAGAAATCATAGGAATTTCCATCGATAGAGATATAGAAAAAGTCCGCGAATTTGCCACAATCAATAAAATTACTTACCCGATAGCGCTTGCCGAAAAATCGATTCTTGAGGCTTATGGCGGTATTCAGGCAGTTCCAACAACATTTGTTATAGATTCCAATCATGCAATCGTGAATAAATTTATCGGTTTTCAGGAGAAAATTACATTCGAAACGGAGATCAGCAAACTACTGGCTCCACCCCCCGAAGTTCAGCCCCCCTCAAAAGTAGGTTCTGCTCCAGATGTCGGCTTCTCGTCGAATACTAAAATATTGTATTCATCGACACCCGCATCAGGCACAGCATGTAATATTTCGGCTTCAGACACACATTATTCCTATTCGTCATCAACAGTCCCCACCAATTATTCCAGCGCATCCTCGACAGTTTCATCCGCATCAGAACCACATTCGCTTTTTGTTCCGACTTCAACGGATAAATTATTATCCAGTCCGACGGCATCCCCCGCAACAACGAGAACGACCACTGATAAATAAACAACGCATCCTGATGAACTGCGAAGCATTACTTAAGTAAAGTCTGTTTTTTTCACGCCTTCACTGTGCACGCTGAGTTTGATATCAGCAGGTTTTCTCGACTGACCCGGCAATCCAGCATTACTATTCGTTGAAATCTGCTTATTCAAGCTATTCTCCGGCTGAGTATCAAGTGACCTTGGACAACACCCAGGGTAATTTAATTCTCACAGGGCGCGACCGTCGGGCGCGCCGAGTCTATATCTGCAGATTATCTCGGCTGGCCCGGCTGTCCAGCCCTACCAGCCGTTGAGTTCGGGCAATTCAAGCCATTCTCCGGGGGAGAATGAAATGCCCTGGACAACACATCAATGGAATTGCCGCACGTACGCGGTTGTGATATGATAATCCCCGTTTTATACCCCGATTATCTTTGGCGCACATAGACATACAGAGGCACGCAACCATGGACATCCAAGGGCGACACATCAGTGTGATTGGAGCCGCGAAGAGCGGACTGGCCGCGGCGAAGACCCTCGCCCGACTCGGCGCGAAAATTCTGCTTTCCGACACCCAGGACCGGTCAAGACTTGAAGCAACACTGGCAGAAGCGGCACTTCCCGCTGACGTTGAAATAGAAACAGGCGGCCACTCAGAGCGCATACTGGAGTCAGATTTTATCGTCCTGAGTCCCGGTGTGCCTCCTACAATACCGGTTCTTAAAAAGGCTGCCGCAAAAGGTATACCGATTCTTTCCGAAATCGAAATTGCATACCGCATTTCCAAAGGCCGCCGATTCGTAGTCACCGGAAGCAACGGAAAAACCACCACGACAACCCTGTTGTCACAATTCTGCAAAACCTTTTTCCCGAGGGTATTCCTTGGTGGAAATATTGGTATTCCCATAATGGAATTCGCCGCCGACACTCGCGATGATGATGTCCAGGTTCTCGAAGTGTCCAGTTTTCAGCTCGAGACAACAGCCTCATTTACCCCCGACATAGCCCTTATAACAAATTTTTATGAAAACCATCTCGACAGATACCCGTCTTATGAAGCGTATCGCGCCGCCAAAGAACGTATTGCGCTGAACATGACCGAAAAACATATCATTGTCCTGAATGCCGATCAATCACAGATCATGGATCCACTTGCATCGATAGTGCGTGCCCGCGTCGCATGGTTCGGCCGGAACCTCGGAAACCGCAAGCCAGGCGTCACTCTTCGCGACGGCAAACTCGTATTTATTTCCGACTCCGGAACTGAAACACTTCTGTTCAACGAATCGAGCATCAGGATCATGGGAGCACATAATTGCGAGAACGTTATGGCCGCCGCCACAATGGCACTGCTCGCGGGAGTGCCGCATGAACGTCTCGAACCTGTAGTAGCCGCTTTTCCTGGTGTAGAACATCGGCTCGAGTGGGTGCGTAAGCGTCGCGATACTACTTTTATCAATGATTCGAAGGGAACAAATTGCGCCGCGTCAATCATCGCACTGCGCGCCTGCCGGCCACCAGTCGTCCTGATTGCCGGCGGACGCGACAAGGGCACTGATCTTGCCGACTGGGTGACAGCCGTCAGAGATCACGCAAAAGGCGTTGTACTGCTCGGAGAAGCGAGGGAAAGATTCCGCGCGGCGCTTGAAGGCATTGTGCCGATAAAGTCCGCCAGATCCTTCTCGGAAGCCGTCGACCTTGCAGCGGAGTGGGCAATACCAGACGATACGGTACTGCTTTCTCCGGCATGCAGTTCATATGATCTGTTCCCCAACTTCGAAGTTCGCGGAAAAACATTCAAAGAACTGGTTCTCGCGCTTCCGGAATGATTACAAAGTACACTAAGCGAGCTCCCCATGGATAGAAACCGTCATTTTGATCAGGGCCTGCTGTTTGTTATCCTGGCCCTTATGGGCTTCGGGCTGATCATGGTGTATTCAGCCTCATCGATCACTTCACTTACCGAGATGCTGGATGGCCAGTATTATTTCAAACGACAACTGCTCTTCGTATTCCTCGGACTCATATCCATGTTCGTATTTTCGAACATTCACTATCGCAAACTGGAAAACATCGCAGTCCCACTTCTGTTGACCTCAATCTGTTTTCTGATACTCGTCTTATTCGCGCAGAAAATCGGCGGCGCTCATCGATGGCTTCGCATCGGCGGTCTGGGTTTCCAGCCATCCGAGCTCGCCAAAATAGCGTTTCTGATATATATGGCGCACTCCATATCCACGCGTCAGGATCGCATCACCGAACTTGTTCGAGGTATTCTTCCCGACCTCGGAGTCATGCTGGTCGTTTTTTTACTCATTCTAAAAGAACCCAACCTGTCGACAGCCGCAATAATTGCCTCGACCTATTTCATGATGTTGTTTTTAGGAAATGGCTCCATCGCACATCTGGCCTGGATGGGTGTGTCCGGAGCCACCATGGTTGTCGCGCTCATCTTCCAGGAAGGCTATCGCATGCGGCGCTTACTGGCATTTCTCGACCCATGGGGCGCCTCAAAAACAGCCGGTTATCACATCATTCAGTCTCTGGTCGCCATCGGTTCCGGTGGCTTATGGGGCCTTGGACTGGGGCAGAGCCGTCAGAAATTCTTTATTCTGCCCGAACGCCACACTGATTTTATCTACGCAATAGTCTGCGAAGAACTGGGCTTAATCGGCGGTCTTTTCGTTCTGGTGCTGTTTTTCATTCTTATCTGGCGCGGATTCTACATCGCCATGCGTGCTCCCGATCTTTTTGGCTTCCTGCTCGCCTCCGGGATTACATGCCTGGTTGCAACACAAGGGCTGATAAATCTCGGCGTCGTATTGAGCCTGTTTCCAACCACCGGGGTTACCCTTCCTTTCATCAGCACGGATTGCTCCAAAACTGAGATCGGGTGTCCTGCCTACAATTCCGGCTTCCATGCCATCGGCCTGGCCGAGATACAGGCAGTCGATGCCATCGCCATGGGCATTTTGCTGAACATCTCACGCTTCGGATCGAACAGTCACGCAATGCTCGATAACCGGAGACGCCCATTTTCCCAGAGATTGTCAGCTATTTCAGACCGTTCGGCATCCCGCAGACGTGCATAAAAAAGTAGCATTCAGCGGCGGCGGTACTGGCGGCCACATATATCCGGCCCTTGCAATTCGTGAAATTCTGCAGGAGCGCCTGTCCGATGGCATCGACTGCCTGTATCTCGGCCAGGCCGATGGCATGGAAGCCGGAATTGTAGGCAGGACACCCGATCTCAGTTTTGGAGCAATCCGTGCACAGGGAATGCCACGCAATATTTCGACACGCTGGCTGACTTTTCCGTACAGAAACGTGATGGGTTTTTTTGATGCGTTAGGCCGATTACGCGTGTTTGCTCCCGATCTGGTCGTCACGACCGGCGGCTTTGTGGCTTTTCCGGTACTGGCCGCCGCAAAACTGCTCGGCATACCGTATGTCATTCACGAACAGAACGCGGCTATCGGCTTCACTAATCGACTATTCGTCGGAACAGCCGCACGTGTACTTCTGACCTACGAGGAAGCCTGGCCTGAAAAGTCCGACCGAGTGGTTTTAACCGGAAACCCTGTTCGAAAGGCATTCCTTGCACAAAACTCCACTGCCGCCCCCGGAACAGATTCGCCATCGCGTTTTGCAAAAAAGCCCGGTGAATTCTGGATTCTGGCTGTCGGAGGCTCACGAGGTGCAGCATCCCTGAATCGCGCCTGCGTGGAATTATCAAAAGACTGGCTTGAAGCGCATCCCGGAACGCATCTATTACACATCACCGGAGAACGCGATTTCGCGGCCATCAAAGCACAGATACCGGAAAACGGCCGCCACACGGTATTACCATATCTTCACGAAATGCGGGAAGCCTTCGACGTCGCCGACATGATTATTTCACGGGCAGGTGCGACCATTCTTGCTGAAATTGCCTGCCGGGCAAAACCGGCCATCCTCGTGCCATTCCCGTTCGCAACCAACAATCATCAGGAAAAAAACGCGCGAATCCTGGAAAAGATGGGAGCGGCTCAGGTAATTCCCGACCACGACCTGAATGGTTCCTCTCTTGGCATGCTTCTCAATCAGCTGAGAGATGAGAATCTTCGCGCCAAAATGGCTGAGGCCATGCGAAATAGCCGTCCCGCCGACGTAGAGGAGCGGATTTTCGCGACTGTTTCTCCCCTTTTATGAATACTAAATATCGTGGAGTTTCAGACAGTTTACATTGGTCGCAGGGACTTCGCTACAGGACACTGCCGGATATAAAGTAAACAAGGCCATATTCGATGCCTTGAAAAAATCAGATCGCTGTGAGAGAATTCAATAGTGGATTCGGCCGCCGACACGGCGACTGTTCGGAGGAGGAACCATGCGTCAACGAATGTTCATGCTGGTGTTTGTAGCTTTTTTTGTATGCTCGGCATGTTCGGTTTATGCCGGACACTTTGTAAAAAACAACGCATTCCTGTTTCTGGATGGGAAAATCAACATTCGATTTGACGATCTTCAACTTGGCTGGAGTCGGGATGATCTGGCTGTCGACCACCTGAGATACGAAATGACCTGTCTAAACGGAAAGGCCATTCTTAACAACGTCGAATATCTTGATTCCGCGGTCGATGGACAGGAAAGTGTGCGCTGGCAACAGGCATCCGGACGCATGAACCAGGATTTTTCCTCGAGATTCGGTCACCTCGATAAACAGCACCGGATTCAAGTCGCATATTCGACAAAACTTAAAATAATTCCTTACAGCCTCGACAACGCAAAGGTTCGTTTCAGCATTTTTGCGAATGGACGTGATTTCAAGATCTTCTGGATTCCGAAAACCGGTCAGATTTACGCCAGCTGGTAATCAGGCGAAACAAATTTACCAATCAGATAAACAAGGGTCGCCATTTAAGTTAGAGAACATGATTTTGATATTAGTCGGACTTACGTAACTTATTCAGATTTTCAGGATCTTCGGTTGTTTCGTCTATCTCCTGTTTTAATTCGTCGATCAGGATTTGGCCAGCCTTTTCTATTGACTGTTCATTATACAAATTTATTGGATTGGCAATCACGAATCCGAACATGGCCACTAACAGAAACACCATTCCGTAAGCAAGTTCATTGATGAAACTGTTGAAATCAAGCAACGAAGCAACTACCCATATAATTATCCAGAACGCAGAGCAAGCGATGACTACGAACGACATGGAGACCAGAATACGAATCGGATAAGGCGCGAGATGGTCGTATCGGGACAAATCGAGTCTTCGGCGAAGCAGAGATTCGATACGACGATCAGGATGATACCCAAAATTGAACCGCTTTCTGCTTGCCCCTATCCAATCAATTTCCTGAAGCGTCTGCAGATCGTCTTCCGGCGTTGAAGGCAACTCAGGAAGAGAGTCTTGTGTGGCTCCGTCCGGGGAAGTCTGCGTGCCCTTTTCCGCAGAATTAACTGAATCAGCGGTAGAATTCGCCGATATAGAAGATTCGCGTGATGCGCCCGATGACTGTTCCCCTGAACCGGTCGACTTTTTTAACTCTTCCAGTGTCGGCAGTTTGGTGAGTTCCGGCCGCGCGGCTTCGGGAGACATATATTTTTTTCCTCAGTTATATTCGTGGAAATTATACCAGTCACACAATATTCGCGCGCACTCCCTGGAAACCATAAGGGTCGCCACTGATCAGATTTACGAACGAACTTTATGACCGGTATTATACCATATTCCATCGTGCTATCATGAGTATGTCATTTTCACTCCAGTGCAAACGCATTAAAAGTTCTGTGGGCGTGCCCGCCGAAGTTGTGAAATAATTGTTTTATGACACGAAGGAGCGTATATGACGCGCTTTAAAGGATTCACGCTTGTTGCATCATTCGTGTTTTGTGCCTGTCTGATATTTTTCACTGGCACATACGATGCCTGTTTTGGCTGGTCCGGCCACACGCATAGAAAGATCGTCTCAGACGCGTTGAACCGCATGCCGCAGCTCTTCAGAGATCGATTTCTTCCATTCAAGGATGCTATGCTCAAAGGAGCGACCTATCCCGACTCAGACCTGAAGGATTTTAACAACCATGTGTATCATATTCATGGCAGGTCTCACCACGAATCACTTGCGCGTGCCCGTGAGATGTTCAGCCTGATTGCCGGCATGCTTAAGAGACATGAACAGGACGCAGATATTGCGTTTCAGCTCGGCATCTATGCTCATTACATAGGAGATTGGAATCAACCCCTGCACACTGACGGCGCAGATGTGGATCCGGATGAAGATTCCTATCATATGGCATTCGAAAAAGAGGTCGAAGGGCAGTTGTCGAGAATTCCAATCGCCACCATGACTTATCAGCCTGTGAAAGACCCGGCGACAAGACTCCAGGAGATGGCCGCAGCCGCCAATGTTTTTTATCTTGATATTGGAAAGGCATATCGCCACGGTCGGCGGATTTTCGATCTGCAGGAAATGCTGAGAAAACAGTATGGAGCATCCGTTGAGAACGTCATCAACTACTGGCTCGGGATCTTTGCAGCAGCCGATCAGCCTCTTGATCCGGCTTCAGGGACAGTTTTTCTGAGTTCCGATTTTATAAGCGGGCCAGCCATTAAAGGACATCCCGAATTGTCATTGAGTCGCTCAGGGGCAACTGGTGTGAGCCCCGTGCCCAATACTGGCATGGCGGATATGAAGCTGCGGCTTGTAAATCTGAACACGGCATCGATCCAGGAGTTATTGACGTTGCCCGGTGTCGGTGAAAAAAAAGCCCGTGCAATAATGGCTTCAAGGCCGTTTCGCAGTCCTTATGATCTGGCAAGAGTAAAGGGATTTGGCTCCAAAATGACGGAACGAATTCTGGACCGTATAACTACAGACAGTCCGCCCGCCATACTTCGATAAAAATACTGATTCTTCAGAAAATCATCAAAGATGCCGATATCTGGAATGAAATCCTTGATGAAGGAGTACATTATGGGAAAATTGATTCCGCTGTTTCCCTCGACTCAGACCGAGCCCAATCTGCCACTGACGCGCGATCAGACCATTCGACTGCGCCTGATTCTGAATTCTCTCACCGCCCTGCAGCGAGAGGAAACTTCGGTGAAGGAAATCATCGAAAAAAAGTGCAAACCGGAACTCGATCGTCTGGATACCCTTGCATTACGCATTCACGAACTGGAAATGGAAGCTGACGGCATTCGCAAACTGGGTAATGCCCGCCTTCACTCCGGGATTTACCCCGGCGCTCCGGTTCATCCTTCCGAAACTCCGAACATGATAGCCTGACGTAAAAGAAGTTCCAGTACTGATTGCTCAGGCTTTTACAGCGTTAAAGCAACCCTTTTCATGATTTTTTCAATGCCTGTAAATACTCGCTGCGAAGCTTATTCATGAACCGGGGAAGCTTGTCATACAGCCGTTTTTGCGCACGCGGCTTGGCGCGACTCATCGCATAGGCCGTGATCAACGGTAAAGCAACAGTCGAGTCGAGATAGCAAACCACGGTATCCGGCAGAGAGTCCGGACGCACCTTCCCCCAGCTTACAGCTTCGGACGGAGTTGCCCCGGACAAGCCGCCGGTGTCCGGACGGGCATCGGTGAACTGCAGGAAGTAGTCATGGCCGTCTTCCTTGATGCCAAGCACTTCCTGAATCTGCGGCTCCGTCTGCAACATAAAATTCTTCGGAGAGCCGCCGCCGCATATAAATACGGCGCTCTTGCCGCCGGTTCGCTTTGCGTTCAGCACTATTGCGGCCGTCTCGTTTACATCGCAATTTGGGTCTATGACCAGCTTTGAGCCGGTCAATGCCAGGGCGGCTATATTCATGCCGATGGAGCTATCCCCCGGACTTGATGTGAAAACCGGTAAGCCGGCCTCGTAGGCTGCACCAAGAATACTTGCATCTTTCAGTTTAAGGGCCCTTTCGCGCTCGCGAATGAAATGTCCGATATGATGATGGAACTCGGCAGTACCCATCGATCGGTTGAAAACATCCGCTTTCATTGTTTCCCGAAAGAAGAGATCGGTGTTCAACAATACGCGATAATCGAACACTATATCGTAGATGCGCACCACTCCTTTTGAGTGAAGATCGACGTCATCCACGAACGGAGAACCGGCAAATAATTTTTCTCCTATGCCGAAGTGGGCATCATGATACAAGTTGGCGCCGGTCGAGATAATCCAGTCTATGAAACCTGCCTTTATAAGCGGTATGACGACAGACTTTCCAAGTCCAGCCGGCGTAAGAGCACCCGCAAGACTCATACCGATCGTCACGTCTTTTTTCAGCATTTTTTCGACATAGAGTCGACATCCTTCACGAAGTCGACCGGCATTGTATGCCAGGAAATTGGCATCAATAAGATCAGCCACGGACATCCCCTTGGCAATGCCCATCGGATCAATGCGTGCGCCAGTCAGATAAGGATTAGTAATAGTCTTGCTCTTGCTCATTTTTTTGGTGTTTTCTATTTTTTTCATATTTTGGGGGGCTCTTTCACAATATTTATATAAAATTTGCTGACTTTTTGATTACGCCGCTCTGACACGAAACATCGTGCTCCTGCGCTGAATCACTCAACCTTATGAAGAAAATGTCATCTCGCTTCTGTAAATATTCATTGAAAAATTATGGTTTTGGATGGCCATGCCCCGCATCGGTTGTCGACACCTCGGGAACCTGTTTCACAAGAATGAACACCTTCTCGACGACCTGACGCGAGTTTTTTCCCGTGACGATGACATAAGGCATTTTGCCACCGGAGAAAGCCTTGTCCAGGTTGCTGTCGATGATTTTTTTGATTTCCTGACGAAGTCCGGCAAGATGTGGAAATACCTCAAGAAGGGGTTTTCCACAAACTTTGTCGAAAGTCATGCCCGTGGGAAGACGCTCTGACGCCTGACGATTTATGTGCAGCAACATTCCGTCGCGATCCTGAATGTAAACCTCTTCAGAGATATGCTCCACGATGTCGTTCGCATTGCCCTGCTCTTTCACTACACGCTCCATGAGACGTGCATTCATAATGGCAATACCGGCCAGAACCGAGAAATTGCGAAGAAGCGTGCGATCGGATTCGTCGAATTTGCCATTTTTCTTGTTAACTATCTGAAACACTCCGATCAACTCATCTTTCAGGATCAGCGGATGAGTTATGATATCGCGTGTTTTGAACATGCTGGATGCATCGATAGACCGGTTGAACTTGAGATCCGGGTGGATTTGCGCCAGATCGCCATATGCGTCCGGAATGATGAGGCCCTTACGATAGAACGCGGTAAATCCCGCAATCGAATCGGTACTGATGCTGAGAATGATCTCCTCGACACGGTCACTCAGAATGACCTGAGAGATCATAAGCTTTTCCACTGGATCGACCAGGTATAGAGTCGCACCCTCCGCTTCAAGCAAATCCTGGACATCATGCACGATCTTGCTGAGCAGTTCTTCCACATCGAATGTCATGAGAAGACGTTCCGCAAGAGTGACAATGCGCTCAAAACTCTCGATGACTCTCTGATTGTCCATTGATATTTCTCCGTGTGTTTCAAATATGAGTGATATCTTTTCGGTTCAGTGCCTAGTTTACACTATTTCAGGAAGACGAAGTTGGAAACAAGCTCTGAAAACATTCTTCAAGACGATCTATCTGACGTTCGCGACTGAATTCCCGTCTGATCAATTCACGATTTTCGTGCGCCAGCCCGGTATATTCAGAACGATTTGCGCAAAACCTCCGAAGTTGAGCCAAAAGCTCCGGGAGAGATCCGGATTGAAAAAAAAGATTACCGCCACTGCGCTCAAGAATGCGGCGGCCTTCTCCTGCGAGGCCAAAAATAATGGGACGTCCAGCCGCGAGATAATCGAAGACTTTCGAGGGAATTGTCTTTTCCATTGTCACATCGGGTTTGAGTTGCAGGAAAAGGGCATCAGCACGCCGCATGACTGCCATTGCCTCACGTTTTGAAACAGGTCCGGGAATCGAAAGATTACGCAGACCGGCGGCTTCCGCTTCTCTGAGTAACGCCGGGCGCTCGGCTCCGTCTCCGATGAGATGAAAACGAAACAACGTATCACCTTCATTTTGAACTGTTTTTGCCGCAAGCAACAAAAGTTCGGAATGCTGACAGTATCCGAGGTTCCCTATGTAGACCACATGTATGAAACCATCTGGAAGCCTGTTGCGGGCGGTTTTGTCGCAGTCCGGATCAGGGTCGAGATATGCCGCCGGAACACCATTATAAACCACCACCGGACGCGGACGCCCCGAACGGGCGACGATTTCATCCGCCATCGGCTCGGCGACGCAGGAAATAGCGTCAGCGCGCTTGTACAATGTTCGCTCGACGCGGCTCGCCCACCGGTATAAATAACCGTCCTGTTTCAACTGTCCCACCGTTACGGCGGAATCGGGCCAGAGATCCCGGATATCCAGCAGGAAGCGTGCTCCGCGACGGCGTGCGATGACGAAACCGGAAACGCCGACAAAAAGAGGCGGAGAAGAAGCTATTACAAGATCAAAATCTTCGCGAACCCGTTCGGCGGCAAGCATTGAAAGCAGCATGAAAGAAGTATAGTGAAGAAGAAACTCCGCTTTGCCACGCCCTGAGAGAGGATAGATGGGAATGCGCGTCACCCGGAGCCTGCTGTCATCAATGGAAGCAGCTGATGCGGCCTCAACGTGTCCACGGTGAGGAACGGCGGCTATGACCGAAACCTGATGCCCCCGCGCCGCAAGCAGATCAGCCGTCTCCTTGATGCGAAAGGCCGCTGCCGTAATATCCGGGTGATAATACTGCGCAACGATGAGGATTTTTCTAGCCCGGGAATCTGAGAACATAGGCTATTTCCTCCTCGTTTGCGTTCGGATTCAGACGAATCGTCTTATTCGGCAGGGCAAGTCCGAACTCAGGATAATAGCATGAATCGAGCAGTTCTATCGACTGTTTCGTTTCAAGTCTGAAGCAGTGTCCCGCAAAGCCTATCAGCAAACTGCCGCCGGGAATCGATGCACCGGAACCTTCGCAATGCCCCGATGGCGCAGTTCTGACAACACGGCCGCTCCTCAAATGCGTCGGTCGTGCTTCGGGAGCCAGGTGCAATAGAGTGTGGAAAGCACCGAAGGCAGCGCGTTTTATAAGACGGTCAGTCACGGCGAGTTCTTCCATCCCGAAGCTCATATTACGTTCGAATCGATTACCGGTGACGTCTTCAATGATGCAGCTAAGCATCTGTCCATTACGGCTGACGCTGCGCGATAAGAGTCGCACCCGACGTCCCATGCGAAATTCCCCCCAGATGTCCGATTGCTCACAGCCATCGATCGCTGGAATGTTATGGCCGGAGGTTCCTCGGCATGCGGCCCGAATATTCCTGTTCTGATACGAACCACAACCGGTGTCGACTACTGCGCGACGACCCCACAGGGAAAGCTCGAACGAAAGCATCCCGGCATGAGCGTGTCCAACCTGATGCGAAGGACCGGGCTCGCCTACATCGACGGCAAGATAATGTTCCGGCCTTGCACAAACTTCATCAGAACGAGAATCAACATTCCGGCCGGTTTCAGACGATTTCAAGGGATGAGCATCCATATTGCCGCCGGAACCGGCTTTCCTGCGTGCGATAAAATATCCGGACGCCTCGAACAGATGGTGGTCATCCATAAAACCCATCGGACGAGGCCTGCCACAGCCGGGAAAACCGTTGAACGCGGCATCCTGGAACAATGCAAATCTGCCATCCGGATGAGTCATCGCCTCCAGCCAGACTCGCATGCGTGGCAGCAACGCAAGACATTTTCCCTGAAGTTCAAGCATCTGAGAAATCGGATTCGACAACTTCCATCGCCTGCATTCCAGGATAATGTCGGCAATATCATTCATCATTGCGAGATGATACATGGGGCTGCGTTCCTCATGCGCACCGTCAGTCAGAAACTGCGAGTCGAGCTCTTCGAGCAGGCACCGAACCGCGAAACTCCGCCAACGTCGCGAGGCATGTTTCCACGCCTCATTGCCATCACGCGAGGTCAGGCGCGCGAAAAAGCCGGACAGCAGCAACAGTGCTTTCAGGTCAGCAAAAAGATGATTGGCCTGCAGGTGTTCTTCGACGTCGAGACGCAAACGGCGACCCTGGTGAAATAGCGATTCCGTGGCTATTTCAGCGACCCCGGGAAAATCATGAGCGTGCAGTTCCAGCCATGGAATCCAGCGGCACGCGCGCCTGGCGATGACGTATGGTTCCCAGCTTTCAGCGCGATCATCCGGATTTTTCGCAACCCAGTCAAGTATCAGAAACGCCTGATCGGCCGGATCAAGAACTTCGCCTTCCGTCAGAAGATCAAAATAATGAAGGTGATATCGCCACAGCTTCTCTTTAGTGCGATCGTTCCAGTTCATTTCGTCGGCATTGTATGACTGGCTGAGGTTCAAAAATGTGAACGAGAACTTTTTGGATGTCGGCAAAAAACTCTCGCGAAGCCGGGCAGCACGCTTACCGAGAAGATCGAACGGACCGCAGGCAATGAATCGGCGTCGCAGCAGATGCAGCAGTCGCCCATATATTTGTACCGGTTTTAACGGAGCGAGCGAGTATAGATATCGCTGAATCAGTTCGAAATAATTTTTGCGATCCGGCTGTGTGGAACGGAGCTTCTCCATGAATGGAAGCATAATCATCATCCCTCTTCGATAATTTCGAACGCGTCGTCAACCCTGGATTCACTCGCGATGGGTACGTATACCCAGTCGGAATTCAGCTCGGCCACGGTCTCCGGGCAGGCAACCACAAATGTGGTATGCGCTTTTTTGGATTGTTTCTCCATAAAAGCGGCACGATTAACCGTTGGTCCGATAACCGTGAAATCGTGTCGTTTTGCCGATTCCCCGAGAACGCCCATCAACACCTCGCCAGTGGCAATGCCTACTCCGATGTTAAATGTGAATTTTCCGTTTGCGGCGCGTTCATGCATGAAAACCGATAACTCTTCGCGCATGGCCAGACCTGCGCGAATCGATCTTATCGCAGGATTAGCCCGGCCGTGTACCGGAAGGAACACCGCCATTATCGCATCGCCTATGAACTTGTCGATTGTCCCACCCTCGGATTCAATGACTTCTTCCATGCGCGTGAAATAGTGATTGAGCATTTCGACGATCTCTTCGCCCGGATATCTTTCTGAAAGTGTCGTAAAGCCGCGTATGTCCGAAAAAAGAACCGTTGCGCGCAATCGTGTCGCGGGTGGTGTTTCCGAGCGACGCGTCGCCTCCATGGCGAGATCGCTCAAAAAGCGGCTGAGATACTCTTTTTCCCGGAGTCCGTCAGCCATTCGGTTGAATGATGATGAAAGACGGCCGATTTCGTCGTCCGAAACGATAGGAAGCTGAATTGTGTAATTGCCTTCCGCCATACAATCTATGCCGACTTTCGCTGCACGAAGCGGTCCCAGATAGAACATCCGAAACAACAGGACCGTCAAACCTATAACGCCAAGGGGATACAGGATCGTGATAATCGACAGCCAGGGCAGACGTTTTTCAACATGGCTTCGTGGATCCGGACCAATAGCCGTTCCCGCGTAATCCGTTCCGCGCAAAGCTCGCGAAAATGTGAGGCGAATACGGCCATCCAGTTTCATTGGAAGCTTTACGATTCCTCCGTCTGAAAGAATGCTGCTCAAAGTGGTTCCAATAAGTGGTTGCCATAAAGCTCGCTCAGGCGTCATCACGAACGAGTCCCGTTGAGACGGCCTTACGAAAACAAACGGCGGGGTTTCATGCCGGCTGACAAGTGGTATTTCCGCCAATTCTGCCGCCATTTTCCTCTGCAGGCGGAATCGATCAAAAATCATGAAGAATAACACAGCTGGTTTCCCCTGTTGGTCATTCATGCAGTGTCGATAGATCCAGGTTACTCCGTCAGCAAACTTGTATGTGACCAGCGAATCGTTTTGAAGGATCATACCATACGTATTTTCTCTGCCCATATAGGGAATTGCCGACTCCAGTATGAGATCCGTCTTGCTGGTTGTCTGCACGTGAGCGGCATTTTTTGAGGAAGAGTCATCTTCAAATTTCAGGCCTCTCTTCATGAATTCCATGAGCGTCTGCAGGATTTGCACCCCCTTGTCGGAATTTCCTTCCGACTTGCAAGAAATAATTCCCCAGGGGGTATTTTGTAACATCAGATCAGCACCACGTCTGGAATGTATAACCATCCACTGCAGCTCGACATCCCGAAGCGGCGCGAGAAGTTTCTCCAGGAGTTTATCCGATGGGATGGAGTGAACCCAGTCGTGCCTTTCAAGCAGTACCTTTACACGGCTGACGATGGCGCCCTCCACAAGGTTATTGCGAAGCTCCGGACTGAACAGGCGATTATCCAGGAGCTGATATTCGCGTGTTCGTCCGGTTTCCGCATCCCAGGAATGGCGTTCCGTCATAATCCAGAAAAGGCCTCCGGTGGGGGTGATACATGCCAGCAAAGCAAGCAGAGTAAATTTTCTCAAAAGTGCAGGCGCCCATGTTGAATATCGAAGGAGATACAAACGAGAACCGAGAAACAATGCAATCAGCGCACCTGCTGCAACAGCGAATGCGGCGGGAGAACGCGAAAATCTCGGATTATCATGACTTTCCGGTACTGCCAGAATGATATTTCGCGACGACTGGTCAGGCCGGAATAAGCCGAAAACGCGACCATCATGTGTTTCCGAGGCAATTCCAGTCGCCCCGTTTTCGAATAAGCGTCGACAAGCATCGGCTGTCTCTCTGGTAAAAATCCGATGACGTTCGAGTGCCTCGAGAGTCGTGCATTCAAGTCTGAAGGGAAGATTGGGAATTGGCTGACCGGCCGCATAAAGCCGCCAGGCTCGATCTTCAAGAACCGATACAGGAACAAAAGCAAACACCCAGCCCCGCGATGTAGTATCATCGGCACCGCGAAGCAATCCGGGTCTCTTTATCAGTTCCTGACTGGAAATATCCGGTTGTTCACGCGGGAATAAATAACCCCTGAAAATCAGTCCGGAAACTCCGCGAAAAGTACCCTCAGTGATGCTGAGACGGTTTTCTTTATGTACCCACATAGTCGACGCCCCGAACAATTTAGGAAAAATCCACCTGCGTTGTTGCTCTATTTTTATTCCCTCTGAATAAGGTCTTTGCTTTTCTTCCTGCATGGTGATTATGTGCATGTATAAGTTGACCGCCCTGAGTGTGCCGGTCGCCAGCCGATTCGCGGCGAGAAGCGTGCCGGATGCGTTCCAGATTCCGTATCGTATGCGTCCGGGAAATTCACATTCAAAACGCCTTGCCAGACGTAATGCTGCCGTTTTGTTCATAGGTGCATTATGCGGAACGCATGAATAAGCTGAAGCAAGCAATCTTTCCCGACCGAGTTCCAATGGCTTCATACGCTGGCGAAGAAGCGGCAAAAGATGTCGCATTTCTTCAAGACAATCAATGCGACGCGAGGAGTCAAGAGCATTATCGAGCCTCGCTGATAGATGATATCCGACAATCGCCGACAGTATAAGAGCGATCGCGACTAGCATAATCAAGCCCCGGCGATCAGACATTATCTTCACTTTCCGAAAGCCCAAAAACGGTAATCTCGCCGCGACGGCCCCGCACTTCGGATATTTTTGTAGGAATACGCCGGATATTGGCTCCCAGAGTCTCGCATACTTCGGAAATGGCCAGGATGGGAGGCCGTTCACCGCTTCCGGCGAGTTTTTCGAGACGCGCAGCCAGGTTGACCGCATCTCCAATGATCGTAAAATCGAGACGTTTACGGAAAGAGCCTATACGACCTGCAAGGACATCGCCGACCGCGATTCCGACGCCAAAACGCACGGTTGGCAATCCACGATTGCGCCGACCATCCATCCATTCTCCGAAAGCATGCTGGAGAGCGAAAGCCGCTGCAGCACAGGACGCCGCAGCACCATTATCAACACCACGGAAGACGGACATCACTGTATCTCCAATGAATTTATCGACTTCACCACCATGCTCCTGGACACATCGAACGCAAAGACTTATAAATTCATTCATGATGGCCATAGCTTCCTCTGCCGGCAATGAACGTTCGAGATCAGAAAAACGGCGAAGCCCGGAGAAGCTTATCACCACGCGCTGATGGGAAACAGTCGCGGTCTGAGGATTTATTTGTGATACCTCTTTCACCAGATCATCGCGGAGAAAAATACTCATTCGTTCTTTTTGTCTGAGCCCCTCCAACATCAGATTAAAACTGCCAGCCAGGACACCTATTTCGTCCGGCGACAGGACCGGAGCGGAAACGGTGTAATCGCCCTGATCGACCATGGTAAGTGCCTTTCCGACTTCAAGCAGAGGTTGCAACAAAAATCGTGGAAGAAGAGCATACGCCAGAAATGCTCCTGCAATTGCTAAAATCGAAAGCAACATCAACACATATACTGTCAGAATATATGCGCCACCGAACATGGACACCGGAAATGCGATGGCTGCGACCGCATTGTCAAGCGTCTTGATCGGCCGCGCAAGAATAACGTAGTCCTCACCATTGATGCTCTTCGTGATGCGCATTCGCTTCCCTACGACTTCTACAAGATTGAGAGCAGGTTTCAGAAATGGAAGTGGATGGGGTGATTCGAACTGACGTGAACGATGAAAATCAAACATTCGGACAGAAAAACTATCCGGACGAACTAATCCGGTATCCAAAAGCTTTTTTCGAGCCGTCTGGATTTGTTTTTTTTGAAATGCGGAAAATCCAAAACGCGAAAAAAGATACGCAACAGCCTTCTGTTCTTTATTCAGTGCCAGGGCTTGGTACATTAGAAATGCGTCTGTACCAAACGAGGTCTTTTGCATATGTCCCATCATGGTAATTTCCTGATTGGCAAATTGATCCAGAAAAATTTTCATATCGGGGCTGATGATTTGACGAGAATAGGGATGCCGAAACGAAAATCCATATTTGTGAAGTCTGCTATTGACTAAATATAGCTCCACGTTGCTATGCACCAGGCTTTTAGAAATCCCGAACAAGACTGGCAGCGCATCTTTTCGCACAAAAATCATACTTTCCAGACCGAAGCGTTCTTTCTGCTCCCGACAAAATTTCGTCATCGACGCAACATCGGATGATGTATAAACACTTGCATTGGAGAGCGTCTGAAGGAAATCTCTCTGTTCACGCTCAACTTTCGCTTTTTCCTCGGCGGCGGCCTGTTCGAACTCATCGAGGATGGATTCAAGATGTCGCTCAGCTTCCATGATTTGCGTTTCAGATAACGCTGAAAGATGACTGAAACCAGTGATCACAAGCGCTGCAAGCGGCATACCGGCGAGAAGAGCAGTTCCTAAAAGAAATTTTGATCGCAGATCCGAGGCAAAATACAACAGGCCAAATGAACGCGACAGAGCGATCAGCGCAAGCCAGCAAACCAGAAATGGCAATCCCCTGAGTATACTTTCAGTCGTATTTTCAGCCAGAGTTGCCCATGAGTGTGGTCGTTCGATTCCGGTAACGATCATCAAATCAGGATCTTTTTGCCACAAGCGGAACAGGAACAGATGCCGATCATCGACAAATCGCGTTGTACCTGAAGCGAGACGTTGCCACAGACCATTCAGAAACGCCGGGTCGAGACGATCGGTGCCCGTGCCGATCTGTGTCGATTGCCAGACTCCACCGAACTGAACATCTATCCCACGTGTTGAACGTTGAAGCTGTCGAACAGCATGGTCGAGCTCCCAGCCGGGTCGGGCGCGATCCAGCGGAATAAAAGCAAGCATGGAACCCAACAACGGAACCGGCTTTTCAGAGCCATGAAACCGTACCAACGCAAGTAAATAAGGGCGTCCGTTGAACAATATTTTAATTGGCTCGCGATGAACTCTTTTCAACAAATCCACTGATATCAAATCTCCCATCAGTGAATGAATCATATTATCAGCCATTGAATTGGCAATCGGTGAAATGCCGGGACGGTCGGTCAGAACATCGAATAAAAACTGCCAGGATCGCACACCCTGTTGCGGCGGCTCGCCAACTGTAATGAAACGACCGTCTGAACCATACCAGCGCAGAAGAGTCGTGTGCGGAAATTTCTTTTGAAAGTCCCGGGTAATTTGTTGTGCGAAACTGTTATCGATCTGTCTTCCTTTGAGAAAACGTTCGGAGCGCCGGGTGAAAGCGACAAGCCCGCGTCGGATTATCCCGATTGGATCGATAGCCTGGTCTAGACGCGCCAGCATTTCGCCCGCGCGCTCTTCCTGGCGGTTTTCCCGGGCCGATTTAAGGCTGACAACCAATTCCATGAGAAGGTTGCGAAACAATAACGCCGGAATCAGGATAACAACCAATGTAAAAACAGCCCATAGCAGAATCGAAATTGAAAGGGTGCTGCGTTTACCGGTTGGCGGCTGGATCATTTCGCTCTTCTACGCATCTGAAATACACACGGGCCTGTCACTCTAAAGCCTGATCACTTCTGATGTTACCATAATTCACTTTCATAATACTTCCGTGCCATTTTCATACACTTTTCAGAAATTGCCTCGGTGAGACGGCTGTGTTATCATACCAGTCTTATGCTCTACTATTACCTGATTCCATCTTATCTGACCGGCGTCTTTTTAGCATCTTACACCATCGTGCGATTGATGTTGGCCATTTTCGACATGCTCAACCCATTCTGGGACAGATGGGACGTCCTTCACCGGCGTTTCTGGCCGATGGTTTATATCGAATGGCTTATTCTGGGCGCTTTTGTCTGTTACATTGTATTCTGGGAATTATCGGGGGCAGCGGATCCCCAGGGCGCTCCTGATTTGATTCATCGAATAGGCTCTTCACTAATGGATATTATTAAGTGATTCCGGATTCTCATATTTCGCAGTCAATTGCGGTCAGATCAGTATTGATGCAGACACGTGGATGATGTTCATATAACAGTGCAAGAAAGCTGTTATAACATACATTGCAAAGGATAGAAACGATGAAAGAAGAGCTTCTGAAGCTTATTCCGGAATTCAATGAGATCAGGAATGCGGATCTGCGCGAAAAAACAGTCAAGGCTTTTTCACTTGCCATGGAAAAAGGCGGCTGGCGCCCCGAAGATCTTGGTAAAATTCCTTTCACGTTGTTGATCAAGGACACAACGATTTCTTTTCTGGAACATACACGCGCAGTCACTGGAGTGTGCATGGGAATGGCCCGCGCCATGACCCCGATTTTCGGTGACAGACTCCCGATCGACTGGGATTTCCTGGTTTCCGGAGCGATTCTGCATGACGTGGGAAAATTACTGGAATACAAACGCGATGCAAACGGCTACTGCAAAAGCAGTTCGGGAAAGTTGCTGCGTCATCCGTTCAGCGGAGTTCAGATAGCAACTCTCGCAGGCCTTCCGGACGAAATCAGTCATATCATTGCCAATCATAGTCATGAAGGCGATCATGGACGTCGCACAACTGAAGGTGTCCTGTTGCATCATGCCGATTTCACGACATTCGAACCACTTAAACCCTGATCATTAAATATTTCATGGCTATATTTTCATCATCGTTCAGTTATACGATATAGACTCAATCTTTTTTTTGAGGTGAATCAGATGGGCAAGACCATGGCGGAAAAAATTCTCGCCAAAGCCGCAAAAAGCCGCGATGTCTCACCCGGTGACCTGCTCGATGTCTACCCCGACGTAGCAATGTCCCATGAGAACGCCGGGCTGGTTTCAAAAGTTTTCAAAACGATCGGGGTAAAGAAGTTATATGACTCCGATCGTATTGTCATAATCTTCGATCATCGTGTCCCTGCCGAGTCAGTCAAGACCGCGGAAGGACACAAAGCCGTGCGGGATTTCGTACGTGAAAACGGTATCAGAAACTTTTTTGATATAAATGTTGGAATCTGTCACCAGGTCCTTCCGGAATACGGTTTCTGCCGTCCCGGTGAAGTTCTTGTCGGAACAGATTCTCACACGACAACCCATGGTGCTTTCGGTGTCTTTTCCACCGGTATCGGTGCCACTGAAATGGCGGCGGTCTGGGCCACCGGAAAACTCTGGATGATGGTCCCGGAATCGATCAAGATCGTGACAAAGGGCAATTTCAAGCCAGGCGTCTATTCCAAAGACCTGATTCTTCATCTGATCGGGAAGCTGCGCGCCGATGGTGCCGATTATCTTTCGGTTGAGTTTTATGGCGAAGCCATCGAAAAGATGTCGATCGCCTCGCGTATGGTTCTGACCAATCTTTCCATGGAAATGGGCGCAAAAGCAGCTATGGTGCCCCCCGATGCAAAGACTATCGAATACGTGAAGAGTGTGACGAATAAACCATTTGATGTTGTCATCGCCGATTCCGATGCAAAATATCGCCAGGTGGTAGAAATCGATCTTTCCAGGCTCGATCCTCAAGTCGCCTGTCCTCATGGAGTCGACAACGTTAAGCCGGTGTCTGAAATTGCGGGATTGCCGATTCATCAGGCGCTGTTGGGGTCTTGTACCAACGGACGCCTGGAAGACCTCGAAATCGGCGCGAAACTGCTGGCAGGCCGAAAAATCAATCGCGAAGTTCGCATGATCGTGATTCCAGCCTCCTGGAAAGTGTACCGGGAAGCCATCGACAAAGGCTACATATCGACATTCATCGACGCCGGCGCCGTCATCGTAAATCCTGGCTGCGGACCTTGCCTTGGAGCTCACGAAGGGCTCCTCGCCGGAGGAGAGCGTTGCATAAGCTCCACGAATCGCAACTTCAAGGGACGCATGGGTTCCACTGAAGCCGAGGTTTATCTTGCATCTCCGTCGACGGTTGTCGCGTCCGCAATTGCCGGAAAGATCACTCTCCCGGAGGTAAGTTCATGAGCACGTTCCGCGGAAAAACTTTTGTCTACGGGGATGACATAAACACCGATGTAATTTTCCCGGGTCGATATCTGAACGTTTTCGATCCAGCTGAAATGGCTAAACACGCCATGGAAGATCTTGACAAAGACTTCGTGAAAAATGCAGCAGTTGGAGACATCGTCGTCGCCGGGAAATATTTCGGCTGCGGTTCGTCGCGCGAACAGGCCGCCACCTGCCTGAAAGCCGTCGGAATTTCAGTAGTAATTGCGAAAAGCTTTGCTCGCATTTTCTATCGGAATGCGATTAATCAGGGCCTGGCCATAATGATATGCCCGGGAATTGATGAAATCGTCCAGATGGGAGATCAGCTCGAGGTTGATCCGACGTCTGGTGTCATCAAAAATCTTACACGCGGCGGAGAGCGGACGGCCAAGCCGCTACCACCGTTTATCATGGGAATACTCAACGACGGAGGACTGATTCCTCACCTCCAGAAGTCCATGAAATCGGCCTGATCATCTCTGCATCGACTTCTGGAATAACAATATCGATAAACTCGAAAGATCTGAATTTGAAAGGAAGGAATGAAAAAATGGCAAAATATAAAATTGCATGGCTCCCTGGAGACGGCGTAGGCGTCGACGTCATGGATGCCGCTCGCAAGATACTCAATGCTCTGGATATCCAGGCGGAATACATTCATGGAGACATCGGCTGGGAATTTTGGTGCAAAGAGGGAAATCCGCTGCCGGAACGCACGAAGAAACTTCTGACCGAAACCGATGTGGCACTTTTCGGCGCTATTACTTCGAAAAACAAAGAAGAGACGATGAAGGAACTTGCGCCTGAATTGCAGAATAAGGGCCTGGTCTATACATCGCCAATCGTCACCATGCGCCAGCAGTTCGATCTTTACTCATGTGTCAGACCTTGCAAGGCCTTTCCCAGAAACCCGCTTAACTACAAAGAAGGGATAGACATCACTGTCTTCCGCGAAAATACCGAAGGTTTATATGCCGGTATTGAATTTTGTCCAATACCGGAAGACGTGCGTACGGCGATCGAAAAAAACAATAAGAAGATGGCTCGGTTCAACAAGTTTCCAGCCGATGAAGTCGCAATGTCGACTCGCATCATGACGAAAAAAGGCTGCGAACGCATCATTCGCAAGGCCTTCGAATTTGCCCGCGCCAACAAGAAACCCGAAGTAACTCTGGTCGAAAAGCCCAATGTGCTTCGTGAGACCGGCGGTCTTATGTTGCAAACAATGAAGCGAGTTGCGGCAGAGTTTCCCGAGATCAAGTGGGGCGAGGGAAATATCGACGCAATGTGCATGTGGTTACTGAAGAACCCTGATAGATACCATGTTCTTGTCGCTGAAAATATGTTCGGAGACATCATTTCCGATTTGTGCGCTCAGCTTGTTGGCGGTCTTGGTTTTGCATATAGCGGCAATATCGGCGACAAATACGCAGTTTTCGAGCCCACTCATGGTTCTGCACCCAAATACGCCGGTCAGAATAAGGTGAATCCTCTGGCGACAATTCTCGCGGCCATGATGATGATCGAATGGCTGGGAGAGAAAAGCAAGGCGGCCCGCATTTACGCCGCGGTTTCCAAGGTCGTCGAAGAAGGCAGAGCCCGCACATATGACATGGGTGGAACTACCACTACAAGCGGCATGGCAGACGCAGTCGTCGACGCCATGAAACGCGTCTGAGCCGATAATCCAGCTACGGCAAAAGACGAAGGTGAAAGGAGCGCATTCCGTGATAAAAGTAAAAAATGACAAAAAATTTCTCCCGGCAATCATAACCGAACTTCCAGGCCCCAAATCGAAGGCGCTCATCAATCGCGACAAGAAGGTTATTTCTTCAAGTTACACACGCGGCGAACCGATTGTTGCACACAAGGGCTATGGCGCTATGCTCGAAGATCCTGATGGAAACCGATTTCTTGATTTCTCAGCAGGCATCGCAGTCTGTTCGACCGGTCATTGCCATCCGAAGATCGTAGAAGCAATCACACATCAGGCCAATTCCGTCATTCACATGTCTGGAACAGACTTCTATTACGAACCCCAGATAAGGCTTGCCGAGACGCTGGCCCGCATTGCACCCGGCAAGACACCCAAAAAAGTGTTCTTCTGTAACAGCGGCACCGAAGCCATCGAAGCAAGTATAAAGCTTGCGCGCTATAAGACGCGGCGACCGCGCTTTATAGCTTTCCAGGGAGCTTTTCACGGTCGCACGTTCGGCGGGATGTCGCTTTCATGCAGTAAAGTAGTGCAAAAGCGATATTTTTCCCCACTTCTCCCTCAAATAGATCATGTACCATATGCCTATTGCATGCGCTGTGCATATAACATGACTTATCCAAAGTGTGAGATGCATTGCGTCCGGGTTATAGAAAGCCAGTATTTCAGACAAAGCATTCCCCCGGAAGAAGTTGCCGCATTCGTGGTTGAAACGATTCAGGGTGAAGGCGGATATGTGGTTCCACCACCCGAATTCCACCAGGAACTCAAGAAGATAGCTGAAAAATATGGCATTCTGTACATTGTCGATGAAGTACAGTCAGGTATGGGACGCACCGGGAAGATGTTTGCCATAGAGCACTGGGGCGTTGAGCCGGACATTCTTGCGACCGCCAAGGGCATAGCCTCAGGAATGCCTCTCGGCGCAATCATCGCCAAGGCCGATGTCATGAACTGGGAACCCGGAACTCACGCCAGCACCTTTGGCGGAAACCCCATTTCCTGCGCTGCCGCCAATGCCACGATAGAACTGCTGGAAAGTGAATATATCGAAAATGCGCGCAAGATGGGTGACGTGCTCACCAAAGGGTTCAAGCAGCTTCAAAAACGTTTCGGAGTCATCGCTGATGTGCGTGGTCGCGGTCTCATGATCGGCATCGAGTTTGTAACTGACAAACGCACGTTAAAACCTGATCCAAAACTGCGTGATGATGTTGTAGCCGAGACCTACAAACACGGCTTGATATTGCTCGGTTGCGGTTACAACACTCTTCGTTTCTGTCCGCCGCTCCTTGTAACCCGTGAACAGTGCGATTACGTCGTCGAGACCCTCGGCACCTGTCTTGAAAAACTTACCGCGGGGCGGACCATGTAAAACAGCTCTAAAATCAATGATCTCCCGGGTGCATAATCCGGGAGATCATTGATTTTAGAGCTGTCTGTTATTTTTTGGAGCGACTTCCCGCCATTTGGCGCGCAAAACGGCCAATACAAACTCTGGAATAGCAAGCATGCGGCGAAATCGACGGGGCTCCTTCCAAAGCCGGAAGAGCCATTCGCAAGCGAATCGCTGCATCAACACTGGCGCACGCGGCAATGCTCCTGAAATCACATCAAGGCTTCCTCCAACGCCGATAGCGATTCCGCTTCGGAGAAGTCCGCGCAGCCGGCAAATTATCAGCTCCTGACGTGGAACTCCCATAGCTACCAGAATAATCCTGGGCTGAAGTTCGGCGATCTTTTTCAGTACAAGATCTTCAAGTTCTGAGCCTTCCGCGAAAAAACCGTGATGAATTCCCGCGACAATGAGACCTGGATAGCGCTCTTTCAGCACTGCTACTGCCTGATCAGCACGCCCCGGCGCTGCACCAAGAAAGAAAATATTCCATCCACGCTCGACGGCCCGACAGCAAAGATCATTTACAAGTGCGACCCCGGGAACCCTTCCCGGAAGAGGAATGCCGAGAAAATCCGCACTCCAGACCAAGCCAGCGCCGTCAGGAACAGTCATATTCGCGCGTTCCATGATTCCGGCGAATCCCTTGTCGTGCAATGCCCGCATTACGGCCAGAGAATCAGCAGTGATGACATGAAAAAATACGTCACCGGAATCAACGGCTTCAGAAATACGATCAAGAGCGACTACGGGAGTGATAGCATCTATGGCAACTCCGAGAATCCGGATGCGAGAACCCAATGGCGGCCTGGAAACTACATCACGGCTGGCAAATGTCCGAAAAAAACTGGCGAACATCGCTGAAATCAAAATAATCAGGGAAATATAAGCCGGCCACGATGCATGCTGAATAAGCAGAAGACCTCCAAAATTGAGAGTCAGAAATATCATTCCAGTGAAGACTATGACTCGGTCGCGATGGAGTATCCACCGATAATGTGATTGTCTGGCCGATGGATCTGTCTGATAAAGCTCATTGCCAAGATATGAAAACATGATGATAAAACAGATCGAGGCAAATGGATATATCACCACCATGGAAGGTATCAACAGGCCGAACATAAGCAGGCTTTTTGAATTGCCCAGCATCGAAATACCTGCGATCAGATACCCAAGTGGCATAAGACAGGAATTACCCAGCACATTCCTTTGTCCGTAAACAAAAAGACAAAGCAGGACGGCGGAAATGGTAATCATCGTGATAGTACATATGACCACTTCCGGAGGAGTCGAAGCCTGATTCGGGAAAAACAGCAGAAATGTCAATCCCGATTCGATACCAAGAAGGAAAGGCATCTCTTCTATTACTGATGCGAGTTTTATGCACCCGAGAATGATAATAGGCCAGGCAAGCGTCAACAGGATTTCCACCCAGCGTACCGGGTATGAAACCACGATGTCGAAATACGCTCCAACAATGATGAGCAAAAACTGATATGGCAAAATAACACTCCATGGGGTTTTCCAGAGATCGCGGATGAGACCGAGAATGACAAAACACGCGAGCACGGCCGCCATAGCCATAATTTTTGAGGAAACATAAAGACCGGGAGTCAGAAGGGCTCCCGCGATACCACCCAATAATATAAAACCGCCCAGTGACGGTGACCGATACTGGCGCCTTCCAGTCAGTGAGTTGCGAACGTATCTTCGAATAAGTATCTTGCCGATACCATAAACGATTCCCATTCCGAGCAATGAGAGCAGTAATGTAGAAAGGATCATATGCATCTGGATCATATCCGCAGAATAACGCATTTACATGGTCAATGAAAGAGGAGTTATAAAACGTGTCACATGTGACACTCCTGGTGTGTCATGTATGGCCACCCGATAACGTCGTAGCCGCATAATCCTGTATTTATCGCTAATTTGGAGGTTGGCATGCATCTTGATTAACTGCACACTGCATAGATAAAAATGTGACAAGGAGAATCAGTCATGAATCAGACAAACGATGTGCCAACATTAAAAAAGGATGTAAACGAGGAGTGCCATGTGAATGGGAACAACGGCGAAAAGAATAATGACGGGAATGGCAACAATGGCGAAGAAGGCTTTACAGAATGGCTGCTTGAAAACAATCCTCTTTATCTCGTCAGCGTATTATTGATGTTCCTGGGGCTTCATCTCGTAAGTCGTGATGCAAGCGGAGAAAACGGCTCAATCTGGACGATCGTCGCCTTCTTCGGAGTGCAGAATGTCTACGAACTGTTCATGATCGGAATGTCTCTCTATCTGCTTACAGCAAAAATAAACGCCCGTCACGGAAAGATTCTCCTGATACTGGTCCTGTTGTTTCTGACCGATCTGACCTTCTACCAGGTAAGAATTTCCGCGATGTCGGCGGTTGTTGGGGCCTGGGCTTCCGGGATATATCTGTTTTTGGCCGGAATTAAAATTGCGGCTGCAGTAAAAGTTCTCGCAATACGCGTTCGCTGGGAGCGACTAATTTATCCGTTAATGGCATTCGCTGTTATCTATTTTTCACCACAGTATCTGTATCATGTAGTTGACGGGATTGGACTCAAACAAGCAGGAGGGCCAACACCTGTCATACCTTTTTCCGGAGTCCACGAAGTGTATATGATCTGGCTCGTGGCAGCCTTCATCCACATTCCTGTCATTGTTGGAGCCTGGCGGAAAAATGATCTTGAAGGAACCATCGAAAATCAATATCTTGGTGATGAAAATGGTTTCTACCGTTGGCTGCTTCTTTTCCCGTTCATAGTGCTTCCGGTTCAACTCATGGTCAACGTCATGAATGATGTCACCGCGAGCAATGCTGCGATCGGCTTTTTGGGCTTCAATCTCGTTCCATATCTGCTCGTTGCCGTCTTCTTCATTCAATTATTCATTCGAAGCTTCATAGATCAAGTATGGAGCTTGAATTCTTACGATTTTATCGCTTTGACGGTAGTTTTTTGCTATGCCCTCGGCTCTGAAACGAGTAACAACGCCTTCGCATTTCCATATGCCTTCAACCGATTTCTCATCATACTTGCTCATATTGCCGTCATGGTGACTCGCTCAAACCTTGGCAGCGCATGGTTTTTAATGACAGTAGCCGCCTGGTACTCGTTCTCAGGGATCACACATGTCGCCGGAAAAGCGGTCACCTACGGTCAATCACTTTCAAAGACAGCCTGGGCAGTGATTCTAATGATTGGTTCTTTCGTATTTCTCGGTTTGGGTTTCCTGGTCAGCCTCAAGAGTCACCAAAAAAAATCTCTCTCTAAAGACGTGCTCGAAACTCCGCAAGAGTAGGAAGTCGCTTGTCCTTGTCTGAAAGAATCGGATCGCTGATCGGCCATGTAATAGCGAGAGCGGGATCATTCCAGATGATTCCGCTCTCATGCTGAGGAGCGTAGAAATCAGTACAAGAATAAACAAATTCGGCAACATCGGTGGTAACACAGTATCCATGAGCAAAGCCGGGGGGAATATACAACATGCGCTTATTTTCAGCTGAAAGTTCAATGCCGAGCCAATTGCCGAAAGTTGCAGAACCCGGACGGATATCGACGGCGATGTCGTAGACTTCTCCGAGTGTAACCCGAACCAATTTGCCCTGTGCATTCGGATTCTGGAAATGCAATCCACGCAGGGCTCCTTTTCCGGAGCGGGCATGGTTGTCTTGTACAAACTCAACGTTTATTCCGCCTTCAATGAACTTTTTCTTATGATATGTTTCCATGAAGAATCCACGTGTATCACAAAAGACCAGGGGTTCAACTATGATCAGATCTGGAATGGCCGTATTTATAAATTTCATAGAATCGTCTTTCCTGGCACACTAATAGCCGGATTTACTCGGTCAACAGATGCAACAGATACTTTCCATAATCATTTTTCGCGAGTGGCAATGCAAGTTTCTCGAGCTGAGCAAGATCGATAAAACCCATGCGCCAGGCAATTTCTTCGATACAACCGACTTTCAACCCCTGCCGTTCTTCGATTGTCTGGATGTAATTTGACGCCTGAAGCAGACTCTCATGCGTTCCGGTATCAAGCCATGCCATTCCACGCATCATCTTGAGAACACGCAAAGAACCATCCTCCAGATACCTGCGATTCAAATCTGTGATTTCGAGTTCACCGCGTGCGGACGGTTTCTGTTGCGCGGCAAAATCACAAGCGCGCGAATCATAGAAATACAATCCGGGAACGGCAAAAGACGACTTGGGTCTGCTCGGCTTTTCTTCAATCGAGACTGCCTTTCCGATCGCATCGAATTCAACCACTCCATATCTTTCCGGATCACGAACAGAATAGCCAAAAATACAACCGCCGTGCGTGATGCCGGCTGCGTCTCTCAGTATGCCACCCAAGCCTGCTCCATGAAATATGTTGTCCCCAAGAATAAGACAGCTTGGCTGTTTCCCAATGAAATCGCGGCCAATTATGAATGCCTGAGCCAATCCCTCCGGTTTGGGTTGAACAGCATACGAAAATTTCATGCCAAGCTGTGAACCATCTTCGAGCAGTCGCTTAAATTGTGGCGTATCTTCAGGAGTCGAGATTATTAAAACTTCACGAATCCCTGCAAGCATAAGCGTCGACAAAGGGTAATATATCATCGGCTTGTCGTAGATCGGCATCAATTGCTTGCTGACGACGCGGGTAAGCGGGTGAAGCCTGGAACCGGAGCCTCCGGCTAAAATTATACCCCTCATGATTTTTCGTTCCTTTGCTGAAAATATTGATGTCCATTTTTTATATATAACAAATCACGCATGTTTGTATAACTCATCGATTACCTTGGTCAGACTTTCTTCCCATGGCGGAGTGACGACTCCGAAACAGTCGCAAATTCTTGAACAGTCGAGCCTCGAGTTGGCAGGACGCTTTGCTGGAGTCGGATACTGACTGGTACTTATTTTATCTACGGCACTGACTTTGAAAGTTTCATGGCGTCGTGCCAGTTCCAGAATTTTCAGTGTAAATCCGTGCCAGGTTGTTTCCCCGGCGTCGCAATAATGGTAGGTACCCCATGGTATGTATTCTTCATGACAGATTCGTTCGGCAATAGTGATCAGGGCCGCTGCGAGATCACTTGCCGATGTCGGACATCCATGCTGATCGCCGACAATTCTCAGCGTATCCCGCTCACGGGCCAGACGCAGGATTGTTTTTACGAAGTTATGTCCGTGAGCACTGTAAAGCCATGATGTACGAACAATCAGATGTCGTGGAAGTACTGAACGAACTGCAGTTTCACCTTCCGCCTTCGAAACGGCATATGCGCCCTGTGGGTTCACAATATCCGTTTCTATATATGGCACCATACTGGTTCCATCGAATACGTAGTCCGTCGAAACATGAATCATTGGAATGTCAGCAGCCACACAAGACGCAGCAAGTAGTGCGGGACCGTCACGATTGACGGACTGACACAAGGACTGCTCCGTTTCAGCCTTGTCGACAGCGGTATACGCAGCAGCATTTATGACCAGATCGAAACGTCCGACATTCAAAAAGCTTTTTACAGCGCAAGCATTCGTAATATCCAGATCGGACAGGTCAACCGCTGTTACCATGAATCGATCCGGTGAAGCTAATCTCCGAAGCTCTGTGCCGAGTTGTCCGTTAGCTCCGGTGATAAGTAATCGCATGACTGCCATATTTGAGGGCTCCTCAATTTTCACTCCAAAATCGGGTGCAGATTCAACAGAAGACACAGTATTCGTCGCATTGGAGGAAAGTTCGTGAAGAGGGGCAATAGAGCGGGCCTGTACTTTTTCCCATGGGATGCCGGAAAGTTCGTTTTCGGTGTCCTGAAGGCGCTCAAACAGAAGACGCATCGATTCCAGAAGTTGATCATTACGAAAGACGCGCTCGTCAGCAAACGGGACCGGTCGGGCTTTTCCGATCAGGAAACGCATACGGCCATGACTCGGAATTGTTCCGCCGACAGGAAGAATATTTGCCGTGTTTTCGAAAGCAACAGGAGCAATCATCGCGCCGCTCATGCGAGCAAGCAGGGCGACAATCGCCATTCTATCCGCAATCTCTGAACGAGGACACACAATGAACGTGGACTGTCGACCTCTCTTAAGTGCTGTACGGGCAAAACGTCGCGCCTGAAACAATCCATTCCCACGGATGTGCGGAGCCCCGAAATACAGCAGCTGAAACATAATGTCAACTGGTCCTGCAAATGGCAGGAGCCGAGGCATGGTTAAAAGAGGTATGACAAATGGTTCCGTCTCCGGCTGATTCGATGACATTCGCCATCGCGACGGGGGAAGCAAGATTTTAGCAGGCCCGAGAAATTGTTCCCCCATGGAAAGAAAGCAATGTGAAGCTCCGGGAAAGAACAGGTTCAGTAATAGTGGGTCAAGCTGGCTTGCAAAGCGGCTGAAATAAATTACGGGTTCGATGCTGGTGTCAAACGATTCCCAGCCAAGGCACGATACTTGGAGATCGTAAAACGACAAGAATATACGAGTCAGCCATTTTGCTGATCGCTGACCGGAATCAATATTCATAAAGGGCATGATAATTACTTAAGGCCGGTATTGATGCTGGAAACAAATTCAATGCTGAAATTTAGTCAGGAATCCCGGTGACGTTCCGGAATACGGCTAAATATACGATTCAGATCGTAACGCTGCATCAATTCAGAGAAAATAAACGCATTTAAAATATCACGACGTGACATTTTGTGTTTATCCCTGGAAACATTTCTGACCGGGTTCTGACGTGGGTGCCAACCTCCTTGGGGAACTTTGGTGCCGTCGACGACACCGGTAAAAACCGGAGTCTCGTTAATACAAGGGCACTCTGATGAAGAATATCCGATTTCAGACTGACGTCGTCCGGCAGATAATCCCCGCTCCTGACCAGATATTTTTACCTTCTTCTGTCGCTTCAAATCAGGCAAGACCGGCAATGATAGAACAGGGGGCGAACATGCAACCATTTGTCGCATTTCCATGATGGATTTTTCGTCGGTCATTTCGCATCCATTTTCCTGGATTTTTTCCTGCTTTTTCTGTTGCTCTTTTTGATCCAGTTGCATCAGCGAGAAAAGCTCATTTTCAGAAACAGAATCGCCGCTCTTTGTGGAATCGTTTTTTATCTTCGCTATTTCGGAAAGAACCGAAAAAACGATGACTATCAGCGCAAGTATCAGTTTAATCTCGGCCACGATTCGTCCTTTGTAACACTGCCTGTAATAGCATCTGCATTTTTTTAAATTATAGACGCCTGAAAAAATAAAAGATCTGAAAAATCAATTTTTGCCTGGAAGTGGCGTGTCTGTCATAGTAGCGAAAGTCTTTCGCATTTCTGTATCAGCGTTTATATTCTTCAGTGTGTAATAATCCAGTATACCAAGATTGCCATCGGCCAAAGCCGCTGCAATCGATTTTGGGACAAAAGCTTCAGCTTCAACCAATTTCGCGCGCATTTCCTGTTCGGCTGCACGCATTTCCTGTTCGCGGGCCTCCGCCATGGCGCGACGCTCTGCAGCTTTTGCCTGAGCGATCTTCATGTCTGCCTCAGCCTGGTCAATCAGCAATTTTGCTCCGATGTTGCTGCCGATATCGACGTCAGCGATATCGATAGAAAGGATTTCGTAAGCCGTCTTGGCCTCGAGTCCTTTTTCCTGGATCGTTTTTGAAATGCGCTCAGGATTTTCGAGAATTTCTTTGTGGCTGGCAGAGCCTATTGTCGTGACAATACCTTCACCGACACGAGCCAAAATAGTTTCTTCAGTAGCCCCACCGATCAACTTCGTGATATCAGCCTTGACCGTTATTCTTGCGATAACCTTCACCTGAATACCATTCTTGGCCACGGCTGTAACTTCAGGGGTTGTAATGACCTTTGGCGTAACACACATCTTCACTGCTTCCTGAACATTGCGGCCAGCTAAATCTATCGCGGTTGCCTGCTTGAATGTCAGGGGAATTCCAGCCCGCTGGGCCATTATTAGTGCAGTAACAACGCGCTGCACGTTTCCGCCGGCAAGATAATGCGATTCCAGCGATTGCAATTGAAGATCAATACCACCCTTATGGCCCATTATAGCCGGATTGATGATTTCCCGTGGAACGACACCCCGCAACCGCATGGCGATGAGATCAGTTAATCCGACTGGTACTCCGGACGCAATGGCTGAAATCCAGAGCCCCATCGGGACGAAATAGCTTAGAATAAAAAAACAGATAATACCGCTGAATATTATAAGGATGTACAAACCCTCCATCAGAGAAGGCCCTCCTCAGAGAAACGTAATTTCAATGCCTTTATAATCACGGATTACACGGGCAAAGTCAAGCATAGTATCTGTTATTCTCTTTAACAATTCCATGAGTTGCACCTCGAATTTCATTTCGGGCGCAAAATAATCTGTCCCTTCTTCTAGCTGGCCTCAAATGAGTAATTTTCACTCCGCTATTTGCCTAAATGGCAATTACCACAAGGTTGTTGTTTTTCTGGCGAACAACACGAATTTTTGTGCCGCGCGGAATAAAATCTCCCTCGGATACCACATCGATACGTCTTCCGCAGATATTGGCAATTCCTGAAGGCCGAAGATCGCTTGAAGCAATACCTTCCTGACCGACCAACTCGGAAAAATCCTGTACCGCCGTGTATCCGTCCTCAATGGAAATCTTGGTATTCAACACGAATTTCTTTCCAAAAGTGGTATATGGAAAAACGTAAAGTGTCCAGAAAACTATGACTACCAGGGCTCCAACCGATGTCATCGTATATAAAATAGCGGCCTGGGTGCTAAGCTTCCAGAAGGCAAGGCACATACCTGCCAGGATCGCGATAATGCCTATGATCGCAGGAACTCCAAAACCCGGAATAAGTGTCACCTCAACAAACAGAAGAATCAGACCTGTCAGGAGCAGACCTCCGACTATCATGCCGATCGGAAGTTCCTCTGATTCATCGTTTTTTGCTGCAATCGGAGCCCCAGAATGGGTGAAAGAAGCCGTGTCCGTCACATATGTTTCTGCAACGCTTTCCGAAGCCTTTTTCGGAATGAGTTCGCCGTCGGAAAAGTTCTGAGCATGACAAAGTGTTACCAGTATTGGAATGAGTAATATGACTCCCGCCAAAGTCAGTCTTGAAAATGAAAAAAAGCGATTGTGATAAGACATCATAACGGATCTCATTGTATTCACGGTTTCTCCCCCCCTGTTGGCAGGCGATCAATAAGCTGAAAGATATTGTGGCCACTCTTACAGGCGATTATAAGAAATATAATCGTATCTTAACATGACGTAAATATGTGAATACAACTCAGCGGCAGTCGCTGCGGTGAAATTTCTTTTGGGGAACATCTGCAATTATTCAGCTGTTAAGAGCTCTGACAACTATTTTTTGTCCCTCTACCGCAATAATGGTCACCCGAACATTGCGCTCGACATATTCGCCATCCGAAACCACTTCGAAGCGTTCGCTGCCGACACGTACAATTCCGGAGGGGCGCAACGGAGACACAGTTATTCCCTCGAGATTAAGAAGGTGATCATATTCGTTAAGATCCACAGCGACGAATCCAGCCTCTGTTGTCATTTCTTCCTTGAGAATGAATCGGTCGAACAGCTTGAGCTTCGGTGCAAGCCAAAATAGTGATACAAGAAACACCATCGATAAAGTGGTTATCTTTGCGATTGCATGAAGAGCTGTATAGATTCCTCCGAAAACAATAATGATACTTGCGCAAACAGCAAGAATCCCAAGGACGCCGGTAAGTCCGAATCCAGGGATGACCAGGATCTCAAGCAAAAGCAGGCTGGCTCCGATAACGAACAATAAAACAGCTTCGAAACCGGCGAGGTATGCAAACAAATGACCCCCGAAGAACAAACCGAGCAATACGATACCAACCCAACCAAGAATCCCCCACCCAAAAACCAGTAGTTCGAGAATGATAGCCCAGAATCCTGCTGTAAATAAGATTACCGATACATTAGGGTTTGTCATCCAGCGGGCAAGAGTCTCTCCCGACGTGGGTTCGATACGCTCAAGGGGTAGTGGGTTGATACTCAATTGCCTGAATGCCGATTCAATCGATGTAACGATGTGGTCACAGTATCCATGACTGGAAGCTGATTCCGGTGTAAATGTGAGGATTTCCCCGCGTTTAATCAGCCCCGGAATACTTTCGTGGTCTTTATCGACCATTGCGCCCGCCAGATTTCTAGGTCTGTGGCGAGCTTCCGCAGCTGACTCAAACTCAGTCCTGAAAGCCGAAACAAACTTGGCTTCGGCAGCCTGAACAGAGCTTCCCATGAGCATAATCGGCGTAGCCGCACCCATTTCTGAGCCTGGCTCCATTACGATCTTATGACATGAAATCGCAACCAGGGCAGCTGCGGAAAGCGCACGCCCTTTTATATATGCAACTGTTGGAATACTTGTTTTCAGCAAGGCGTCTTTCATTTCCTGGGCAGCAGTAACGAGGCCGCCATTCGAGTTTATCTCGAGAACCAGCGCAGCAATATTTTCCCGCTCGCCGCGTCTGATCATACGCTGGAGGAAGAAAGAAAGTCCCGAATCGATTTCGCCACTCACCGGAATCACTAATACAAGACCCCGAATGCCGTTGTTCGGCAAGTCCTGGGCGTGAAGACAAGTTGCGAAAAATGGCGGAATTTGGAAAAATGGAAACCAGAGCAGTGCCAAGACAAAAAAAATAACACCCGCAAAACCATAATAACGCTTTGCGGGTGCCTTATTCATGATGAAAAACAGGTGATTAACGACGCCGACGTTGTTTGCGTCGCGCTTCGGCTGCCTTACGTTTTTGCTTTTCACTGGGTTTTTCGTATGCTCGCCGTCGCTTGATCTCCTTGATGATCCCGGCTTCCTGACATTTTTTCTGGAACCGTTTCAATGCCTTTTCCAAAGGCTCATCCTTCAGAACTTTGACTTCTGCCATGTTTATTTCACCCCCCCCCTTATATTGATACCGGAGGTAGTGGATACCACCACATTTCGCATCATCACCCGATCACCCTGGCGGCCAACTCATTTGGCGTTTGCCGAGAAGATGGAAGTGAAGATGAGACACCGTCTGCCCACCATCTGGCCCATGGTTAACTACTACCCGGAACCCATTTTCCAGATGCAACTCCGAAGATAATTTACATACCGACTTTTGAATTTCAGTAAACAGAGCTTCATCGCACGCATTCACATCAATAATGCTCGGAATGTGACGAGTTGGGACCAAAAGAACATGAACCGGAGCCTGTGGATGAATGTCGCGAAACCCAATTACAGAACTACTGCGATAAACAATGTCAGCAGGAATTTCTCCACTGACTATTCGGCAAAACATGCATTCGACCATATGTAGTTGAGTATCGTAAATCAAATGCAAACGATTGTCAATCATCCATTTTACTATTCAGAAATTCTCATGATGAGTCCCTCAAAGAGGCGAGGACGTCTGAACTGTCACACGCGAATCGTTATAACGACTTCTGATTTTCGCAGATCAAGTTCAATATTGGCATCTAATTTATGCGTCCCCTTGACGATTCCCGGTACCAATTCTTATAATTACATAAAATTCATCGATAAATCGTCCTCACAAGGAGTTTTTCCAATGAACACTCTAACTCAGACTCATGTGAAAAGTATTTCACGTCTTCTTATATTATCGATGCTGCTTTCATGCTGGCTGGCTATTCCGATGCCCGCAAAAGCCGGAGTTCTGAAAACAGCGGGGCAATATCTGAAGACTGCCGTCGTAACTGGTGGCGCTCTGGCCGCCGGATACATGGGCGGAGTACTCGGCATCGCCGTAGGCGGCGGGCCTATCGGCATGGCGGCCGGCGCAGTCGGCGGCTACGTGGTCGGCAAAAAAATAATGGGCTGGACCACAGCGAGTTTCGCCAATGCCGCCACAGTTGCTGGCGCTGTTGGTGGAGGGCTTCTGGTTATGGGAATGGGCGCCCCCGTGTTGGCCGTTGGAGTCATTGGCGGGGCATTGATTGGACGCAGCGTAGCCGCCCTTATCAAGAAAATCACCGGAAAATCCTCACCAATGGTTTCCGTGAAAGCTGTTCCGCAGTCCAAGGTTGATGATGCCAAAAGCCAGGACTTTATCAATCACCTGCTCCCGGCAAGCAAAGCGCCTGTCGCAGCTCCCGTTGCAGCAACACCCACTCCTGCTCCAGTGGCAGTCGCACCCGCAGCAGCCGATATCGGCCAGGATAGCTATAACCGTTACTTGAGCTCCTATAAGGCATATATTGAAGCTTCCCAGAATGGCGATGCCGCCGCCGCCCAAAAATGCTTCAGCGAGTATCAAAAGAATCTGGCTGCATATCAAGCCTCAAAAAAATAGATCTTCCGGCCATAATCACAAAAGCCCCTGCGAAATCGCAGGGGCTTTTGTGATTATGGCTGAATAATTATGGAGTTTTTTCCGTATGATGCAACAGAAATGATTCGACGTCATGCAAACGTTCCTGGACTAACGGAGTTATCTGTCCGCGATTAAAACGTGAGAGCTCTAATTGAATTCCGGCATCGGATAAACCAAGAGTAAGTATGCCCCCCTTGAATGAACCATCGACGATCTGCTGATAAGCCTTCTCCAGCGCAACATCCAGGCGCTTAACTATGCTGCCTACCACTTTCCCGGGAGCAAGGGCTGACTGGTCACTATCTACGCCTATCACCAGCATCTTTTCTCTGCGCGCAGCTTCGATAAGACCAAGGCCGGTACGACCTGCCGCATGGTAGACAATGTCGACACCCGCAGCAGACATTTCCTTGCCCAGACGCAAACCCACCTCCGGGGAATTGAATGCCTCCGATGTTTCGCCTGCGTAGCGACTCAATAGTTTCGCCTGGGAATTTACAAACAATAAACCATTGCTGAAACCGCGCTCGAAAACAGCAATGACAGGAGAGCGCATGCCACCCAGAAAACCGACCTTCCCCGATTTCGTCAACAGTCCGGCCAGCGCTCCGGCAAAGAAGGATCCCTCTTCTTCATTAAACAAAATCGACAGCACGTTCGGCAATGAAATAGCAGAGTCAAGAAGCAGAAAATGTTGCTCTGAATGACGCTCGGCAACACGCCGCATGGGTTCATTAGCGAACAGACCTACCCCTATAATAAGATCCGGTTTGCGCCCACACAGATATTCTAGCCCAGATTCAATAGCGGCAACATCGGAGGGCTCCACGACGTCGATAAGGCAACCAGGGATTTGACGAAGCTTTTGAATCCCGGAATATGCCGCATCATTGAACGAATGATCTCCCAGACCGCCCACGGACAGAACAATTCCCAGGCGAATCGATCTTATCGGTTTTTCAGAAGGTGCCAGGTCGGAGCCATCAGGCGCAGACCAAGTCGGAATGCTCAGAAGACAACACAGTATGACTGTCACACAAAAACGAACATATTCACGATTCATTGAATTCTCCCTGTAAAGGTCATAACGAAATATACAAATTCATTCACGGGGCTTTTTTATCATCAAGAACTGCCGGGTGAGTCTCAAGGATTCCAAGACTTTTCAGAACACTCTGAAGTGCCCAGAGAACTCGATGATCGTATTTTCCAGTCTTTCGAATCATTTCGTCAAGGGTTTCATGATAGGTTCTTTCGGCAGCATACGGGCGAAAATGAGTCATGGCATCATACGTATCAGCGACACCTACAACGAGTGAAGACAATGGAATATCACCGCCAGTCAGCCCCTTGGGATAACCGGAACCATCCGGTGCTTCATGGTGGGCGAGGACACCATCGGCAACTCGTTCCAAGCCTGGAATTTCACGAATCATTGCCGCACCGACAGTGGAATGTGTCTCAACCTGCCTTCGTTCAGCGAGCGAAAGAGGTCTGGAAACTTCAAGAAGCGCTGAGGGCAGAGCCACTTTGCCAATATCATGGAGAAGGGCGATTAATTCAAGCTCGACCAGATCCCGCTCGGCAAATCCAAGCTGTTTGCCGATAGCAAGTGCGAGATGGCGCACGCGATCCCAGTGCCCGATATGCTCACTTGCACGATTCTCAAGAATACGCAAAGTCAGTCCGAGGAGGCATTCGAGCTTGATGACTTCCCCCAGGAGCCTCAGAGTTGGCCTGACTCCTTCCATGGCCGACCATTCTTTCGCAGTGGCCCCGGCGGAATTTTCCATTTTAATGCTTATCAGCCATGAAACATCCCCGACCGACATTGTGCTCCAGAAACGTCCGGCGAAACGCTCGCCATTCGCAAGTCGTAAAGATTCTGGCAAATCTGTTGGAGGAAGGTTGCCGGATGAATCGTGTCCTCTCCATTTATCTCCCCAGGGAAACCAGAGATTCGGATGATGGCCAATACGCGCAAGACTGTCTGCAAGAATGGTCAGGGCTGATCTCCAAATTTCCGCAACAGAACTCAATTCAAGAGGTTTCATGACATTTCTCCTACAATAACCGAGGTTATTACCAGTCCACTATACCAAAATTCTCATCTTCAAGAAAACCCAAGTTTACAACTAGGTGATCCACTCGCCGAAAACAAATCATATAAACAATTATATTAGTCAAAATATAGTCAAATCTACACAACATCATACATGATATATAATTTTTTGATAACATTTGTAATTATATGATATATTCGAGCGAGTTTTTCTCAATATACGTCGAGTAATGCCCCCCCCCTTTTTTTAAGGAGGCGGGGGAGATCGTAATTTCCGTCACCGGCCCCGCCGACAAGAGCCGATAAAAATTGAATCGACTACTTAATCATTTCACAGAGAAAGAGCGACTCCAGCAACTCCTCCTTTATCTCTCGCGCCAAATGCCCTGTTAAAAGTTTCGCGACACTTTTAACAGAGCATTTTCTTTGACTCGAAATTAAATGCAAACGATTGCATACAAAAAAACAGATTCTAACGGCAAAAATCCGTACCCCGCAGCTTGCGTCTGGAATAGCTTTAGCCGGCCTCCGCTGCTCTTATCTTCGCGAATGTTGACAGGGGTTAGGGCCTCTGTTATAATTTATCGTAGTACCCTCTGCAATTGGATTTTCTGGAAATCTGGAATGAAAGGATGGTGAGAGTCATCCAATAATTTCTAACCTTTCCGAATCTCGTTTGTAGAGAGGTGTTTGAACTTGGAATTTTCGTCCAACGAGAGGTGTTTAGCGAAGCGCTAATCAAATCAACGAATTATAAAAATCGGAGCACGGTTCGTATATCCCGGCGACGCTCCGAAGTAATATCGGGCAATATCGGCAGAGCCATTCAGGATTATATCCAGGCATTTCCACACAGCAAAAAGGACAAGAGAGCCCCATGGACGACAAAACAATCAATTGCCGCAACTGCGGACAGCCTTTCACTTTTACCGTTGCCGAACAGCAATTCTACCAGGAAAAGGGTTTTGAGCATGAGCCCGTTCGCTGCAAGGGTTGCCGCGATCAGCGCAAATCCACTCGCGGCGGCGGCGGCGGCGGCGGCGGTTCCGGAAGCGGTCCTCGTCAGATGCACAATGTTACATGTTCAGATTGCGGCCAGGAAACTCAGGTTCCATTCAAACCGACCGGTGAAAAGCCGGTTTATTGCCGTGAATGTTTCAACAAGCATCGCGGTGATTCCCGCTTCTAAAAAAGCTCCTTATTTAAGATTCTGTTAATAATTCCCCGGCGGAGACGATTTTCGTGTCCGCCGGTTTTTCTTTTAAAACAAAGATCCAGGCTCGACCATATAGCAGATTATCTACGGATTGCACAGTTTTCGCAGATAAAAGACAAGAATGCTTTCGACAATTCATCAACACTGTTTTCAGCGAAGTTTCATTGATGCTGAGGCTGCTGTCCCGGAAGAAATGGCTGCTGCTGGTGCCTGGATATCTTTTGCGGCCGACGAAGTGATTGTAATATTGTCCTGGAATAACGAGCCAGACGCCATCTGATTCGACTGGGCTTCAGTTGCCTTTTCACGAAGTCGCTCGTCCAGACGGAAGATGTCAGTAAAACTCGAAGCGTCCTCCTGGCGAAGTTCTTCTTCGTCTACATCATGGCTTTTCTCGGTTTTGCGCTCACTATCGAGTTGTTCCATCCATCTGGAAAGGGTGTTTGAGTGTCCCTCGAAAGTATAGCGAAACACTGAACAGCGCGAATCATCCGCCGCCGATTCGTGTTCAAGTCCACCTGAACGTTCAATTGGAAGATGAAGCCAGCGAGTGACGGTTTGAGCATGCAAATCGGTCATGCCGGCAGTCATTATTATCATCAGACCAGCCTTAAAAATAACCGACCCATGATTTTTCAAGATTTAATAATCCCTTTTTGGGGAGGGAGTGTCCCAAACCAGATCAGAAGGTTGTCGAGAACTTTGAAATCGGCTTCTCCAAGGCGCTTAAGAGCGGAAAGATATCCGTTAAGCGTTGCTCGATAGAGAAAATGTTCCCAGCCACCATTCTTGATTTTAAAATGATCCAGAAAATTCTTCAGCAATCGATCAAGAGGCTGCGGCATGGCAATAAGTCCTCGCAAAACATCCAGAGCCCGCTCGACGATTCCCAGATTTTCGGCAATCATGCCTCTGATATCTTTCGTTGGCGGAAAATGCCCTCCAATATACCATTCGGCATTCAGCTGGCGCAGTCTCTCGCAGGATGCAATCTGGGCAAGCGGATCGTAAAGATAGGTCAGACGATGTTTTTGAACATCGGGAGTAGTAAACAACGTGTCGGCAAGAAAAGCCACGCCATCAACTAAAAAACCTTTCTGTCCGACTGAGTGTCCGGGAAGGTCTAAAATCCCGATCTCGACATCCTCGATAATTACACGATCTTCAGGCAGTATTTCCGGGGAACATGGTTCGGCCATCACGTGAGGATTCAAAAGATCCGGCAATGGAAAACCACCAAACAACGCGATGGCCTGAATCAGTGGATGAATGGCAGCAGGAGCTTCCAGGGGGCCTATTAGTACCCGGCAACCCGTCGACATTTGAATGAAGGCGTTTCCCCCGATATGGTCGGCATGGGCATGTGTGTTCAGTATTGCGGCAACTTCGTATCCGTAACCAGCCAGCAGACCAAGAACCTTTTTCGCATATCGGCGATCTAGTCCGGAATCAATAAGTATTACACGATTTCCCACAAGCCTTATCAGGCCTATATTTACAAATCCGGAAATTACCTGAACCCGCTTGGTCAGGGCTTTGAGTTCCATGATAGTCGCTGGCTATTTTACTGAAGCAGTTCCGGAAACGGCGGCAGGCGCGGCTTCTGCCGAAACGATGATTCCTTCATAACTACGTGACTGAATCTCGATCGTACAGTTGGGGGTTCCGTGGAAAGAAAGACTGGGAGCGATAATCTCTATCAGAAACGGGTTCTCGCGATACGGAGAAAACTGAGCACGATAGATCCATGCATTGACTGGTGGCAAACCTTCGATAGTAATGCGAATGCGTACAAACTGAAATATTTCTCCACCTTTGACAAGTTTCAGCGCGGGATGCCAAGGAACTGATTGTGAAGTAAAATCCGGAACCAATACCACCAGTGGTTTCTCCAGAAGTACATTTATGGTTCCTGGTTTGCATGCTGCGACTTCGGGAAAGCATTCCTTGAAAAAGGGCATCTGCTCTCGCAGCGTATTTTGTCCCTGCCCGGCTCCTTTCTGAATTTTGCCTTTAACAGAAATTTTCACTATGCACCTCATGTTTCGGGAGATTTTTCGCCAACCGTTCAGGATATAGGATAGCCCAAATTAATGGATGCATGCAACAAGGCATCATATCACAGGGCAACCGTGAGCTTTGTTCAGTCTGCAAGCGGGCAGCGGGAGATTGCAAAACATGTAGCGACCTTCCGTTGCCCGTGCTCTACGACAGCAAAAAGTTTGTGTTTGCTCTGAATATCATCTTTCAGATGAGCGAATTCGAAGAATTAACAGGCTATATTTATTCACTTGCTGTCTCTGCATCTCTCCTTATCAGGGATGAACCCGTGTTCGCACTGTGGCATACAATGCCGGTTTGTGATACAATCCGGACAAAATATGCAGTCCCTTTTGTTTCTAGGAGAGATTCTCCACGAGTTGCCGCCTGACACGATCAAGCGATTGCTTGATGATCCGGGAAGCCCGGCAGCGGAATTTGTCACACTTAACGGAACAGGGCTTATTGGAAATACCGCTCGTCTATTTGATGTATTCGAAAAGCTTTTTGACAATGGCATTGATGTCATCACTCTCGGGGAAAGTGCCTTATCACGCCCTGCCTCACGTGAACTTCTCGACAGGTTTCCGCGAATTATCCGGCCACTAAATGTATCACCCCACTCTCCGGGAAAAGGCAATATTTTTCTAAAATGCGATTCTCTTTCCTTCTGGATGATCGCTCTCGCAATGCCAACCGACCGCCGTCCTCTCGATGATCCCTTTCACGTTATTGAAGCATGGCTTGATGGACCCGGCCGTGATCTTCCCGGATTCGTACATCTCCTTGGGGAGGACCGAGCTATGAAACAGGCTCTGGTCTGGAGGTATCGGCGATCCCAGCCGCCGATACATTGGCTGGGGACAGGTCTTGGGGCGGCTTCCAGACGCGTGTTCGTTCGTGAGGGAACACTATTTGTTCCAGATATCGGAGTTATCGGAGCAGAGGGAAATATTGCCGGCATGGCCCCGGAACGCTGGTGGAAAAGATATCGCGAGCGCCTCCACACAGAATCTCTTCCACCAATAACGCGAATTACTGCCGAAGGTGTACTGCTTCGTCTTGAGTCATCATTTAAAATCGACAGTGTCGAATCGATATTACTACCGCCACAATAGGTATCTGATGCTACTTTTTCTTTTTAATGCCCAATATTTTGAAAACATGGTAAAATACTTCGAATAATCAAATAGGAAGAGTGTAACGTGATAGCAGAATCGATCGAATCTGTTGGGTTCTTGAAACAAGTCGCCCAAATCTCGACATTTTGTCGTATTGGCCGCATTAAGGAGTTGCAGATCGGTGTCTGATCAGATCTCGCGAGACACCATGCGCCTGTTGTATGACGCGCAGTGTTTCATACTTTCCCATGGCAAGGAAACAGATGCTATTCTTGGCATTTTAAGCAACACAGCACAGAAATTATCTGGTTGTCGTGGCTTTGGGGTGTTTTTTTATGACATCATATCGAAAACATCCCGCATACGCTTCAATGACGGATGCAGCGAATCCTTCCTTAAAGAATTGTCCGACAAATTTGCCGTGGCCCGTTCAGCAGGGCTTCCTCTTCAAACAGAGCTGGTCATAAGTCCCAACGGGGACAATCATTATTTCATCCCCATCGGGCAGCCAGATGAACCGTTTGGGGTGCTTGTAATATCTCTCGGCTCACGCCGGGAGATATCGGGGCTCGAGGAGTTTCGTGAGATGTCCGCTAATGCAATTGCGCATTTCATGGAGGTTGAAGTCGTTAAATTGCAGATGGCTGAACTGGCTACGCTGCTCGAAGTCGGCAAGGCTATTTCTTCGACTCTCGATCTGAACGAGCTTTTAACCAAAATCATGCACATGGCAACTCAGGTCATGCGATGCGAAACTTCGACCGTCTACCTTGTTGATAAGCGCACAAATGAACTGTATTTTCATCTCATTTCCGGTGATGCCAAAGTCGGAGCAAAACTGAAAGAGATTCGACTTCCCATGGGAATGGGGTTGTCCGGGTGGTGTGCAAAAGAAAACAAGCCCGTTATTGTCCCGGATGCTGCCAAGGACCCGCGGCTATACAAGCTCGCTGACAAGAAATCAGGTTTCATCACTCGCTCGATGATCTGTGTGCCAATGAGATTGAAAGATGAAGTGGTCGGTGTTCTCCAGGTTTTAAATCGCATGGGTGATATCCCGTTTAATGATCACGATGTCGAAATCCTTGAAGCCGTTGCCAATCAGGCTGTTTCAGCTCTCGATAACGCGAGATTGTATGACAACATACAAAAAGTTTACTTAGCAACAGTAGAGGTCTTGGCTACCGCAATCGATGCCAAAGATCCATACACTCATGGACACTCGCGTCGTGTTACCGACTATTCCGTCGCCATAGCAGAAGAGTTGGGGTTCGATAAGAAGGCCATTGAAGATATTCGATATGCCGGCCTGCTTCACGACGTTGGAAAGATCGGTATCACAGACAGCATCATAGGAAAAACTGAGCGACTGACTGATGAAGAATATACGGTCATCAAAAAACATCCGGTTATCGGCGGCGATATTCTTCGCCCGGTAGATTTCCTGGCCGAAAAAATTCCGGGCGTGCTTCACCACCATGAATATTATGATGGTCGTGGGTATCCTCATCACTTAACCGGCGATACCATTCCGCTGATGGCCAGAATTATTTGCGTTTCAGATGCCTTCGACGCAATGACTTCCGATCGCCCCTATCGCAAGGGCCTCAATGTGAGTGTGGCCGTCGGGGAGCTTAAGAAGTTCAGCGGAAAGCAGTTTGATCCGATTTGTGTCGAAGCATTCTTGCGAGCGTTCGACAAAAAGTTGTTTCAATGGTTCGAAAAGGCCCCTGGATCTGAAGAACTCATTCTCAAAAAAGATCCGAATGAAAAAAGCGAGAAAAATCATAGCCAGGAGCTGAAGTCGAGCAATACTCCATCCTCTCAGCCATATCCACCCACAAACGTTTTAGAAAAGCCTAAAGAAAGCACACAACCGTATCCGCCAATATCTTCTACAAATTCTGCCGAAGAGAAAGCATCTGAAAAAAAAGATGTTGATTCTTCCAAGCCCAGTACGCAGCCCTACCCACCAATAGCAAATGATCGGAAGAATATTTCTGAGATTACCAATTCTTCCGTTCCTCCGGCAGGGCATACACCTTCATCTCAACCGTATCCGCCGATTGATACTGAAGGCAAAAAAAACGACTGATATCCCGAATCTATCGATAACTTCTGAAAAATTTCGCTATACCGAAATTCGGAGAGAGATCAGTTCCTGTTTATGAAAAGGAAAAGTTGATCAGACATCGAGGGCCATCTGTGCTTCGGCTTCGCTGGCAAATTCTGCGGCAAGAGTTAAAACACCAGTCATCTCCAGTGCTTTGCGAGTCATGCGCGACAACCCTGTGACACCAACCTTGCCGTCGTTGTAATCGATAATCCGAACCATGAGATCAAGCAGTATAGACAAACCATAACTATTGATAACCGGCGTTCCCGAAAAATTGAAGATAAATCGATTATTGCCTTCGTCGATAGCTTTTGTACAAATCTCTTTCAAAATTTGTCCGCCGTAGTCGTCAAGATACCCCTGGGTTCGAAGGGACTGAACCTTACCCAGCTGGATGCGCTCCACCTTGAATTCTGCCATAAGTCTTCATTATAGTAGGCTCTACGAGTCTATCTGTCAACTCGACGAAATATTCCTCGCATGCCCCTGCGTAATCCGGCATTGCTTGACAGAGTTTACTTCCCGGCGCTATGGTTGTTTCACGAACAGGAGGAATTCTAATGAGAACCCGCAGACTTCTGACAATGTTTCTCTTCGTCTGCTGCTGGATGTCAATTACCACACTGGCCGCAGTCGCTGAAGACAAACCATCAAAAGGAGATATATCCAATATGGCCGAACGTTCCGGAGTTGTTACATTCAAGGGAAATCCTCTTACACTGATCGGACCTGATTTGAAAGTCGGAGACAAAGCCCCCGATTTCGTTTTGCTCGCCAACGATCTGACTCCAGTGAAATTTTCTGATACCAAAGGCGTTCGTGTTTTTACCACCGTCCCTTCTCTCGACACACCCGTATGCGATGCTCAGGTTCATCGCTTCAATGAGGAGGCCGGAAAACTCGCAAGCGTTTCCATTTATGCTGTTTCCGCTGATCTGCCATTCGCGCAAAAACGCTGGTGCGGAGCAGCTGGAATCAGTGCCGTGAAGACTCTTTCCGATCACAGAGAAATGTCTTTCGCCACTTCATGGGGAGTCTGCGTAAAAGAACTCAGGCTTCTTGCCCGATCCGTGTTTGTAGTTGATTCCCAGAATACGATCGTTTATAAGGAATTGGTCAAGGAAATGACCACTCCTCCAAACTTTGAGGCTGCTCTCGAAGCGATAAAAAAAGCTAAATAGGCACTGAATTATAACCTATACCAATCACACGATATTCGTGAGCGGTTCCGGGCGACCATCAAGGCATGATTAACAAAGGGTGCAAACCGGTTAGTTGAGATTTATCCATTCGTTTGAAGTGACAGTACTGTTTGTCATTCCGAACGAATGGATAAATCTCGTTTGGCTAAGGCGTCGTGAATATTTAGTCTTCTTTGGCAGTCATGATCAAGAGCGTCCCTGCGTCAGACTTACGAGCGAATTTTCAGGACTGGTATCAGTCGAAAGATATATAGGCGTCTTTTCGGCAATAATATGAAAGGTGCCTCGCAAAGATATGCTTACAATTGATTCCAGTCTTTTTCATTTTTTCAACAGCGTTTTCGTTTGTTCTTTCCTGGATAAGCTGATGCCTTTCATTTCAAATGAAAAAAACTGGATTCCTTTGCTGGCCGTTCTCGTGATCTGGATGTTTTTCGGTGCCGGTGGCAAATATCGCGTTACACTGCTACTGCTGGCTCTTTCCATTGGAGCTTCTGATCAGATCAGCTCGACATTAGTAAAAAAAGTAGTGGGACGCAAGCGTCCATGCTGTGTAGAACCAAATCCTCGCATGTTAACCGACTGTAAAAAAAGTAAATCCTTTCCATCGTCTCATGCTGCCAACACGGCTGCGGCGGCAGGAGTCTTTCTTTTCGACATCGGCCCACGCATAGGCATTCCGTTACTTTTTCTTTCCGGAATGATTTCATGGTCCCGCGTCTACATCGGAGTTCATTATCCGTCAGACGTTGCAGCCGGAATGCTTTTGGGCCTGTTTTTGTCCTGGTTGATCGTATGCCTTCGACGTCGATGGTTCCCGCCATCAGTCGACACACCAGCATCTTCTGTTATAGAGGGTTCTTCTTCTCCACTTGTTATTACACCCGATGCACACATAAAACCCTCATCGGCTGAAGCTGTTGCAGGGAGTCCTACTGATCAGAAATGTCCCCGATAATTGTCTGAATCGTTTCGATGCGGTCGTTCCAGGTTGGAATTTTACTGTGACGACCAGAAACAGGCCAGGCAAACTCTTCGAGCGCATGATCGAGATCTTCCCGACAGGTTATCACCCGGTCCACATTACAATGTGTGCGTAAATTAGGCAGATCGACAGCCCAAACAGCGAGGCGGCGTGCAGCATACTCATATACTTTTACCGGATCGACCGCTTCCGTAAGTAATGATCGACAAAACGGTGCCAGACCAACGTGGCATTCGTCCAACAGATCACGTAAAGACTCGTGTCGCATACTCCCATGTGTTTTGACATTCCGATGTGCTGCGAGAGCGGCAAACGCCGAACCGCGACCCGGCCCGGCAATATGTAGTTCGCAACGCGAATCATCCGCAAAAAGTCGAAGCCAATCGAAATCAATCCATTCGAAATGTGCGCCGGCCGATACTAATCGAATCGGAGGCGTGGAAGGCTTCGATCGGGTCGCCGGTGTGTCAATCCAGGACTTGTGCGCGGCATTCGGCAGGAGCACTACCTTACATGCTCCGCCCTGTCTGGCTTCATCGCACAGGATAGGTGTTGAAGCAAACACCACGTTACAAACATTATATAGAGCCTGTTCATATCGTTTCCAAGGCAGGACATTCTGACCAGGAAAAACGCCATGACGGTCACAGCGGTCATAAAAGCGGCAAAGCCATGGCAGATCCGCAAACGCCGCAAATGCTGGATCAGCGATCCACAAAGCCATGCGCGAAGGATAAACTAGTCCCGTACGATATAGAAGTCCAAAAACGAGACGTGAAGCTATTTTTTGCAGAGAGGGCCACGCAGTCGCTCTGAATGGAATATGCGTCTGAATGGTGTGAAGACGCTCATTCCGTTGCATTACCCGACAGGAAAAACCACCCGAGACAGGAGGTTCAAGATATCCGATGGTATGCCCTTCAGCGGCAAGGCCCGTCGCAAGCGCCTGATGCCGCTGCTGAAGAGCGTCGAATGCAACCGGAGAAACAAACAATATGTTCATCTTTTTTCAGCAAGCTCCAGCAACTCGCGATCCAGCGTTTCGATGAGGTTTACATACCCATTCTTTGCCGGAAACATGCGCCATGCCGCATCAGAAAAATGTCGCCACACAGCAGGACTGGTCATGAATTTCAGAGATTCCACAAGCCCTTTGCCATCGCCGGGTTCAACGAGTATTCCATTTTCTCCGTCAATGATCAACTCCGGAACTCCACCGACTCGCGTAGAGATTGCCGGCACGCCCCATCGGGCGGCTTCAAGCAGGGAAAGCGGAATTCCCTCTCCGAGCGATGGAAGCATGGCCACATGAAGTTCCGGGATAAATTTTTCTATATCTTCACGAAATCCGAAGAACCTGATGTATTCTGCAAGAACACCTGATTTAAAACGGCTTTCGAGGCGTTCACGTTCGGGGCCATCCCCAAAAATCCGGATATCTAACGGAGGCAGATAACCGGCAGCCACTGCTGACTCCAACGCTTCAAGAGCCCAGATATGGCCCTTGTTTCTGTGAAGTTTGGCAATAATGCCGATTACCCATGGCGGTCCGGGGCAACGAAAGAGAGCGGGGTTTTCAGGAAATGCCTGTAGCGGAAGAGCGTTTGGAAGCATGCGCAAAGACTGTTTTGACATTCCCTGTTTTGTCAGATGTTCTTCCACGGCTTTTGAAACCGCAAACACCTTATCGCAGCAACGGTAATACGACTCACGATTCAAGCCATGCACATGTGCTGCAACGGGAACGCCATGAATCTTTTTGAGACGCGAGGCAAACAATGCGGCACGATTCAGATGCGCGTGAACGACCATGGCGCGATTTTTTCGCAACTCGGCAAGCAGACGGATCGCGAAAAAAAATCCGCTTGCACGTAAAGAAGCGCTTCTTACAGGGATTCCCATATTTTTCGAAAGGGAGGATAATCGGCCGATTCCGCAAAGCAGGTGAAGATTCCAGCCGCGATCATGCAAGGATCGGGATAGCTCAAGCGCAAGTCGTTCACCACCTCCGAGCTCTCCTGAAGAAACCGCGACTTGCAAAACCGGACGCGGAATCAATCGTTCATACATTTCAAGATGTCGTTCAAGTGCGCGTTCTCGCGGAAAATCCCGCACAACCCGCTCACGGGCGTTGCGGCCCATCACACTTACTTCCATCCTATTATCGAGCAATCGTTCAAGAGCATTGGCCAGAACGTCTGAATCATCAGGAGTTACCAAAAGACCATCGACTCCGGAGCGCACAATTTCCCGGATCCCTCCGACGGCGCTTCCTACCACAGGAATCCCGCGTTCCATAGCTTCGCATATCGTGATTCCAAAAGCTTCTTCTCGCGAAGGAGCAATGAATATATCGAGCGCGTCAAGAAAAGCTCCTGGGGAAGAAATCGAACCAGCGAACTCGACACGTCCTTGTAATCCACGCTGTGCAACGAGTTTTTCAAGACGTTCACGTTCACGACCGTCACCACCGATCACAAGACGAAAACGCTTTCCGCGCGTATTCAATCGGGCCAGCGCTTCAATCAGTATATCGAGCCCCTTTACGGGATGAAGGCGGGATAAAGTGCCTAATAGCGGCTCGCGTGGGAATTGGTTCGCCCGTCCGGCAAAATCGGGTTCGCCGGAAATTTCAACTCCCGGATGAATAATCTGACCGCGATGAGCGGGAATTCTTCTGATGTTGTTGCAGTACCATTCAGCAAGGTGATGACTCGGAAATATGAGCCTGGCCGAAAGTGTCGCCATAAGACGTTCGAGCAGATGATATTCCGCTGTTTCGGAGCCGTGGATAGACGAAACCAGAGGAATGCCACGATTTCCGGCACCCAGGAAGATCACACGCGCCCAGAAAGTCGCACGAAACAGATGTGAGTGAACTACATCCGGACGCAGCCTTCGTAATAAGCCCGACAGCTGAATCATCCCCAACAGATCGATCCCGGATTCCGACAACTTAACGACCTCGATGCCCTCTGAGCGCAGCCTGTCGCCAATAGGGCCGTCTCTAAAAGTGGCTACCACCGGCTGGTGACCGTTACGCGCAAGAAATCGGCACAGGTCGAATACCAAAGTCTGGGCACCGCCGAGTGTAAGAGCGTTAATCAGTTGAAGAATGCGCATGGTTAAGTGAGATATTGTATCTCAAACTTGTATGTAACAACCCGAATGGGTCAACTATTTTTTCCACGCCCACAAGAAACTTGTGCAGTTCAAATATCCAGTCAATGGTTCTTCCCGGTAATTCATGGTATAAAATATGAAAAGCGACCGCGGCAATCCGCGAATCATCTCGTGCGTTATGCATGTCAGATCGTATCGAATCTAAATCGTCATCGAAAAGGAGAACTCCGTATGAAAAAACTTTTGATAGCCTTCACGCTTGCCTGCATTATTTTCATCCCCATTGGAGGATATGCCATGATCGCTACACTTTCTCTCGATAATCTCGTCATCAACTCGGACTCCGTCGTCACCGTAACGCTCAAAACGAAGACAGAGGGCGGAAAAGATGCCAAAGGCTTCGCGAATTTAGCGAATACGTTGACTGTTCTCGAAAGTCTGAAAGGCAATATCAAACCTGGGACCGACATCGTTATCGAAACTATCTCAGGGTTTGAAGACAGCCCCGTTTTCGAACCGCGAATGCAATTTCTTGTGTTTTTGCAGAAAATCGAGACAGCGACTTCGACTAAAGAAGTAGCCGGTCACTTCAAAGTTACCAATTTTGTGCAGGGCTGCTGGCCCATAGACCATTCGGGCAAGCTGCTCGGCATGGGGACCGGCACTACTCGCGCTCAGGTCGAAGCAAAAATTGTTGAGACTCGTGGCAAAAAACCGGCGCCATCCGCCCCGACAACACCACCTGCCCCCGGCATGTAATCCCATTCATAAAAAATTCGTGTGTAATGAAATTTGTTATATATTCGGTCATAATTATCGTAGGGGCGGGTTTCAAACCCGCCCGATAAACAAAATTCATTACAACTTTGTATCCAAACGTATTTATTGTGAATAGCATAACCCCACAACCGGACCAGGAAATAACTATTCTTCAATTATAGCAATGGTTCTGATACTAGACTGCTGTCAGAACTTTGAGCCAGGCCTCGCGCACCTCGTCAGGAATCCTGGCCTCGTTTACCGTATTGCGACATGTCTCGAGCAGATCGGCGGGCATTTGGTCCAGGCGCTCAACGGTCTCAAGAGGAATATCCCAGTCACTTGGAAAGACAATCCCCTGTTCCGAACGCCAGGCGACAAGTTTGCCACGTTCGAACGTCAACAGCTGGTTCATGAAGACAATCCGGCCCGCAATCAGACGACGACCGCTGCCGATTAGCGAGAGCAGATGGGTGTTGTGGTATCCGACGAAAAGATATGGGCGCGCCCCGGGCGGAGCAAACTGATATTCTTCGGTGGGCGGGGGAAGCTCCTCAAGTGACTGTCCGAGCAGGCGAGGAGCCAGAAATATCGCCAATTGCTCGACATCGGCATCACTTTTCAGGTGCAAGGTTCCTCCAAGGATTTCCCTGTGACGATATAGGAGGCGGACGGTCGCAGGAAGACTGGTCGCACCAAGCTCAATGACGCCTGATAATTCACCGCGAACGGGTTCATTTCCATGGTCGGACACAAACCCAGGAGTTGCAGCCGAATCATCATCGCCTTTCACGACATCCTTTGGGGGCTCAGAACTTTTTTCCGGAGATAAAAAAGCTATTCCTGTGAGGCTTATATTTGCAATTGTTAATTTCTGTAATTCCGGTAAATCGAGACGAAAGCGCAGACCACCGTTTGGACCTGGAAGGTAGCGCTGATAGAGTCGACGCTCTTCCATGGCTATGCTTGCCAGCAGTCGGTCGCGAGCCACTGGGGGCAGATGCGCACTTTCAAGAATGGTACGTCCGATCTTGAGAGCGCGATGTGACGGCACGTTAAAAAAAGCAACGGTCGACTGGTCGATACGGCCATATCCGGTCTTAGAAACAGTTTCGCTGCGTTTGCCTGTTTGCAGTGAAGCTCGTGCGGCATCGAATCGGATCATATAATCAAAAAAATAGAACTCTTCCTTCACCGTTTGCCCATCGAGAGTTTCCCAGAGATATATCTGCGTGTCGTCTTCGCCCTGAAACCAGCGTAATCGCAGATCAGGGGTGTCATTCCGCATGGTGCCGCCGGTAATTTCCCTCAGTGAGTGGCCAAGCGCGCGTGGTTTTAAAAATTCACTCAACAGGCGGGCATGAGCAGGGGAAAGGGACTCAAAGGAACAACCTATGTCTTTCGGAGTGACATTGCAGACACGAAGCATCGTGGAAAATTTTACCTGACCAAACTGAAGGCTTCCCTCGAAAGTATTTCCTACAGCGATGTCCGGCCATACCTCAGTTTTATTGCAGGCGAATCGCAGCCCGCCATAACTGAGGTTCCCCAATGGAAATGAACCGTGAGATCCGACAATTAACTTGCCGTCGGAAAGATCTAATCTCCGATGGCGACGTCGGTCCTGCGGCGCAATGGCTGGTTCAGATATTTCCTCATCCTTACGCCCGCTTATCCATTGAATCAGATCACGAAAACTCATTGTGCGGGGAAGTGTAATACCATAGACGAACTTGTGCAAGTTGTGTTATTTTTCGGCAAAGTTAGTTGGGATGCTAAAATTCATATCAAGATGACGACATTTTTCCAACCTCGGCCTTTATAAATATAAGGAGACACGTATGGGACGCATTATTCACCTGGTACCGAAATCCGGCAGCCGTCCGGGAACAGGGCCGATGTTTTCTTTTGCGGCATTCACGACCGGCGGCAAAAAATTCGCCGTAAGGCCCGAAAAGATCGATGAGATAACGGCAGGCCATCCGATTCTTTCGATTCCGCAAAAAAGCCCATGGCTGACCGGCGTAGTCAATATGCGAGGGCGCGTGGTCCCAGTCTTCGATTTGCGTCGAAGACTCGGCCTGGAAGGAATGTCCGATCCACAAAGCGGATGTATTCTGATCTTTTCAGTCGATCGACATTATGTTGGAATGATCGTGGAATCGATCGAAGAAACCCTTCGGGAGGCCGTCGGAAATCCGGTTCCCGCCACGCCTGGTATCTGGCCCGCTTTCATCAGCTCCGTAATTCCGACCTCGGACGGAGAGTTCGGCCTCATAGATCCTGAGCGAATTCTGACGGCCGGAGAGCGCGAAGAAATCGGCACTATCAAAGAACAGTTTTAGGTAGTAGCATACTCTTAACTGACGACCAAATATAACCACGGATGGACATGGATAAACACAGATAAAAAAAACAATAATAGCCACATCAGTTAAATTACCCACCACCCAGTTTTAATCATAGACACGAATTTCTTCGAGTCTGGTCTTGGAACAAAAAATCTATTCTCTTTCAGGAGGAGTATTTTATGGCTAAATGGCGTTGCATAGTTTGTGGGTATGAATATGACCCTACGATTGGCGATCCGGAGACTGGTATCAAACCCGGAACTCCCTTCGAACAGATTCCAGAGAGCTGGGTCTGCCCGACCTGCGGAGCAGGAAAAGATCAGTTCGAAAAAATGTGAAGGCTAAGGGCTCAACCGCCCTGTCGATAATAATGGACTCTCAGACTTCTGACGGGTCTTTATTTCGTTGTTTTCATTTTTAGAAATTACCGGTGATTTGCTCCTACAACCGTGGGAGCGGCCAGAACCCGTCAGATCTCATTGGGTAAGTTCAACAAATTTCTTTGCCATCCCGTCATCAATACATAGACGGGACCGATGAATATCGGGCTTAGCTTCTGGCGACCAGCTCACTCACCGTCAATGCTTACGGAGCTTCACTGGCATTCGGAACGCCAATGCACCTATCTTCTAATGAAGGCTGGATCCAGCCAGGAATATGAATTCGGCGTAATAAAATGAAAATCGTTGTCTATAATGCTTTTCTCCGTCTCAAGAAAAAGGATTTTTCCTGCCTGCTGACCGAGTAACAAAGGGCAACTCGCGAATATAATACATTTTTTCGGGAATGTGCCCATTCCTCCCAAATCGAAGTAAAATCGTTCTTTTATTCGAAAAACGAGGCATGGTATACTTTGATTGGCAAAAAATCCTTGCAGATAAATTAAGCGCCAAAAAGAAATTCCCAGCAGGAAATCGGCAATGTTTTTGAGGAGGTTCCATGCGCCGAAACGTTTTCCCCCATTGGTGGCTCTTCCCGGCTGTTCTGATAATCGTCTTTTGTTTGACATCCGGGGTTACGTTTGGCGAATCGCAGCGCCCTAAGGGGCTTGCTGATCTGCTTTCCGGTTCGACGATCGACAGCGGCGGAATACTCTCTTCGCTCGATGAGAAAGATCTACCTTTGGCACTCGTAGCCTCTGAGATCTTAAAGTTCAGAGCACTGCATGGTGAGATCGCTTTGTCTGCCAAAAGTGTTCAGGATTTTCGTGCGT
>JADFYG010000042.1:56613-58004 GCA_015233155.1 Candidatus Rifleibacteriota bacterium
CGGCAGAGGCTTATCGTTCCAGCACATTATATAGCCCTAAAGTCACTGATCATTTCGGATGTCGAACCCAAAGACGAGGCTGGATCACTGTTGCCTGATATACGGGTATTCTTTCATTCAGATCAGCCTATTACGAAATGCATACTTTCGATCGATGGAAAGCAGCTCAAACCGCTGATGATTGCCGGGGAAACACTGCTGTATCGGCCTGCTGTAAATCCGGCAAACGTAATGAGCATCGGCACGCATACCGCCGAGGTATTACTTCAGGACAAAGCCGGAAATTGCGCATCAAGGAGTTGGTCATTCACCGTAGGAATGAAGCAGGTTCCATCTCCATCGGTTCCGATAAATTCAACAGGTGTCGGTAGTTTTACTTTGCCGATCAGATCATTATTTCCTGACTCAATAATAACTGGCACCCTGATGGTTGGCGTGTTCGAATCTTCGAATGGCGGAAGATTCTTTGAATATTCCATATTCTGTTCGGGGCAAGGCACAAAAGCGGCCATGAAGACCTCGAATCTGTTTTCTCTGCGAAAATATTTGTTCAAGCGTGGTAAAGGAGGGTTTTCCGGGATTCGGCCCAAAACTCCATTTTGCTTTGCTGGAACCAGTTTCACTTATTCAGCCGATTTTATTGGTGATGGCAACGGCACGATTACAAAGGAACATTGGAGTGTTATCAGCCCCAGCGGTGATATCATCTATTCCTCTGATGGGCCTGCATTGACATGGGTGATTACAACGGGGCATGATGAAATAGAGGTTGAAATGGTGGTAACCTACACATCTCCGAACGGTGCCACCTATACGGAAACCTATGTAGATAATGTAATACCACAAATCTTTGAATTTAATATCAGACTTGATTTGGTCTATCCAAACTTCTTCTTATCTGATACTGCCAGTGAAGCGATTCCCATTTCCACCACAAGACAGATAATGGATCTGGGTTCAAGCGGCTATTATTTTCGTGATCTTGTCGAGGGCGAAAGCATTCCGTTTCCATCTAACGGTGAGAATCCTGGCCGTTTGACGGTGGTCAGGTCACGCACAAAAATCGTCGCAGGCAATGCCAAGCCGGAAATCGATGTTCCAACGGCATCACAGGCAAAGCTGTTGTTCAAAAAATATGGTTATGTCGAGTACGTAAATGATGTTTCATTAACGTACGATTATCAGGATCAACATTATTCGAAGGATCTGCCGGCCAGTTATTCGGCGTTATATGGAATATACCCTTATAACGTTTCGGTTAAGTTCGAGAAAAATCCGTCAGGTATTATTTTGGGTTCTAGTTGTACACAACATTTGAATAATTTTCGTAGATGTTTGGTATCTCTTACTATCGTCTTTTAAGTTGGTCCTCCGCAGAGTTGTAGGCGCCA
>JADFYG010000043.1 GCA_015233155.1 Candidatus Rifleibacteriota bacterium
GCTCATATGGTTACTCCTTAGGATTCTAGCGGGTTTTATTGAGTGACCATTGTGCCAGTTTCCAAGGAAATTTGGTACCATTATTTTCACAATAATTTTAAAAGTCACCTAATTTTGCAAGTCCCTCTCTATATATAAATAAAACAACATTCTTATAATATTTTGTTATGGCAAAACCCTTCACGGCCTTCACCTGCTTCACCGTGGTGTAAGCAACGCTGCCGTGGACACGATCTCCTGAATGACCTGATCGTAAATGTGAGTCGGCCGGTCCATCGATATCAGGCAAACACAGCCCGTCTGGCGATGAGACCGCCCAATACAACCATAATACCGATCATCGATGACCGACCCGACCAAGGTGCCATTACAACACAGCCACCTCAGATAGCAGTCGGCCGGGCCGGCCACTTACGTAGCTGTCACCATACGCTTAATGATGTGATTAGTCCGATACGTTTATGTTGTCTGTATGATTAGTTAATGGTGCCGACGTCATTAGCTATGTGACAGTTGTCATTAGTTACGTCGGTCCAGGTTCGCTTATGTCAGTGCGACAGGGATCAATTAATATCAGTAACTTATCTGTGTTATCGCCTCCATCAGTATCTGGGCGGAAAACCGCTTTCCATAACGTTCCATGGAGATTGAGCCCAGGCTATGCCCCATAATTTCAGCTATGACCGCCGGGTCTACCTTCTTTTGCTTGAGTTCATCGCATGCAGAGTGCCGCAGACTATGGAAACTCAGTTTCTTATCATTTGAAATTCTTGATTTGAAACGACTCCACCATTGGATAATCTGATGCCCGTATCCATTCCGCCGATGTTTCCGCAAGTTCGGGAATAATCTTTCCGCCCCACGCACACGGAGTCCATCTGCATACGCCAGAAAGCCCTGCGACAATATGAACGGGTGAATCGGAATAATGCGGATCGCACTTCGCGACTTCAGACTTCTATCTTTACCTTCCGACAGTTCAAAAACCCAGACGCCGTCTACGCACTTCACATTATCTACCGCCATCTGCGAGCACTCTGATACCCGCATCGCTGAATATGCACAAATTATCGGAATCCAGAACCGCTCCGGCTGGATTTCCCGATAATGCCGCAATTCCTCAATGATAGTCCTGATCTCTGCATTCGAGTAACGTTTACGTTCCTCATCCGGACGAACACCATGCCTCCCCTTTGGCAGCAGCAGATTGTGCGCAGGGTTGTCCTTGATATATTCGTGTCTCTGGAGCCATCCGAACAGACCTGTCAGGGGCATCAGAATATGGTTTACTCTCGTTATAGACAAAGTCTGCGTGTGATTCATCTTCACCAATTCAAGCAGATTCGTATCTCTGGTTGCTTTTGCCTTTGTGCTATTCGGTGGCAACCTCTGAACCATACTGCGATATTCCATCAACATCGCATGAGTAACGGCCTGGATAGGCATATCGCCCTTCAGATTCAGAAAGAGATTGAATGTAATCCGGTTCTCATTGGATGTCTTATCATTCCACTGTCTCGTTGAGAGCATTTCATCGGCGAATCTTTTATACATGGCCGACAACATTTGAGGCGCAGCCGATACTTTCAGCCTCTTGCGGAGTTTCAACCCAATACCAGGCATGATTACATCCAGCGCAATACCCGATGCCACTGATACGAAGATCTTCTCAAGCATCTGATTGAGATGCGCAGCTATACCCTTGGCGTCTTCCATGCGCTTCGTATTCAGACTTCGCTTGAATTCAGACATGCCCAGTATGGATTGCAACTCAGGGGGTATTCTGCGCCGAAAATACAGTTTGGTGCCGACTTCCATGATATATTGCATCAGTATCCACCTACCGATGCTGATTCTGGAGATGTCTCCGCATTTAGTACACGGATTAGCACACGAATTAATACACAGTTTAGTCCACGAAACAGCACACAAACCGCCACAAAAAAAGATGAGCCCCGACAGGTAAGTGCCTGTGGAAGCTCATCTTTTACAAACGGTGCCGGAAGTCGGGGTCGAACCGACATGCCCGTGAAGGCGCAGGATTTTGAGTCCTGTGCGTCTGCCAATTCCGCCATTCCGGCGACGGACAATAATAGCACAGGGATATATAGTTGGCAAGATGTTGATGCAGGATTTAAAAGACTGCATGGAATTATCAGCGCACACTATACCTGTTTTTCAAATAACAGGTACATCCGAACAAACGGGCTTATCTTCCCGGTTTAATTCTTCTTCGAGCGCATGACATGTTGCCGTGATGGCTTCTTCTACTGATTGAACACACTCCTCAATGACAGGCAGAACATCCTGACGGCAAGCTTTTTCCAATTCCTGACAGAGCCCTACAAGTTGTTCAGCCCCTATGATCTGGGCACTTCTTTTCAAGGAACGAACCGCTTGTTGAAATTCCCTGATGTCCTGATTTGCGAACGTACTTTTCAAGGCCTGCGTATGCTCGCTCGCCGTGAGAATAAACAAAGAAGCGACCTCATCAAAGGTGCCCATCTCCCTATACTGCGCGATCTTCTTGGCATACAGTATTTCAGGCTTCTCTTTCTGCGAAAAAAGATGGGGTACTTTTTCAGGGGTTTCCCGGAAACGATGTGCAAGATGTTGCTGTAACAGTCTTTGCAAATCTTCCGGTTCGAATGGCTTGGTGATAATATCATCCATACCGGCATTCAGACACTGTTGGCGATCATCTTCCATGACATTACCGGTCATGGCGAGGATAAGAGAACGACGAACAGTGCCTTCCAGACGTCGAATGGCACGGGTAGCGGCGAAACCATCCATCTCCGGCATCTGGCAATCCATTAATATAACATCGTAGGCAATCTTGTTTGCTATTTCAACAGCTTCGCGGCCATTCGAAGCAACATCCGTGCGAAGACCGAATTTTGCCAAATACTTGGTAGCGATTTTTTGATTTACCAGGTTGTCATCTACGACGAGTACCCGGCACATGGATTCCCGATTTTTTTCGAGAAGAGAGTATTTGGTAACGATACTTGGCATTACACTTTTTGAGGAGGCTTCAGCAAGCACCGCCGTAAGACAATCGGCCAGCTTACGCGTTTTGACCGGCTTGGTCAAATAGCCGCGAATTCCGACATCGCGCATCTCCTTAGTGCGCCCACGCTGAATATAAGAAGTAAGTAAAACCTTCGGGATATTGCACAAGGCAGGATCTTCCTGTATTTTTGCCGACAACATCAAGCCATCCATTTCCGGCATACCAAAATCAAGAATTATCACATCGAATGATTTTCTCTCGATAATGCTCCGTTTAAGTGCTTCAAAAGCAGATTGAGCACTTTCAAAACATTCCGATTCCATTCCAAATCCTTTTAGCTGGTGGGTAAGTATCTGACGATTCGTTTCGTTGTCATCAACAATCATCGCCCGCAGACCGGCTAATGTTACAGAGAGCGGTGATTCCATAGCTCTTGGAGCCACCCGACCAAAAGTTGCTGTAAACCAGAAAGTTGACCCCTTGCCAAATTCACTGCTAACACCTATGCTGCCACCCATCATTTCCGCCAGGCGCTTACTTATGGACAAACCAAGGCCGGTTCCTCCGAATTTTCGAGTAGTAGAAGCATCCGCCTGCGTGAAGGCCTGAAAAAGCCCCTTCTGAACATCTGGCTGAATGCCGATGCCGGTATCGATAATCTCGAATCGTATGATGGAATTATTCGTGGTTTCCTCCATGCAAGAAACCCGAATAATGACTTCCCCTTTTTCAGTAAACTTGACCGCGTTCCCGAGAAGATTTACCAAAATCTGGCGAAGACGACCGGGATCACCCGCCACCCATTCCGGAACACCCGATAAAAAAAAACAATTCAGTTCAAGTCCCTTTCTGAAAGCTCGTTCAGCAAGAAGCTCCATTGCGGATTCCACCGTAGTCCGCAATTCGAAATCAATGATCTCGAAAGACATTTTGCCAGCCTCGATTTTTGAAAAATCGAGAACATCATTGACAATTGTCAACAGAGCTTCACCGGAGCTCCGTATCGCCTCGACAAACTCACGCTGTTCCTGGGAAAGATCTGAATCAAGCAAAAGTCCGGACATACCAATGACTCCGCTCATCGGAGTACGAATCTCATGACTCATGTTAGCCAAAAACTGGCTTTTGGCTTGATTGGCTGCGTCGGCAACCACGGCAAGCTCATTCAGCCGTCCATTATTGACCGCAATTGCCTCCAGCATCCTATTGATTTGATGGGCGAGTTGTGCCATTTCACCACCGCCCACAACTTCGATCCGGCGGGAAATGTTGCCAATTTCACCAATATCACTCAACCCACGACTCAAATGTTGCAGACGCTGAAAAACCAACTTCTCCAGTAGCAAAAGTGCAAACAGAATGAAAAAGAAACACACAGCAATTACCACACGAGAGTAACAGGCCATGGTTGCCAATGCCTGGCGATAGATTCGACGCGGCATATCGATGCGCAAAATATAAGCGGGACGATGGAAAATATCGGATAAAAGAACATAACCATGGTTGGTATATTCATCGACCGATTGCAGTGATATAGAAGACGAAGCTGTCAGCAAATCACGAACTTTCTGAAAATCATCTGGAAGCGCAGAATCACTGTATGAACGCATCGTTAATGGGAACTTGACAACGTCTGAAATGTGCTGAATTTCGCTTGGTTCCAGATAACGGTCAAGCTGTCGGGTGTCATCTAATTTGCCATGGTCATGGGTGGAATGGGTACCGGAGATTTCTTCACGCAACACGTTTATTACGCGATCGATATCTTCATGAACCGATTCGGATTCAAGATGAAGAAATCCTGAAAGGACTACATATTTTGAAGCCTGCTCGATGGAAAAAACGAGAATAATAACCATGGCCATGAAAAAGACCACAAGCTTGGTCCTTTCGCTGGTCAGAAAATGCAACCACTTTTTCATATTGGTACCATCTCGATCAGACTCCAGGGAACACAAAATGCAGGGCCTAAAAGACAGCTTGAATAGAGAAAATAAAATACGTGATCATTTTGGATTACACAAACAACGCGGCCAAAAAAAGACAACAGGGTATTGTACATGAATAATAATATCAGTTTTGCATCTATAAACCCAGAAAAATTTCGCTGATGTCGTCTACTTGAAGAAGTCTGCCGGCATCAACGAAATTCACAGTTCATAGAGTTTTCTTTATCTGCTTTTTCCAGACAAACAGAATCTATTCAGCACGTATTACATATCTTGTGTCGTAATGCTGATTTTGATATCGTATTAATATAACCATAAGACATTATAAATGCTTTTTGCCTTATATCTCATGACTTTTATCTGAATATCCCCCCCAATGTATACTTTTTGGCTAGTTTTCAAAAAATACAGAAACCGCCAGCATCCAAATGAAAGTCAAGGAGATGAAACACGGTGGCTTTTGATAACACTCATTTGAGACAACGCGGCATAGAACTGCTGAAGCCCTGCATGCGTCGCTTGACCGGCTTTCTTGCCAACCAGGACGCAAGTCTGCGTGAAGAAGCAGCGACATCGCTCGGTCGCATTGGCGACCCTGAAGCTGTCAAACCGCTGATCGAAGCTCTCAAACGCGAAAAACAAGATGAGCAGATGCCCCTGGCGCTGGCGGAAATCGGGGAAACAACCGCTATTATTCCTCTCCTGGAAGCTTTCGGACAAGCTGATCGCGAGACCCGCCCCAATATTGCGACAGCACTCGGATCCTTTCCAGATCCGAGAACGACTGCAACCCTGGTGCAAGGACTCGCAGACCCGGATCCCAATGTACGCTTTGCATGTATTTCTTCGCTCGGTCGCATAAAGGATCCAGCCTCAATTTCTCCACTACTTGGAAGCCTGAGCGAGGCTAACGAGTGGATTTTTCTGGCCGTGGTTGATGCTCTTGCCCGTATAGGAGACCACCGGGCATCATCGCCGATCACAGCCTTCTATTTAAAAGAGCCGAACGAGCGCAAACGAGCATCGCTCATAACAGCCCTCGGATTTCTGAGAGATTTGACGACAATTACGGTTCTAACGCGTGCCCTGCGTGATCCGGACGACCGTGTTAAGGCGAACGCAATTGAGAGCATCCTGCGACTGCGATTGCCGCGCGACAAGGCTCTGGGATTACTGCAGCCTTTCATCAAGCATCCGGATAATCGCGTACGAGGTAATGCGATGATCGGCATTGCAGAGCTGAAAGGTCCAGATCTAATGCCTGTTTTAGAATCAATGTCAGAGGACCCTGACAAATGGGTTCGAGCTACCTTAGGGTATGTGCTGTCTGTCATTGCCCATCCCAAGGCTCTTTCCATGATCCTGGATCTGCTTAAAGACGGAGACGGAGACGTCCGCAAGAATGCGGCGCGCGCGCTGTCCGGAAGAGCTCGCGATGAACATACGGACCTTCTGCTATCCTTATTGAAAGACCCGACACCTTTCGTACGCCAGCAGGCCGTCTCGACCCTTGGTCGCATTCGTTCGCGTCCGTCAGTCCCCATACTATCGCGACTGTTCGGCCTCGAGCGTAATTTTCGCATACGTTCGGCGGTTGTTACCGCACTTGGAGTCATCGGTGACACTGCTGCCATGCCCCTGATCGAAATCGCGCTCCGGGACAAGGACTCACGCGTTCGCGCCAACGCGGTTGAAGCGGTCGAGCAGATAATGGGGGAGGCCTGCAGTCCTCATGTAAAGCCCCTTCTCGGAGATCCGGATAATCGCACACGCGCGAACGCGGCAAAGGCCATGTTCCGTATCGGCGACGTTGCCGTCACTTCTCGCCTGGAAGTCATGCTTCGCGATGGCGATGGAGCAACTCGGCTATCAGCAATCTACGCTGTGGGACAAATCGGACTGGCATTGCGGGAAATCGAGCGTTCACCTATCCCGACTCCTCTGAAGACTTCCCTTGATGCCATAGCCCCGATACCAAAAAACGTTGAATCAACTGCTATTTCCTCTCCCGATACAAGCGATAATGCTCCAAAAACGGCTATCGCACAAGAATTGCCGACAGGTCGCGAAACCCTGCGTGAAATATTCTTAGAGCATGCCAAAGAAGGCCGGTACAAGCAGGCCATCGATACAGTCAATATCTTTCTGCAAAGATTTCCACACGATCTTAAAGGCGTCTTTTTCTCGGCCAATCTTCATTTTCAACTCAGTCGTTTCGAAGAAGCCGTGATTCTATATAAGCAGGCAATAGAGCTCGATCCGTTCCATGTTCAAGCCCTGGGGAATCTCGGCATAGCCTGCTATCGACTAGGCCGCTCACAGGAAGCCGTTCATTATTTCCAGCAGGCACTCAAGATTCAACCCGATCTCTCTACACTGCGCTTCAATCTGGCAAATCTGCTCTTAAAAGAAAATCATCTCGAAGAGGCTATTCACCATTACGAAGAGGGTAAACGCTTTGGAAAACCTCCGGCTCGCGTGCTGGCGAACCTTGGTTTCGCATATCAAAAAACGGGCCAGTATGAAAAAGCCATTCTGGAGTATGAAGCTTCCGTCGAAGCTGATCCGCGCGACCCCGGAACCTTCTATAACTGGGGGCTCATTCTGTTTCGTCAGGGGCATAAGGATGAAGCCACCCAAGTACTTCAGAAAGCATTACAGAAAGTGCCAACCGGCTCCGCAGGCATCAAATCGATTCGCGATCTCCTGGAACGCATACGAGGAGAATCCGGAAAACCTCTCACGGAAAGCTGAATTTGAATCGGCACATGATTGTTGAAAATTCGATAAGCGTGTTACAATCGCTGTATGGCTATTGTTTCGCGGTCTTCTCTGCGAGCCTTTCTGGGACGTTTTGGCTGGGATACGACAGCCATATTGATCGTTCTTCTGGCCATTACGTTAGTTCTCTGGTATCTCGCCAGCGAAAGCCTGAACAAAGAATTTCAGAATGCATTTAGAATGCAGGTTCAGGATGCTGATGGCGTGCTGCAGCAGGGTATGCAAAACTATATCGAAACTGTTCGAACTTCCGCCGGATTGTTCATTGCGAGCGAAGATGTTTCACGCAAGGAATGGCACCTGTTCATCGAAAGCGTAGATCTTCCCCACAACTATCCGGGAATTTCCCGCATGGGATTCATTCGGGCAGTCTCGAATTCAGAACGAACCGCTTTTATAGAACGCGTTCGCACTGAACTTAGGAGCATTTCCAGTGGCACACCGTTTTTCGACATTCGCCCCGTCGGTAACCGAGACAAATATATGGTCGTCGAATATTGCGAGCCTCAGAAATCGGGAGATGTTGAAATCGGGCGAGACATTTCTGTAGAACCAACCTGGAACGAGGTAACGGATCTCGCACGCGATTCGGGATGCGTAGCCCTCACAAACCCATTGAATCATCCGTCTTCAGTCAATGATACTGAAATTGCGATTCTCGTTCCTCTCTACAGATATGGATCGATTTGCACGACTACCGAGCAACGCCGGGCGGCATTCCTGGGGTTTACCTTTGCCGTAGTTCACATGGGCCAAATAATAGGCCACCTTATCGAACGCATAGCTTCAGAGCCCTTCGAGCTGGAAATATATTCTATGCCAGAAGGTCGCTCCGCCACTGATTCTTGTCTGACGATAGGCAATGAGTCAACGGCTTCCCATCTGCTCTACGACCTTAATTACGATCAGCATCCCGGGCCCCATGCCACTGATGCAAAATTTCATTCCGACATGATCAACCGCGAGGCCATAGAAATAGCAAATCGCCGCTGGCAATGCTATTTTGCTCTCCGCCCTGATTTCCACGGACGCCTTCCGACAAATCTGCCGCTGATTATTTTATCTAAAGGGCTGTTAATGGCAATTATTCTTCTCTTCCTGGGTCTGGGCCTGGCAAATGCGCGCAGTCGTGTAATCGATCTTTCCAGTGATCTGCAAACCAGTGAAGCCCAAAATCGGGCCGTGGTAGACCATCTCGTCGAAGGCATTCTGGTTATCGATAAAAACGGGATCCTTGTCTCTTCCAATCCTGCCGCAAAACGTCTTTTCGGAGGAACCCTGGAAGGCCGTTCAATCTTCAACCTGGTGACAGGTTTTTCACCATTAATGATAGATGGGCTCGTCGGAACAAGCGTCGAAAGCAGTGAAGCAATCGGGAATCGGCTCGACGGTTCCTCATTCCCGCTTGAAGCATCATTGGGCGAAGTAAACATGCCTGACAAACGCATGTTCACAGCCATAGTCCGCGATATAACAGAGCGAAAGCGATTCGAGAAAGACTTACTTGACGCCAAGGAGGCGGCCGAGGCTTCCAATCGCACAAAGAGCCGCTTCCTTGCCAACATAAGCCATGAACTGCGCACTCCGCTTAATTCCATTATCGGGTTTTCGAATCTGCTTGTAAAAAATAAAGACGGGCGACTTGCGGCAAAGGATTTAACCTACATTGAGCGTATTAACGAGAATGGACACCACCTGCTCTCGATCATCAGTGAGATCCTGGATTTGTCAAAAATAGAGGCCGGCAAATTGCAAATCATCCCGGAACCGATCGATCTCACGAAAGTAATTGGAGAAACCGTGGAGCTGATGCTCCCACAACTCCACGAAAAAGGGTTGGAACTGATCACAGATCTACCCGCCAGTGTTAAACCACTTTCGACAGATCGCCTTCGCTTTAAGCAGGTTTTGTTGAACCTGTTGGGTAATGCAATAAAGTTTACAGAGCGAGGAAGTCTGACGATAAGGCTTTCCATTGACCCAGGCACGTCGCTCCCGCTTTCAGTAAGTTTTATCGATACTGGCATAGGCATTCCATCCGACAAACTGGAACTCATCTTCGAGGCGTTTCAGCAGGTTGACACAGCTGCTACGCGGAATTTTGAAGGAACAGGTCTTGGATTGACAATTACACGATCCATGCTATGGCTTATGGGATATTCCATTGATGTAAAAAGCATAGAAGGACAGGGCTCAACATTCACTGTGATATTTACCAAAAGTATTTCCGCCGGAAATGTTGCGCCATCCGCTATAACCAAAGCCACTGCACTCGCTGATGACAAATCACCCTCAAAATTGGAGATTACATGAGTATCCTCATAGTCGATGACTCCGCAGATAATCGGCTTCTTATACGCGCCATACTTGAAGAAAATGGTTTTAATGCAATCATTTGCGCATCAGGGGCTGCCGAAGCATATGGTATTCTCGGGCTCAACGGCGGTCCTCAGCCCCTCGAAACCCCGGAACTCATCCTGATGGATATCATGATGCCGAAAATAAGCGGCATCGAGGCGGTTCGTCGTATACGCGCCTATGAACGATTCCGACGATTACCAATCATTATGGTGACGGCCCGTCAACGCGGACAATCACTTTCGGAAGCTTTCGATGCAGGTGCGACGGATTACATCACCAAACCTGTAGACGAATTCGAGCTTATCGCTCGTGTTTCCGCCGCACTGACGTTGAAATGTGAGATGGATGCCCGCCTGGAACGTGAATCCGAGTTAACGCGTCTGAAAGACGAACTGCTTGCCAAAAACGAACACCTCGCAAACCTTTTGGAAATCATGAAAAAAGATCTATCCGCAGCTAGAGAGCTTCAGCGCAGCCTGCTTCCTCCGGTTTCTCCGAGCCTTCCGGGATTTGAAGCCGCCTGGCATTATGAGCCTTGCACCTCAATCGGCGGCGATCTGCTGAACATATTCCGTTTCGACAAGCGATTTGCCGGAACCTATGTCCTGGACGTCTCAGGGCACGGCATTTCCGCTGCATTATTGTCTGTTGCTCTCAGCCACATTCTTACGAACTGGGGTCGTGAAGGCAACATTCTGCTGAATTCTTCGGGTGAGGTCAGACCCCCGGCGGAGTTGATCAGCTTGCTGAACAGGCAGTTCACCACTTCAGCCGCGAATTTCGAAGGCAATCCGCAATACTTTACAATTCTGTATGGGCTGCTGGATTTCCAGCGACGCACATTCAGATGGGTAAGGGCCGGACACCCACCATTGATAAGGGTTTCCAGGCAAGGGGAGCTGACTTCCTTCCAGGATGGCGATGTACCTGTAGGGCTCGACAATAATGCACGTTTTCGCGAAGAAGGACTGCATCTGGAAACAGGAGATCGTCTATTCCTGTATTCAGATGGTATTACCGAAACAAAACATTCGATCAGCAAAGAACTCTACGGGGAACTGCGGCTTCAGCAACTGATCATAGATTTGCGCGATCTTCCAATTCATGATGTCACAAAGCGTATCATTGCGGAAATCGCGACATGGCGCGGGACGAATACTCCCCAGGATGATCTCACCCTGCTGATTATAGAAGCGAACGACAACTAATCACCCGGGAACTGGTTTCGCGAGACTTTCAAGCGCCTCGGAGAGAGTTATCGTCATACGAAAGTAACGCTGAAAATTGATCAGTTTAAATATCTTCATCAAATTCTCGTTGCAGCCGGAAAGAATTATTTCTCCGGAAATATCTTTCATTCGGCGATATGCACGGACAATGGCACCGATACCAGAACTTTCAATATATCCAACACGAGATAAATCCAGAATGATGCATCGCACACCACCATCAATCTGCTCAATAAGAGTGCGCTCAAGCTGAGACGAATTTGCCGGGTCGACATCCTCGAGCGGCCTGACGATGGAAACTCCACCGGTAGTTTCGATATGCAACTGCACGCTTATTTTCATCTCCTGGCTGGAATGACGCCCAGAGTTTTTCACATTAAGAGCACGTAGAATACCCATTTGGATCATAACAGAACCATTCTCTCATTACAATACTCCCACTGTCTGTACCAAATTCTGGTATAATTCAGTCACATGCGTGATATCCTGATGCCTTTCATGATCGCCTGGATCGCCGGTCTGATGTTGGTCCCTCTTGTCCGGCGCGTTGCATTGCGACTTGGACTTGTCGATCGACCTAACCGTCGCAAAATTCACGTTCACCCCATTCCACGCGTGGGAGGAATAGCAATTTATCTGGCATCATGCCTGGGCGCTTTGCCATTCCTTTGTGATAGCGAAAAGATACGCGGAGTACTTATTGCGAGCACTTTCATCTTCATGGTGGGCTTGCTGGACGATATTCTCGATCTGCCTGCGAAGGTGAAACTTGCCGGACAAATTATCGCTGTTTTATTGCTGTTTTTATTTCATGTCCGTATCGATTTCATCACCGATTTTCTGTCTGGAAGCGGCCACATTGCCCTCGGTCTTCTCGCATATCCACTAACGTTATTATGGGTTATAGGACTTACGAATACGATAAACCTTATCGACGGAGTCGATGGTCTTGCCGGTGGCATCGTCTTCATTGCACTTGCCACTCTTTTAGCCGTAAGACTTATAACCCCCCACACGCAGGATCTTGAAGTAATAAAAAGCGTTCTGGTCCTGACAGCCGCCATCATGGGCTCACTACTGGCATTTCTCCGATACAATGTTTTCCCTGCAGTTATATTCATGGGTGATGCCGGCGCATACTTCCTGGGCTTCATTGTCGCGGCCCTTGCAATCGCGGGAGCTGCAAAAGGCTCTATACTTCTTCCGCTCGTAATTCCACTAATTGCTCTGGGTCTGCCAGTTCTCGACGTTATCCTGACCATTTTTCGACGATTCCTGCGACGTGTCCACATTTTTCAGGCGGATAAAGAGCACCTGCATCATAAAATGTTACGACTCGGATTCTCTCAAGCTGACACAACCCGTTTTCTCTGGATGATATCGACCTGCTTCGGGCTGCTTGCCATACTGATGTCCGGCGTATCCCATCGCGGTCTGGCATCTATGGTGACCTTATTTCTAGTACTTATGCTGGTGGCATCGGCCGCATTTTTCATGAATCGCGTTAACAAGGGTGGTTCATGACCAAAAAATGATTAAACGATTGAAACTTTCATCGACCCTGTTGCAGGAATATGCCATCCGACGGCTTTCAGAGCCACTTGCGAATGATCGTATCGCACAATCTTACCTTTTTACAGGTGCCGAATCCGTTGGGAAAGGCCACACAGCAAATGCGCTGGCCGCTGCACTTCAATGTCTTGAACCGGTCTCAGGAGGTCCTGCCGGTGTTCTGGAAGCCTGTTGCGGATGTCTTTCGTGCAAGCGCATCGCGTCGGGAACCCACCCTGACGTTTTGTTCATCGCACCGATGGGAGCCGAAATCCGCATTGACCAGGTTCGCGCAATGCAGGATGCAGCACAACTCAAGCCATTCATGGGCAAATGGCGTATTTTCGTGATAGACCAGGCCGACAGACTCAACGAGTTTTCAGGCAATAGTTTGCTGAAGATTCTCGAAGAATCGCCACCGCGCGTTGTGTTTCTGCTTATCGCATGTGGAGACCGCCGTATATTGCCGACGATTCTCAGCAGAACAGTGCGAATTGATTTTCCCACCCCCTCGCATGAAGCGGCTCGCAAAGAACTTTTGCGTGCTTCCGGTCGAACTCCTGACGAGGTGGCACGATTCTACGCCATTGCTGGCGGACGTTTCGGAGTCAGCCTTTCATGGCTCATGAGTGTTGATGAAATGCCTGAAATGCAAGCTCTCACTCTTCCTCAGGCTCAGGTCAGCTATCTGGAAGAGTTGGCACGACTACCAGGCCGCCTTGAAGAAAGGCTTATCAATGCCGGTGGCATCGAACCAGCATTGCGGCTGTTCTCTGATTCAGCGCTGACACGGCCCATAGAGCTGCTTCATGCACGCCGGGAACTGGCAAGAGGATTGATTTTCGCGCCTGCGTTGCCACGTGCATTCCCCTTGCTGTTCACACGACTTTTGCTGGAAGCAATCGATGGAATAAAACGTGATCTTAAGAAAACCACGGAAGTCATGATCAAGAAAGAAAAGGGCAATTATCCATCCGGATTGTTGAGAGATGTAGAAGAGGGTTTCGGATATGCCATCGGTGAAGTGGCTTCAGAACAGCTTCAAGGCTTCCTGCGCGGAATTTCAGATTGGGCGGCTGATTTGTTTCACGCCGGATTGACACGCGACGAGAATCTTTTATTGAACAAGGAGGCGAAAAACGTTATCATGTCCGTGGTCGATTACCGTGGACCTGTTTTTGCACAGACACGTATTGCAGCCATTACAAGTGGTCTGGAGCAAATTCGTCGGTATATCAATCCGTCACTAGTTTTTGAAAATATCCTGTCAGACCTTGGAGGTTGTGAACCGTGAGCCGGTATGTATCGTTGCGTCTACGGAAATTGCCGGCGGTTCATTGGCATCCGGAACCCTCTCTCAAACTGGTCCCTGAGCAACGCGTCATTGTGCGCACAGCTCACGGGATTGAATCAGCTTTTGTATTACGTATGCTCTCCGAGGGAGAATCGGTCGCCATAGAAGGGGAGCCGTTCATCAAAGAAATACTGAGAATAATGGAGCCCGCCGATCTGGAAACAGCACGAGAAATCAGTAAGTGCGAAGCCGAAGCTTTTGGCAAGGCTCGACGTATAATTGTTGATCATAAGCTTCCGATGCGGCTTCTGAAAGCTGAATATCTTTTTGACCAAAGTCGTCTTATTTTGTATTACAAATCCGAAACCAAGGTCGATTTTCGCGATTTGTTGAAGAGTCTTGCCGGACAGTTCCGTACACGTATTGAGTTGCGACAGATCGGAGTCCGTGACGAAACCCGTCTTCTAGGTGGTATCGGCTGTTGCGGCAAGATGGTTTGTTGTGCGCAATTCATGCAGACGTTTCATCCCGTATCGACAAAAATGGCAAAAGATCAGAATCTGAGTTTGAATCCTTCCAAACTGTCCGGAATCTGTTGCAGGCTTCTCTGTTGTCTCGCGCATGAATACGAGTATTACGCGTCTTTTCACGGCAAGTTTCCAAAACTGGGTGCAGAGATTCTCATCGGCAATGAAAAAGCGCGAGTATCAGATATCAACTATATTACACAGAAACTTTTAGTAAGTTATTTTGACCGTCGTAAGAATGCATATTCGCTTGACCACATTAAAGGGCGTAAGGATCCGTCGACAGGCCGCAATCTTTGGTGGGTACAAGAACCAGGTGTCCCGGAACCAGATCTGACACTTCTCACAATAATACCAACGAGTATTAAACCTGAGGGTAAAACACTTGAAAAAACCAAGGAAGGTGACACAACCAGAAAGCCTTCACCGGCAGGTAAAGACACCCAATTCGATCACGAACGTGGCACACGCTCATCTGACCCTTCCGGGGAAATACGTGCCGAATCATCACCATCCACAGTGTTATCGACAGATTACACATCAACCGGGACCGCAACCGGTGAAGTCCCCCCCGCAGAAGACCTTCCGGGAGAAGAGTCATAAATCTTTTTATACAGTATTGCAGGTGATTTATTGTTGAAAATATCTATTGATACCAGTCCCACTCAGATGATCTGTTATAAGGATTTTCTGGTGGCTGTAATTGAGGAATAACGTGCCACGAATCGGATTGATTGCCGGAAACGGCCGGTTTCCACTTTATTTTGCCGACTCCGCACGTCTGGGCGGTAATGAAGTCGTAGCTGTTGCTATTCGCGAAGAGACCTCTCCGGAGCTTGAAAAACTCGTCGACGAAATTCACTGGTTTCATGTTGGCGAGCTTCAAGGAATGATTGACGTGTTCCTGGAACGTGGCATCGATCGCCTTGTCATGGCTGGCAAGATCACTAAGACGCGCATGTTCAATCACCTCAAACCTGACGCTCGTTTATTGCGCGTGTTTGAAAAAACTCCGCTTCGCAATGACGATGCGCTACTGAAAGCGCTTGCCGGTGAATTCATCGCGGAAGGCATTCATGTTTGCGACTCTACTACCTTTCTTGCCGCACTTTTGCCTCAATCAGGAACGCTTACCAAGCGTGTGCCAACCGAGGAAGAATGGCTGGATATCAGATATGGACACGATATCGCCAAAAAAATTGCCGGACTTGACATCGGACAGACGGTCGTGGTGAAAAATCGTGCGATTCTGGCCATTGAAGCGATTGAAGGCACTGATGAAGCAATCCTGCGCGGAGGCAAACTCGGTAATGGATATGTTACGGTTGTGAAAGTCGCGCGTCCTCAACAAGATATGCGCTTCGATTTACCCGTCGTCGGGCTCGACACAATAAGATCTCTCATACAAGTTAAAGCGCGTTGTCTGGCAATCGAAGAGAAGAAAACTCTTCTGCTCGACCGCGACGAACTTATCGCTATGGCCGATGCGGCCGATCTTGCCATCACGGTCATCTAGAGGAGCATGTAAATCATGGAAACTCCCATTCGCATCGGCGTCATCGGAACAGGGCATCTCGGAAAACATCATGCGCGTATTCTGGCAAGCATGCCAGGAACTCAGCTGGTAGGCGTCGTCGACGTCAATGAGGCTATAGGAAAACCAATTGCCGACACCTATCAAGTTCCATTTTACCGGGATTTCAAGTCCCTCGATGAGAAGGTCGATGCCGTTACAGTTGTAGTTCCCACGTCGTTGCACTATGAAGTGTCCAAGTTTTTCCTTCAGCGTAACGTTCACACATTTGTAGAGAAGCCGATCACAAAAACTCTTGAAGAGGCACATGATCTGTTGAAAATCGCCGGTGACAAGCAGCTGACACTGCAAGTCGGGCATATCGAGAGATTCAATGCAGCGATGATACGGCTTCAGTCACTCACAGAAGAACCGCGATTTATTGAATGTCAACGCATGGGTCCTTTCTCCAAGCGCATCTCAGATGTCGGCGTAGTTCTCGACCTTATGATACATGATATAGACATCGTGCTGTCATTGGTGCGTTCTAAAATTGCACATATCGATGCCGTCGGCATTCCGGTTCTAACCGAAAACGAAGATATCGCCAATGCGCATATCCTCTTCGAAAATGGTTGTATCGCCAATCTGACTGCGTCACGCATCAGTGATGAGGTAATTCGAAAATTGCGAATTTTCGAATTCGATAAATACTGCTCGCTTGACTATGTTAATCAGGCAATCACATTACGCCGACGTGCTGAGCGAGAAGAAAAGATCATCAAGGAAGAACTCGAAATTCACAAAGCAGAACCGCTTCGCCTGGAACTGGAGCATTTCATAACTTGCATCCGCGAGCATAAGAAGCCACTGGTTACCATAGAAGACGGGAAAAATGCACTCGAAGTTGCCATGGAGATCCTTGAAACAATTAAAGCCGGCTGGAAAAATCGTTGATGCATTGTTTTTCAAATTCCTTCTCTATTTCTTTCAGGCAACATGGTCATGTCGATATTCAAGGACGGTCATGCGCAGGGATCTAGGCGCCTTTTTCTTCCGTTATCGCGATCTTCTGCCTATTCCATTGGCAATCGCTATGCTTGCGCGGGCAAAACCTCGTCTCGTCGGGTGGCTTGCAGGCCTGCCACTTATCATCCTGGGCGAAATGATACGTATCTGGGCATTGTGCCACATCGGACCGACGACACGTACGCGAGAAATTTGCGCCGATGTTCTTGTAACCTCGGGGCCCTATCAATACACGCGTAATCCTCTGTATTTTGCGAATTTATTGAAAATATCAGGTTTTATTTCGATAGCAGGAGACCCCTGGATCGCACTCATAACATTGTTTTTCTACGGAATAGAGTTTTTAACTGTGATCTCATACGAAGAGCACTTTCTGGCCGAAAAGTTTCCGGAAGTATTTATGCACTACGCCAAAACCGTCCCCACCTTTTTTCCAAATGGACGAAAACATTCAAGCGAATCGACTACGGCGGCCTGGAGTCTTCGTCAGGCCATATTTTCCGAACGCAGAACTTTTGTTTCGACCGGACTGTTGCTGGCTATGCTGGGTTTCCGAAACCCAATCTGGAAAATTAAAGATAAAGGTTCGGACTCATGACCATTTCCGGACAACCTCCGCGAGTTTTTTTCGCGGTAGGTGAGCATAGCGGCGATTTGCATGGATCGTTGATCATACAACATCTAAAAAAGGCTGCGCCCGAATTGATCGCGGAAGGCATCGGTGGACCGTTGATGACTGGCGCCGGGTTTAAGGCGCTACACTCAATAGATGAGCTGGGCGTAATCGGCTTCGTAGAAGTACTGAGCAATTTGGGACGTCTGCTCAAGATTTACAAAGACGTGAAGCGACACTTCCTGGATAAACGACCTGATTTGCTTGTGCTTATTGATTATCCCGGGTTCAATGTCCGACTGGCCGAAGCGGCGAGGGCAATCGGCATCCGTGTACTGTATTACATTTGCCCTCAGGTCTGGGCCTGGCATGCAGGACGCTCAGTAAAAATCGCGCGCGTAATCGATGAAGCGATAGTGGTTTTTCCATTCGAGGTCGAGATCTGGAAGAGGGCCGGTGCTGAGGTGCATTGGTTCGGGCACCCTCTCGTTGACATCGTCGGTGCCAAGACGACGCCGGCAGCTTTTCGTATGGAGTTCAATCTCGGAGATGGACCAGTAGTTTCTCTTCTTCCAGGCAGTCGAAATCAGGAAATATATTATATTTTGCCAGCACTGCTGGCAACAGCCGAACGCATTCTTGCCGAGCGCCCCACCACAAAATTCCTGCTTCCGATGGCCGGAACTATAGATGAAGCCCAGATCGAGCCACATCTGCGAGGACGCAAGCTGCCGCTTAAATTACTTCGGGACCGAACCTATGACGCAGTTGCCGCATCTGATCTGGCACTTGTTGCCTCTGGTACGGCCACCCTGGAATGCGCACTACTCGGAACTCCGATGATTATCGTGTATCAGACGAATTTTTTCACTTCGGTGTTGTCAAAATTTCTGATTCAGGCACCACATATCGGTCTGCCAAACGTGATTGCCGGCGAAAAAATTGTTCCGGAATTCATTCGATGGCAATTCCAGCCGGAACCTGTTGCCCGAGAAGCGCTTGCGATTCTCGGTGACGAGAAACGTCGCAAGATCATGCGTGAGAGACTCGCGGGTGTAAGATCGCAACTGGGCGAAGCCAACGCTGGGCACCGCGTTGCAGAACACATTCTCAGTCGGCTGCAGATGACTCGAACCGAAAGTGCAGGGAAAACGCTATGAAAACTTTCCTTCGCATTCTGGCTTACTTCAGTGGATATCTGTCGCATCTGGCAGCCGTTATTTTCATGAGCCTTGTGGTAGCGATATGTACTATATATCCAGCCTGGATAATGAAAAGCGTGGTTAATGATGTCCTCGTCGGCTGTGATCTTCATATGCTCGACCTGATCGCTATTTCCCTTATAGTTATTATGGGCGTGAAGGGCATTGCCAGCTATGGTCAGTCGTATCTCATGACATGGATTGGCCAGAGCATTTTGCGCAACATACGATCGGCTGCTTTTTTGCGGCTCCAACAATTATCATTGGCTTACTACGCAAAGCAGCAGGTAGGACAAATCATGAGTCGGATCACAAACGATGTACTTGTCCTCCAAAATCTGCTTTCGTCACTGACTGACACACTCGGAGCAATTCTGGCCACAGTCGGATTCATAGGCTATATTTTTTATCTGCATTGGAAGCTTGCAACGATATCGGTAGTGATCATTCCAATAATAGGTGCAATAATCAACAAGTATGCCCGCAAGATGAAAAAAATCGGTACCGAGATGCAGAACAGAATTGGTGATATTTCGACGGTATTGCAGGAATTCATAATCGGAATTAAGGCTGTTAAATCCTTCACGCTGGAACCATTCCTGAGTGAGCGATTCGAGACTGCAAACTCCGAAACATTTAAAGAAAATATGCGCGGAAATCATATTAATTCCTCGACGTCCCCTGTTATTGAGTTTATAAATACGATTGGTCTGGCAATCATTTTCTGGTATGGCGGGTATGAAGTCATTCATAAGCGCCTGGATGCAGGACAACTAATCAGTTTTCTCGTTGCATTAGTGGGACTTTTCACCCCGATCAAGAATATTTCGAAGGTATCTAATATAATTTCTCAATCTGTTGGTGCAGGAGATAGAGTTTTCGAAATGCTAGATGCTCCAATTGACATTCTCGAAAAATCAAATGCCAAAGAATTAAAAGAATGTCGTGGGGCAGTTGATTTTAATGATGTTTCATTTACATATAATATCGACGAACCGATTCTAAACCATGTATCCCTGTCAGTCGCGCCGGGTGAGGTTGTAGCTTTGGTAGGCCCGTCTGGTGCAGGAAAAACCACTCTTGTCAATCTGATTCCGCGTTTTTTTGAAGTTCAAAGTGGCTCCGTAATGGTCGATGGTCATGATATTCGTGATCTGACATTTTCATCACTTCGCAAGCAGATCGGAATGGTTCATCAGGAAACTCTTCTGTTCTCCGGCACAATCGAAGATAACATTCGCCTGGGGCGATTAGATGCAACACATGAGGCAATTGTCGCAGCGGCAACTTTTGCGAATGCAAACGATTTCATAAATGGACTGCCGATGGGTTATAACACACCGCTGGGAGAACGCGGCGTCAACTTATCCGGAGGACAGGCGCAACGAATAGCTCTGGCCCGGGCATTTCTTAAAGACCCGCCGATTCTGGTTCTTGACGAAGCAACATCGGCACTTGATTCCGAAACAGAAAACATGATTCGAGAGTCACTGGCCCGATTGATGAAAAACCGTACTACATTTATTATAGCTCACAGGCTGTCAACCGTAATTAATGCTGACAAGATCGTGGTAATGCAAAATGGCAGTATCGTCGAGTGGGGCACACATACTGCTTTACTTTCAAAAAAAGGCGTGTATTCCCACCTGTATCAGGCACAATATGCTCATCAGAAAGCCGATCTCACCGCCACAATCGCAGGTGCCGCAAATGGCGCGAGCATAGAAACTGCTCCTGGTATTGTATCGGACTTGCCAACTCAGGACTTGTGAAGATGAGTATGCCTGCACGTTTTAAGAGAAACATATGGAGCGGGTCATATGCGCCAAACGTGCGTTTGCTCGGTCGTGCCATTGCCTTACTGATACGATTGCTCGAGCAAACCATTACAATTGAGCGAATCGGCTGGGAGCATTGGGCCGCCGCGCGTGCTGACACGAATGGGCCGGGATCAACGCTGTTTGTCATTTGGCATGCTGAGCAGGTTGCCGCAATGATGCCGCTGAAAGAACGAGGCGTAGCTGCCATGGCTTCACTTTCCAAAGACGGCGATATCGTTTCCGCTACCATGGAATGTCTTGGATACCGGCTTGTGCGGGGATCTTCTTCGCGTGGGGGAGCCCGCAGTCTGCTGGAAATGGCCCGTCTCATGCAGACAGAAAGTTGCGATGGAGCAATCACTGTCGATGGCCCGCGTGGTCCTGCACATAGAGCCAAGCCAGGCGCAGCACTGCTGGCTCAAAAAACAGGAGTGCCGATAATAGCGTTATCTGCTTCGACTTCCAGAGGGAAACGCTTTGCAAGTTGGGACCGCTTTGAGGTTCCCCTGCCATTCAGCCACGTGCTATTTATTCTTGGCAAACCATTCTTCATCGATCCCAAATGCCCCCTAGATGAAGGAACCAGCCTGATCGAAAAACAACTTTCGATCGTAGAGAATACTGCGGCCAAAAGGGGCATGATATGCTAGCCCCATCGAATCACGGAGATGGCACACCCCCGAACCCAAAGAGAGTGATGATTGTCGCTGGCGAGACAAGCGGTGATATGTATGCTGCTTCATTGCTCGATGTGATGTTCGCACGCGGAGAACCCCTGGAAGTATTTGCTGTCGGCGGACCACAAATGCGTCGAAGACAAGTAAAATTGCTGTATGACAGCGACGACTGGGCGGCAATCGGATATATAGAATCGATTAAACTGGCTCCGCGACTATTGATGGTATTGCGGAAGCTATATCGATTCCTTGAGACACATAAACCAGATCTTTTGATTCTCGTTGACTATCCGGGATTCAACATGCGTCTCGCACGTCGGGCACGTGTTTTCGGTATTCCCACACTGTTCTACTTTCCACCGAGCAAGTTTGCAACAAATCCTGACGATGTCGCAGATGCAGCACGCACATTGACCTGCGTTGCCGCGAATTTCACATTTACTTACAAGTTGTATAAAGAGGCCGGAGCAAATGTCGAATTCGTTGGTCATCCTCTGATCGATCAGGCACAACCAACGATGAATCGAAAAGAGGCATTCGAAGCCTTTGCCCTTGATCCGACGCGTCCGGTGATCGGTCTTTGTCCCGGAAGTCGCAAAAGTGAGTTGATCCATCTTTTGCCGGTCATGCTCGAAGCCGCGAAAATGATTGCTGCAAAAAAACCAAATCTTCAGTTTGTAGTTCCCGTCATCGCGACAGGATCATCCGACGTTTATGGCATTTCAAAGTCCGATCTGCGGCGTCAACTCGATGAATCACAACTTCCGGTTAAAATTGTAGAAGGGCGCATATATGACGTCATGGCGATTTCGGAACTTCTGTTGATATCATCAGGAACGGCAACACTTGAAGCCACACACATCGGAACGCCGATGATCATCGGCTATCGGGTCAGTCTGTTCACCGAAATTGTCGCGAAGCTTTTCAATAAGCTTCCCCGTTTCATCGGTCTGCCAAACATTATAATAGGGCGTCAGGCGGTGCCAGAATTGGTCCAGCATGATTTCACTCCCGAAAATCTGGCGCGGCATGCCCTGGAATTACTCGAATCTCCGGAACGTCGAGCAGAACAGAAATCCGCTATGGCTGAAGCCATCACCCATCTTGGCAAACCGGGCGCCCATAATCGCGTTGCAGATCTGGCATTCGAATTGCTGCGACGCCAGAAAAGTATACGTTGAATACAGATTTTTTCTCTCTTTCCATGGCCAACTCACTTTTTCAGGTGGGCAGGGGTTCTCAGGAGGAAATCCACCGGAGCGTATCCTACTGATACATTTTGCGAGATGATACTATGATTTTTCGCTTCATGATGATTCTTTCCCGTATAGCATGCTTATTTCCGGAAAGCGTCGGGCGCACGATCGCTGCGGGGCTCGGCATGACAGCCTCCCGGATCTGGATTCCGGAGCGATCCCGCATCCTGGAAACCATGGATCGCGTTTATCACAGACTGGGAAAACACCCCCCACGGCCATTGTTCGAAATTATAGACCGGATGTTCATTCATTTTTCGCTGGTAGCATATGAAAGTCTTAGATTTCCTCTGCTGACCACAGATTTGTTGCAAACACGCATGGTATTTCATGGCGTCGAAAATCTCGAAGCGGCACTTGCCCCGGGAAAAGGAGTGATTCTAGCCGTCCCCCATCTTGGCAGTTGGGAAATGCTTGGCGCAGCCATCGCACATCGGGGATACCCCCTCCACTCCTTTTATCTTGCACAAAAAGAGAACGACATTGGCACTGCACTTGATTATTTCCGCGGATATTCTAAAATTGTACTGCATGATCGCGACCGAGGCGGGCTTGGGGCACTAAAAGCTCTTAAATACGGTGAAGCATTAGGCATGATTGCCGATCAGGACGGTGGCAATCACGGAGTTTACATTGATTTTCTCGGACACTGGGTAAGTATGCCTGCGGGTCCAGCAAACTGGAGTTTGAAACTTGGAGCCGCTTTGGTACCACTCTATTGTCTCAGGCAGGGACGTTCCACGCAATATGATGCGTGGTTTTTCCCGGCTCTCGGCACAGAACAAGGTAGAAATCACGAAGAGCGTGTTATCGCACGCACACGCCGGCTGTCCGCAATGACCGAATCATGGATTCTCGCTCATCCAGACCAATACCTGTGGTTTTACGATCGATTCAAACCACGTCATCACGTGTATCTGGCCTCACTCAAAACAACAGGAATGACCATTCAAAGCGGTGATGCAGTATACCGGCCATCGGCATGATGAACAATCGCTTGAATTTTCACGATATGCATACATCATCTGATATTACATCCGTGATTGCGGAAGGGTTAGAGCAGGCAGTTTTCGGGGCTGCACTACTTGCCGCAGCTGCGGGAGCGCCACTTCTGACACGGTATGTTCGACGCATTGGCGAGGGATTTCATCACTATTTCGGCGGATTGCCAATGCCAGCGACCAGAAAGAATGAAGTATTACATCGGACAGCCTGTGATGAGGGCTCACTTATCTGGATTCACGGCGTTTCCCTTGGAGAGTCACTTGTAGGAGGGACCCTGATCAGCGCTTTGCGCAAACGTTTGCCCCTCACCAGAATAGGTTACACGACAACTCATCCGGATGTTCTCGCCACGATGATTAAACGTGGGCAAACCAATGCGGCGGGATATTTCCCACTCGATTTCTCGCCATTCTGGGAACGCTCATTTCGACGATGGCGACCCAAGCTTGTGCTTACCGTTGAAACTGATTTCTGGCCTGGGTTTTCCAGAGCCTGCGTTCGACATGACGTTCCCTTGGTGTTAGTCAATGGCCGCATAAGCGCAAAACTACATCGATTTTATTCGATGTTTCCAGCACTTGGAAGAACGGTGTTCGGTGCATATTCGCTGTTACTGGTACAATCGCCCGTTGATCGCGAGCGACTTATTGAAATGGGCGCGAAACCTGACAGCATCAATATTATTGGCAATATCAAAATAGACATTGTTCCGGAGATCAACCACTCCCTGATAGAGTTCCTGATGCCTTGGAAGGGCAAAGATTCTCTGATCGTGATGGGTTCTATGCATCAGTCAGAATTTGAAGGCATGGAACCGGTAATCGACACGCTGTTATCCTGCCCCCACATACGTCTGCTTATCGCTCCGCGGGATATTGCCAATATCGAAAAGTGGGAAATCGCTCTACGTCGACGTGGAATACATACATTGCGACGTAGCAATGCAACTTTTAACCGATCCGGAAAACCATTTACGGAGAGTGTTAACTCAAATGTCCGATGTCTGTTACTCGATACTATCGGAGAACTCGCATCTCTGTATCAGTTGGCTGACGCAGCCTTTATAGGTGGCTCTCTCGACGAAAGCGTCGGTGGGCACAATCCTCTTGAAGCTTTGTCACAAAACACTTTTACCGTCATGGGCCCTCACGTGCGCAACTTCGCCGATCTTGCGGAAGAACTTTCTTCGGCGGGAGGACTTGAGCTCGCTCGGAATGCCAGTGCCGTAGGCGACATACTCACCAAGGCGCTTTCTGAGTTTTCAGTCAGGCAGCATCAGCAACAGGCTGCCAAATGCGTTCTGGACCGACATCGGGGAGCGCTGAGTCGAACCATGCGCGTCCTCGAGCCGTATCTGGCTGACGAAAGGATGAAATAATGATATATCTGGCCTATCTGGCTTGGGGCGGGATAATCGGCATAATCAGCGGCATTCTTGGAATCGGCGGCGGAATTCTCATCATTCCAACGTTGATATTCATGTTTGGTCTGAGTCAGCACCAGGCACAAGGCACTTCTCTTGCAATGATGGTTCCGCCCATAGGCCTGATGGCCGCCTATCGATATTATCAGGAAGGAAATGTAATACTGCCGATCGCCATCATTGGCGCAATAGGCTTCTTCTTAGGAGGTTATTTTGGTGCCGGTTTTGCCCAGGCATTCACCGACCTCACTCTCAAGCGGGCATTCGGAGTACTGCTGATATTCGTCGGTTTACGTATGTTGTTCGTTCGATGATATTGAATCTACGCAACTTCCCAGGAAATGCCATTTAAGTCTTCGAAGCGTAGAGAACCTTTTGGGCCGGTGCTCAATATTACGCCTCCGTCAAGGAGTCTCAAGTTCAAATATGCAAAATCATACGGATGAATAATAAGCTTGGTGTCGCCACGAAGCATATTATTATGTTTTGCGTCACATTCTCGCATTTCGACGGAGAACACTTCGATTTGAGGGCTTTCCAGACGAAGAATGCAGCCCTTTCCATCCTCGGCCTCGACCTCGCGCAAGTTATAAACCTGTTCGAGTCCGAGAATTCCGCGGTAAAAACTCCGGCTTTCCACCGGAAGATACGTAAAAATTCCAACGGGAGTGACGCCGATCATCCGTGAAGCCTCCGATGAAGAGAGTTTTTTCGAATATCGACAATTTCAAAGCAATCCCTGAGAAAAACGCAGTTTTTGAAATCTTTCCGTCTCCATTCAATAAAGGATAGATCAAACACGTGTTGCACCGTGCAGCGTTCGGGGGTATACTCAGGAGTTGCGGTTACTCATGACGCAATAGGCTCATAAAGCCAATGCGCAAAGGAAAGGAACTAGTCATGCAGATAGCCATTCACCCGCTGAAAGATTCGGAACTCAAGCCTATGTTTACCGACCCCGCAAAGCTTGGGTTCTGCAAAAGCTTTACCGATCGCATGTTCACCATGCTGTTTTCGGAAACAGAAGGATGGCACTCACCTGAAATCAAGAAATTCGGACCATTGAGTTTTGAACCATCTACATGCGTCCTGCATTATAGTCAGGAAATTTTCGAAGGTCTAAAAGCTTTTTCCACAACAAAGGGAGAAATCAATCTTTTCCGCCCAGAAATGAATGCGCGCAGATTCAACCGATCGGCAACACGTCTGTGCATGCCAAACATCCCTGAATCAGATTTCATCGAAAGCATAGAAACTCTGATAAATCTTGAAAAGCGCTGGATTCCGAAAAGCCGAGGCGCTGCTCTATATATCAGACCCTTCATGATCGGAATTGACAACATTCTCGGAGTGCGTGCAAGCTCTAATTATCTGTATTGCGTGATCCTGAGTCCGGTTGGATCGTATTATCAGGAAGGTTTCAATCCGATCAGCCTTTATGTGACCACCGAATACTCTCGCGCAGCGAAGGGGGGGCTCGGGGAAGCAAAAACCGGAGGGAACTATGCCGCAAGCCTTCTTGCCGGCCGCGTCGCACGTGAAAAGGGCTGTGCACAAGTTCTCTGGCTTGACCCCATACAGCATCGTAATATCGAAGAAGTCGGCGCAATGAATATTTTTTTCGTTTTCAATAACGAACTCCTTGTTACACCAAAGCTAAACGGCTCTATTCTGGCTGGAGTTACACGTGACAGTGTACTGACGCTTGCCAAGCACCTGGGTCTCAAGACTGAAGAACGCGAGATCTCGATCGATGAAGTAGTCGATGGCATCACTGCAGGAACTATCACGGAAAGTTTCGGAAGCGGTACGGCGGCCAGCGTATCTCCAGTCGGAAACCTGAAATACAACGACAAAGACTATGAGATAAACAACCGTCTGGTCGGTCCTATTGCCCAACGACTGTATGATTATCTTCTCGGCATCCAGTATGGAGAGACCGATGATCCGTTCCACTGGATCCGAAAAGTCAAGATGCAGGAAAAGGCCGCACTGGCCTGATTTTGGCAAGTGTCTCTACCCGCTGCATTCCGACATCGCGATCTGGAATTTCTTGTCGAGGTTGGTGAGACCGCAGCAGCTGAAATTCTTCTCATTTATCACGATAATTTCACTGTCGAGTATAAAGACGGTTATGAACCTGTCACGCTAGCCGACAGGCAGGCCAATCGACTGATTTCGAGGCTTCTTGCAGAGCGTTTCCCGGAAGATGGCCTTCTGACCGAAGAAGAAGGAGTGCAAGCTCCATCGGCGCCGGCAAGCGGTCGTGTCTGGTTTGTCGATCCCATAGACGGAACGAAAGAATTCATAAGAAAAAATGGTGAATTCGCAATCCAGATCGGCGCTGCCCGCGACGGAAAGATGGAAATTGGCCTTGTCCTGCAACCAACGACGGGTGATATATGGCTAGGAGCGATCGGGGAAGGTTGCAGACACAGATCATCCAGGAACGAATGGTCAGATGTTCGAATCGTTGCTCCCGCCCCAGAAACAGGCGTAATTGTAGCCATGAGTCGTTCACATCCGAGTGGACTCGCACACCGCACTGCCGAAGCACTCGGCATGGCCGGAACATTTATACACGGAAGCGTCGGCTTAAAACTGATGGGAATTGCAAATGGACAGGGACATTTCTATCTAAACGATTCAAATTCGACAAAAGCATGGGACATCGCCTCTCCAGAGATTCTCTTCACAGAAGCGGGGGGAATCGTCACAGATCTTCTTGGACAGCGATTCGTTTATTCCGCCTCGGATCCATTCCACCACAATGGATTACTGGCAAGCTGTGATGCAAAACTTCATCAACGTATTTTGGACCTGGTTGCAAAGAATTCTTCGGTACCACCCCGGATGCGCCGATAATGCAGGGAACACCTTGGTCGTCCCTATTGTCTGCATCCTGGAGGAACCCATGATAGATCTGAAAGATTTCCTGAAAGAACATAATATGGTCATTGATGCTGAACATCGCGCAGCTCTTGAAACCTTGCGCATTATGGAAAGTCGCAACCAGCTTCTTGCAACAGCCAGAGGCAGCCTCAGAGAACATTTACAGCAACAGCTTATAGCAGCAATAAAACGATTCAATGAAGAACCATTGCCAACCGATCCGACTCATATCAGCTAGGTTAACCGGAGCATTATCTTCCCGTCATACAGTGTACGATTTTTTATTTCAAGATTGGCTTGTCCGTTTGGATCCGGGGCTGTTTTTTTTCGTACCTCCGCATCCATGCAAGGAAAAAAAAACCGGGGAGAGCTTGCCGCATTAAAGGTCGAACCCTATAATTGCCTATCCATTTTGAACCACAAAAAATGAGGTCTGCATGAGCCCCCTTTTTTCTTCTGCCGCTGCCGTCTCTGAGAATGACAGTCCGATAACTCCTTCACTGCACACACACCCTGTCGTTCCCGTAACAAATCCAGCTGAACCCACTATAGATCGCCATCACCTGACTGTTGTATCCGCTCCAATCGCTCCTGAAATTCCGGTGCCTGGCGCATCATCATACGGGACCCAGCCGGGTAACCCGCCAGAAATGTCTGATCTCATGAAGATTTATAGAGCACAAAACCGAGAGTGTTGGATGTGCAAAAAAATTGCTGGCGCTTTCGATGCCGGCAAAGATACTTCCGAGGATGATCGGTGGCATTTCACGACATGCGTGACCAGTTGGGCCCACCTGCAGAAGTGACATTCCTATGAAGGAATTAGTCGATTGATTGGACGAGAAAGACCTTTAAAAAAAACAAAAGGCCATTTAAAGAAGTCCAAACTTATTAAACGGGATTTGCAACACTCCCAGAAATCTTCTTCGGATAATTCTTCTACAACACAACTCAGGCGCATGATCCATCTCGAGAGAGAAATGTCAATATTGCGCAGAACTATCCATCGTACGATTGCGGCAAACCGTGCTAAAAGCATTTTTTTATCCGATCTGAGTCATGAAATCCGAACTCCGTTGAACGGCGTAATCGGAATGACCGGCATGCTCCTGAATACGCAACTGGACACATCCCAATGCGAACTTGTAGAGATTATTCGCAGTTCCGGACAAACTCTGCTGTCCCTCATTAACAATGTCCTGGATCTTGCGAAAATAGAATCAGGCAAGTTCGAACTCAGCAACTATATCTTCTCACCGGTGGAAATAATAGAAAACGTTCTGAAAATGCTTGCAGTCACTGCAACCATGAAGAAAATAGATCTTATTTCTGACATTGATGAAACTGTACCCGATTCAGTCCTCGGTGATGGTCAGCATTTTCAACAGATTCTGACGAATCTTGTAGGTAACGCAGTAAAGTTCACAAATCAAGGTGCGGTCACCTTTCGTATGCGCACCCAATCTGAACTTGACGGCACAATCAATCTGCGCTGTGAAGTCATCGATACAGGTCCCGGAATATCCAATGAAGACCGACTCAGACTTTTCCAGCCCTTTGAACAAATTCCGTCTCCAGGCAGCTTCGGTGGTACGGGTCTGGGGCTTGCCATCAGCAAACGTCTGGTTGAACTTATGAATGGCACTATTGGGGTTGACAGCATAACGGGCTACGGAAGTACATTCTGGTTCACAATTCAGGTGTCCCCAAGCCCCAAAACTTCAACAAACACTGTTTCCACGCCATCAAACGCAACATTATTCTCTGAGAGCGACAAAACTCCCGCGAACTTTTCCTCCGATACCATGAATCCAAGTCTGCATGTTCTTGTCGCCGAAGATAATCTCGTCAATCAAAAGGTTGCTTCCAGACTACTGGAAGAACTCGATTGTCATGTAGACATCGTCTCAGATGGTTGTCAGGCGATTGCCGCACTTGGAAAAAAACATTACGACGCAATCTTTCTCGACTGCCGTATGCCGAATCTCGATGGTTTTCAAACTGCCAGGGAAATTCGACGCCGCGAAGCTGAAGGCACACATATTCCAATAATCGCCATGACTGCATTCGCGCTGGAAGGCGATCGGGATCGATGCCTTTCGGCTGGAATGGATGATTACATTGCAAAACCAATCATGCTGCAGGAACTTCGGCGATCGCTGGCTTCGGTTATCGAGCAACGTCTCATACGAATAGCTTCGGAGTCATTACCAGATTCGATTTGTCCAATGTATACCCCCCATCTTCCTGCTTTGAATGCCAATCTGGATTCACAATCTTGTCCTCCGCAGGAAGCGATTCCATCTCCAGCACAAAGTCTTCATACGCTAAACCCCGAACGCCTGAACAGTCTCCGATGTAAATCAAGATTTTTATTGTCAGACATGTCAAAACTTTTCTCACAGGAAGTCCCAATCATACTGATATTGATGCAATCCGCTCTCCATAACAATGAAAAAATGGAGCTCGAGGAAAACGCACACAAACTGCGAGGTTCCGCTGCAAATCTTGGTGCAGAAAGACTCGCCGATTTATGCGCCCGCATGGAATCTATGCCCATCGGTGAACGCATGGCAGGCGATACTCTTCTCGGGGAAATTGAACAAGAAGTGCTCCGGGTTAAAGCTGAACTTCGCAACTGCGGCGTTCTCGCGTAGCAATAAACGTGACATCCGGAAAAAACGGAATGTGTTAGCGAAGTCGACGTTCTCGCCCACGAGTAATGGGAAATAGATAACGCCAAAGACCTCCCAAAAACAATACAGGGCATGTTCCCATGAGGACCAGCAGCCAATGAGTCATGTCGAGTGGAACCGTGGCAAATATTTTCCCACCAAATGTGACGATCATGAACTGTCCCATCAGAATGAGCCCTGCCGTCACAAGAAAAGAACTATTCGCAGCAAAATCCAGATATCCAGGATTTTCCAGACCGAATGCGCGAGCGTTGAAAAGATTCCAAAACTGGAAAAATACCGAAACCGTGAAAAATAGTGTCAAATCGTTCGAAGAAACCTCCCCATCCGCCCCAAGAATCATGAGAAGCGCAACAGAAACTGCCAGAAATAATCCTGCAGATCCAAGAATTGCCACCACCATTTCAGTGCTTAAAATAGATTCTTCACGATTACGCGGAGGGCGCTTCATCGTTTCCGGACGAGGTGGTTCCGCGGCGATGGCGAAGGGTGCGAGAATATCCATTACCAGATTCAGCCAAAGCATTTGTGCAACGGTTAGCGGCATACGCACACCGATGAAAGGGCCCAAAAGTTCTATGGAAACAGCAAACACATTGATGGTCAACTGAAAAACGAGAAATCGACGAATATTTTCATACAGAGATCTTCCCCACATCACAGCTCGCTCGAATCCGGAGATAGCATCGTCCAGCAAAATGAGATCCGATGCAATGCGAGCCGCCGCAGAGCCACTCTTTCCCGGTGCAATACCCAGTGCAGCCATACGTAAAGCCGGCACGTCTTCCAGGCTTTCGCCAGTAACAGCTACTGTTTCTCCCAGACGATCATATAACTCCGTCAACATTAGCTTGTCCGCTGCATTCGCTTGAGAAACGACACACAAAGATATTGGAATGCGGCGTGCATCAGCGACAGAAAGTCCTTCGAGAGAACGTGCCTCTGCACAGACTTCCTGGCCATCACCAGGTTCAAGAATACCAAGACGCCTGGCAAAAGCCGCAGCGACAACAGAATCTTCAGAACTGACCAGCGTTATCCGAATACCGGCTTCCCGACAAACGCGAATAGCCTGAGCTGCTTCTGGAACAGATATATCCTCGAAACTCGCACAACCTATCCAGACAAGATTTTTTACTGCCTCCTCCATCAAGCCATGACTGTCAGCCTCATCATGCAAATCACGACTTTCATCCACACGAAGCGCATCACAACACTCCTGCGCCGCAAATGCGAGCATTCTACGCCCTTCGCCTTGCTGAGAGGCAAAATATCGCTCGAATGCGAGACGACGTTCACCCGAAAAAGATTCTAGACCGCGATCGGCGGTCCAAACGCTACTGCAAAGCGAAAGTAAACTATTCGGATCACCTCTGGCATACAGGACTGATCGGCCCGTGGTCACCGAGATACCTTTGATGACTGTGATTTTTTCATTCATGTGCCACGGCATCCGCTCGATTACAGTAAAAGTATTGCGAAATTGAAGGTAATCAAATCCGGCCTCGTGTAGCCATCGTAATAATGCCCCCTCTAAAGGATCGCCAACGATTGTTGCAGGCCGACCATCCAGAGAGCGGCCAAGATTAGCCGTAGTCGAAACTGAAACCACCTCGACAAATAAACGCGCTTCCGACTCGTCAGGCACAAGCAGTCGGGAAAGAATTGGAAGAGCCGGGACATCCAGCGCTACCAGACGCATCACGCCGGTCGTCAGCGGTATTCCATGGTCAATCAACAGACGTGACACAGCACCTATGGTTTCGGCAGCTCCCGGCCGCCTTACAAGCGCACGAGCGGTCATCATACGCCGCAATCCGCCGGCAAGCGACAAGGTTACACTCATTCCAAGTCCGTCCGGAACTGCAACTATAATTATAGCCAGCGAAAACATCAGATCCTGAAACAGCGTTTCAGCTGACGCAGGGGATAACCACTCTCCAGGCGAGGGGGAGAGAAATCCTGCGAGTATTGCCAATCCAGTGCAAGGAATAAATATTCCCAGACCACGCATTATGCTGAGGCCCCAACTTTTTAAGCCCTTCTCATCGAATAATCCAGCCGCCGTAACCTCCATGCCTAGTGCCGAAAGCATAGAATAGACAAATGGAAGCCAGATACTTAAAGTCGCTGCAAGCAAACCGATGCTGACAAGAGTGACGGCAAGCCAACCCTGTCCCGGTAATATGAGTTCACCTGTAGAAAGTCGTCTGAATGCAAGCAACAGGAACGCCATGCCGGCTGCGGAAAGTCCGCCCATACCTACCAAGGCACCGAGTTGTTCAAGTTGTCTTCCAAGCGGGGATTCGTGACCGAGACATTCAGCAATGGTACTGCCGCCACTCGCAGTCGGCATATCCTTTAAAATTGTCTTGCATCGATCAATAAACGGACTGTCCTGTCCCACCCCGGGCACTAATTCATTATTTGCGCCGATCACTCCTGAACATGCTCCGCGCGAAGGAGCACAATACAACTCTACAATACAGCGTCCAGCGGTCACAAGACATCCGGCAACGATTTCCGGAACTACCGCCTTATTATCAAAAGAGTCGGCTGAAAAAGAGTCAAATGAAGGATAAATAGCGTCTATTGTCTTTATACCTGAATAATTCGAATTGGGAGGAATGGTTTTCCCGGTACTATCCGACAACTTGTGAGAAGACGCTTTTACGCCTAATTTGGCATGCATTCTATCTACAACCAGCCCATTGGCATGGACGAGTCTGCCACAAACTGGCGCTTCATCGCCAGCTTCCAGCAGAACGAAGTCACCGCGAACCAAAAGACGCCGTGAAACAATATCAAGCTCGCTGTTGCGAATAACCTTAACCGGGCTATCCTGACGGACCTCATCAATACGCCTGAATTCTGAACTGGCTATATACTCATTGGCGGTACCGAAAACTGTTGTCAAAACAATCGTCAGAAACAATCCCAGAAATTCCGCATACTCTCCGCGATATGTACCAACGACTGCAGCAATTGCGGTCGCCGTGGTCAACAGTCTTACGATCGGATCTTCCCAGCGGCCGTAAAAAATGTCGAAAAGTGACTGCCCGACAAAATCGGATGGAACGTTTTCATCGCGAAGCCGTTGTTTGGCTTCCTCATGGGAAAGACCGGTAACCCAGAATCGAGGAGAAGTCATAGAACAGGCCAGGTCATGGCTAGTTGCTTACGAATGGAGATTCCGGGGAAGGTGTGGGTGACGTCGAGCCAGAAACAGGGGCAGCACTCACGGTTCTTTCTGCGGAAAGATTGCCTTTTTCCGAGATTTTGGAAATCACTCCGGAATCCTGTATCTCACCTGGCTTTTCTGACGGAGACGATTTTACAGAGCCATGATCCCCTCCCCCACCCATAGGATTAAAAGAAGGTGGAGGTGTAACAATCACAGCGGGAGGTTCAGTGGAACTGTCACACTCTCCCTTTTCAGGTGAGGGCGGTGCAAGAGCCTTAACCTTTTCATAGAAGAGGCGAGGATTTTCCGGATCAAGAGCAACGGCATGTCGTTTGCAATAAGGACTGTTTGGTAAAGCAGCACGGTTACACGGAATATTCGACGCATCGATATATCCACAGCGTCGGCGCACGATTCGAATCTTGTCGAGGTCGACCCACGGGACAAGATCGACATGATATGTTTTGTGGGTAAGAAGAGCTGTATTGAGCCGATAGGTATTAGCGGCAGCCTCGTAATTGAATAACTCTACCCCTTTGTACCAAAGGTGGTGAATGCGTTCGCCGTGTTCATCACCATACCAGCCGCGAATGAATCCGGCATCTTTAAGAGCGGAAAAATCATTATGCACCTGTTCTAATAAAGAAGACTCATGGTCATATGACATTTCGAGGCACGCACGATCGAGCAGGGTAAAAAGATTTATCTGAACTGTATTGGAAATCATGTCAGGTGGGGCATCCCGCCGCATATCCTGCAGTAATTCCCAGAGTGCGAGATAAATTCTAAATGCGAACGGATGCTTGCGATCATCAATCGAATACACGATCGGATGAGGTAACTTCGGATATCGCAATTTGAGATACTCTGTGTAAAGAGGCGGTGAGAATCGGAACCGTCCGGCCGTAAAGACTTCGATTTCTCGCCCCGCAGGGTCACGCACATATTCACGCCGCACCTGATCTTCGTATGGAAGAATAGGGCTGTAGGTCTTGATTATGCTTCCGGATTTTGACGGAATCTGGAAGTAGAAATACTCCTCGCACAATTCACGAAAGGCAAGAGCAGCAGCAGCACGTCGCCGCTCAGGAACAGCATCCTCTCCCGGCCAAAGCTGCTCACACAAGCGATCGAGTCGAAGTTCAAAGATGCCATCAGCGTTTCCCTTCGAAGCAGCGAAGGACATCTCGAAAACTTTGCGCTGTAATGGCGAAAACGAATGAACATAACCATAGGGCTGACGGCTTGCCGCATCCTTGTTGAAAGAGCCATATAAACGACGAACCCATCGCCAGCGACGTTCCCCGGTTCCATAGATTATCCGCACGACAAGAAAACTCAATAGAAAAAAGGCAAGAGTGATTAACCCCGCCACATTCACAAGAATTCGCATAATGCGTAAGTTCGTTCTTATCATATCAACTGCCTGATTTCCGGGACTTAGACGCTCTGCATAATCAGGGAATGTTGTAATACCAGCGCCTTCTTTTTCCATCTGTTCCATGGCTTTTGAAAAAATAGACTTCTCGGATGTACCCAGCTTCATTACTTCTTTCCCGGCGAGATCCGCAATTTCTTTCTGCATCCGCGGCCAGAAGACTGCATCGATAAATGAATCGGTGCGCAGCAGCAACAGCCAACTCGTAAAGGCAAGCAGCAATGAAATGGCGAAAACACTCAGTCGCAGAACTGCATCCGAGATGTGTCGATCGAAAATATAAAGACGGTGTTTTGATCGGATCGCCATGATGCTTCAGCCTTTCCGTCCTGCCCGGCCGGAAGGAAGCCGCCCGGCGAGATCGACATACGTCACATATCCACAGAACGGACAGCGAACGGTGTTTGCCTTGAAGTTGCATCCAGGACACGTTTTTGTTGCAGATCCTGTAACCTGTTCTCCACAAATGTGACAGATAACAGTTCCTTCTGTCCATTCGATCGTCGAGGCGCAATGAACGCAGCGCAACAGATTAAGTTTCGCAGCGAGATTATACGCAGTACGAACATTGAGATTCACAATGAGAAAAAAAAGACCCGCAACAAGAAAAAAAGGTAATCCAATAATCTTGAAGATCAAACGCACATCGATCTTCTCTTCGAAAATTACATAAAAATCAGAATTTATGTACCAGTTATATATTTTCACGTAGTCTTCTATAATACGCGGCATAAGGATAAGAAGGCAAAATGCAATAGTCGTGCCCAATAATAAGCCGACGGATGCCCAGAAAAATGCCTGAACGATTCCGGATGCAAGAAAGAGCTTCCCGAGATACAAGGCGAAATAGCCGATAGCGGACCACTCAAAATACGCCATCATGCAAAGGTCTCCTTTTTCCGCGCACAGTCAGAATGATGCCGCTCTAAAATCAACAGAAAAGAGCCTTGTACAAGAAAACTTTTTCATCGACAATCACTCATGGAGCTGTGTATACCCTTGGATTCAATTCTTTTGCTCTTTACGAACAAATTCACACACGAGGTTTGTACTGTTCGAATGCTTTCTTGTCGAAAGCGCGACGATAAGCATCCTCAGAGCTGATACGACGCGATTTCATGAGATCCATCAGTGCCTGATCCATTGTCTGCATACCGAGCTGTTTGCTCGTCTGCAGAACCGATATGATTTGAAAAGTCTTGTTTTCACGAATCAGATTGGCCACGGCAGGCACATTGACGAGAATTTCAAGAGCTACGGCGCGCCCCATGCCGTCCAGGGTTGGGATGAGCTGCTGAGCAATAATACCTTGAAGCGCGTCTGCAAGCTGTGTACGAATCTGTGCCTGCTGATGAGAGGGAAAAACGTCGACAATACGATCGACAGATTGCGCGGCTGACGGAGTATGTAACGTGGCGAAGACAAGATGACCGGTTTCAGCAGCAGTGACAGCAAGCGAAATGGTTTCGTAATCACGTAATTCACCGACCAGAATGACATCCGGATCTTCACGAAGCGCAGCGCGTAATGCATTGGCAAATGATTTTGTGTTAACGCCAAGTTCGCGCTGATTTACGATGCACCTTTTGTGCTGGTGAACAAACTCAATAGGATCTTCGATCGTCAGAATATGATCCTGACGCTCCGAATTAACCTGGTCGACCATGGCTGCAAGTGTCGTGCTTTTGCCCGACCCTGTAGGTCCGGTGACAAGCACTAGCCCCTTGTTGCGACGTGACAGCTCAGTCAGCACCGGCGGCATTTTAAGATCGGCAAGCGATTTAATTGCGCTTGGAATAACGCGAAAAACTCCCCCCACACCAAGCCGGTTTTGAAATATGTTACAGCGGTATCGCGATACGTCGTGTATCTCATACGAAATATCGAGTTCAAGATCGCGCTCAAATCGCTCTCGCTGATCGTTGTTGAGAAAGTCGAAGATAAGACGCTGCGTATCTTTTGCCGTCAATGGAGGAAGGTCGGTAGGCCAAAGTTGGCCTTGTAAGCGCATCATGGGGGGCGAACCAACTGTCAGATGCAAATCTGATCCCTTCTTTTCAACGACAAGAACAAGCAGATCATTCAGAACAAACTCGGAATCCTTGTCAGAATTACGTGCAGACAAGCTCGTACTTTGCGTAGAAACAGCGGATTGCTCCTGGCGTGGTGCAGAAACACTTGGAGAAGGGAAACCCGTCGAAGCTTGAGTAGCGGGGGGACGAGGTGCCACAGCAACATTCGCAGCACCGACATTTGCCGGGGGGTGAACAGGAGCGGGGTTATCGGAAGCCGGTGGTTTTACGGGAAGCACGCGTGGCGCCCCTGCGGGTGCCGTATTTAGCGGCCCTCCCGGAGCCATGGGGGGACGTGGCGGCGTTGGAGATTTGGGTGCTGTTGCAGCAGGAGTCGCCGGATGCGCTACAGGCTGAGTCGGAGGCTTGGCGGCTCCATTGGATGCTGGGGGGGACGTAGAATCGCCGTCTCCAAATAGTTTTCCGAAAAAACCGTTGCTATCGCTCATGACTTGCTTCCACGACAAAATTTTCTACTGATAATGGGAAAATATCTATATCCCCAATTGGCTGTCCGCACAAAAGGTATGTAAAAAACATTGACGTAATTTTTTTGATAAAAATACCGTCCTGATTACTTTGGATACCCTCAAAAGAGGCGCAGAAATTCATCATACGTGGTTTCTCCAACCGCTACCAGCATCAGAGCCTGGTCTTCCAGGGTGGGAATTCCTTCCTTGCGGGCAAACTGTGAAAATTCCTGATAACTCTGGCGATTTATCATCATCTGTCGCAACGTCGGACTGGTCGGAATGAATTCACTGATAAGCGTTCGCCCGACATAGCCTGTTCCGTGGCAACTCTCGCACCCTACTGCGCCATTAAATATGGGTGTTTCGCTGATAGCTCGCAAGCGCTCCATTACTTCCGGATCGGGTTCGACAGCAACGCGACAATGCGAACAAAGTGTGCGCACGAGTCGCTGTGAAAGAAATCCACACAGTGAGATTGCCACGACAACAGGATCACGAACCAGCTCTAACAGCCGCACGACGCTGCTGGCCGCATCATGAGCCATAAACGAGGTAAGCACAGTCTTCCCGCCCAAGCCGGCAAAGGCAACAATTTCAGCTACCCGCCCTTCGGACAAGTGGTCAAGATAGATAAGATCGGCATCTAATTTCAATGCCAGTTCAAGACCGTCAACAACTGTATTTATGCCATTTTGTCCAAGCTGGATCTGCGTCATGCGTGGATGCGATATTTGGACCGGATCCTCTACCGTGACTATTTTCACACTTTCAACGTCATACGAGTTCAAAATAAAATACTGGGTAGTCGTGCGCCCAGATTCGTGGGGACCCGTCACATACAGTATTCCATGATTTGTTTTGACAAATCGGGCAATATCAGAGAGAAATTCCTTGCTTCCGTGAAGCGTTTCATCCGGATTTCCTCCAAAGTCATTCAGCTTCAGAAGCACCATCTCACCATTTACAGTTGGATAAAACAAAGACTGTATATTTATCATTCGCCCGGAGACCGAGACTCTAAAATGTCCGATTACAACTCCGGGAGAACCTTCCTGGTGAGCTGAAATCTGCGACAAAACCTTAAGCTTCGCGATAATCTCAACATGCACTTTAAGAGGAATTTCCAGCTTACGTGACAAGCCGGAACAACTTCTGAACCGAATTACCACGCCCTTTTCGGATGGTTCGAAATGTATTCTGTCGACTTTGTTGTTGATAGCCTGGCCAAGAATATAATTAACGACTTTCTCGGGGTTCTCCATGCCACGGGGAATAGCCCGATCTGCGCCGGCCACCCCACCGACGAATTGTTTTTCAGGGGCAGTGATCTCGTTTGCAAGTTTATCCTGAACTTCCAGAGGTCCGTAGACAGTCTTGAACGTCATTTCAAAATCCAGACTGGTACAGATCGAAACCGATACTTCCTTGCCTGTTTTAGCAGCGAGATAGTCGATTGCGTCGACATCAAGCGGATCGACCATGCAGACGCTCAACTGATTTTTGTTGATATACAGAGGAATCAACTTATGATCGAGTGCAAAATCGGCAGAAATTAGATTCAGAACAGATTTGTCAACTATTTCCGCACTGAGATGTATAAATGACACATTGAGCTGATTGCCCAGTGCCCAGATTATATCGTCCTCCGTCACGATACTTAACTCGATCAGTGCTTGTCCGAGTTTCAGGCCTGCTCCCCTTTCTTTTTGGTAGATAAGGGCCTGCTCGCACTGCTCTTTACTGATCAGGTTACATTCCTGAAGGAGATCTCCCAATCGTCTTTTAATGATAGTCATAATAGTGAACCATTCTATCGAATCTTCTGGTTGCAAGCAACAAAAACCGAGAATCTAAAAGAAAAACCGTCGATTCTCAGACGAGAATCGACGGCAGTGAGGGAGCGCCTACTTCTTGTTAACGATATCCTTGAGTTCCTTGCCCGGGACAAATTTGGCAACGGTAGTGGCTGGGATCTTGATGGGCTTCTTAGTCTGAGGATTGATTCCAGTGCGGCTCTTGCGAGTCGCGACTTTGAAGGAGCCAAAGCCGACGAGACGGACTTCTTCCTTCTTCCTGAGAGAGGTCTTGATGATGTCAAGAGTCACTTCAAGCGTGTGATGAGCTTCGGTCTGAGACAACTTTGTGTGCCGGGCGATTTCCCTCACGAGTTCAACCTTCTTCACGTAGTTAAATCCTCCTGAAAATAAGATTTAGAACGGTTAATAAAATCGTACCAAACGGAAACAGGCTTGTCAATGGCCGTTTGAAAAATATTTTTTAAATAACATCTTACCGGAGGCGACTTCTGAGATCTCCCTCTCTCTGTATCAGCTTTTGATGCTCATCTCGAAGTATCACGAGCCCGTCTTGCAGGACGCGTACGCGTTCACGAATTTCGGACGTTACAAGCGGACCAGCGATTGAATCTGACGCAGAGTCTCCAGAACCCGATAGTCCGGCCTTTTGGCGAAGCGCCCTGATTTCATCATTGCTTGTGCGAATTTGTTCTATCACTCGTATTATCTGCTCTTCATTTTGGCTGATCTCATCCCTTAGTTGTCGCTGGTCCTGAATGCCTAGCGGGCCCGGTCCCGATCGTCCGAATGGCCTCCCATGACCCTCCTGCAATTGATCCGGCATGAGCGGTGCGCGGTTTGCCGGTCCCGGGATTGCCCCCACATTCGGCGGAAGCACGTTTCGGGTCGAAGAATCTGCCGACACAGATGCAACACCTGTTTCACCCGACTTCGACAGTTCCTCGTCCCGCTCTGCAGCTCGCGCTTCGAAAGTTCCCGGTCGAAGAGGTCGATTTTTCACTATTCCATGATGTAGATTTTCGAAGAACTCGATCGTGTCACGAATGCCCGGCTCCCCATCGCTTTCTTTCCCGTGGCCGTCCATTTCATGACGATCAAATCGGCTGGGCGCAAAAGCTTTGCCGGCCGAAGGAACAGTAACGTCAGGAGTAACAACTTTTAATGGTGTAGGAAGCGCCGGTCGAATTGGCGGAAGCGAAGTCCTTGTTGATATGACCGGATGTTCAGGCCCAAACCGCACCAGCGCAGCACTGGAAGTATTCCATTCTTCATTCGCACGTTGCTCGGTTTGTCGCAGATCAAATTTTTCAATTCGATTCTCTGTAACTGTACGGTCTTTCACTGTGGTCGCCATGCCTTTCTGCAAAACGACCTGACGTCGCCGTGAGTCCTGGTTAGCCTTAACCGAAACCATTCCCTCGAAAACACGCACCAGGGTTTTTCCAAAACGATCTACGTTAACGTCTAATGTTGTGCCCATCACAATACATACTGCTGTCGGCGTTACAATCTGGAACGCACGCATTTGTTTTTTCAATTGAAACCAGGTCTCTCCTACCTGTAGCTGAGCTCCACCATTCAGAATAGTAAGAACAGTGTTTGACTTTAAACGAAACAGGCTGCCATCAGGAAATTTTAACTCACCACGTGATTCAGCATCCGTTCGCAGTGAGTTGCCAAACTTCACGGCAATTGGCTGAGGGCCCAGATCCAGCCATGTGCCGCCAGTGGCGCGTAGCAACGCAGCGCGTCCACGAAGCAGTGTAAACAGGATTTCATTTTCCTGAGCTGCTCCGAACAGAATAGAACCAGTTGTGATAAACAGCGCTGCCAGCACTGCCGCTACTCGCAGACTAATGTTTTTCATCAGCAGATTGTCCTTTGGAAAAACATCCGTGAGATAATTATTCACATTAGATTTCAAATCCATATAACCATAGACCTGGGATCGAGTATATCACATGCACACAGCTATGTTTGCGCGCACTCCACGGGCGATATCCCGGATCGCCCCTACGAATATCCCAATTACGCACATATTAATTGTGGATGATGGCAGATATTATTCCAAGGAACTGGCAAGAGATATAAAAACATATTCCGTGAAAATTGGACAAGCCATGACTGTCTGATTATCTTTGAATAAAGGCACAGGGCTTGAACCCTGTCGAGAGGAAAATCGAAGGGAGGTGGCAAAATGGACAATGAACTTGCCGTTACCCTCGAATGCTTATGTGGTGCCGTATTTGAACCAGAAGAACTAGAAGTCGATGCGGCTGGTGAACGCTGGGCCCAGTGCCCCAAATGCCAAATCAAGATTCCGGTCCCGGAACTCATATAGCCCATCAGATTAGTCCCGAATTTGCTCCCGGAGCGATCGAAGCGACATCGCTCCGGCGTTTTTCGGACGCCTTATTTTTAACTTTTAGAAGGATAAAAATTTAGGATCCTGAACGCAAGATTTGAAAAACTTGCGATAAATCCACAAATAGGCTACAATTCTCGCCTTCCTGTTCTCTAAGGGCCGGAAAATATGTGTTGAAAATCAGGTGATGTTTAATTATGTGTTCCATGCATTTCAAAACCGAGTATGACCCATCGATGATCCGCAATGTTGCCATTATAGCCCATGTCGACCATGGCAAAACAACTCTTGTCGACGCCATGATCAGACAGTCAGGGCTGTTCCGGGAAAACCAGCATATAGACACGTGCTTCATGGATAGCAACGCTATCGAGCGAGAGCGCGGAATCACGATTCTCGCAAAAAATCTTTCATTAGAATTCCTCGATTACAAAATAAACATTGTTGATACACCCGGTCATGTGGATTTCGGTGGCGAGGTCGAACGCGTTTTGCAGATGGTCAACGGATGCATACTGGTCGTCGACTCATTCGAAGGCCCGATGCCGCAAACGCGGTTTGTTTTGAAAAAAGCTCTGGCCGCAGGTTTAAAACCAATTATTCTGGTGAATAAGATCGACCGTCCGGATGCCCGCCCAACGCAGGTCGTTGACGAGGTCATCGACCTTTTCATAGAAGTCGGTGGCGAAGACGAGGTTCTCGATTATCCGATCCTGTTTGCATCAGGTCGCGAAGGCTATGCCTGTCGCAAGCTTGAAGATTCCAGAACCTCAATCAGACCGCTGCTTGAAGCAATTATAGAACATGTCCCACACCCGCTCGGCAGCCTGTCAGAACCCGGAAAAATGCTCATCACCAGCCTCGATTACAATGATTACGTCGGCCGCATAGGTCTAGGACGTGTGTTCACTGGCACCTTTCCGAACAAGAGTGATATTTTTCGACTTCGCCAAGGTGAATCTCCAGTCAAGTGCAAAATCCAACAACTTTTTACCTTTCAGGGCGTACGTCGTGTAGAATCTCACTCCGCCGGTGCCGGCGATATCGCCGCAATCTGCGGTATTGAAGGTATTTCTATCGGAGATACCTACTCTACCGCCGAAGGGGAGCCATTACCCGTCATTCCTATCGATCAACCGGTCATATCCATGATGTTCTCTCCAAATATGAGCCCTTTTTCCGGTCGCGATGGGAAATATCTGACCTCCCGCCAGATACATTCCCGGCTTCTGAAAGAGCTCGAAACCAATGTTGCCATGCGCGTCGAACCCACCGACAGTCCTGAAACTTTCCTGGTTTCAGGACGAGGCGAGCTACACCTAGGTATTCTCATCGAAACAATGCGTCGAGAGAAATTTGAACTTCAGGTATCAAAGCCCCAGGCGATCTTCAGAGAAGATGAAAACGGCAAGAAGCTTGAGCCCATAGAAGAGCTGATGATCGATGTTCCCGAAAATTATATGGGTCCGGTCATGGAAGCCCTCGGCCCGCGCCGTGCACTGCTCGAAACAACCCGCAAGCTGCTCGATGGTTCGCTGCGTATGGTTTTTTCCGCTCCCGCGCGTGGTCTTCTGGGCTTTCGGTCGGCTTTTCTCACCCTCACAAACGGATACGGAATCATGAACCAGGCGTTTCGCGGGTTCGAACCATACCGTGGAGATATCGCAGAGCGACGTAACGGAGTAATGGTCGCCATGGAAGCAGGTTTATCTACTGGTTATGCAATCAAGAATTTAGGTGAACGCGGAACACTATTTTATGGTCCCATGGAAGAAATTTACGGCGGTCTGGTCGTTGGCGAGCGCCCCATTGCAGAAGACATGTATGTGAACATCGTACGTGCAAAACATCTTACGAATCATCGATCCTCGACTTCAGAAGAGCTCGAACGTCTCGCCGCACCTCGCCGCATGACGCTCGACGAAACGCTCGAATATGTCGCCGATGACGAGTGGATCGAGGTCACACCAAAGGCTATCCGCATTCGAAAACGCACTTACGATTATAAGCGGCGCGGCTGACACCTTTTTCTCATTTTACGTCCGGAATGTCTTATTCTCGATGACCTTGAATACTCCCCCGTGAACAAAGACATCCATTAAGTCACTCGAAAGCAGCCCCTGTTTCACCTCGTTATACATTATATCAAAGGCTTTTTCGCGAGGCATGGCTTTTTTGTACGGCCGATCTTGGGCTGTCAAAGCGTCATAGATGTCGCATATCGTCATCAAACGTGACTCGATCGGAATTTGATTTCCTTCGAGATGGTTTGGGTATCCTCGCGCATTCAGTTTTTCATGATGAGCGAAGGCAATATCAGGCACTCTATGCAGTGGTTTTGTCCAGGGTATTTTCGACAGAAAATTGAACGTGTGTGTAACGTGAGATTCAATTTCCAAACGTTCTGTTTCGGACAGTGATCCTTTGCGAATCGATAACACGTGCATCTCACGCTCGCTAAGATACTCGGTTTCTTCACCGCGGTAATCGACGTGTCTGCGCTTCGCAATTTCTATCAATCGCTGAAAATTTCCTTCTTCGAGAACGGTGGGTTCATTAGAAGCGACGAGAAATTTCAAGATCTCGTCGATTTCATCTAGCTGACTCTGAAAATTGGCTTCAAGAGCGGGTCGCATTGATGCGAATCTTTCCAGTCCGTTGGCAATGGCAAATTCAAGAAGTGATTTATAATGATCCGCCTCCAGCGATTTGCGGATATATCTATACCTGTTGCGCAAGATGTTTAGCTCATGTGGAAAAAGCTTCTTGGCTTTAATCAAAACTTCTTCACGCACGCCGACTTTTCCAAAGTCATGCAATAACGAGGCATACCGAATCTCTGTCAACCTGAGGTCATTAAAATGAATATCGGCAAGAGGGCCCTCGGAAATCGAATCGACTTTCTCTGCAAAAGCGGTTGTCAGGGCCGCCACGCGCTCACTGTGTCCACAAGTCGTCGGATCCCGGGCTTCGATTGCAACAATGGAAGCCCTGACAAATCCTTCGAACAGATTCTTTATATCCTGATATAATTTCGAGTTTTCAAGAGCGATGGCAGCCTGTGAAGCAAGCGAACTGAGAAGATCGAGATCTTTTCGTGTATACGGAACAACATTCTCTTCCTTCAGCGCCTGTCCTGGGCGGTGGGATTCGAAATCGCGCCTTTTGTTGATCAGCTGAATTACGCCAAGCACTTCACCGGCCTGATTTTTCATCGGCACAGCAAGCATTGAACGCGTACGATACCCTGATTTCTCATCGAAGCTGCGATTAAAAGTGAACCGGAAGGAATCCGGGATGAAATAGGCATCCAGGAGATTGACCGGCTGTCCCATATGTGCGACATAGCCTGAGATGCTGTTTTCATCAATAGGCATCAGAAGGTTCTGACTTACTTGCCAGTCAAGCGAAGCATTCTGCGTGAGCTTGAATCGAAGATTTTTCTCTGACTCAACCAGATACAGGCTGCCTGCATCTGACTCAGATATCTCCCGGCTTTTGCTGAGAATAAGATTCAGAAGCCGATCCGGATCCTTTTCGGACGAAAGCGCCATGCCAATCGAATGTAATACCTCTATTTCACGTTGGGCGCGCCAGAGTTCGCGCTCAAACTGTTTTGCTAGACGTCCTTTTTCGGATGCCTCCGCACATAATCGAATCGTATCGTTGATCTGCTTGAGATTGACAGGACGATTCAGATAATAGAATGGCCGGTCCTTGAACAAAGATGCCAGATAGTCACGCGTGATCTGCTCTCCAATGACGATCACAGGGCGTAAATCGGGGGCGAGAAAGAAGATGTCAAGCAATCCAAGAAATTCCTGAATCAGCAATTTCTCATCAATCAGATAGACTCCCGTACCGTCGGAATCAGACCATCCTTTCTTGTCGTGTGCAAAGGAGACGATAGAATAGCCCGAAGCCTTGAGATCATCGTAGAACTCCTCGCGACATAGGTGATCTGAAATATACAAAGTTATGTTCGAAGTTGAAAAAACCGCGTCGGACATAGAGTTCATATCCTCTTCTCCTCCCGGGTTCAAAATAATTAAAAGAACAATTGCCCCACATTATCACTGATACTCTTCGCCAAAAGGGTGTAAAAAATATGAACGATACGCAGAAAGAAAAAGCAATGTGATCAATAATTATTTTTCAATGGAAAAGCCAGCACTAATCCAGGCACCTGTGCCGCCTTCGATATTCACGACAGCTTTGTCAGAAAACCGTGGTCCGAGAATGCCGCAAGCTTTCGCAGATCGACCTCCCGACTGACATATCACAAAAAGCGTCTTGAATGTCTTAAATTCTTCAGCCCGTTTTTCTACCTGACCGAGAGGGATATTGATAGCACCTGGAACATGTCCTGAGACAAATTCGGACGGCTCTCGAACATCTACAAGCAATATCTCCCCTTTGCCCTTCACCTCGGCCGTCCATTTTTCATGCAACTCCTTAACGTTCATCGTAACTCCTTTTTGGGAAAAAAACGTCTGTATAACAACGACAACAACAACAGCAATGAAGAGGCTGAGCATCGGACTCAACACGACGGGTCTCCGTTCGTCACTTCCAGCTCCTTCTTGTGGGCTTTCAGATGTTCCAGACAAAAGGCGCGGCCCTCCTTTTCACATTCTGAACATTGGCAGTATCTAAACTCCAGTTCAGGATTGGTTCTCTCGGTTTTTCCGCACAGGCTACAGACGTGCCTGGCAACATCGCGTGGCTTGGTGGCAGTCTGAAACTTTTGTAAACGGTTGTAGTTCACTGCACCACGTCGAATCGCCGTTACAGCGGCAGGGGCAAAAAATACGAGATAATTAGCAACTGACAACAAAGCCATCAGTTTCATCGCGAATGGTGCCGTAACAATAGTCCAAAGTATAAAAAAACCGGATAGCATGCCTAAATATTTGATCTTTACGGGTAACACGAAGAAAACCAGAATTTCGAAGTCAGGGTATATCGTCGCAAAAGCCAGAAAAAGCGTCAGGTTCAGATACGAACTACCGATAGGAAAAGACGGAATGATCAGCGCAAGAGCGACCATAGCAAGCGCACCCGCAAGATAATAGACCGTCAGTCGAAAGCTTCCCCACGCTGACTCGAGACCATCTCCAATCAACACGAGCATCATCAATTCGAACATTAAAAAGAATGGATTCGAGGAGGTCGGAACAAAAAGAAAGGTCACCGCTCGCCAGATCTGGCCAGCTTCAAGCGCTTCCCCCCACAAAATCCAGGTTTGACTTGGAATTGCATTGACCATGTCCAGCCCAAAAACGATCAGCATTAAAAATGCAGTGGTACGAATCAGCCCTGGCATATCGAGCCACGGCATAAACCGTTCAAGTCGATCGAGCCAATCCATGAGTCGATTTATCTCCAATGACACGTATACAGACGGGGATGCCCGAGAGAAGGTTGTCACATTCCGTGAACGATGTCAATGATTTGTAAGGCTCGTTTGACCACTTTTAGGATACTCGATAGAACTCTGATCCCCTCTCCTTAGTTATATCCTCAATAGATGTTTCGATTCAGACACCTCACCAAAGTTCTTAACAGTGCCGAATTTAGGAATATGCGTATCAGCCGACGAACTTCTTTTACTGTTATCCTGTTCTTGCTATTCTTTTTTGGTTGTATGTTCCTGATCCACCCATTTTCGGCCATCGGACAAATCGACCCGAGGACCGAAACACAGACTGAAACAATTCTAAAGGCATTAAGGCTGAATCCACGCGACGTGGCTGCTCTCAATGCTTATGGTATAGAGCAGGCTAAACGTGGTGATCCAGCCGCAGCGATTCGCACCTGGCGTATGGCAATCGATATCGATCCGAGATATGTCCATTTGTATAATAATATCGGAAGCGCGTTAAGACGCCTCGGATTCGTGCGGGAAGCTCTGACATGGTATCAGGCAAGCCTGCAGTTACAGCCCACTTACTGGACATGGTATAATCTTGGTCTGCTTCGCGAGGATCTGAAGCAAATACCAGAGGCTATACAATCGCACGAAGAAGCTCTCCGGATGTGTCCGGATTTTCTTCAGGCCGCGAAGCATCTCAGCCAACTTCGCAACGAAGAATCTTCGCATGATTATCAATCAGTATCTGTCGCGAAGCCTCCAACAGACAGACTCAGACCGGCTGATACACCTTCGACGGACAGGCCCCGGCCAGCTGCTACACCTCCGACCGAAAGGCCCAGGCCACTCGCTCCAATTTCGACCGACAGACCCAAGCCACCTGCTCCGCCTCCGGCCATAGATGAGCCCGCGATAATTAAAACCGTTCGACTGCACACGGATGTCGGTGGCCCAGTGTTTCTTACATTCGACGGTGGCGCCGATGCAGACGGAATTCCTGGGATTATGGCAGCACTCAGATCGCATGGAGTGCATTCGACATTCTTTCTCACCGGCCAGTGGGTAAAATCATTTCCGGATCTCGCACGACAAATTCTGGCAGATGGCCATGAGATCGCAAACCACAGCCTGTCACACCCGAATATGAGTGGCTACAACGCCGATAAAATATCGGCCCAGCTCACGGCAACTGCCGATATTTTCAAAACCGTGCTTGGCCGCGATCCTGCGCCATTTTTCAGATTTCCATTTGGGGCTCAGAATCGTCGCGTTGAAGACATAGTAGCCAGTCTTGGATACCGACCAGTCTACTGGGATATCGACACGCTTGACTGGAAAGAGCCTTCCGTCTCATCAATCATAGAAAAGGTGCGCCGCCGGCTGAAGCCACATGCAGTTATCCTTATGCACTGCGGCAGTCGTAATGGTTCGCGCGCACTCCCACTGGTGCTCGATGAAGTGCTAGGTCGAGGCTACACGCCAATGATGCTTTCGGCCGCATCTCAAGCTGATCAGGCATCACTTCCGGCTCATTGAATAATAGAATCACGCTTCATCGTAGCCAATCGAACAGCTTCCCTCCCGGTAGCAGCAACTTCAATCAGTCCAAGATACTCGGCTCGGATAGTTTTGTTCTGCACTCCGTGGCGCAGCATAGCAAGAAGCATTTCATAAAAACCCTCGACATTAACCAGGACAATGGGCTTGTTATGTATGCGTAATTGCTTCATTGCAATAATTTCAAAAAGTTCATCGAACGTTCCAAGCCCACCAGGAAGAATTATAAACGCCCCTGCACGTTCCTGCATTTCAGCCTTGCGTGAACGCATGTCCGCAACCAGGACTGATTCGTCATTATCCCTCGCCTGAATGCCTTTCTCGACCATAAAGCGCGGAATGACACCAACCACACGGCCTCCACTTTGTTTGCATGCATCGGCTGTAATGCCCATCAGTCCACATGTTGTTCCCCCGTAAACCATTGCACAACCTGCGTTTGCAATGCCCATACCAACCGCTCGCCCCGCTTCGATAATGGCTGGCGCAAGCCCCGAAGCCGAAGCACAATACACAGCAACTGCACGTGGCTCAATTTCAACATGTTTCATCATAAGTGGCATGGTAGCGCAATCTGCGCAGTTTGCGCAATCTGCGAATCGCCCAATTCCCAGCGGGCTTCAGTTGAAATTTCGACACATGGGGCTTGTCGCGCATACTCCACACCAGTAATATCTCAGCAGATTAAGGCTTTATCCCTGCTTGAAATGCCTGGATTATACGGCTATAATAGCGTAATAATTTTATGTATGCGATCGCAGATATTTAATTGATACATTTGTCAGATTTGTGAAATGCAACCCCACAAATAACCTTCACACAGGAACAGGAGACACGCACATGTCCATGGTCGATCTCGACAAGATAATTTCCCTCTGCAAACGACGGGGTTTCATTTTTCAGGGAAGTGATCAATACGGCGGCCTGCAGGGAACATGGGATTACGGCCCACTCGGTACCGAGCTCAAGAACAATGTGAAACGCGCATGGTGGCGTCGCATGGTTTATGAACGCGATGACATGGAGGGCCTTGACTGCGCAATTCTCATGAATCGGCTTGTACTGAAATACAGCGGACACGAAGAGACTTTTTCTGATCCAATGGTAGACTGTCGCAAATGCAAGCGTCGTTTTCGCGCTGATCAGATTGACGCAGCAGAAAAATGCCAGGAAGGCGGAACACACGATCTCACGGAACCACGCCCATTTAATCTGATGTTCAAAACGACCGTCGGCCCGGTTGCCGATGACAACAATATCGCATATCTTCGCCCGGAAACCGCACAGGGTATATTCATTAACTTCAAAAATGTACTTGACTCTACCAATCGCAAGCTTCCCTTCGGCATTGCACAGATAGGCAAGGCATATCGCAATGAAATCACTCCGAAAAACTTCATTTTCCGAGTGCGCGAATTTGAACAAATGGAAATTGAATTTTTTGTCAAACCCGGAACTGATGACGATTGGCATGCCAGATGGGTCGATGAACGTTATAATTGGTACATCGGACTCGGAATACGTCCGGAAAACCTGCGCAAGTATCCACAAAAAAAAGAAGAATTAGCACATTATGCGAAGGCTACCACCGATATTCTATACCGCTTTTTCCCGGAACGTCCTGACGAAAACAGGCAATATGACGAGGTTGAAGGGGTGGCCAATCGTACAGATTTCGATCTCACTTGCCATACCAAGGGGGGGAAACTGGTATTGAAAGACGGCCGGGAGATTCCAAACGAACATGCCGTCAATCGACTTACCTGGTTTGATCACGAGACAAATCAGCACTTGCTTCCCTATGTCATCGAACCATCGGCCGGTGTCGACCGCGCAACCCTAGCATTCCTTATGGATGCTTATCACGAAGAGCAGGTGAAGGACGACACACGCGTTGTACTTCGTCTGCATCCGGAACTTGCTCCAATAAAAGTTGCCGTTTTACCGTTGAAGAAAAATCACGATGGAATTGTCTCTATTGCCAAAGAAGTGAAGAACATGCTTCAAAAGAAGTGTGGTTGGCGTAGCGTTTATGACGATACGGCAGGAATAGGGAAATTATACCGTCGACAAGACGAGGTTGGCACGCCTTTCTGTCTGACCGTAGATTTTCAAACACTTGAAGACAAGACTGTCACCGTGCGCGATCGTGACACAATGGCTCAGGTGAGAATCGCCATAGCTGATCTGCCACAGTATCTTGCTGATAAACTGGGAACCGCCTGATTCATCGGTTCCGCATTACCAGGTACGGTTAGCTCATGCATTCCACATCGGAAATTCAGCATTTTGAATCCCCGATGTGGAATGCATCTGAATCGCACATGATTCATAACAGAAACTTGGCATGATCCTCAGACCAATGTGTGACAAACCAGGTAATGTACCATGAAGCGTTCAAGCTCTTTTGAATTGTTCCATGGCGATGCAATGGAAGTGGCTGTTGGCGGCGGATGGCCTTGCGGCGCCTTTCGATTGATCTACACCGACCCGCCATTTTTCAGCGGTTCACGTCGCATTGGCACACTTCCGGGTCTGACCTTCGACGACAGATGGCCAGCTGGAATCGATGCGTATCTCGATTGGCTGGAGCTGCGCTTGATTGGGTTGAAGCCGCTTCTCATGCCTTCCGGCAGTCTTGTGGTCCACCTGGACTATCGTGCAGTTCATGATATCAAGGTTCGTCTGGACCGCCTCTTCGGACGTGCCGGATTCGTGAATGAAATCATTTGGCATTACACAGGTGGTGGGCGTGCACGCAAAAGGTTTTCATGCAAGCACGACACGCTCCTTTGGTATTCAAACGGACCGAACCCGCTTTTCAACGTAGATATGGTACGCATTCCATACAAGCCGACATCAGGATACGCCAAAGGCGGTATAATTTCGGCTGCCGGCCGAAAATACCTTCCCAACCCACTCGGGACGCCGGTTGATGATGTCTGGGACATTCCTATCATAAATCCGCTTTCTCATGAACGCACCGGATATCCGACACAAAAACCCCTCGCGTTGCTTCAGCGGCTAATCTCGGCACTTACAGACGAGGGTGATCTGGTTGGAGACCCATTTTGTGGAAGCGGAACGACACTTCTGGCCGCCCTTACTCTCGGTCGTCGCGCTCTTGGGGCAGACGTTTCCGCAGCGGCAATAGCACTTGTCAAAAAACGCCTTGAAACCTTTCTTGAAGGCATTTATGTTGAGCTGATCGATCTACCGCGCAAAAGCGAATAGAGTCTTGTTCTTTCGGACGACTGCAAAGCATGCCAAAAAAAGTGAATTAACCAACCGAATTTTTACGAGCTCTGGCAGGATTTTGCATCGCATACTGGATATTGCATTCCTGCTATTTGTGATACGATGGAAATCGGTAGAGAGATCCCATCGTCTCATGATAAAGCGGACACGAGGAGGAATTTCCATGTCTGAGGCTCGCAAACGCATCTTAAACATGCTCGCCCAAGGAAAAATTAGTGTTGAGGAGTCAGAAGAATTGCTACTGGCAATGGAAACTGACGAAAAGGCTAAAAACCAGGCCGAATCTGGAAAGAAAAACGTGGACACAGAGAGCACAAGCGGAAACAGCTTTCGATTTCCCTTTGGACGCGCCTTTGGTGCCGATCTGGAAAATCTGGCTGAAGAAGTCCAGAAACAGGTTGGAAAAGCGGTCCGCGGCATTCAGCCCCAAAGCCAGGAACTCAAAATGAAACTCAAGGATCTTGGCGGATGGCTTGGCAGCACCGTCGGCAAGATGGTCTGCGAAATGCAATTTTCTGGTAGTGATTTGCCGGATGCAATTGAAGTGGAATGCATGATTCCGGAACCTCAGGGTTTTGCCGGCTGCAAGTTTGCTGAAATAAGCAATCTGCAAGGATCGATTAATATTCGGGAAGCGGAAACATTCGGTCTGAAAATACGCGGTCGTATCAGTCGCGCAGCTCTTGGTGATCAGTCAGCCTCATCATGGTTCTCCGCAAATGCTATTTCCATTCGCGGAGAAAAACTTTTTCTGGGTTTCGAGCGAACTTCGGCAATCAAGGCGATTCTGGATATCGACATGTTTCTGCCCGCTCGTATCGATTTGCAGATACGCACACTCGCGGCCCCGGTCACGGTTTATGGCCCGTTTCGCATTGCCTCTGCCGAATCTGTCAGCGGAGACTTGAAATTCACACATGCTCTTTTCGAAAACAGTTCGCTCGAAACTGTTTCCGCCGATGTCATCATAGAAGGCGGTGCCCTTGAAATGAGTGTCAAGATGACTTCCGGTGACCTCAAGATCAGCGGTGCGCGTGTCGAGAAACTGACTGTTCAGACTGTTTCCGGCGATGTAGTCCTCAGCGACCTCGCATTATCGGACAGTACAAGTCTTGACGTATCGACAACATCCGGGGATGTCAGTTTGCGACGTCCGAACGGAGCAATCGCACATCTTGAAGCCCGTTCTAGAACGGGACAGGTACAGATCCGACTTCCCGGGACCAGACAACCTCTCGACAAATATGGCATCATTGTTGAGGCTGGTGAGACGGGTGCGCGCATCAAAACTGAATCAATAAGCGGCGACCTCCTCTTCGATTAACTTTTCATATAACAGTC
>JADFYG010000044.1 GCA_015233155.1 Candidatus Rifleibacteriota bacterium
CCCGAGTGAACGCCATTCTTACGATTAATGGCCCCGTGCGGGTTTACAACGTCCTGACTGATTGGCCCCAAAGCTATTTCGCCGAAAATCTTCTTGTACATAACAAGGGCTGTTTTGTACCTGAAACCATGGTCCGGAAGGCGGACGGAACTGAAGTGGCTATTTCCGAAATCAGGCCAGGCGATTCGGTTCGTGCGTTCAAGCTGGATGGGACTCTCGTGAAAGCCGACGTTCAGCGGGTTTTTCATCTCGAAGTGGGCGAATGTTACGAGGTGCGGACCGAGGGAGGGATTTCCATCAAGGCAACGGCTGAACATCCTTTTTATGTCGGATCCGGCACCTTTCGCATCGTCGAAGTTCTCAAACCCGGAGATGAGATCGTCGTCTTTCGGGATGGCCTGACGACCGATCGCGTGCGTTCCATTGTTCGCGTGACCGGCAAGACAATGGTATACAACCTCGAAACGGATCAACCGAACACCTTCATTGCCGGAGGAGTGGCTGTGCACAACAAAGGCGGGTCCTGCTTTGCAGCGGGAACCGCAATTTCTCTTCCTGGTGGGAAAACGAAGGCGGTTGAAAAACTGGGGCCGGGTGAAGAGCTTCTGGGGGGCGATGGACGTCCTACACATGTGCGCCTCACCGAGATCGCGCGGGAGGAACTCATACAAATAACAACACATTCAGGATGCATACAGACCACCCGCGAACACCCTTTCCTGTTGGGACGCGGCCTGTTTCGTTCCGCTCACGACCTTGGAACGAGCTCCTTTCTCCGACGCGGTGACGGAAGCGTTGAACGCATTACGCACATTGAAGAGACCGGCATATCCTCATTTGTTTACCAGCTTCAGGTTGACGAACCTCACACCTTTATTGCGGCCGGGTTCATCGTTCACAACAAGGGAGGAGGCGGATGGGGCGGAGGGTCGCATTATTCCAGCTATGGACATTCGAGCTACAGTTCCAGCGGACCGATGACTACGGAGGATCTGAAGTTTCTGGGATTTGTCCTGGGACTCATTTTCATCGGAGGTGTTTGCTATATAGCCTATGAAAATATGGGTGAAAGAAGTGGGAGCTTCAGTGGTGATCTTGACGAGATCCTTCCTTCCGCTCTTGTTGCGCAAAAGGCAAAACCTACCGAACAGCTTGTTCGCCGCATTACCGAACGTCATCCTGACTTTTCGCCGGAGGCTCTGCAACCGGTGATCCAGCATGCCTTCATGACACTGCAGAAGGTCTGGCAATCGCGAGACTACTCCGATATGGCTCCCCTGGTATTTTCAGATCTGCGGCGGGATCACCAACAACAACTGGAGTCATCAAGGCGAAACCACGAGATCAATATGATCGAAAATCCTCAAATAACACAGGTCGATATGGTTCACGTGAACTGGACCGACAAAGTCGAAGACAGAAGCTTTTCCGTGCTTATTTCGGCGCGTGCAAAAGATTATTATGTAGACGACCGTTCGCACGCATTTATTCGTGGGGATACGACCAGTCAGCCTTTCCAGGAATTCTGGACATTTCAAAGTCGCTCCGGGAGCTGGTTGTTACGGGAAATAGAACAGGTTGGCGACAGTAACATTCTGCGTGAACCAAATGTCGTGGAAGGGATTTCCGCGGAGGAACTGAAGTCTCTGGCTGGCGCTCCTGTTGCCGCAAGTCGCCGGGATAAAGTCGCAAATCTCATCCAGAGCTATGGCATAGCGGAGAGAAGCGAAATCTGGAACGAGCGTGTTTTAAAAGATCAGGCCCGAACGGCAGCGATCGCCTTGCATGCCGCATTCGAAGCTAACGATGCATCGGGAATGGTGCAGATCGCGGATGAAAAACTATTGGCCGATATCGAGGCTTCCCTTGCCGATGCAAGAGAACGGGGTGAACACCGCGAGTTTCGAAATCTATGCGTGCGGCGGGTCGATCTTGTTCTGGCCCGTCCCGCGAGTGGCAACCGACCGTCCGAGTTTATCGCGCGCGTTACGTTACATGCTCAGCGCGTAACAACCATCAATGGACAACGAGTGAGCGGAGATGCGGATGTCGGAAAATTCGTCAAACTCTTCCACTTTCAGCGACAAGGCGGAAAGTTCCTCTTAACCGATCTTCCGGATTCGAGAGAAAATTCCACTGGAAATTCATCAGGTTCAACCCACCAGCCGGGCAGTGATAATTCGTTTAACGCCTGATGGAAAAGCAGTCGCTGCTGGTTGAGTCACAACATTGACACATCCCGATTTCATCAGTAAGATTAGCATACTTAGTGCCATTGTCGGTCGTAAAAGGAGTCCACGAGTAATGAGTAAGCGACTGTTGCGTGTCCTTATCGCCATATTTTTTGCATATTCCCTTGCTTTCCAGGCATATGCGACAACTCCGCTACTGCATGTGACTTTCCTTGACGTCGGACAAGGTGATTCAGCCCTGATTCGTACAGCGGAAAAGGTCATCCTGCTGGACGCAGGCGACGATCGCTTCAATGTTGGAGAAACAGTCATTCTTCCCTATTTGAAAAAGGAAGGCATAAAGAAGATCGACACGTGCATCATCTCCCATCCGCATCGTGACCATTTCGGCGGCTTCATGGATATCGTCAATGCGATGCCGATCGGAGAATTCCTTTATTCTACCGACATGATCGGAGACAATGCCCCGGAAGGTGGAAGCGGAGACGGTATGCAGTATCAGAAGCTGCATGATGCAATCGTCGAGAAGAAGATTCCGTATCGGCAAGTTCGCGTCGGAGATACCTTTGACTGGGGCAAAAACATCAATGTGGAGTTGGTACATGCGGCTGAAGGGATCTTCGCCGCGCATCTGACCACACCTCGCGTCATCGGAGCCAGCAGCGCTACTGACGCAGTCAAAATTTCCGCCAATGAACATTCTCTGATCTTCCGCGTAGCAGCGGGCGATATCAGCTATCTCTTCCCCGGTGACGCGGAAAAAGGCGCGGAAGCTAATACGGTCACTGCCTTTGGCAGCAAGCTGAAGTCCACGATTTTGAAATCCGGACACCATGGAAGCAAGACTTCTTCCAGCTATCCTTTCATGGATGCGGTGAAACCCGATTACGCTGTCATATCGGTCGGAAAGGGCAACTCCTTCGGCCACCCGAATAAGGAAACTCTTGATACATATGCGCTCTACAAAATGACGGTTTTTCGCACTGACGAAGATGGTACCGTCGACACAGTTACAGACGGAAAAACAGTCAAGTTCACGAGTAATCAGAGCCCGATCGAGATATCCGAAGCCCCTCAGCTCATTTCATTGACCGCCAACTCCGCAACCATTAAATGGTCTACCAATAAAGACTCTAACACTCAGGTCGCATATGGGACTACTGATCTTGCTAACACAAAAGTCACGGAAAATGCCACAACGCTTCATACGATCACGTTGGTCGGGCTGAAACCATCGACCGCCTACCGCTTCGCGGTCACCTCCCGTGACGCCCGGCAGGCCGATCAAACGGTTTCCGCCGATGGAACCTTCTCCACGCCAGCAGGCGATGGCAAGCCGTTGCCAAAGATCGCAGCTCTCAGTATCAACCAAAAGACCATTTTTGCGCGACGCCAATTTGCTTTTACAGCCAGCATCGCCAATCCTGCCAAGGGAGCCGCTTCTACTGTTTCCCTGGAGTTGTACCATACCTGCATGTCACCCGACACCCTAATTCAGACGCATGACAATCTCAATGTCCCAGCCGGCGGCAGTTTGAAAGATGTTTTCGATACTGAGATCACCTGGGTCGGCCAGCTCGAACTTATCGCCGTTCTGAAAAAGGACGGCAAGATCATTGATACGAACTCAATGACTATTAATGTTCAGCCCAAGATCTTCATGGTCGATGCCGCCCACGGCAATATGGACTATAATGTCGGCAAGTTCGCAGGGATGAGGGTCGATCTTGCCAAAAATCTTGGATTTGAGTTTCAGAGTTTTTCCAACCCCATTAACAAAGATACTCTCACAAATGCTTTTGTAGTAACGCTTCCAGACCCCGATAAGCCTTTCGCTCCCGATGAGCTGGCTGCGCTGAAAGCGTATGTTGGCAAAGGTGGATCGCTACTTCTCTTCTGCCGCGCCGACTACAGCAATCACAGTCACCCGGCCTTTCTGAACGATGTTCTTAATGCAGTCGGCAGTGGTATTCGATTCAACGATGACGAAGTCTGCGATCCCACCAACAACATCGGATATCCGTGGGGGATGTTCGTTCAAACCTTCCCATCCCCCGTCATCAACGGAGTAAAAAACCTTCTGGTACGAAGCTGCTGCTCGTTATTGAATTCAAAACTCGAGGGACTCACGGCGAACAAGCACGTTCAACTCCTCGCAACTGGCGACACCGATTCATATGATGTAGATGCCGATGGTCTCAATGATGGATGGATATATGCATCTCACACCCCCAAGCTGCCGATTCCGATAGCGGCGTGTGAAGATCTGGGTGCAGGGCGCGTTGCCTGCATAGGCGAAACTCTTTATGATGACAAGCTTTATGCACCGAGTCCACAGCTTCAGACTCCGGAGTTCAATCGCTGCGTTATTTCCTGGCTGGCTATGGCTCGTGAAAAAACCCTGCGTGAACTCATAACCGCCGCCGGTGAGCTGAAAGACGTCAGCGATGCCGAACTGCGGGCAGTGAGATATGAGGGAATACGCAGCCGGGCTCTGGACCTGTCGGCATCATATGTAAAAATCGGCAGACCGGATGCTATCCAGGATGCCTTCTCAGGACTGTCCGGCTATGGCGTCGATAAACTCAAAGCAGAAATCGAATCGACTATCAAGTTCAGCCATGTTCACGGCGAAGACGTGAAGCAATAATCTTTTATTCATTCTGTCCTCAGAATGCTCGGTCTGCTCTTCCAAAGAGAGGGACACCTGCAGGATGCCGGGGCTGGGTGAAGCAGTGCGGGTCGACCCCGGCCACGAGCCCGGGAAGCCTTGGAAAATTTTTCCCGCCAGCAATCAGGATCATTTTCCTAACCTGAGTTTTACCCCGCCGGCTCTATTAATGCACAGGCCCCGTCCCCAAATCGGCGCGAAGGTGGGGCCAAATCTAATTATCGAATGGCGCCAGCCCGAATTGTCGAAACCAACGTTCACCTACGGGAGACCATGCTGAGCGTGTAAAGCAACAGGGGCACGATGACTCGCGCCCCTGTTCGTCACTAAATTGTAATAATACCGATGTCCCGTGAAAACTCCTGCGGAAAAATCCGTCTGATAGTTATTCGACGATCAGTACGGGAGTCTGTACGCGTCCGGAGCCGTTGCAGTATGTGCAGATCCGTCGACCTGACCCGTTGCACCAGCTGCATATCCGATAACTTTGCTGGCCATTGGGACCTTGTACAAGGATATGACCGGTTCCATTGCAGCTCGTGCACATAATCCAGCCCCTGCCGAAGCATGGCTGACACATCATCATGCGAAGTTCCAGACGGAACCCGGCCTGCGTTTCCGGGGAATACCGGGCGCATTCGTCACTCTGTCTGACGGCCCATTTGAAGTGATGATCGATGTCCAGACGACCTTCTGTCATGGAATACTTATCAACTCCAGGAATGATGCGTTCCCAGACGGTATTGTTGGCGGTAACATCGTAAAGAGTTATAGCCGAATATTTTCCGTTGCCTTTCCATGAAAAGTCGGGATTCAAAGGATTGCTGTTCGTCGGAATAGAGAGCTCGGTCGGCGGCGGAACCGGATTGCAGGGAGGAAGTTCCTTGGCGGCTTCCAGCTGGATAGACACGTTTCCCTTGCTTCCGAAAAAGGCCTTGGGCAGACGAACCTTGATGTAATAATATGTGCTGGTCAGCTCTTCACGCTCGACAACCAGTTTCCCGGTCAGCGTGACGGCACGGCGGAAGAATGAAAAACCCTGCTGATTGAGATTGTCGGGAAGATCGATCTTGTGTTCCCAGCTTTGCGCAGGCTCGTTGCTGCTCAGATTGTGCGAAAAAGCCTGCGAAATCGTGTCTGCGTGCGCAGTGGCCGGAACAAGAAAAACAATAGCGATAAGCCAGAGAGCAAGAACACAAAGTTTTTTCATACATTCCTCACAATTAAATATTCTTTGGGCAGATGATTATCACTATGATGCTATCGGAATTGTCGATCCCGGGCAAGAGATTTTTTTTCTTCATCCGACAATCACGGGGCATTTACTGCCTGATGAAGATGTCACTTTTTCTTATGCGCCTTGAAAAATGACCATGAAAGCTCCGCCGCGGAAATCTCCTGAGTCGGAGTGGCAGCGGAATCTGCACCCATTGCCCCAAGTGTCGAACCGGGATACGCGTGTGCCTGATTTTCGATCGTATAAAGAACAACCGCCGCACTGTCATTTGCATTCGAATACGTGTCAGTGATTATATTCGAACTGCCGCTGACCACACACTTCGGAATATGCGAACAACCATTAACTTTTACCCAGAAGGCAATTGCATCATTAACATTCGAATCGGAGCGGTTCGGATCGATTGTATTGGTATGCTTTCCTCCAAAATACGAAACTTCATCATCCAGCTTTCCATGAAAATCGATAACCGGCAGGGGACACTTCGGGGTGGGAATGCTCCAATAAGAGGCTTGAGGTATTGCCTGCCCTCCTATTGATCCAGCACATGTCGAGATTGCAGCGAGAATACCCGGGATCATCGACCCAAGATAATGTGTCATCATCGCACCATTTGAAAATCCGGCACAGTAGATTCGGGATGAATCTATTTTCACCATTTGTTTAATAGCTCCGATAAGGAAACTGAGAAAACCGATATCGTCGATTCTTTTCTCCCACGCATACCCACATCCATGGCCGGCATTCCAAGTCCGCTTCGACTGTCCATCCGTCGACCCATCCGGATACACCATTATAAAACCTTCTCTTTCCGCAACCGTCTGCCATCCATAGTGGTTCATCGCGTTCTGACCGGTGCCTCCGCCACCATGGCAAAAAAACACAAGAGGATATACGCTGCTACTGGAATATTTGGATGGAATAAAAAGGGTGAATGTTCTGTTGCTCTGATTCGGAACCGGGATCTCAAAAGAATAGGTTCCCGGAGCACATTTCCACGGAGTATTCGAACTCGCTATAAGCCACACTCCGGTCGGCACTGGCGCGGCATTTTTGGGTCGTGCCGGCGTCTTTACCTCCGCTTTCAACAACACCGGGGCACCCAGATACTGGCCGGCAGGCTGCGCTGGCGCAGAACCCGCAGCGAAAGAAAAAGATGAAGTCGCAACGAACAGGATTATAAAAACCGTTTTCCAATACGATGGCATAGTCTTATTCATATGATCTTCCTTTCAGCATCCTGATCACATTCCGCCGTCAGCAGCGTTTGTCTTTGTAGTGCCGATGACTTTTGGATGCGACTTGAAAAATTGCCAGGACATCTGGGTGGCGTTAATCTCCATAGCATCCGCAGCCGGCTTTTCGAATGTTGAGACTCCCGGCCAGGAATGTCCCCCATTGTTAATTGTCACTAAAACAACCTCTGTTCCGTTCTTGCCACCCGTAAAGGTGTCCGTAACTATATTATGGCTGGCACTCACAGCTTCCTTCGGGGGCGCAATAATTCCATCCGCCTGGAGCCAGAAAGAGATCGAATCCATAACGTTCTGATCAACACGCCCCTTGTCGAGGCTGTCTCCACCTTCTCCGCCCAGATAAGGAACATTGTCATCGAGCTTGCCATGGAATGCCATGATCGAAACCGGGTTTAGCGGAGCCGGCGGAAGCCAAAGTGGCGCTGTAGCCTGCGGTTGACCTCCGACTGTACCGGCAATCGGGGAAACTGCCGCAAAAACGTTCGACATTTCAGCGGCAAGAGTATAGCTCATCATTGCCCCATTGGACATGCCGACGGCAAAAATGCGATTGGAATCTATGGTAAGATGCCCCTGCAGTGTCGTTACGAGCGTCTTGAAAAAGGCAATGTCATCCACCTTATGATCGAAAGCATAGCCGCACCCATGACCTGAATTCCATGTGCAGCCGCTGTTATTGGGTGGTTGTGTTCCCGTTCCCGGCCGTCAGGCTGAGAGTCGTTTCTCCTCCGCCAAAATAGACGAAACCACGTTGCAGATAACTGTCGGGCGATTCATTTTCGGCCGTCGCCTCGTCAAGCTCTCCACCGTTTTTCAGAACAACGGGAAGAGATTTGCCGGTATTCGATCCCCGATCATCGGACCACCCGTTGATATCGTTGGCATACCGATTGTATGCGCCGGCATTGGTATCGGGATGTGCTACGAAAAGAGTGAACTTGCCGAGGATTCCTGGCATAAGATGCACCACTCGCATCTCACGAAGCTCAGAAAGCCGCATTTCATATCCGTTCACGGTGGCCACGGCTTCTATTTCGAGAAAACAGCGTTTCTCTCCGGGATCCGCTCCAATCATTCCGGCGACGAAATGATTGGAGTCCAGGGGTAAAGTCGATTGCAGACGAACATTGACCGATATTCCACCCTGCGGCTGGTCTTTAGCAAGAGAATCAATCGGCCTTACATCGATCGGCAGAACTGTTCCGGGGCATGGGTTTCCGTCAACCAATGCGTGATAAAGCGGTGAGGACTGATCAGCGATGCCATCCTCGATTGAGGCGATGGCTCCGGCAATTGCGGATCTGGCAAGACGATACGCGGCCTGAACATACCCAAGATGACGCGTTCTTGCCAGGGCTTCGACCGCAAGACGATGAGTTGTAAAAGCGAAGATCGATGCGAGAAGGAGGCTTGCGACAACAATGTAGAGTGAAATTCCACAACGGCAATGCACTGATCGATGCTTCCCGTTTTTCCAGTCTGTTTCCAATTCAGCCGCCTGGATTTTCATGACACAATGATACATTAATTAGTGGAGATATTCATATCGCGTCCTGCACAGTTTGCGCTTCCTGTGTTAACATGTACTCTCATTAAATATGTCCATGTTTTTATTGTATCTTCTGGAGTGGCAACACCATGTCTATTTCTCTGAGAGCTCAGCTCCGATCTTCCTCATCGTTGAGTAATCCGTCGAGATTGAGAGACCCGCAAAATTGATTACGCAACAGGTAGGGCGGGACCGCCGAAGGTGTGAAAAAATGGCCCTTCGAGAAAATCAGGTTAGTATTATTCATGAAAAACAAGGTCGGGGAAGTTCGCGGAAGGACAGTAGCGAAGCTGTCCGAAATGGTCTGAGACCGAACCCGAAGGCTTGTCATGCCGGCCCACGATGGGCCGGCACCCCGCAGATCGCCAGGAAGGCGATTCTAAGGGGTTCTGGCATGCCTTCGAGGGGAGGTTCTCAGCAACCATTTCGAGACAGCGAAGCGTTGTCCTGGAGTGAATTTCCCCGACCGGAATTACCAGAGTATATTTTTTCACACCTTCGCCGGGCACGCCGAGGCTTGCTGCAACGCATACAAATATTGCGTCAGTTTGTCTATTTCAAGGGTTCCGCGAAAACCTCGAAATTGGGAATGATCTTGTTATTCGTAATCCTGGCTCTTTCCCCCGTCACCGCAACTGAATCCCCCCCCCCGGGAACCCGCGACACAACGGTAAACGAGCTGGGAACCCCATACAGCGATCTGGTGACCGGTCAAGTGAGAGGTTTTGAGCGCTCCGCCGATGCGTTTTCTCTGCAGACGGCCGATGGACGTATGTTTCACGTTGAACTGACACCGGAAACCCTTGCCTGGAATATCCGAAATCTGGGCGAATCCAAGTGTGACTGTTCAAAAAATCTGCGCCTGTTCCTGAAAAGCGGACGCACAATGTCGGTGTATGGCACGTTCTATCCGGAAGGCGGTATTTGCCGCTTCGAGGCTCAGAAATTGTATTTTCTCGGCTCCGGAACAGAAGAGTTGCGTTTCGAGGAACCGGACTGGTGGACGCAACAGATTCGCGCCCTTGCCAATTTCTACCTCAACGCCCAATTCCCGGATGGGAAAATAGATTATAAGAAATATCGCACGAACCTGAAACTGGACGGCGGCAAATACCCGGATACCATCCAGGAGGCCGATACTATTTCGCGCCTCGTCTATGGCCTCGCGACCGCCTATATGATGACAGGTGAAGAACGCTACCTCGAGGCCGCCCGGGAAGGGACGGCATACCTTCGTCAGAACTTCCGAAAACCTGTTGAAGATGGCATTTTATGGTACCACGCTCTCGAAATACTTCCCGGAGCCGAACATCCCCAAAAACATCTGGCTTCGCTATTCAAGGACGATTTTGGCGCCATTCCTCTTTACGAGCAGATCTATGCTCTCCTCGGCCCGGTTCAAACCATGCGCATTACCGGTGATCCGGCGATCAGAAATGACGTTACAGCCACCATGCGCTTTTTTGACGCGCATTTCCGCGATCGCGAGCACGGCGGATTTTACTCCCACATAGACCCGCTGCTCATGAGCCCCCTTTCCCCAGGCCTCGGAAAAAATCGTGCCCGCAAAAATTGGAATTCCATCGGTGATCACATCCCAGCCTACCTGATCAACTATTACCTCGCGACTGGCGACGAGGCTTCCGCACGTCTGCTGATCGAACTGGGGAAACTTATCGTCGATCACTTTCCCGGCGAAGGCGAGAGTCCGTTCATGCGCGAACGGTTCAAAGCTGACTGGAAGCCCGATGAAACCTGGGGTTGGCAAAAAGATCGGGCGGTCATCGGCCATAATCTGAAAATTGCCTGGAACATGACACGCCTGTTCAATCTCGCCTCCGACCCCACTTTCATCGGTCTGGCAGAGCGGCTGGGTGCAGTCATGCCATCCGCGGCCGCTGATCGTCGCCGTGGCGGCTGGTATGATGTCGTGGAACGCCGGTTAAAACCAGGAACGCTCTTTAACCGCTTTGTCTGGCATGATCGCAAAGTATGGTGGCAGCAGGAACAAGCCATCCTGGCTTACCAGATCCTCGCCGGGGTTCGTGGTGACGCCGAATCGCTGCGCCAGGCACGCGACTCCGCGGCATTTTACAACCTTTGGTTTCTCGATCACGATAACGGCGGCGTCTATTCAAACGTGACGGCGGACGGCCTGCCATACCTTCGCGGTGACGAGCTCCAGAAGGGAAGTCATTCGATGAGCGGCTATCATGCCTTCGAGCTTTGTTATCTGGCCTCGGTTTACACGAATCTCCTCATCCATAACCGGCATCTCGATCTTTATTTCAAACCGGACCCGGGAGCATTTCGTGATGGAATTCTGCGCGTAGCCCCGGATTTATTGCCTCCTGGCCGCGTGCGGCTCGCCGAGGTTCATATCGATGGGAAAGCATGGACCGACTTCGATCCGGTGCGAATGACCGTGCATCTTCCGACCGCGAAAAATCCTGTCCGCGTGAGGGTTCGGCTGGTCCGTTCCGACTCTCCCCTGGCATCAACCGCAGCGGAGCTTCCCGCTAACGCCTCTGAGGACTCCTCCGTTCCGGGGTCATATTCATCAAGTCTTGCGGACGCCGAAGCAGTTCAGAGCAGTGCAAAATCTAATGATACCCCCAAGACCACAGCGGAAAAGAAACGACGGACACCGGCGAAAAAGCGATACTGGTTTTCGCGAAGAAGTCGCAATGATAATAAGTCAAATGTGAAATCCCGCGAGGATAAAACCCCGGCCGGAAAAACGAAGTGACCGAAACGTTCGGCGAAAAAATGAATCGGCGCCGCTTTCTGCAAATCGCAACAGGCATCATCACGGCCTTGGCGACAGGAAAGTCATGGAAATCGTTATCAGCGGCCACGCCGGCTGCTTCCCGTACCCTGGCTTCGTCCACTGAAAAAACTGAAATGCCGATGCGTCTCCTCGGAAGCACGGGAGTCAAGGTTTCACTGCTCGGCCTGGGAGGATTTCACCTGGGTCTTGATTCGCTTACCGATGGCAAGGCAATTGACCTTGTAAGATCGGCACTGGATCAGGGAGTGACGTTTCTCGACAATGCGCCTGAGTATAACGAAGGCCAAAGCGAGGAACGCATGGGAAAAGCCTTGAAGAACGGATATCGCGACCGCGCGTTTCTTATGACGAAAAACTGTGCACACGATCGCACCCGCGCCGGATCGATCAAAAGTCTCGAGCAGAGTCTGCGCGCTCTCGGCACCGACTATATTGATCTTTGGCTGTTTCACGAGATGATCTACGACAATGATCCCGACTGGCTATTCACACGCGGCGCGCTTGAGTTCGCACTCGAGGCGAAAAAGGCGGGCAAGATCAGATTCATCGGATTCAGCGGCCACAAACACCCTGATATTCATCTCGATCTTCTTGCGCGCGGATGCGGTGATGATACCGCTCAACGTGATGGACGCCCATTATAGATCTTTCGAAAAGAGGGTGCTGCCTGAGCTTATACGACGGGGAATCGGAGTTCTCAGCATGAAAGCCATGGGCGGATTCATGTCGGACATGCTATACCAAACCAAACTGTCTGCTTCTGATTGCCTGCGATATGCGATGAGCCTGCCGGTGAGCTCGGTCATATCAGGCATCGAAACACCTGACCAGTTACGGGAAAACATCTCGGTCGCAAAAAACTTCAAACCCCTTACGCGCGGAGAACGTGCACTGTTACTGGCAAAGACCGCCCCGGTGGCCGGCGACGGTCGATTCGAAAAATACAAAACGACAATGGATCTCGACACACCTTTCGGAAAAGCAGCTCACGGCTTCGTCCGCTGAATCACCTGAATCTCGCGATTCACACCACATGACTGCCAAAGAAGACTAAATATTCTCGATTCTTTACGTCAAGCGAGATTCCTCACCTTCGTTCGGAATGACAAACAATGCTGTCATTTCGAACGAAGGGAGAAATATCAACTAACCGGTTAGCACTCTTTGTTAATCATGCCCCACCATGAATTTCAGTTCAGATCATTTCGATGCAGCGGGAACAGCTTGCGGAGGCTTGCTCAAACCAGGCTTCAGGAATTTCAGGGCCTGATAGATAATCTGGGTCCGGGCGGCAAGCGTATCGACCGATTCCAGGCGCAAGCCGAGATAGATTCCGCGATAAGGTTTTCCGGAGCCCTGGGAACCCGCAACCGCAATTCCGGCTCCTCGCCCGTCTTCCGTGGTCAGCCACAAGTTTGCCGGAGCGCCGCAGTTCATGATGGTCACACTGTCGGCATCCTGAGCAGAATCCGGGCCGTTGATGACCAGATTTGGAAGGGACGATGCAATCGCGCCAGCCATTCTTAAACTCGGACAATCGGTATCATCCGAAACATACTGGAATTTGAAGTACTCTTCGAGGAGCGGCAGATTGGCACTTATTTGATGAGAATTCTGGGTCGCCAAAAACAGATTTCCTCCGCCGTTCAGATAATTCATGACCGCTTCAGCAGTGGGGGCAGTCTTTTGCGGAGATGCGGAAATCCCGTTAAGAATGACGACTCCATCCTGATACTGCTGAAAGATGTCCTCAAACGTATAGTTGAAGACCTTCGGATCCCAGAGGATATCGATCGGCAGCTGCAGAAATTTCATCGCCTCGATATATGCGCCAAGGGACTGCTTGTCCTCCACCATCGGACCGCACAGCAGAACGGAACTTTTTCTTTTGTACTGCGGAACCCGGGAAATGAAATCCGCCCAGCAGGTATCCCTGGAAAAAGCGAGAGCGCGATAGCTGGTGGTAAAGTCAGGCGCATAGGGATAATAGAGCGCCATACCATGGGAGTTGTCCATTCCCTGGGTGTGCCCTTCAACGATCAAGGGACAGGTTTCGGGAAAACTCGCCACGAAAGTATACATCTTGCCGGTCTTTTGGACCAATTCAGGCCCCTTCTGTCCATCGGAAGTTTCGAGGCGGTAATCAAGTTCGGTAACAAATTCCGAATGATTCGCTTTCATGGGATCGCTGACGACGGTGAAGGGTCCGAAGACGCAGGAGTATAAACCAGCGGCATCCGGTCCCTGGAGGGGGGTGCGGACGAAACGGGTCTGATAATGCTCGGTTCCATGCGGCCAGATGGCCTGTGGAGGAATCTTCCAACCGTTATATCCCCAGACCACGAAACCCGGATTCTTGCTGGTGATGTTGACCGGTTCCGCGAGCCGGTCACGATCGATCGGATAAGCGGACAGATCGACGATATCCTGACATGCCTTTTTCGCATCATCGGGAAGCATTTTTGTGGAAATCAGTTTCCGGGCAAAATCCACCAGGTCAACATATCCGTAATCGTCGCCGCCATACCGGCGAATCTTGGCAAACGGAGCATCCGGGGCGGCGAGACTGGCCGAATAGGTATCGAAATTCGCAATAAGCGATTTTCCCAATCGATCGATCGCCTTGACCAGCGGCTCCATTTTCGACAGATCGTAGGCGGCCTTGGTGACGGGATCTCCGCCTTCATATTTGTCGGTCTGTGACCCACCGGGCGTGTAGGATTTAACATATGCCGCAACCATCTGTTTGGCAAGCGATCTGGTCGACAGCGTCGGCACGGAGGTCATCGGCCTGAGGTAATCCGAATAAGGCATGCCATTTCCGGGTTCAGTTTCTTCAGACCCGATCATGACATCGGTGATATCTCGCAACTGCCATGCAATCTCCACCATGCCCATCAGACAGGCGTCGAAATCGATGACATCGAACTTGGGATGTTTGGGATTGACTTTGGCGATAGCCGCCTGACCCTGTTGCAAAGCCCAGGTCAAGTCGGGAAGGTTTATAATATGGCCCGTCGTGTCATCCTGGCTGATGCCGATCCATCCGGCACCATGGTTCCATATGATGGCCAGGTAGCGATCTGCCGGGTAATTCTGGACACCCCAGGTCAGGAAGTCGGCGAGGGAGTTCTTACTTCCCATGTCGATCTGGCCCAGGTTTCCGACCATCCGGGATCCGATCTTCTTGCCGAGGTTCTTTACAACTTCATAGCGCCGCGCACCAACCCAGTTATCGTTGGAAATGTCGTTCCCTTCGCCGCTGGAAAGACGGGCAAGTTCAGTGATAATGTTCACCTTGTCAGTGGATCCAACTTTTTCCATTTCCTTGAGATCGCCGATTCCGGAGGATTCCAGATTGTTGTTCGCATTGACGAAGACCAGGACCGTCCACATTTTATGCTTTCCGGCCATGGTCGATGAGGCGACGTCGCCGCCATGGGTGACATACGTCACCTCTTCGCCGGCGGTTTCATCGTCAAACCACCAGATAGGGAAGTCCCGATGAGCCACATCGGAGTACATCGACTTAACAGAATCGTATGGGTCCTTGGCTCCTTCGGCCGTCATGCGAGTGACCAGTGCATCGAGACGAACTTTAAAACTCTTCACGTCCTGAGCCTGACCGGCCTGATCGCCGGAAGAGTCCTGGGAAAGCCGGAAATTTATGGCCTGAGCCATTTTCCTGGCTACCATGCCGAACCCGAGATCCATCGGATACGTGGATTTTTCCATGGTATCAATGATAGATCCGGTTCGATCGGGGGATTTTCCAAGTTCCGATACAATGTCGTCGGTAAGCTCGCCCCATTTTGAGGTGAAGTTGTCCAGAAGTGCCTTGTGACCTTTGCCGGACATATTGGCCCGCATATTCGTCCTGGTCTGAACCGGAAGATCAGCAAGCAGTGATTTAACAAAATCCTTCGATCGCGGATCGGCCAGATAGGCAAGCGTTATCCGCTTTTTATACACTTCCTGCAATTGGGGAAGGAGCTTATCGAGTGCGGATTTATCCCCTGGGTTGGGATTTTGCCCGGAAGCCGGATCCGCCTCGGGAGGTGCTGGAGGCTGGCTTGGAGACGCTGTCGGAGTCGTCGGATTTGCCGGCATCGTGGAAACGCTCGTTCCCGTCAATGTTGGCGATGTGGTCGGTAGCGAGTTGCAGCTCTCGGCTGCCTTTGAATTGGCTGCGAAAGCCAATCCTGAAGATACAATAAGAGTCAGAACGACAACCAATAGACGTCGCATCATCCACAGTCTCCTTTAACAACAAAACGTCTCAATATGAGATGAGTTGATCTTCATTCTACAGTGTACCAGAGAAAGTGGCAACCATTGAGCAAAAGCCGACGGGGCAAATATTGTATTATAAATCCTCGGCAATCACGATAACGCGGTCCTCGGCGGCCAGACTGAACCGCCGCGACTTGGGCGGGTTCGTGACCACGCCATAGTTTTTATTGAAATCATATACGTATCGCACATAGCGGTATCCGATCGCCACCTCACCTCGACGGCTTGCGGCCTCAAGAAGTGTATAGAAGTCTATCTCGTGGCCGGGTATCACATATTCTGCGGCGGGTTTGATGTAGATCTCCGCCCCTTTTACGTCAAACAGATCGGAGAAAACCTTCATCAATTGTTTGTTTTCCGAAACCTGGCTTAGCAGTAGACTGATGAGTTTGTCCCCAACCACGAAGTCGTCTGCTTCGGTCACCTCGGCGAGACGCCGGTTCTGATCATCCAGCATTTCCGATACGATGTTGATATTTATCTTCAACTTCTTCTCGATATCACGCAAATGGAGCAGAGTAACGATAGTTTTTGCATCTGAGCCCTGGATGTCACTACCGGTATCGGGCGAGAGCACGATCACGTTGTGGTATCGATTCCAGTCAATGCAGTTGAGAACTTCGCGGCTCGTCTGGTCGGCACTGACACAGTTAATAATGAGGTTCTTGAAGATGCCCCGAAGGCCTGCCACAGTTGCGTCGAGGCCCTGCATATCGGCAACGACATGGACTGAAGAGCCCGGCATAAGATATTCATTCAGTTCACCCAATATACGACGCGCCTTGCGGTTCCAGCTCAGTATCAACATATGTTCAATCTCGCGCGGCTTATGCGCGGCGCGAGGAAGTATCGCCGTCTCGTCTACAGACAAGACGCCGCGACCGTTGACGATAACCGTGTCATCGTCACGCGAAATGGCGACAATCGAGTCGTCTGAAGCAATGACGGTTTTCATCGGCGGATTGATGAGTACGCTCCCGTCAGCGCGGGCAAGCCCGATGACACAGGAATCTTCGTAAGCGAAGAGGGTCTCGCCGAAAGTCCGGCCTGTGAGAGAAGGTTCCGGTTGGAAGTAAATCTCGTCCCCATCGAAATTGAGAAGTTCTGTGTAGACTACCGACAGTCCTGACTGACGCGAGGTCTGAACCATAATTCGCGAGATTGCATCGTCGGGCAGGATTACCTCTACCTCGTCGCGGCCCACCATATGCACCACATCGATGCTCGCTTCATCGAGAACCTCAGTCACAATGTGAAAAGTTCGCTCACCACGGAAAGATCCATTCGTCAAGGCGAGAAGCACCTTCAACACCGGATGGTCGGTCGTCTCCTCCTCGTTCCGCAGCACGATAATCGATTTTGCACCGCCAGGATTCACCACCGCGAGGTCATCCATATCGCAAGGGTTCCCGCTGCGACAGACTACGCGAGTGTTCTTCTTCCTCGGAACCTTGGTGGCGATATCGTCATCCATCTCAACCTTGTCACGGTCGGCAAGAATGACGATCACACCTTCAGGCTTATTTTCATTGGCAATTACGAGTTCGGAGATGATCGTGAAGACTTTTGCCGACCAGCCCAGAATGAGCGTATGCCCATTCTCAACGACGAACGAACGCCCCTTGCGAAGCTCGTTGAGACGTCCCTCGATACCAGTCGTCAAGAGACCGATCAGGATGCTGATCATGAAAAGACTACCGAGAGTGACGACAAACATGGCGATTAGAAATGCGGATGGCCCGGCATTCGACGCAACCGGGTTGGGAGTCATTGCCTGGAACAGAATATTCCAGAAAATTTCAAAAAGAGTCATCTGGCCGCCATCGATTCGCCAGACAATCGCCGTTGTCAGAAGAACGAGCAGTAAAGAAGCGATGGCCAGCCATACCACGAGTGCGGCGGGCCCCTTAGACATCGTATTGTCAAAGGCGTAGCGGAGTCTTTTATAGAGTGAAAACTTCTGCATTCGGTCTCCAGACATTAGCCGGCAGCTGAACTAAATAACAATCAGCAATTATACCAAAGAGCTCCCCGCAATATTCACGATATTTAACGTAGTGGCGGAGCAAACGCATTAAAGCTCCGGAAGGTCTATAATACGGCTCTCGACACAACAAAATGCCTGCGAAACCATGATATGGCGTGACCGCCGAAGCGCAAAGCGGCGCGCCCGACGAAGGCGTGAAAAAATATACCCTGGTAATTCCGGTCGGGGAAATTCACTCCAGGACAACGCTTCGCTGTCTCGAAATGGTTGCTGAGGACCTCTCCTCGAAGGCTTGCCAGAACCCCTTAGAATCGCCCTCCTGGCGATCTGCGGGGTGCCGGCCCATCGTGGGCCGGCATGACAAGCCTTCGGGTTCGGTCTCAGACCATTTCGGACAGCTTCGCTACTGTCCTTCCGCGAACTTCCCCGACCTTGTTTTCATAAATAATGCTAACCTGATTTTCTCGAAGGGTCATTTTTTCACACTTTCGGCGGTCGCGCCCTACCACAGAACTTTTAGTGCGCTTGCCCTGAACGTAGGGGCGGGTTTAAAACCCGCCCGAAAAATAAATTCAAGACACCTTTGTATAATTGTCGGGTCTGGTAATGGCCAAAAGTGCCGGAGTCAGAAAAAGGTCGAAAAAGATCCCGTAAAACATCGCCAGAACAGAATACATTCCGAATTGTCTTATTGGCCCGAAGTCCGAAAAACAAAGGATCGACATTCCCAGAAGCGGAATCAAGGCAGCGGACATAAGTGCCCAGCCCAGACGAAGCATCAATATTGCACGGCACCGCCACGGTCCGTGGCCTTTAGATTCCTCGATATGGATCTGCTGAAAAATATAAATTGTGTCGTCCACAATAATTCCGAGACACAAACAGGGAACCATTGCAGTTGCAGGATCTAACGATTGCCCGACCCACCCCATAGTTCCTATTGCCATCACCAGAGGAAAAAAGTTGGCAATGAATGCGATGAATATGGCCCGAATGGTTCTGAAACCCACCCCGATAATCAGAAGAATTCCTATCCATGCGGTGGAAAAAGAATCTATTTCCATAGCCACTGACTTGTTTTCGACCAATGCGGAAAGGAGCATTCTGCCCGTGGCTGAGGCTGAAAAGTCATCCCCTCCAACTTCGTTGGCAAGTAATTCCAGGCGTTTCGCGGCTCTGGCAACTCCAGGTGCATCCGAACATTTCAGTCCGATGGAAATTCTGGCCCGATCAAAAAATGGAGGATTCAGGAAAGCCGAAAGGAGCTTGGGAGCATTTCTGGATGCAAGTCGAAGTACATGGTCAATATCAGTGTCTGACTGGGGGTTGTCATCCGGCCTGCCGGAAAGCTGGGTTTGAACATCGGAAAGAATGGTCGTCGGACAAATGACCGAGACTACTTCCGTGTCGGAAGCTATGGAATCCCGTAAGCGTATCATTTTTTGGATGGGCTTGATCTTATCAAAGTTACGGCCCCTGGAACGAAGAACCAATGATATTTGTCTTGCACCAAGATAAAAATGTTGGTCTATAAAGCGATGGTCTACAAGAACGGTGTCATCCGCCGGGAAGGCATCAAGCGGGTTGGAACCGATGTGAAGGTAAGCAATCCCCCACCCGATGGTTCCGGTAAATATGACAGCCCCAATGAAAATTTTCCGGGGTGGAAGAATACACCTGGCAAGAATCCTACCGATACGTCTTTCGAAAGCATCTGATGTCTGTCCGAAATTTAATGAACTGGTCATCCTGAAGCAAAAACCCGGGAGAAGTATAAAACCGGAGAAGAAAGCCAGAGCCGCCCCAAGAGAGGAAAAAATTCCAAACGCCCGGACTCCGGACATACTGGAAAAAATCTGGGACGAAAAACCGACAATAGCGGTCAGATTGCAGAGAAAGCAGGGAGGAAGAGCCTCGGCAATGGCTTCCGTCAGACAGATTTCCACCCCTTGGCTGTCCTTTGGAAGGTTTCTTACCAGGGCGAGTCTGAAGCGGGCGATGAACTGGACTGCCAGCGAAAGGCCAACGAACAACAGAGTCGGAGTAAGAAGCGTCGAGAAAAGTGAAATTTTGTATCCCATTGCTGAAAAGAGTCCGTTTGTCCATATGACTGGAATGGAAATAACCAGTCCAACCGCAAGTGTCAGCGAAAGGGAACGAAACATTAAGAGAGAAAGTCCCAATGCACCAAGAGTCGACAGGGTCAGGAAGATGGAATTCCCGCGTATCATTTGGTGGACATATCGCTCCGCGAAAACCGGATAGCCACCAAGATGAACCTTGGAGTAACCCATGGAATTTTCCAGGGCTGCGCGAATTTTTCTGACAAGTTCCTGCTTTTCTTTTGCCGAAAGAGAAACAGTTCTTATGACAATTGTCTGGGCTTTTTCGTCGCTGCCGAGAAGGTATCCCCTGATTGTTCTGCTTTGGGCAATAGTATCCAGCTTTCTTTGAAGCAGTCTTGGTCTCTGAAAAAGGTATTCTATATCCTCCGGGGTCTTGATTCCTGCAGCCATGGAAAGATCCAGAATTCCTTCTATTCCAGGGATTCCCTTGATCGTCTCCTTTACCTTGAAGGCATCCTGAATTGCTTCAAGTCCGAATTCCTTGATGGGAAGCGCGACAATAATGTCATCGTCCGGGCCGAATATATCGAGGAACTCATGGAAAACCCTGAAGGATTCATCCTCTCCGGTCATCATATCCTTCAGGTCATACTCGTATGTATTGTTATATGCAAACCAGCCGAGAATAATCGCGGAAATTACTGAAAATGAAAAGATCAGAGGAAATCCTTTTACCCCAAACCAGGTAAGTCGTCTTGCCCAGACATCGAAAAACGGCTTTCCCCAGCGTGTTTCAGTCAAATTCATTTTCTGCAGAGGTAGTTGCAATATTCACGAAACAAATTTCAATACCACTTTGTAAAATCAGCCGCTCGCGCCCGCCAAAACGTGACGAAGCGCTTCTGTAAGCTGGTCTTTCCGATATGGTTTCCGTAAAAACTCCTGTGGGAGTTCAGAATGTTCGCCGAACATGACCTGTTCCTTATTGTACCCGCTGGCCAGGATAACAGGGATATCCGGAGCAATTTTACGCAAAGAGGCTAATGTCTCCCAGCCATCCATTCGCGGCATGGTCAGATCGCACAGTACGCATCGAATTTCATCCTGATGTTGTCGGAACACCTCTATGGCTTCGACGCCGTCTTTTGCCGTGCGTGCCGTGAAACCCATATTTGAAAGCATCATCGCGGTCACATCGCGAATCATTTCTTCGTCATCGACTACCAGTATCGTGCCGACCTCTTTCGTCATCGGTGCCTGGACCACGCTCTTCAAGGGATGGCGAACTTCTTGGGATGACAAAGGCAAATAAACACGAAAGATGCTCCCGCGGCACGTCTCACTCTCAACGGTAATTGCACCGTCATGGGCTCTTACAATTCCAAGAACCACGGGCAATCCCATCCCTCGTCCGATGAACTTACTGGAGAAGAACGGATCAAAGATGCTGCCAATATCCTTCGCGGCAATGCCACATCCGGTATCCTTCACTTCCAGGCAGGCGTAAGCGCCGCTGGTCAGAGGAGCATTGACGGGAAAGCGATGCGATTCGGAAATATCTGACGACAACACCGTTTTTACGGAAACATGAATAACCGACTGGCCTTGATCGCAGGCTTCCCAGGCGTTAGTAACCAAATTAACCAGAACCTGTGACAGATGGTTCGTATTTGCGCTGACGACCGGACCTGGAGAAGGCATATCCACTTGCAACTCCACATTCCTCGGCAATGTGGCCTGGAGCATAGGCAGGCTCAGACGGCATGTCTCGGTCAAATCCAATGGCACCCGTTCGCTGGTGGCTTGTCCGAGATATGTCAGCATCTGGGAACTCACCGCCGAAGCACGGTGGGTCGCTTGCATGGCATTAGTCAGAAACTCGACATGTTTCCCCATACCAGACGGGATGCAGTCCAGAGCCAATTCCAGATTCCCCGATAGTGCCTGCAGCTGATTGTTGAAGTGATGAGCGATGGCTCCGGCCATACGGCTCAGGCTTTCTGACTTCTGGAGCTGTCGATTCAGAACCTCCAGTTTTTCTTTCTCGGCTTCCGCACGCTTGCGATCAGTGATGTCGGTATGGATCGTGACCATGATCTTTCCGTAGTCGGGATGTTCGAACAACGAAACATTCGCATAGCAATCGAAGGGAGAACCGTCCTTTCGGATGTTCCTGATCTCACCATGCCAAGTGCCCGTCTTGCTCAAAGCGCTCAAAATCTCACTCTTTTTTTCCTCGGGTGTTTTCTCGTCCGGGGCATTTACGATCGAGATATCCTTGCCGATCAGTTCATCCGGATGATACCCGAACATCGTCTCGAATTTTGGGTTGGCCCAAACGATTATGGCATCCGCAAACCTGATGAAACATACTCCCTCGGACAGGTTCCGCATGATTTCGCTTCGAAGTCGTAACCCTTCTTCCGTTTTCTTATGCTCAGTGATTTCGACGCGAAGCGTCTCATTGACCTGCCGCAATTCATCCGTCCGATTCGCCACTTGCCTGCGCAAGGACCATGACCAGGCGAAAGACGCGGCCAGAACCAGGAAAACGGGAAGCCCGATCATGCCCAGAAGTCGGAAGGCTGCTTCGGAGTCAAGGCCGCGCTCATCGTACATGCCAAGCCACTTATCCCGGATGCGTCGATATTCCCCTGTTTTTTCGAGAGTCTTCAGGCCTTCGCTAAGTTGCATCATAAGGTCCTTCTGCCCCTTGCCCACGGCAAAACAGTAATCCTGTGAAAGCAAGGAACGCTGACTCAGCGCAAGATTCGTCCAACCGTGCTTCTTTATTAAATTCAAGGCCGTAATTCTGGGCACCAGGGCACAGTCGTGCTTCCCCGATGCAAGCTGCTCCAAGGCATCCTCCTCGGAATCGACGGTGGAAACCCGCTCTTTGTGCCCGTTTCTGGTCAAACAGTCTTCCATGATATCTCGTCGTTTCAAGACAAGGTGCTTATCGTCCAACTCGGCGATAGTTTCTGGCGGGGGTCCATCGCTCGAGCGCACGACCGCTACATATCTGTTCACGATGTGAGCGGGAGAAAAATCGAACATTCGTCCTCGTTCCAGGGAATAGAACACTCCCGCCAAGGCATCGATCTCGTTGTTTTCCAGCTCCTGAACCATTTCTGACCAGACCCCGAGGCGAATCTCGACGTCGAGGCCCGCCTCTTGCGCGATGGCGCGAGTCAATTCGACGTTGTATCCCGTCGGTCGGCCGTTTTCATCAAGGTATTCCCAGGGGGGATTTCTGCTATCACCACCAATCAACAGGCGGCGTTGGGTGGGGAGTTCCAGGGAGGCAAACCATCGCGCGTGGAGCCGGTCGTAGGTTCCGTCGGCAAGAACCAGGGCCAGGCCTTCATTCAACAGGGCCAGGGTCTCCCGATCGCCATCTTTTACCGCGAAGCAAAAATCCTGACGGAATCCGTCGATAGGCCGGTTGATAATCCGAAGATTCGTGATCCCCGTTTCCTTTATGAGACGTAGTCCAACCAAACGCTGGATGACGACAGCGTCATAATGACCCTGAGAAAGTTCCCGGAGGGCTTCTTGAAAAGTCGTCGTCGTGTGAATCTCGATCCCACGTTCTTCGCGGCGCAGGAACTCCTCGGCGTTGTCACCTTTCATGACGGCAACCCGTCGCCCCTTCAGATCCTGAAGATTCCTGATGCCAGAGCTGTCCTTTCGAACAACAATGGCGCCATGAAGGGCTATGTATGGAAAAGTGAAATCGAACAGGGCTTCCCGCTCCGGCGTACGACCCACCAGAGGCAAGACTTGCACATTTCCTTGCGTCAGCCAGGTCTTGACCTCGTCCCATGGGCCGGTGCGGAAGGTGATGTCGCGCCCCATGGCACGAACCGTGGCCTGCAGCAGTTCCACCGAAAAGCCTGCCGCACGCCCCTCTTTATCGAGCAGGCAAAACGGTGGATAGTCTACCTCGGAAGCGGAAAGAATGGGTGACATCGAGGCTTGCGAGAGTTCCTGTCCGTTTACGGAAGCCTCGGCAAAAAATATCGCCAGCAGACAGAAGAGCATAATTGCCATGCCGCAGGCACGAGGGAAGCGCGGTCCACGATAACCCGAATAAGTCGATATGAACTGTAGTTCCATGATCCAATCCGGGGCTCTGGCTTTTCCTGTCATTATTTTGCGGGAGAAACAGTATCATATGTATCTAGTACCCCAACCGCATTCCATAATTCTCTATTATTCGCCATGAAAATGCAATCTCGAATTTGTTATGAATCATGAAGAGTATTAACTCAAGATTCCCACTCAAATTGAAGGAAGCTAAAAGAATAAAATACTTGGCGCGTCAGAATTACGGTATCATCGAAAAAAGCGATTCGGGAAAATCCACTGGGAAAGGTCACAGATGAATATCAGAATAACCGTTGTACTACTTTTATGGTTCAACTTTTTTACATGTTCCTGTCTCCAGGCATCAGTGGGTCTAATGCCCACCCTTGAAAGAGGCGTTTCCAGAAGTCGCATCGTTGCGGTCGGCGAGTTTGTCGGCTTCACTCCTGAGTTTCAAAAAATACTGGACCAGGGAAAAACCGACTATTTTACTCCGGTTACAACGCGTTTCAGCGTTATCAAACTGCTGAAAGGAGCAGTCACAGCGAAAGAGCTGACGGTAAGCCTTGGCACTTACTCTGCCTGTGAAGCCCCCAAAAACTGGAAATTCCATAGGGAGGCCTTTCCCAATCCGGGCACTCGCTGGATTCTTTTGCTGGAAGAAGAATATAATGACGCCTGGCCGGTTTACGCGGGCTTTTTCGGGTTGATCCCGTTCACCGATGAGAAACTCGGTGAAGTCGAGGAAGCATTGAAACAGGTGCCTTCAACTCCGGACGCCCAACCCGGCGAAAAGGCATCTCAAACTTCAAGCACAGATTGGAAGCATGTGCCTCAGTCGGGCTTGTGATTTTCGAAGGACCATTATTTCACACCTTCGGCGGACGCGCCCAACCCAAGCACTCTTAATTCGTTTGGCTTGTGAGGGATACCCCAGGTCAGGCCAAAGCTTTTTGCTGTGGAGTGACCGGAATGGACGGGGTGGCTGGGGCAACTGGAACGACTGGGGTTTCTTCGAGCAGCTCCGGCCTGAGCCAACAAAGAACCCTTGGGGCAAAAATGATGAGCCCCGACAATGTCAACAATGTAATGCCCAGAAAGACTTTTCCCTCATGGTTCACACTCGCATAATACTCAGGAAAAACCGTTGCTACATTTGGAGCATCGGGATCGTAATAGACTCGCGCCGAAATTGTTACAGGCGTTCTTCCCAAACGATCCCCCATGTTTTGTCGAATCAGGTTATTTTGAAAACTGACGATATTGCTAAAATCGTGCGGGTCGAATCGCAACACCCCCATCAGTGGCTGGAGTTCTGTTTTTTCAAAAAGGACGTCTCCGACAACGTATGTGTATTTGTAGAATCCGGCGTATGGTGAATCGTAATAGACGAGGTCTATTCTCCCGTTACTGACCGACCATGATGGGATATGACGCGCGAAATTTCCTTCCCATCTGCCCCAACAAAACAAGGCTAGGCCAATGACTGTCATCAGGATGCAAATGACAATGACCTGGGCGACTCCTTTTTGATCAAGCACGAGCATTGATTTCTTCATAACGTTTCCCCTCTCACCGGGACGGCCCGGAGAACATGTACATTCAGGTTCCGGATGGTAATTCCACCTCAGAAATGACACGAAAAACGGGGTTCACGATTCCGAAGGAGATCCGCACTCACGAGCGGTGCTCAGACCTATGTTTTTTTGTTACCTTAAAGTGAAAGTATTCAACATACCCGCGAATGACAAGAGGTATTTGATTTAGCTTCACAATCCCTGTTTGAGAAAACAGATAAATTTTCAGAAAGAATTCTGTGATATTGCGATTCGGGGTATTGAAATTGGGGAAGAGATTACAAGTAATTACGAATCTGATGGCGCTGGGCAGAAGTTCATGTGTTGTTGCGGCTCGGCAAAATGTAGAGGAATGAGAGGCCCCTCATTTGGGGAAGGATTTCGGACAGGGAATTCCACTGCCTTGAGTTGCTTCCCAGGCAACTCCAGCGAGGAGTTCCAGGCGTTTCTCCTTTTCGGAAGTTTCCGTCAGAGGCAAGACCGGTTTTTCTCCGAAGATGGTGGAGTAGATGACCATGGCTGCCAGCCATGCACCATACTCAGAGGCGTGATGTCCATCCGGGTCGAACAAATCCGGAGCCGGAAAAATCCTCTGAGCACGGATAAATGCGCTCCCTACCGGAGCAAGAGCACTTCGGGTCTTCTGCGCGCACCGCCGATATAAACTGGTGATGACAGGTTCGAGGTGTGAACTGCCCAAATCAGCCCAGGTACCGAAGAGAACAACCTGTTTCCTTTTTCCCGGGACCATAGATTCTACATATTTTGAAATGGAGCTTTCCATCTGAGTCGGGTTATCAAAAGCTATGGTGCTTTGATCCTGCAGAATAACGTAATCCCACGGTTCGTTGCAAACAAGTGCTCGTGTCTCCGTGGAAAGCCAGTGCTCATTAAGGGCGAGACGGGGGACGGCCACAACCGTGATATTCGTCGAGGACCTGGGTCTTCCCGTTCCGGCAATCTTTTGAAACAGAACCGGGACATCATGGCCGAACGTAAAACTGTTCCCGATGAAGAGAATCTTCAACCGCTCTTCCGGCAAAAAATGCCGGACGATCACCAGGGCCAGAACACTAGTAATCACTGCAACCAGGAGCAATCGGACTACCCCCGGAATCGCCCTTTGCCCGCCCGCTTTTGTTTCCGAAACGAAACGATTACTGAATCCGCAACGGGAACAGGGAATTTTCCCGGACTTTTCGTCGTGCTGCAGGACTACGATTTCCTCATCACAGTTACAGCAGATGACGGTTCTGGTGTTTTTTTCCTCATTCATATCGCGAACATCCGTAGAATACCATTCTCCTTCACAAACGTTGCTGAATTTCGCTAATTATACGAAGAATTGCCGTCCAGTCAATAGAAGAGTAGCCGGACTTGGAATCACTTCTGAAATTTCTCCACGGATACAGTCGCATCGGTCGCCCGGCGCGGAGCGATAGTAGCTGTCGGACATGGCGACGACTGACCGACTTCATCTCAACTACCGTCTTTCTTCCGGAACTCCAGTTCGAACAAAGGAACCTCCCAGGATTCCAGGAGACAGGAGTCCCTGTATTTCGGATCGTTGTCCTGGGCTGTCCATACCATGACAGCCATACAGCGAGCCAGAAACGGAATAAAACCGGTGCATAAAAGCTTCTGAATTAGCTCAGCGCCCTGCTTTGAAATATGGCAGATGTGAACCCCGCCTGCATCGATATACCAGTCATCTCCTGTCTGAACCAGTTTGCCTTCCGTTCCTTGAATGACCCGCGACAACGCCGCGATAATCAATTTATGCGCGGGGTTACGACCAAGCCAGGAAAGATCGACATCCCTCAGCGACAGTTCCAGTAGACGGCAACGGGGATAGTTCCGCTCATTTGACGCTATAACGGTTTCGACGGGGGAAAGCCGCATCAGTTCATCGATGACGATTCCGGCATCACCACATGCTACGGTTTTTTCCGGACATATAATGATCAATCTGTTCTTCGCCCGGGTCATGGCTACGTACAAAAGCCTCCTGAGAGCTTCAAGCTTTTCGGGCGTCAGTTCATATCCCCCAAACCCGTCCGTTCGCAGAATAACCGTATCGAACTCCAGTCCCTTGGCCGAATGCATTGTGGAAAGCGTGACCAGACCCGTCGGCCGAACTTCGCCAAGCCGCATTTCTCGGCCTCCCTCCAACATTGCCTCGAGAAGACCGACCAGATCCGGATGCCTGGCCGTAAGGAAATACTCATCGATCATGGCTTCAGCCAGTTCCTTCCATTCGGAAGGTTCCTGAAAAGATGTCGCCAGCAGCTCCCCGGCTATACGGGCACATTCGCCTGGCCGCATTTCCTGAAAAGGAACATCGCTCGCCAATTCCCCGTCATCTGATTCCGCCGATGCGTTGAAATACTGCTTTCCGGCGGCCGGCCCGCTGCTCGCTCCGGAATGCTCGCGCAGTCCCTGGAAAAGAGTCCAAAACTCCCTGATTCGCTCAAGAGGAACGGGCATTTTCCGGATGGTACGGCAGGGAATTCCAACGGTATCCAGAATCCGTTTTATTCTCGAAATATCTTCATTCTGGAGCGAAAGAACCGCGATGTCAGAGGCAGTATTTGAAGAATCCAGAGAAGTATCCCGAAGTTTTTCCAGCAAATCAATTACGAGTGAATCGGCGTTAGAACTAGAGTCGATCCGGATTAACCGAACAGGCTCATTCCCGCAACCCTGCTCCTTCTCCTTTGAAGACTCCAGAACCATCCGCGATTTCAATCTGTCGGCGTTTCCCGAAATGAAAGTCCGGGAAGCATTGCAGATGGCCGGCGTGGAACGATAGTTCAGTAACAGATCATAGCCGGCAGTGTCATAATCCTGCTGAAACCGCCTGATGAATTCGACATTCGCTCCCTTGAAAGCATAGATATTCTGATCGTCATCGCCTACCGCAAGAAGATGGACCTTTCTGCAGGCATCAGGCTGATCCTTTCGGGCCAGAAGGGCGACCAGGGAATACTCGAGCTCATTGATATCCTGGTATTCATCTACCAGAAGATATCTGAGTCGGCCGACCAGGCCTCCGGTCAGCTTGTCACGCTCGTCGCTATCCATGGTCTTTAAAAGCCCGACCGCTTCCCGAAGAATCAGATCGAACCGGGAAACATCTGCGCCAACATCGCCCCCCTTCGCCAGTGACCGGTCAGTAACACGCAAAGCGAGGCCATGATACGTGTAAACCTGAATGTCCCTGGCCGACGGACCCACCAGATCTTTCAACCTGCGGCGGATCTCCAGAACTGTAGAGCGATTGAATGCCACAACCAGAATACTACGCGGAGGAGCACGTTTAACCTTCAGCAGCCATGCCGCCCGGTGGACCAGTATCCGGGTTTTCCCGCTTCCCGGGCCCGCCAGGACAAGAAGATTTTTTGTTATTCCCTCCGAAATGATTTGCTGTTGTACCGGAGAAAGCTGAAAACGCCGATCAGCCTCCGCCTGGGGTTTGCCGAGAATGCGTTCCCATGTGGCAGTATCAACTGGCAGTTCCAGCTGTTTTTTCTTTCTGCGAAAATACAGTTCCTCGAATTCAGCTCGGGAAAGTGTGAAATAATCCTGAATATACCTTCGGGCAGCTTTGTCATCGCCTGATTTCGCCAGTTGTACATATCGTTCCATGACGTGAATCTGAGCATTTTTTCCGAGGAAATAGGATTCAAGATCGGTACACTCCTCTTTTCTCGGAGGACCGGCCTTATCCTTGATTTTCAGGGTCATTGCGGTTCTGAATACGGAAAGAGACGATTTCAGATCGATCGCCTGGCAGTCATTCATTGTCAGAAGGATGTTCCTGATAAGGCCGAACCGGTCAGTCGGGGAAAGAGGTGCGGACTGCTCTCTTTCGATGATAGAGTCCAGATGATTGAGCGGAAACTCGATACTCTTCTTTTTATCTCCGGCGGTCATCAGGCGTAAAAAGAAAGCAGCGAACGAATTCCCGGTGGATCGTCTCGCATCGGCCATCGAAGCCAGTTCTAAAATCGGCCGTTTAAGCATTATCCAGACAAGATCGTCTCCCTGAAATCTGTATTGGAGACTTCCTTCCCGGGCGAGCGACTCAAGGACAAGCCTGATTCTCCGGCCATCAATGGCGTCGACAATCGATGCAACCGCTTCCTTTTCGATGCGTTCCCTCAACCGGGAGACCGTTTCCCTGACCCTGTGTTGGAACCACTCTCCGGTCGGCTGTTCCGCATCTGAAAGAAATCTGATCCAGGCCTGTTCAATCAAGACATGTCGTTTCCAGCGGCGTTCCGTTCCGGGATTGTTCGAGTGAGCCTGGGAAACCTCGATCGCGAGGTTCATCTCCTGATGAATCAGATTGGCCTCCTGCATTGCCCGCAGGGTCCGGATGACCACAGGCGTGTCGTTGCCGGTCTGCAGACAGATGGAATCGGTATTCATCAGGCGTGCTTTCGGAGCCTGGAAAAGAATGAAAAGAATCCGCTTCCACTCGATGGCTTCCCGAGGTTTCATGTCCAAGCTATCGACTCGCTTTTCGGCTTCCTCATAGGTTTCGGTGCGCGGTCTGGCGTTGATCATATGCGTGCGATTCCATGTGCGCTCGACCCGTCCCAGTTTTTCCAGCCAGGCAAGCGCGATCTTCACTTTTGTATCGGCCACGGCATCGCTGGCTTCGAAGGATCCGTCTTCATATGAATCGTCGCGCAGGATTTCCCCTGTGGTTTTGACGATTTCTCCCGCAACCCCGTTTTTTTTCTTCCGGACAAAAGAGGCAAGGACTCTGAAGATGCTGATCAGATCGATGGTTTCAATCCGACTCATGGAACACATCTGAAACTGCATGTCCAGATCATTTGAGTCAAAGATCAGATGACACTGGGCTGGATTTCGGTCACGGCCTGCGCGCCCGGCTTCCTGGAGGTAATTTTCAAGAGAGCCTGGAACGGAAAAATGGACGACCAGCCGGACGTTGCTCTTGTCGACCCCCATTCCGAAGGCATTTGTGGCACAGATGACAGGAACCGCTCCGGTCATGAACCGATCCTGCACCTGAAGCTTCTCTTCCGGAGTTCGCTGGCCGTGAAAGTAATCTGCCCTGATTCCCTTGTTTTGCAAAAAGACGGCAAGACTCTCCGCCTCATAACGCCGGGAGGTGAAAACAATCGCCCCTGCGCGGGACTCGATCAGTTCCTGGCGAAGTGGCTGAAGAAGATTGAGAAGTACATCCCGCTTTTGATTTGTGGGAACCTCATGAGCATAGAAGCTGAGGTTATCGCGTTCCAGGTTGCTCTGAACGCGATAAAGCTGTTTTCCGGCCTGGATTTTGAAGATTTCGCAGATCTCATCCGCCACATCCTTTTTCGCGGTTGCGGTAAAGCAGGCTACCGGCGGAAGGGGAACGCCAGGGCCGAGGGTTTCCTTCAGAAACGTGCAGATAAACAGATAGTCCGGCCGAAAGTCATGTCCCCATTTCGACAGGCAGTGAGCTTCATCGATGACGATAAGGCCGATTTCCCGTTGCCGGACAGTTTGGCAGAAAGACTCGTTGCGGAGCTGTTCCGGGGCCACGAAAAGCAGATCGATATCGCCCATTTTTACCTGTTCGATCGTGTCCATCCGCTCGAACACGTTGAGGAGTCCGCTGATTGCTCCGACATTGGAGATTCCGCGATTTTTCAGGGCGTCGACCTGATCTTTCATCAACGACTGGAGAGGTGAAATGATAAGTGTCAGCAGTTTCCTGCGCCGAGCCAGCATGAGTGCCGGAAGCTGGAAGCAGAGCGACTTTCCGCCACCGGTTGGAAGAACGAGCAGCAGGTCTTCCCTACGCAGGATGCGTTCCACGATATCCTGCTGGCTGATCGGAGGATTGTCCGATACGGGGCGGAATGAACTGAATCCGAAGAACTGCTTCAATCCGCTGATCGCGGAATGCTCCCGGTCACAGTATGCGCAGGAACCGCAAGGAATGGACCGCAGTCGATCCAGCCAGCCGGCCGCCCGTGGAAACTGGTGAACGACCCATGGCGCAAGCCGCGAGGAAGCCTCGTGACCAGCGGGATCGCCTTCCCTGCCCATAATCATGATCGTGGAAAGCCAGGCAGCGGCAAATGCTACATCGGCACCGTTGACGTGAAATTTTTCCGGCGTATCGCCGTTATCAAGGAACTTTTCCAGACTATCGCCGGTTGAAAGTTTTCCAAGAGTATCACCGTTTGCAAGAAGCTGCGGAAGCTCTCTGAGCCTGGCTGAACAGACGACATTTCCGAATCTGGCTAGAAGAGTCCTTGTGATTTCTTTTGCATGCATGGGTGATCCGGTTTGAAAACGACCCAGAAACTGGCCTGTGCCGGTCACTTTTGGGTCTATCTCCAGAAGGCTGCGGTACACCGGGAACAATGGATCACGAGAAAGCGTTTCGAGCTGTTCTTCCAGAAGATCGAGACTGCATGCGGAATCACGCACCGGGTTGTTCCGGCTGTTTTCGACTGGTTTGTATCCCTTCCAGAGGCGGTGATACGGATGCCGGGGAAAGGCAAGCGGGGCCAGAACGAGAGTGTCGACCGGGGTCAGATGATTGAGCGGATTTTTGGGGTCATGACGACGGAGCCATTCGAGGTCATGAAATACCAGGTTGTGACCAATTATGAACTCTGTACCGCGGCAGAATTCCGCCAGATTTTTCAGATCGGGTAGTGGCGAGCGGGAATGGGTTGTACGGCGAAAGGAACGCCCGTCCGGCAAGCATGCTCCGATTTCCAGCAGGGTATCTTTCTCCGGGTGGATCTCGAAATCGATTGCGGCAAGCTTAATACCCGTCGACAGCCATGGTCGCCGAGCGCCGGAAAGAGCCGGCATCGGTCAGGAATTCCTTGCGCAAAATTCGTCGGCCAGGCCGGTGAGATAGGCCATGATTTCCTGAATATGAGTGGCTGAGGCAATTTCTCCAGGTTCGGTGTGCAGCAGGCCGTGGTCATTGATCCGCAGCTCGGGAGAAATCTTCTGAAAAGCCAGCATTTTCAGTTTCAGGGTATCGGATTGCAAAAACCTGAGGGCTTTCTGCTGATCATCCGCCTTAATGGATAGAACCGTATCGAGGTCACTATTCCCGGTGTGAACAGTTTTTCCCGGAAAAATAGAACGGATCAGTCGATCGAAAAAACCGGATGGTTCAATATTGAGGCCGATTCCAAGCGAATTTGGAAATGCAAGAATTGTTCGAACATAATAGGAGGTGCGATTTCTCGAAGTTGTCTTGTCGCCCTTGAAAACAAAAAATTCATAGTTGCCCGATTTTCCCGTAGCCATGCCGAGAAAGACACGCGACAAGATCGCTTGCATGATCGGGGTTTGAAAGACAGCCGCCCCTTCCGGCCCAAACTCGCCTCCCATAAGGCTGGAAACAACTTTAGATTCAAGAACGGCATTGAAGCCCTCTTTGAACTCGAAGTTCAACTCTTTGGCAAGCTGAATCCATTCTTCTTTCAGGTCCATAAGCTCTTTCCCCGCAAATTCCCGTCTCATATTCTTTTCCCTTGGCCGGCCGCCATTTGGTCAGAAGTTTAACTGCGTCATGCCATCACTGAAAATACTCTTCTCCGTCAATCATTTCCCGATGATCGTCTTCAAGTAATGTAAAATAATCTTTGCAGATATATTTCTGATTATTTTTGTGCGTTGATGGCAATCCCATAAATTACTCCCGGTTTTTTGAATCATGACATTGTAGAATATTATGATAAACCTTTCAGTAATCTTTCGCACTTATCTCGCGACCAGGCCCAGGGTCATTTAATTCTAGACAGGTGGGGCAGCGACCGCCGGGCGCGCCGTGTCTTTTGCCACGAGCTTCTCGGCGGGCCCGGCGGTCCCGCCTGCCATTCGTTTAAATCAGTCTATTCAAGCCATTCTACTGGGGAGAAGTATATGACTTTGGATTCCTTGGGAGGTTTCTTGAATGATTCAGATCAGTTTGTTACATTGTTCCATATCGTTGGGAAACGGGAAAAAGAAGCGGAAAGATCCGTCGCCGTTATGATGCAAGGAAACACCGCAGAAAATGAAAACATGAGAGGTTTTTATGATGAATGAGAAAAAGAGGGGTTCGGTTTTGTATATTTCCCATGGTGGTGGACCATTGCCATTATTGGGAGATGCATCTCATGAGGAAATGGTTGATACCCTGAAAAAGATGCCAGTGCTCATCGCAAAACCATCGGCAATCATAGTTATCAGTGCTCATTGGGAAGAGAATCAGCCGACTGTAACGCAAGCGAAGAATCCTCACCTCCTCTATGATTATTATGGGTTTCCGGAAGAATCCTATCAGATTCAGTATCCCGCAACTGGCGATCCTCTTTTGGCGGGGAAAATTTTAAAATTGTTGAAAAATGATGAATTCCCTGCTGTTTCCGACAATCGGAGAGGATTTGATCACGGCCTGTTTGTGCCGCTTAAAATTATGTATCCGGCTGCGGATATTCCATGTGTTCAACTTTCCCTTATTAATAGCCTGAATCCCTTAGAACACATTAAGATCGGCAAAGCACTTGCGCCCCTGATTGAAGAAAATATTCTTGTTTTAGGTTCCGGTTTTTCCTTTCATAATCTGCAAGCCTTCTTTTCGCCGTCGACAATTGAATCCCGAAATCGGAATTGGCGGTTTGAGGAATCGCTCAGAGCAACCTGCACAAGCCATGAACTCAGCGAAGAAGAACGGGAGCGCAGATTGGTTGAATGGGAAACCGCACCCGAGGCGAGATATTGTCATCCCAGGGAAGAACATTTATTGCCGTTGCATGTTTGTTATGGAATGATGGGATCTCCTGCCAAGCAGATGTTTCCCTTTGAAGTCATGGGAAAAATGGCAAGCGCGTATCTTTGGTAGCAGCCAGAGAGCATCTTTTCGGCCGGTGTTGTTCCCTCTGGCTTCCTGATCCCATCTTCCGGACCGTGTGGTCCACATCGGGGTGAATTCTCGTCATGAAACTCATTGCGGGGAAAAGTGCCATATTTGTTTTCCGGTAGTATTTCGTTAAAGGCTGATCACTACATAGCCACCTCAGGAAATATACACTTACGATTTTCAGCAGTTTTTCCATCCATTTCTGATGGTACGGCTGGGCAGAGGCGGAGGGAATCAAATCACGGAACGCGAAAAGTTTCCTGGCGGTTGGAAAGCTCATTGACCATATCAACCTCCCCGGGACGGATCTTGAGAACGCGCCAGGAATCACCGATCACTTGATGCTCTGTCACCTTCAGCAGTTCTCCGGAATGCTGAATCACGGCCCTCCCTCCATTCCATCCGATAGTGGCGATAACCTTGAAGAGTTCGTCTGTCTCGACAGGTTGAGCGATCGGCATCATTTCCAAAGTCCTGGATGTGTTTACCGGGCTGACCACCAGTGTATCCTCTTTCAGATACATGTGACACCCGAGAATAGCTGCCGCCAGACTGAACGACTTTTCATACGAGAGACGTATGTCATGGTGAAAACCCAGATCTCCTTCGGGCACCTGATCCAGAGAAACGGGCATCCGTTTGGAAATTGTCATGCTCGACAGCAGTGCCGCCCCGGGGAGAATGCGCGCCTTTTGAATTTCAATCTCGCCTTCCTCCCTGGAAAAGGGTTTGACCTTTTGGATAAAATTATAGTTTTCTTCTGCCAGGGTTTTGATGATCTCGAATTCCTTGAGCGGAGCTGCCAGAAAGATGGTTTCATCCAGTACTGTTCCGATTTTGATCTTTCCTTTACTCTCCAGAACCCCGATTGCTTCGGACAACGAATGGCATGAAAATCCGTAAGACGCCTCAATGGGAACATGCGGTGCCATGAAGAACGTAAAGGGGTATTCCTCGAACACCAGAAAGGCCGCCTCGAAGATTGTAATAACATCCGACTTCAGATGAAACGGGATTGAGGTTGAGGAGTCCCCATCTGGAAGAGGGGCTTCCTCACAATATCCATCTGTCCCGATCGCAAGGGACAGGATGAAAACAATTGCCAATGAAATAATGAAAAAATGTTTTTGTCGAGAAAGCATCATCGGTTTTTCATCCTTTTATCAGCCTCTTCGCTTTACGTGGCTAGTCCTTGATGATCTCCCATTTTACACTGTTTTCAGCTCATGGAATCAAGGGGAAGAATCATTTCCGATCACCATCAGCAAGCATTTCAAGAATGTCACTAACCCTGATTCGCATTCCTCGGCTGCATTGATCGTTGACTCGAATACTATGCAGAATGCTCATTTATCTTTCAACTCTGCCCACTTCTTCGGCTTCCAGTTCCGCGCAAGTTCCTGGCCTCTCTCGATCTGTTCGGGGGTCATCTTCTTCAAAAGGTTCGCGATATACCGCGCATCAGTATGACCTGTTTTCTCGCACCATATTAAATCCCACATATATGCTAAGACATAATCTCTTGGCACACCTTCCTGCTTTGAATACATCATCACAAGATGGCCCTGAGCTGCGTCATCCCCTTGTTCCGCAGCTTTTTGATACCACTTTACAGACTCTAAGAGATCTTTCTGAACGCCGTGGCCTTTGGCATAACACTCACCAAGGTTAAGCTGAGCAGGAATATATCCCTGTTCTGCCGCCTTTCGAAACCACTTCACAGCTTCAAAGTAATCCTGAGGGACATAATTGCCTTCGTAATAGCACATTCCAAGGTAACGTTGTTCATTGACATCGCCTCGTTCAGCGGCTTTACGACACACGTCTATTTTCAGCTCCTGGGACAGCGCCATCGAGCAAACGAGAAGAAATGCAACAAATAAAGCCCGAAATTTCATAATTCCTCCGTGCTCATTTTTCTTTTAAGTCTGCCAACATCTTCGGCTTCCAGTTCTTAGCAAATTCCTTGTCTTTCTGGATCTGGGCGGCTGCATTACAGATAGCATTCCCTATTTCGCGATCGGTGGTTGCGAATCATATTAATACCACAGATATGATATGCTGAAGTCATCAAAAAGGCACCGATAAATCGAATGCGACGAAAAAAATCGATAATATAATGTAGTCCATATCAGCATAAAGGGGGTGTACATGTTTGTCGGATGCCATACAATTCTAATAAAAGACGAGACCAAAAGCATCACGTCTCCGGCTCTCATACTGTATCCAACCGACATACCCTCCAAACCCACCATGCTTGGATCATTTGAAGTTGATGTCAGCACGGATGCCCCTGTTGCTCAGGGCCGGTTCCCCCTCATCGTGATCTCCCACGGAGGGGGTGGCTCACACCTTGTTTATCGAACCATCGGGACCCATCTGGCGAAGAACGGTTATATTGTTGCCATGCCCGAACACCCTGGAAACAATCGCAGCAACAACGAATTGGAAGGCACGCATGAAAACCTCGTAAATCGTCCGCGGCATATCCGCCTCACGATTGATGCCATCTCATCCGACGCCCGGTACCACGATTGTGTCCAGGTGGCCAGCACTGCAATCATTGGACATTCGATGGGCGGCTACACTGCCCTTGCTGTGGCCGGCGGTATTCCCTGGTCAAAGACTCGGGAAAGAGTTGATGTGGTGTCCGATCCGCGCGTTCGAGCGCTGGTTCTGCTGGCCCCGGCTACTGCCTTTTACTATCCGGAAGATTCGTTGCGCAATGTCACCGTCCCGATTCTCATGCTTGTTGCCGAGCACGACGATATTACTCCAAGATGGCAGGCAGAGCTGGTGCTGGACCGCGTTCCGGATCGAACTCAAGTCACTTTCAGAGTCATCGAAAATGCCGGCCATTTATCGTTCTTGAGCCCATTCCCGCTCCACATGAGAAACGCAAAGTTTCTCCCGTCCACGGACCCGAATGGTTTTGACCGCGAGAAGTTTCATGAACAACTTCCCGCAGAAATACTCTCATTCCTTGATAAGCAGTTAAAGTAATCTTTCGCACTTTTCTAATGGCTGAACACGGGCAAGTGCATAATGATATCCATTACGATTATTGTAAACGCCCTACTCCGCAATTATTGACGCAAAAACGTCTGCCGCGATGATATCGAGACCGGGCAGAATCTGGACCGCTATGCGGCTTTTTCGATCATAGATGTCGGGCTTACCGTAGACGCCTTCATTAGAAAGGCGATAAATAGAAATAGTGGTATGAGCGGGATCAACAATCCAGAATTCTCTGACACCGTGGTGCTCGTAAAGTCCCCGTTTCTTGATACAGTCCTTAGATGCTGTAGAAGGAGACAGAATTTCGATAGCGAGGTCAGGTCCGCAACGCAACCCGCGTTTGTCGATCTTGCTCTTGTCGCAGATAACCAACAGATCAGGCTGGACAACGGTTCGAATCTCTTCGTCCGGCTCATCGGCCCTGGGCAATCTGACATCAAATGGCGCGCATAGAACTTCACACGGTTTTCCCTTGAGAAACCGATGAAACTGAAACACCAACTCTACCAGAATTTTCTGGTGATCTCGATTTGGCGCCGGTGTCATGTCGTAAAGAACACCGTCGATGATCTCACATCTGAATTCATCTGGAAATTTCAGATAATCGCCATAGGTGTACAAGCACTCTGAGCCGTCGTCACCAGACGGAGATTCGCTCTTTAACAACGCATTTCCCGCCTCACCATAAGACCCAGCCGACTCTTTGGTTACGTTAGTGCCCTTCTTTCGTGACATCTACATATTCTCCATTTCTCACTCACGCCAATCCTGGGATCATTATTTTATTCCCGCTCGTTCAGGATATCACACACATCTTGACAGGAATTTGTATTTCCGACCTGAGGTGAGTGCTATTGAGGGACACCATCAAGAACAATCGCTGTCATGTCATCCTGAGGATCGGCCGACTCAGCATAGGCAAAAGCTCTCTTAACGAGCTCCTTCGCGGCCGCCGCCGGCTTCATGGAATATGTCTCACTGCACATGTCACGAAGACCTTCTTCCTCGATGCGGCGTCCGCTCGGCGATTTGCTTTCGATTATTCCGTCGGAATAGAAAACGATTCGACACCCTTTGAGTCTGACTGAAAAATCACTGAATTCCGTCTCCCCAAAAAGACCGATGGGCGGACCTCCATCTCCCAGATCAAGCATGGTTGGAACGCCATTCGCGTCAATAATCACGGGGAGTGGATGTCCGGCATTGCTTAGAATCAAATCACACGTTGAAGGATTATATACAAAAGCCTGCGCGGTAAAATGGTGAGATCTGACATTGAAGGCCTCATATCTCTCCGCCAGGTATTTCAATACGCCTGACGGCTTTTCGATCTGATGTTGCTGAAATTCGAAAAGTGTACTCCTGATGAATGAAACCATTAGAGCGGAAGCCGTTCCATGGCCAGAAACATCTAATATTACCCCTGCCACGAGACCGTTTTTAACAGGAAAAAAAGAAAACAGATCGCCTCCGATTTCGTCAGCCGGACAGTAGTCATACCCGATCGGAGCTAATTTAGAGATCAGCGCAGGATCAGGGAAAAATCGATGCTGCACCTCTCTCGCCAGTTGCCATTGTTGAGCCTCCGCCACAGCTTCCTGAAATATTTCCATGCCCCCGATTGCACGTCCCTCATTATCACGAATTGGAGAAACAGAGATAATAACCGGCACACGCGTTCCATCTTTTTTCTTAGCGAAAACAAACGTCGAAAGCCGTCTTGCATCGTTCGTAACCATGCACCGATAAAGCGGACAAACCTCGGAAGCACAAAGACCACGGCCATGACGATCGACATGACAAAGAATATCGTCTTTGCATGAAGAGCCAACAATATCATCCCGCGAATATCCCGTTATCTCTTCGGCGGCACGATTCCAGAAAACAACCTTCCGCTCAAGATCAGTGATGTATATTCCAAGACTTGCAACACCATCGAGAATTTCTTCAACGGGAGAGGAAAGCAGAGTCAGCCCCGAGGTATTAAATTTTACCGGTATTTCTTTCATTTTATCCTTCCAACTAATCCTGCCTGTAAACATGATTAACAATGGATGCTAACCGGTCAGTTGAGATTTCTCCCTTCGGTCGAAATGACGAGATTGTTTTTTATCCCGAACAAATGTGAGGAATCTCGCTTGGCGTAAATTCGTGAACATTTAGTCTTCTTTTGGTAGTCATGCCTGTAAGCAGGACCCGCTAAATATACTACTACCACATGATATTTTCAAAAAAGGCTTGTTTCATAGCTGATGATTGCTTATGATCTGTTGAGAACGAGGGCTTAAATATGCACAAAATATGGGAAACATGGAACCAGTTCCTCTGGGACTGGAACGGAACACTGATAAACGACATTGAGGTCTGCCTCGAAATCATAAACGAATGTCTTGCGAAACGCTCACTCCCTCTGCTGACGCGCGAAAGATATCTCGATGTATTCGAGTTTCCGGTCATAAACTATTATCGCGCAATCGGTTTCGACCTCGAAAAAGAACCTTTTGAACTCGTCGGGCAGGAGTTCATTGATGCTTATAACAGACGAATGTTCGAATGTTCGTTGCATACAGGTACAATGCAACTGCTCGAAAAGATTCGAGCACACTCGATGCCGCAATTCATTCTCTCGGCATTACATCAGACCAGCCTAAAAAAAGTTATCGGTCATTTCAGGCTCGATGCCTTCTTTTCCGACGTACGCGGCCTTGACAACCATAACGCGCACAGCAAGATCGAACTCGGAAAACAACTCCTGACTGAAAGCGTGAAATCAGGCGCCCGCACCGTGATGATCGGAGACACACTTCACGACTTCGATACAGCCTCGGCCCTAGGCGTAGACTGCGTCCTTGTGGCAGGCGGACATAATTCATACGAGCGATTAAAAAAAACGGGAGTTCCTGTGTACCACTCACTCGTTGAGCTGCTTTGAACTTTTGTTTAAGCGCCTCGCACGAAATGCGGCATCTGATCCGGAAGCACGATCGAGAACTCGACCAGCCCCGCCACTTTTCCATCGCGTATCCAGGGGGTCTGGTGGATAAGTTTTTTCATCCCCTTCTTCTCGATTGTGTAGGTCTTTGACCGGTTTTCCCGAATCAGCGCCCGGATCAACTCGCTCGCTCGCGGTGGATGACAATCGTAGAGAGACTTTCCAATAAGTCGAAGTCCTCCGTCCCGCTCGAATGTTTCCCCCGCCCTTGGATTCATGGCGATGATGATTCCCTCGATGTTGCAAACTGTCACAGCCATAGGAACCCCCTTCGCCCAGTCCGGAAGAAGTTCGACAACGGCTTTTTCATCAGAAAAGTCAGCCACCGAAGATGTGTCATGCACGACGGCATCTGATGGCTTCAGAAAGATGCCTGATTTCGCTTGCGGCTTCATTTGCCTGCCCTCACAAACAAAAACACCACCCTGAAAATACTCACTGCCGTGAAAAACCGACATCCTGCCAGATTCATGATTCGCCTCGCTCTGTGAATATTTTAAATAGGTACTGCAAGACAAATAATTCGGTACAATATCATATCGAAATGCAGTATAATTGAATCAAGTCAAAGTGACTATGAAAATGCTCTGACTTTGCCGTGGAGAAAGGTATTTCAGGTGCCACTATTTAAGACGTTCTTCTTTATCAGGCCTTCATTATATCAAAGCCATCAAAGATAGCAACCCTTAACGTCAATCATTTTCTAACTATTTTTGATGGCTGCACTTATAGGATTGTCTCATTTTAAGCATTGATGAAATTTTTTCCAAGATGAAAATTAACCCATGGATTTAACATCATTCCTGCTCTCCTCGGTTTCGGGCAATGTTTTATTACAAGCCTTCGGCAGCATCATCGCGGATGTTTCCATCGACAAAGCCGCCGCACTCTGGAACCGATTCAACATCGGGCACGATGATCTCGAAAAAGCCCTTGCTACCGCCTTTCAAAAGACGTTTTCCTGTCTCGAACTGATGCTGACGCCCCCCGGAGCACTTGGCGAAGCGTTTGCGCGTTTTCTTCCGGCCACTCCTGAAAAATCGCAGGCTAAAGTTTTCGCGGAAAAAATACTCAGGCCTTTTTTGAATCGCACGGCCACGGTAATCACCAGCACAAGCACCAGCCGCAATGCTTCCGCTAACACACCGGCCGATAACGATGATTTCTCAAAAAATGCCACTTTTCTGAGAGGCTCCGCTGAAATGTGCCGGTTCTTCCGATCATCTCCACAAAAAGTGCTGAGCTGGAACGAGCTGGTGAAATCCTTCCCCGCAGGAGTTAAGCCGCTCACGGCCACCGTTGACGCCGCTTTGCCCAATCAGCGTGCTCGTGCGACGTTTCGTTTGATCTCAGCTGTGATGTTTGCCGGGAATGACCTCGCCGAGGCTCCTGATCTTAAGCGCGAGCTCGAGTCCGCCTCGCGACTTCTCATGACTAAACTACAGGCGACCGGCAGGGAAACAGCCCGCCAGTCGTTCGCGACAGCCCCGGATCTCGAAACCAGATTCTATGACTTGTTGCGGGAACGCCATCTCTTCATGACAGGCCTGACATATTTTCTTGAACGTGAAATAAGTGCCAATCCTGAAGTTGCTTCTCAAATTCGTGCCATGGCCGATCAGGATGCCAAGCTGAACAACTCGCGCAAAAGCGAAATCGAAAAAAACGAGCGCAATGCTTCCCAGCGCGAGCTGCTTGAGAATCTCGAGTCGCTTCGCGCCGAAGTCAGGGACGTAGAATCCCGCATCGTCGCCCGTCAGGCGAAGAGCATTCCGGTCAGAACACTCGAAATGGATCTGCTTGAATTGCGAAACAGCCTGGCCCCCCTGGAGCAACAGTTTTCACGCCTGGACGTCATCGAACGACGTCTCGACGGCTGGAAAGAAGTTTCCCGCCAGATGACAACTCATCGCGAATACTTTGTAGAAGCCTTTGGAACCATTTTTGACAAACTGGACGAAATCGCAGTCGCACTGGAACGACAGCAACAATCCCTGTCGGTCATCGACTCCGGGATCAACGATATTCGCACCGGCATAGGCGAAGTTAAACAGGATACCGGCGAGTTGAAAGTTGCACTGGGAGAACTTCTCACCATTAAGTCATGGGAGCGTATCGAGAAAAAATACGAGCTGCTCGGCACAGTCGGGCATGGTCAATTCGGCATCGTATTCAAGGTGCGAAGTCGCTCCGGCGGCGATATTCGTGCCCTGAAAGTGCTGCGTAGCGACGCGGGTCTCGATGCCGATGTCAAAAGACGGTTCATGAACGAGGCGTGTACCGCATATGAGCTTGCTCATACGAATGTCGTCCGGGTGCATGACGTCGATCCGATCGGTGGTTTTTTCGAGATGGACTTCCTCGCGGGAAAAACATTGAGAGAAGCCTTGAGATCGCGTCCCGAAGGTTTGCCTGACAAAGCCTTTTTTCATATCACCTACCAGCTGCTCGACGGTCTCGAGTATCTTCATCGTGACCGGCATCTGGCCCATCGCGATCTGAAGCCCGAAAACATCATGCTGGTGCCCGACGAAACCGGTGCGGCAATACTCACGGATCTCGGTGCAATCACCAACCTCGATCTTGTCCGGGAAACCACAGGGCTGGGCCTCGCCGGAACCGCTATTTATATGGCTCCGGAACAATTCGACGGCGAGAAATCGCCTCGCATCGACATATACGCCATAGGCGTATTGATGTATGAGATGGTTTGCGGTGTTCCGCCTTTCTCCGGAGGTAATTTTCTGGAAATCAGCCGGCGTCACGCCATGGAAACGCCCGCGCCTCCAAGCGCACGCGGTTGCCACATAGACTCCGGACTCGAGGCGGTGATTTTGAAATGCCTCGCCAAACGTCCCGAAGATCGCTTTCCGTCCGTTGGCGATATTCGCGAGGCGCTCGGGTCGCGCACCGGCGAAAGCGAGCGAGAGCGACGTGACCGCGAGCGGCATGAGGAAGCCTTGCTCGATGCACTTAAACTGGCTTGGAGCGCCGGAGAAAAATCTGACGAGGCGTCCGCATTTCTCGAGGAAAAACGTCGGGAACTCGGAATCGAAGAGACCCGCGCCCATGAACTCGAAACATCTGTCATTACACGCCCTGAGATTGCCGCGCGCATCGAAGCCCGCAAAATCAGGGCTGTTGAAGAAAAAAACCTGACGTTCGTCAATCTTCTGCGCGGCTTGTGGCGTAAAGGTTTTCTTGATGCCGAAGATCGGGCCGTAATAGATGAAGAGGCGAAACGACTCAGAATCGCTCCGGATCTCGTTATTTCCCTGAACCGAAAGGTACAGGATGAGCCCGAGATAAAAAAACGCCAGGCATCAATTGCCACAGAAGAGAAATCAACCAGTACCGGTAATTTGTCTCCTACGTCATCAGGTTCAACTCTCACCGTCGATAAAATAGAAACGAAGATCGTTGCCGACGTTGTCCGCACTGCCGTTTCCGAAGACGCCTTTACGGCGCAGAATGCCCATCGTCTCCACGAATCCATGCGATTCGGGCGTGGACGTCTCTTCCAGGCTATTGTATCCCAGGATCGCCGCATGGTTATCGTTGCCTCTTCAACCGGGGTACATTTCTACGACACTGATCAGCTTCTTCCGATTCGCTCCGTAAGCCCCGGAGTCTGGGTGACTTCCATAGCGTTATCTCCTGATGGGCGCACACTAGCCGGAGCATGCAAGGATGGCAGTATTCTCCTTTTAGACGTCACTACAGGCAAAGAAATCGTTCGTTGTACATCCCACGAAGGAGAGGCAACCTCGGTGGCCTTCCTGCCGGACGGAGGCACGGTGATCTCAGGAGGTTGGGACGGAACCGTCCGGTTCTGGCAAGCCAGTTCCGGAAACCAGATCCGGAAAATTGCAGCGCATGGAATGAGTGTTAATGGAGTCGCCGTATCTGGCGACGGCGGTCAAATCGCTTCGGCGAGCTGGGACGGAACGATCAAGCTTTTCGAGACCGCCAGCGGTATAGAGAAGAAGGTATTCACCGGGCATACGGGAGTTGTACAAGCAGTAGCTTTTGTTCCTGGCGGCATTCATCTTCTGTCCGGAGGGGGCGATAAGACCGCCCGGCTCTGGAACCTTGAAACAGGCAAGGAAGAATTATGTCTCACAGGACATGCTGGCCCGGTAACTGCTGTCTGTACAGCTTTCGGTGGCCGCTTTATTTTGACGGCAAGCGGAGACCGTACAATTCGAGCCTGGAACCCCCTTTTGGGCGAAGAAATAATGCGATTCACCGGGCATACGCAATCAGTGCAATCGATCGCCGTCTCTTCCAACAACCGGTTTGTCCTGAGCGGTGGAACAGAGGGTGCCGTAATCATCTGGGACACATCAACCGCCAATCGTCTTCAAACACTGGAAGGACATCTGTCTCAGGTGCGTACAGCGGCTCTCGCAGACAATCGAAGGGTTCTGATAACCGGTGGACTCGATGGCAGGGTCCATGTCTGGGATTTCACCACAGGTCGCATCATGATGAAGCTGGATGGCCATACCGCTTCCGTAAATGCGGTTATAGTTTCGCGCGATGGACGCATTATCGTATCGGCGGGCGGCGATCGAACCATCCGGATATGGGACTCCGCAACCGGCGCGGAAACTCGGAAAATCACCGGCCACGGCGATTGGGTGAACGCGGTTGCGCTTTCTCCTGACGGACGCCTCCTTTATTCCGGAAGCAACGATGGAACGCTTCGTCTTTGGGATGTCTCCACCGGGAAGGAACGCCTGAAGTTCGAAGGCCACCAGGGACGCGTGAACTCGGTAGCTCTCGCGCCTGACGGCTGCATGATCGTCTCCGGGGGACGCGATGGCACGATTCGCATCTGGGATACGGCAACAGGCGAAGAAATGCGACGTATGGAAGGTTTTATTTCAGGTATTACCTCGGTGGCAATTTCCGGAGATGGAAAATTCATTATCGCGGGCGGTGGCGATGGCGTCATACATATACGGGGCTTTGCCACAGGCAAGGATCTGAAGAGATTCTCCGGACATCAGGGTTCCGTAACGACAGTTTGTGTCCATTTCGAAGGTGACCGGCGAATTATAGTCTCCGGGGGCATGGACAAAACTATCCGCATCTGGGATTTCACCGCCGGCCGTGAAATCAGAAAGCTGGAGGGCCACGCCGATCTTGTGAATGCAGTCCTTGTCACCCCGGATAACACATCAATCATCTCGGCAAGCTGGGACGGCACCATACGCGTCTGGCGTCTCATGAATATCCGCTTTACATAGTGGCGCCCGCGTTTTTGCCAAACGAATCTATTAATTCCCTGCTTGCCCGCCTCGTCATTGGGCACAATAATTGCTTTCACTATGTCATTCATCGTAACAGATATGACATAACTGGCTCACTGATAACCAGCCTGATATCAAATAGCCCACAATTCATGCAGGTTTGCGTTAAGCAACCATCGTTGGCATGCATTCTGCTTAAATTTGAAATGTCCGACTTTGGAACCAGGATTGTTATGCTGGTCAAAGCCAATGATACCAATCATCTCAAATAATGGAGGGGGCTGATATGAGTATTAAGGCGCGACATCTGCTTTGGCTTACTCTGATGGTAATGGTTGTCAGTCTTGTAATTGCTGGCCCCGTATTAGCACGCGGCGGAGGTGGTGGAGGCAAAGGCGGTGGAGGAGCCGGAATAATCGCGCTGATTGTGGGTGGGATCTATTATATCATCTGGACCATTGTTGTTATGATACGCAATTACCGTGCAAGCTCCGCCTTGAATTATCTGCGTGATTTCGATCCAGCATGGGACGAAAAGAAAATTAATGAACGTATTTCCCAAATATATTTCGAGGTCCAGCACGCCTGGGGGAATGGGAACATGGATCCTGTAGCCCATTATATGTCGCCAATCCTCAGGGAAAAATGGCAATTACAGCTTTGTGGAAATACGAACAAGAATTTGCGCAATATTTGTGAACAAATATCTCTGCACAGTATTGAAGTCGTGGGTGTACTTGATTTACCCAATGATGCCCAAGATCGCGTGTATGTGTTGATCAAGGGGGAAATGCTCGACTATATGATTGACACCGTGTCCAAGGAAATTGTCAAACGCTCCGGCAATGACAAGGGAGCTGAAGGTGAGAAAGAATCCTTCTGGGAAGTCTGGACTCTCAAGCGCGGTGACAATGGGTGGGTACTAGACGAGACCTCTGAAGAGACAGGCATTCTTGGTATTATGAAGCTTCCGGTCGACTGCCTTGATAACACCTACGCCATGAAGGTACGCTGTGAGAATGTCCAATAATAACAATCGGACAGGATTTTCTTATATCACGGGCAATTCACAGGATTGCCCGTGTTGTTATTGAGAACATTATTACGAAGAAACCTTTTTTGGGTAGTATCCCATTGGGTTGTCCAGTTAAGAAGTTCTGGTTAAGTTTGAACGCCACCCTTTTTTAAATGAAATAACCCCAGGTGAAAACCACCGGGGGTTATTTTTGGTTATCTGTGATTAAACTTCTGATATTTATTCGGGAAATCCACAGTCAATTCTTTTCCGATTTTATCCGTCTTTTCTGGTCTTTATCTGTGTTCATCCGCGTTCATCTGTGGTTAATCGCGGGCAATACAACACTTGCTCCTGAACGATCAACGATCAGTCGGTTTCATTGATTTCATCAGTTGGTAGGCATCCTGCATCTTCTTGTTCAGGCTGATTTTATCCTGATCAGTCATGTCGGGATCCGCCATGGCATCGTTATATTGTTTGTACAGTTGTTGATACTCTTCCGTGGCCTTGGGCAAATCTAATCCATTCGGATTACTCACACTCGCAGAATTCGTCGGATTCTGAGCGCTGGAAATATTCCGGGGGAAAGACTCCGATGGAGCGACTGATGCGCTTCCGCCTACATTGTTTGATGCCGTGGACTTGGGGGTAGAGGCAGTAGTCCCTTTCTTCAACACTTTGCGGGTAGCGGCATCCGGATCACCGTATTTCGCCGAATACTTCTTATAAGCTTCAACATAATCTTTTTGATATCCGGTCAACTCGGTAAAATCTTGTTTAAGGATCTCGGGGGCCTTTTCAGCAACAACTTTAAGAGCATCTACATTTTTCTTCTTTTCGGATATCTTGTCAAGCGTCGCTCCAACTCCTAAAATCGCGCTCAGATTCCCTTTGAACACTCCTTCGATGTCATCCTTGATACTGATCAGCTGCTTGATATTGTAACTTGCAACCGCATAGATATTCTGCATATCCAGGGCCATCTGAACGCTCTTTAACGCATACGCATCACGCGTTTTTCCGTATGTATACTCGTCAGACAACTTACCCCATTTGAATATGCTGGAAGGAGTAGCCTTGATCGTCTCCCATACGCGACTCAGTCCGCCAACCCGGCTCATCGCGGCGATTTTTGTGTCTGTTAATACCGACTGTTTCAACTCCGGCGCCTTGCCATCATCAGCCTCTTTCTTCGCCTGGTCGCCAAACTTCTTTTGAAAATAGTCAATATCAGGTTTCAACTGATCAGACATTGCTGAGAATTTGGGGGCAAGACGCTGATAATCACTTATAAGCGACAAAAGAGTCGGCGCGATGGAAAGCAGCTGTGTGACAGTCGGACTCGTGCCACTCTTGACTGCCTGGTAAGAATTGGCCAGATCGAGCGCTGAATTGTTGAAATCAATTAGAGCCTGACGATCATTATAAACATCGCGAACCGCCGTCGTCACATTCTTCGAATGCAGGGCAAACTCATTGCGGTCATTATACCAGCTCGTGACGTCGCCGATCAGACCAGCGCTGGCACACTGCGTAATACTCATGAATGCGGCAATAACTATAGTTATGGCCCCCGCGAATAATTGTCGTTTCATGTTACGCTCCCTCATTTTTTCAGTCATCTTAATGAAAGTTTACACAATTGTAATGACGAAACATGAAAGCGTCAATCTTCGGGCCGGCATTTTCTCACTATTTGCCATGCTGAGGGCTTGGACAAAAGCCATCCGGCGGATATGAATGCCGCTCCAGATCATCGTAACGCACCGGTCTTTGGTGCGCCCATTCGTAGCGAATGAAATAGCGTCCGGCAGGGACTGTTTCCGGCTCGAAATCAGTTGCACGAACCGGCGAATAATCTCTCTCCCCCCACCCCGTCCCAGGCTTATCAGCCAGAGACTGCTCCCTTGCAATACCGCTGCCGGAAGCCCTCGGCGCAGCCGACTCGCTTCTGCCAGAGGCCTTCTCGCGATCAAACATTACATTTGGCTCTGGACGCGGGTAATTCTCGTGTTCAGAAAAAGCGGTTACTGTGATTTGCCCGATTCGTCCATTATCTCCGAGGTTGGAAGCATAAGAATCTGCCGCGTCCGTGAAATAAAATCTTCGGACCTCATCAAGACTTGTCCGCCATCCGGTAAATTCTCCTTCACCATACGCTGGCAATATATACAATCCCTCACTCGGCCTTCCGTAGGAAGATTCTCCAGTAAGAATATTTCGGCCATCGACGGCAACCACCAACCCCAGCCGACGTCTTGTGAGATTCGTGATCCTGATCCGATATCGCTCTCCCTGCACAACTGAGATAACCCCTGAACCGCCGCGATAGCGACCGATTTCATCCCAGTCGGTGTAGCGTATCGGGTGCATCCCCCATGTGTCGCCAATGATTTCCAGTCTCAGAAGACCTCGATCAAAATAGGCTGGTGGCACGGGCATACATCCCAGATCGGCAGCAAAACCTGTCAGGGTCTGAAGAACTCCGATCAATACAATAGTGGACAATATCATGGAAAAAGAAACATGCGATCGTAAAATAGTACGCATAATCATAATTAGCCTCCTCCGGATGAGTTCTCTTCTCTAAGTTAACGTTTGTCACAAATGTCGGATTGCCCGGAGAACCAAACCGGAGAATCTAATAGATGGATTGCATCTTGCCCTTCGAACGTCGCGCATCCTCCCCCGTCACGTAGATTCCTCCCTGGCCGGGTAATGGGCACTTGTTTTCGCAGATGCCGCATCCTATACACAGTTTACGATCTACGTATGGAAGCTTAACCTTTACGGCCGAGCCGTCCGGCTTCGTAAACTCACGATTTTCAAATTTTATTGCCTTGTCCGGGACCGGGCAATGCTCTTCGCAAACCAGACAGTCCTCATGACGATTGTGAGGAATGCAGATATCCTTCCTGAAGAAGGCCTGTCCCATGCATGTCTTCTGTTTCTCCGCAATCGGAAGCCGACGTATGGCTCCGCTCAGACAAGCCCGCCCGCACAGATTACAGTTGAATTCACAATATCCTGAACGCATCACAGCTTCAGGCGACCATAATTCCAAAAGACTGCCATGAATTTGCCCGGGTTGTAAACACCCTCCGTTTGACCGGCAAACGCGTACACAAGCCATACATTTCACGCATAACAGCAGAAATGTCGATTCCGGAAGCGCTCCCGGAGGCCGGATCAGTTGCGCCGAATCATCGCGGTTTGATAATCCGGCTTTGAACAAGCCCGTTGTGACAATGCCGCCGGCGACCGCTCCGATAAAATTGCGGCGTGAAGAAACCAAAGGCGGTGACGGGAGATGCTTCCCAGCCCCTGAACCAAATCCAAATGATATAGCCGCGACCTCCCCGGGACATGATTTCGCACAATCGAGGCAGTTGGTGCATACTTCCGGACGAGTCTGGTCAAAAGCCCCTGCCGGAATGGCTCCCATGGGGCAGATACGATGGCAATTTCCGCATTTGACACAAGTTTCTGAGACGCGGCGCCCGAATCGACTTCCTCTTGAAACACGCCCGAGCAAAGTGCCCGCGGGACAGATGAACCGGCACCAGAAGCGGGGGGAAGCAAACTCCAGGGCCCATATGACGGCAAGCAGCAAGGCAACCGGCCAGATATGAATCAACATATTGGGGCCTTCAGGGACGATCCATCTTTCCCATGCAGACTGCATGCCGCTGGAGACTCCGGCCAGGCCGGGAATTATTCCGAAGAGGTGCAGAACCCCCGGAATAAACCATGTGAAAAGTGGAAACAATACTACCGTCAAAATACGGTTGAAGAGAGCCAGCGGGTCGAGAAAAAAAACGATGTTGATTCCGAAGAGCAGCGGAACCATTAAAAAAATGAACAATACAATCGGAACCGGACGAAGCCGCTCGCACCATCCGTAAGTCGTAGCGGTGGTTCCCGGTCCGAAAATGCGGTTTCCGATGTCGATAAGCGCGCCCATCGGACACACCCAACTGCAAAAGCCACGTCCGAACAACAGGCCTGTGACCGCTACAAAGGGTAAAAGCGGCGTGAAGAGAAGAAAAAGATCGAGATGCCGCGCTTCCGGTGCCGGATACCGTGTCTGGACAAACAACACGAGAAAAATAGAGGCGAAAAAAAATTGTGCGGCCCTGCGCATGAGTTTGTAAACGTTTTGTTTCAGAGGTTTATTCTCTTCATGTTCATTTTATCGATGGCAACTTTGTTCAATCCACGTTTCGCCGCATTTTTCACATACTCAACGTCATCCGGAGTCAACCCGAATAGTGGAAGGGCAGCATGGTCGGCGGCAACAGTGCAGTGGCTCATGATCAGTGTTTTTGTCAACTTCACGTCTTCCGCTGTCCCACCCTGGGGACCATGATTCATCAGGATGCGGTATGCATCAATTATTGTCAAAGCAGGGAGAATCTCAGAAGTAATATCGACGATCTTATCCGCAAAAGAGTTATGAATATCGCCCCGGGTTCCACCCATGACGCCCATCAGATTTTTCATACCCAGCGTGACCTTTGCCATACCGTGATGCTTGGCAATCGGGACATTGATGACTTTTGTGGCATCGAGATAATCCTGGTAAATCGGCCACTCTTTCAGAATTTGTCCCTTTTTGAGCGGAATCATGGTGAAACGATCGTTATCGATATGCGTAACTTCCGCGCCAAGCGCCTCGGCCTTTTCCTGAATTCCACTGTTTCCGTAGCAGCGCTGGGGATTATTGCAGGTTCGATCGAAAATACGAACTTTTGCGGCCCCCGCGTTGAGGCATTCTTTGACTATTGCGGCAACCAGATCAGGGTTCGTGTTCGCAGCTTGTTCGACAGTTCGATCCCAGCCGATATTCGGTTTTACGACCACCGTATCGCCTTTCGAAATGAACCTGGACATTCCGCCAATCTCTTTCAGTGCGGCAATGAGAAGTTGTTCGGGTTCGCCGTTCTCGACCCAGACGACATCCGGAAAAGCCTCGCCGGCGCCGACGGCTGCCGCGCCTGAGGCGTCATTCGCGGCCTGCGCGAAGAGTTTTCCCATCGAAGAGGTTGCAGAAAGAGCCAGAAGTGAGGTTCCCAGAACCTTCAAAACGTCACGTCGCTTCATACTGCCTCCGATAATGTCATCTTATTTTTCAGGATTTATACCATCAACCATCAACCATGAGATTATACTCTCGAACTCGAGCTTCAGCCAGTTGAAAGCGTCTCATTGACGAAAAGTTTTCGGAAGTGTTACATTGCATTCGTTATGAAGTTTAAAATTGTGAAGTATCTCATGCCTGTCTACCAGACTTTACCATCTGCCATTATTTTGTGGCAAACACCATCCTGGTCAGAACCCGTCTGGCGCAGCAATTCATGGATAACCCCCACTTGGAAAATAAACGCTGATAATCTCGGCGAAGAGGAGCAAGCAAATGAAGGAAGACACACTACGAATCGCCATCCTACGCAGCCAAACCTTGAAGGAAGTACTGGAACGGGATATTCAAGCCCTGACGAATCTCAAGCCGACCAATCTGATCGGGGAGAAGGAAATGACCAGTCTGATTCAGATGGCAAAAGAAGAAAAAGCCGGAGTCGAAATAAAGACGATTAATGAGAAGTGGAAGACATGGGCCGACGCATACGCTCGCGTCCTGAATAAGTTTTCTATGCTTCAGGACAAATATGGCGATCGGGAAATTCAGGAATTGTTCGAGAATGTCGAGGGAAACTCCTCCGGGAAGGGTGCCTGACCAAGCAACCTTCCAATGTCAAGGTCCATCTTCGCGCCTCTCGTTATCTTTTAGGCGTTGAGCCACTCAAGGAAATCCATGGTTTCATGGACGCTGCTGCTGCCCGCTACGGAGCTGGTCATCGGTTGCTTCGTCATGATTGGGCGACCGTAAGTTTCATGGTTGATTACTATGCTTCTTTCGACCCAACTCTTCGAAAGCAGGTGACCCGAGAAATCGTCATGCACATTGCTATCGACAAGGGGCTTATAACCCTGCGCGACATCACTCTGATGAGCGATTTTGTACGCATTCTCGAACGTCGCAGTGGCCCCCGATCAATTCTCAACGACCCGAACGGGCCAATTGAAGGCAGAAAAATACGTATAGCTTCAAAACGAAAACTTAAGTGAGCCTGCTACCGGATCAGTTTTTTCATCGAACCGGCGAACAAAGTGACAGATCGTCCTCACAAATCACTGCATGTCCATGGGAAGCAGTGACAAACAAGACAAAAGGCTTCTTCGCAAACTATGACGACAATAATAAATGAGATGGCAGGTGATCAATTAAGTTTGCCGGAAGCACAGAATGAATATCAGTTTCTGATTGAAAGTCAGAGACAGACAGCTTTGTGGTTTTTGAGTAGAAGTATACCCATGGACATCACACACCCACAAGCCTTACGAATTCTTGACTACATATTGCAGAGCTGTTCCAGGTCTATCTGGCTGAGAGTGAGAAAACTTAGAACATGGCGCTTACAACATATCAAATAGGTGTTATTCGACTTCTGGCAGCAAGTCGCAAGAAAAATGGTGTCAGTTACATCGCAGGCGGAGTCGCCCTGAATAACGCTTTATCGACT
>JADFYG010000045.1 GCA_015233155.1 Candidatus Rifleibacteriota bacterium
AAAAGTAGAGATAATTGTCGCCGGATATACGCAAAACGCTTCCTGTATTATTGGCAAACGACGGGGGGGATGGCTGTGGACTGATAAATTTTGTGGTGTCGGTAAGATAATTTGGGGCTGAAGTAGAGACTTTAATAATTTTTATAGTCTTGGATTGTTTATCCCAGCAAAAAAGAAATTTTCCGTCCGGACGAATATCGATTCCTACGTCATTTTCGGCAGCGTTGGGGTCGAACATCGGGCCGGGAGAATAGGAAACAGATGCAATCCCTTTGAGATAATAGCTGTTGGCCGGATCGATGCAGATTGCCAGAACTTCGGTTGCGCATTGCGCATAGAGGAATTTATTATTCGGGTGGACGACCAGATGACCTGGCGTGCTTTCCACGGGGAAATAGGTAACGAAATTTGTGTTCTGATCAATCATGGCAATTTCCGGCTGGGCCGGGTTCGGTGAGGAAACAAATATGCTCTCTTGAGCATCAGGATAAGCGCATATCAGCCCCGTCAAACTGGTCAAACTTGCGGCTTCAATATCTGGGCTGCCCATTCTGTCTACATCGATTCGGTATGCCCACAAGTTCGTGGGCTTTTGCGCTTCTAATAATCCCTGGGATGGACCAAGAGTGGCGAATTCAGGAACTTGGGAAAATGTGACCGTGACTGTAAGGGTTGCGCCATCACTGGTCGGGACTTCCGAATATCTGTTGATCGGGTCTATGGTAAGAGGCATCGAGCCGTATATCAGGGCTTGGGCCGAGAGAGCCAGTTCTCCAGCCGAGACCTGGTGTTTCAAATTCGATGAGTTTTGTACGCTCTGTATCAATGTACCGAGAATCGGAACTGCCAGACTTCCGGCGACTACGATCATGACCATAGCTTCCGCCAGCCCTATTCCACGCCGTCTCGATGTTTTATCAGATTTCATATTGTGTCGCTCCCTCTACTTGCTGTCCGAGCATGTCTAATTCCAGGGATAAACCAGTGAAGAATGAAATGTCGCGATCACGGAATCCGGGTACTGGACCTCCATTTGGCGAATGCGATCGACATGTATGGTTCTATTGTAGGGATTGATTTCCAGGCGAGCATTGAGTTGAGCGTAATAGCTCGCGACCGGGACTCCGTCATCGATCTGCCGGAAAACTCCCAGGGATTTTATATATACAAAACTGGCGAGGCATGCTCCATTGTCATCATCCGCGTAGGTTTTAATCATGAAAAGCGCGGAACTTGCAACGTCGGGAGTACTCTCAAACAGGGTGGTACCGCTGGCGAATGTCCATGCTGAGACGGCGATGGTATTATTGTATGGATTCTGTGTCGTTGATGCGGGATGACAGATTGCGATCTGTTGCCCAGGGGTATTGGAAGTACTGCGAGAAGGGGTATTCTCCGAAAGAAAATGTATGCGCTTGCGGCAGTCGGTCGATGTCGTTGAAAAAGTATAACCGTCAGCCAACAGAAGTCCCATGTAGTAGTTGATCCCGGCTTGGGCTGCGCTTGAAGCCTTTGCCGGGTATTGACTAAACGTGACTCCGGTACTCTCTGTTCTTACCAGTAAAATATTACTCGTCGAAACGGCCATCATGAAGCCCATGACAAGGACGACTATGATTAGTCCGGCCAATGCTTTTCGTGAGGCCAGAATTCCAAATAGGGTTGGTTGCCGATGCTTCAATTGAGCGAAGCTTTCTTCATTTTTGCTGTCTTTTTGTGTCATTTCATTGTATTCCCGGTGCATAAAACGTTGCGGTGGCTTCAAACGTGGGGGTTGCATTCGTTTCGTCATATATTTCCCCTGATTGAGCGTTATCGAGAAGCAGGTAAATGCTCATGGAATTTTTGGAAATGCGCGTCGCCGAAAAAGTCGCGAGATGCTCTGTAAAAGAGCCGACGAATCGCATCAGAGAAATTTCATATTTGGCATTCTCTGCCGTTCCCGGGACGAATGAAACCTGGCCCGGCCCGGGTGGGGAATAAGAAGTATAGGTTGCAATAAGTTGCCTGGGAGGACCAGCATCTATCGATAGGCGAACCGCAACGACGCCGAAGAAATAGTTCCCCGCCTCAGGAGAGCCTGTGGCCACCATCATCGCGAAGGTCGCGACATTAGAAGTATCTCCAATCGCGGGAGACATTGCATAAGATTTCTCGGCAAAATTCCGGATGGTTTCAACCACCATGCTGCCTTCGGCTCCAAGGTTTATCGACTGGTCGGTACGGCGCCACGTATCTGATGACAACTGGACGAAAGACATTAGAGAAACCAACATCATTGCCATGATCATGGTGGATACCAGAACTTCTACGAAGGTAAAACCTTTCATGATCATTATTCCTCGTAAGATTCCGTGCTGGAGTATCCACCGAAGGCTGTCAATGTGATGGTCATAGTCGCGTTTCCGTAATTGAAGAAAATCTGGCGTGGAAATATCATAACGCCGTCTTCTCCCCAACTCCAGTTGCTGACGAGCTTGCCTGCCGGAGTAAAATAGATGGTATCGATCTGATCGGCAGTGACGGTGACCTCAGGCGAAAGTTCGCGCGTGGCTTCATCCAGTATCGACCACCATTGTGCGGGGTCAGCTACATCGTTCGGACCGGGAATGGTCGGGTCTTCCGGGCCGTGGGAAAATTGTTCTACGGAATAAGTATTGTCCGTGGCAATTTTCGTCAGAACCAGGCGATGAACATGGCCGGTGTTGATCGCTTCATATCTCGCCGCTCTCACGTCGGCCAGAAAAATTCTCGCTTCGGCTCCGGCTCTGGCTCCGGACTGGAAATTTCCGACTGATGGCAATGCAAGGGTAGAGACAACCGCTACAACGGACACTATCGCCATCAATTCGAGAAGGGTGTACCCTCTCGTATTCATCGGCAGCTCGAAATAGAGGGACACGAGAAAAATTTCCCCGATGACATACTTTCCCTCCTGAACAAATGAATTGCCATTTCTCTGCTTTCAGTATAGGCGAGTTGCAGCATAATGGCAATGTTCAGACAGGGTGGAGTCGCCGAATCTTTATGCGGTGCGTCCAGAGATCGGTCGGATTCTACCTTTTGGCTGAATTACCCTGGAGGCACAGCCCGGCGAGGCCGCATGAACGGCAGTCATCGGGGTTGCGCCCGTGGGTGCATGATTTCGAGATGCCGAGGTGGCAGAGTGCGAAGTCGTAACGCAGAGGGTCAACAGGGTCGAATCGGCGCAGGGCATCCGTGATTTCGACGGCGGCTTTCCAGTCGTCGGTTCGGCGGGTAAGCAGGCCCAGGTTTCGGCTGAGGCGCGCTATGTGCCGGTCGAGGGGAACCACCAGCGCCGCGCCGGGGATTTCCCGCCAGATTCCGAGGTCTACTCCGTCGTCCGGGCGTGCAACCCATCGCAGGAATATGCAGAGCCGTTTTACACAGCCTCCAAGGGAGGGGTCGGGAAGCAGGTGGCGAGCTCCTTGTGTGAGCGGTTCTCCGAGCGCCTCTTCAGTTTCGCGCGCAAGATCGGAGCGGAGCGAAGCTAGACCGGAATGAATATTTTCGTCAGGCTTCCAGCCTGCGGCGAAGGATTCCCACAAGCCGCCGCGACGCTCTATTACCCGCCCGATTCCACGAGCCAATGCGGCGATTTCCCGATTAGTGCTCAAACGATAGCCGGGCCATACAGGTATGGAAAGACGATTCATGATGAGATCAAGAAAACGATCATCGGATGCGGCAAGCACCCTGGCGATGACGGGCATGAACTGATCGACCGAACCGTATGCAAGCGCGGCGCTGAAAAAAGCCACGGCCTCGATTTCCTGACGCGATCGACCGAGCGCCAGAAACCTGCGCGGGAAACTGACCGGGTCGTGGGCTGTTTCCGCTGCGATATCAAGGAGGGCCAGTGTCTTATCCAGCTTTTTTTTAATATCCAAGGTGGGACCATTCACAATAAAGACTTAAATAATGTCATAAAGCAAAATGACAGAAAAAATTTCTCACGGAGCCCACAAAGATCACGGAGAAAGCCAAAATAATCTGCAAAGACGCAATGCGATTTTTTTTGAAAAGTCTTCTTCTTAAAAACAAATAAAAATCTCTGTGTTCTCTGTGCCTCTGTGAGAAAAAAATCTGTAACTGTGCTGGAGTGTCTGAATAATTGATATGCAAAGGTGACCCGGGGAGTCCCCCGGAATTGCACACGAACATTTTGTTATCTGAATAGTTCAGTATTGGAATGAGCTTCCGCCGATGAATTCTCGCAGGATGGATGTCGGCGGCACTTCGCGCGGATCAAGAGGCTTGAACAGAGAGAGAAGGCGAAGGAGTCGGCGGGACTCACTGTAGCTGGATCTGTCAGGCTGAATTTCAAGCAGCAGCGGCTCTATGAGCGATTTAAGAATTGATGTCTCATATGGGACAGCGGAGTTGAAAACCATGTCGGCACCTTCCTGGAAGGGGAAGATATTGCGCTCTTCGCCGCGTCGCACTGATGGCCAGCGCATGATCGTCTCGTCCGCGGAATAGCCGCGATACTGTTTATCTCTTACGGTGCGTCTGATGAGGCGTGTATCGGTAGTCGAGATGCGGTTATAATCGTCGATGACGAGCTGGGTCAGGGCTGAAATATAGATTTTGAATTTTGCGGAAGCGGGCACCGAGTGTGTCAGTTCGTCATTCAGACCGTGGATTCCCTCAATGATGACGATTTGATCCTGGTTGATGCGCATCGGCACGGTTTCCGGCTTGCGGCTGCCTGTGGCGAAGTCGAATCGCGGGATTTGAATCTCGCGTCCTTGCAGCAGTTCTTCCATGTGGATATTGAACAGGTCGAGATCGAGGGCGTGAATATCCTCGAAATCGTAGTTTCCTTCTTCATCCCGCGGTGTTTCATCACGATTCTTGAAATAATTGTCGAGTGAGAGAGCGATGGGACGCAGCCCGTTCACCGTCAATTGTATGCACAGGCGCTTGCTGAAAGTGGTTTTGCCCGAGCTGGACGGCCCGGCGATAAGTACGATACGCGCCGTTTTGCGACGGGTGATTTCGTCGGCGATTATCCCGATCTTCTTTTCATGCAGGGCTTCCGCGACTTTAATGAAATCGGAGACGCCGCCGCTCTGGATCATCTGATTAAATCGTCCAACGTTGTTAACTTCGAGAATCTTGCCCCATTCCTTGCTTTCCCGGTATACGGCAAAGATTTTCGGCTGATCTTTTATCTCTGAGGCGGCACGGGGATCGGCCGGATTGGGGAACAGGAGGACAAAGCCACTGGCATACTGACGAAGTTCGAAAACATCTATATAACCGGTTGAAGGAACTATCGGACCCAGGTCGATATCGTAGTATTTCCAGCAGGAGACTATGCCGACGGTATCGTTGTTTACATTTTGGAGCAGGCGCGCCTTTTCAGGATACCCTTCTTTTTTGAAGAGAGCGACGGCTTCCGGCCGTGTGAGATTGCGTTTGTTGAATGGCTCGTCCTTGGCTACGATATTGCGCATGCGCTCGTTTATATAACCTAGAATGGTTGTGGAAACCGGAACATCGGTTGAGAGATCGTAATAGAATCCGTTGCCGATCGAATGTCCGATGACGAGGCGAGCATTTCGATAGAGTTCAAGGACGGCGCGGGCAAGGATGATTGTGGCGCTCCGGCGATAAGCGTCCTGGCCCGGGCGGGTCCTGATGTCGAGGAACTCGACGGTGCAATCCATTTCCGGGCAGAAGTCGAGTCCGCGAATATCGTTGTCTACTCTTGCGCAAAGAATGCGAAGATGCGATTCGCGCGGAATGGTTCGTGCGAAGTCCAATAGAGACTTTCCGCGCTCATGCAGATGTGTTGTGCCGTTGGGAAGAGTTATGGTGATGGTTTCCATGACAGAAGACCTCGACTTCGTTAGGGGTGGGTAATTGACCCAATAAGCTAGCATTCACCCAGGGCCTTGTCAAGCCTTCGATATCAGGGCCAAGGCAAACGCATTAAAATTTCGGAGGTAGGGCGCGACCGCTGGGCGCGCCGCTTCGCGCTTCGGCGTGCCCGGCGGTCACGCCCTACCTTACTCGTAGTAACCTCATTATGAGCCGCGCTATAGGCCAATTCCCGATTTTTAAAGCATTTGCCCTGATATCAGGGCTTGAAATCGCGGCGTGCATGAGGTATCTTAACCGCCACTTCATTTTTCAACCAGATCCAGGAGGAGTGTTCCATGTCGAAAGATTTTTCCGCCAAGTCGCAAACATCGTCTGATCCGCACGCTGATTCGCATAGTTCCGCCGGCAAGCCACTTGATCCACGAGTTGCCTCGCGCAAGCTGTCCGATGATGATGTCCTAAAATTACGCGCAGAAAAAGTGGAGTTGAATCGCCATTCCCGGAGACAGACCGGAATGAAGAAGTGCTGTAAGGGAAAGAGCGACAATCTGTTGGAGTGTGAAACGCCTGAAGGTCGTTGTCCTGACTTCGATATTTGTAAAGAATAAGCACCTGCAGTAATAAGAAGGTCGGGAAAAGCTATACAGAAGTACAATTTCAGCGCGGCAGCCAGACTTCAACGCTCATCGAGGGAACCTCGATTGGCATGTCTTCCTTCCCGGCTTTTGTGATTACCAGCTCACGAATGAATGGTGCGTGAGCTTTAAAGACTCTGCCTTCGCCGACCCGGCGTTCCCATACGCCGGGAGTCAATTTCGGGGTAAAAACGGCTGGACCAGCTGCGTCAGCGTTGAATAACACGATCATCGGTTTTGCTGTATGGTGAGCTTTGCGCGACGGTTTCCAGTGGAGGCCGACTGCGTTGGGATTACTTGTCGGAATGGATTCCGTCGCCTTGCATGTTGCTGAGTCCGCCGTTCGTAACACCGCGCATGCAGCTGATTTTCGCAGGGCTATGAGATCGCGATAGAAGGCATAAACATTTGGGAAGCGCTTCTTCAGACTATAATCCACGGCGTTAACTTCGTCGCCTGCGTTGTATGAATTGTCGTTGCCGTGCTTGCTTCGCAGCATTTCCTGGCCTTCGGCAATCATGGGAATGCCTGGTGAAAGCAGGACCGCAGCGGCACAGAAGAGGTTGCGACGAATATCGATCTCACTTGGATGTGAGCCGTCGCGGTCGGTGCGTTCCGAGAGGTGATCGGCCAACGTATTGTTGTCATGTGACTCGACATAGTTTACCGATTCACATGGGGTGCCAGTCCACAGATCGACCGATCCGCGAAGTACGGGCAAAAGAATGCTTGCGTTCTCTGATCCGGCTGCGGTTCTTTTGACCCGATTACGGAAATCGTCGTTCCAGCTTGCCCAGGACGTGCCTTTGAGCTGTCCCTTATTGGTTCCCCGGAAACTCCAGGGTTCAGCTATCAGGATTATTCCAGGTTTAATTTTATTCAGACGCTTCTCGATTTCCATGAGGGTTTCGTGGTCCAGAAGCTCGGCAAGATCGAATCTGAATCCATCGACATGATATTCGCGAACCCAATGTTCGAGGCTGTCGATGATCAGGCGCCTGCCCATTGGCAGTTCGCTTTTGAAATCATTTCCACAACCGCTGAAATTTTGCAGGACCAGGTTTCCGTCGTGCCGGTAGAAATATTTTTTGTCGAAGCCCATGAGGATATGGGGGGCTCCGGTGTGGTTGTAGACTACATCGAGAATTACCGCCAGATCTTCCTTGTGGCAGGCGTTCACGAGCGTCTTGAATTCATGCACTTGCCCGCCATAGGGGTTCGAGGCGAACGAGGCCTCTGGAGCGAAGAAGAGGCTTGTCATATAACCCCAGTGATAGGTTCCGGGGGGGTCATCATCGAACTCGAAGACGGGCAGAAATTCAACTGCATTTACGCCGAGGGCTTTCGCATGGCCGAGGCCCGTCTCTTTATTGATTGAAGCCGAGAGGCCTTCGTATTTTCCTCGCTGTCTTTGCGGCACTCCGGAGGAGGGGTGAGCAGTCAAATCACGAACGGAGCATTCCCAGACGATAAGTTCTTCCCGGGCTGGAGTCTTGTATTTTGCATCATCCCAACCTTTGAAATTCCCGTGGCTTGCCGGATCGATCAGGATAGACGGACCATTATGGAATACGGCGGCGTGTGAATAGGGATCAGCCCAGAGTTTTTTTGCATCGAACCCTTCGCCCTCTCCTGCGGGACCTTCGACCTGGTAGCCGTAGAAGCAGCCCCAATGTGTTCCGGGGAGGCGCATTTCCCAGACGCCATTCGCGTCTTTTACTCCATCCACCTGTTTCAGCATGCGAGTCTTGTCAGCATCTTCAAAAAGTTTCAAAACGACTTTTCGCGCGCGGGGAGCGAATACACGAAATACCGTCGCCAGGGGATTCTCTTCTATAACGGCGCCGAGGGGCTTGTTCGATATGCAATGGTGCTGAAAGAAGCTGTCGAGGCAGACTGGGCGGGTGACGGGGCGGTCGCCCAAACCGCGTACTTCCAGATTTATGCCCTCGGATGGGTCAATATCGCGCACTTCGAGAATAATCGTATCACCCTCGCCGCCTTTTCCGTCAATGCGAGTGGCGCTCAGGATCTTCCCCTTGGGATGAAGCGCAAATGTAAGATCACTCATGTTTTTAGGCAGGTCTGTCTGAACGGTAAAACTGACTTGCATTGTATGTATGTTCGCGAGCATGACCTGGCTGATTCCGCCCGTCGGATCAATGAGGTGTCTGCGCTCGTCGAGAAAGAAAGTGCGATTGGCGCCGGGTTCCCAATTGCCGTCAATGATGTATTTGAACTGGTGGCTTCCAGTGGCGACTCCTGTGAGGGGGAATATCCAGAGCCCGTTGGCCTGACGAGTCATTTTGCCGACGGAATCGTCGAATGCGCCGTTGAGTGAACCACACCAGTCGTTGAAGTCGCCGGCTATGGATACGGTTTTTGCATCGTTCGAACGGAACTGGAGTCGGGCAGGTCTGGGCATTTCATTCCTCCTGGAAGATTGGCACGATTGTTCAGGCAACGCGGAAGTGGCCGGAGAGCTGAGATTCATGACGAATTATACGAAAACGAGTGCAAGGGAAGCTCTGTTGGGTGCTGTTATTTTTTCAAACACAGGAGACAGCGTTCATCCCCGCAGAACTGACAACATGTGCAGTCCGGACAGGGATGTTTTTTTCTCGTTCCTGGTTGACAACATGGTCTGAACGCATTCAAGCTCATATAAATATCGATGACCGGTTGGTCGGAGTCCGGGACTGGTTTTGGAGCAGAGCCTGGTGTTGAAGCCGGGGCGGTATCCGGCGGAGCCGATGATGCAGCCGACGGGGCAGGCGCTTGCGGAGTTGCGGGCTTTATGGATTCATCTTTTTTCATAGCTTCGTCATAATGATAGATGGAAAGTGATTCGTCAAGTGGTTCTTGTTTGAGATGCGCAAGAATGGTAAACTAATGGGCATCCGTGGGATTTAGACGTTTGTTATTGCGGGCCATTCTGAAAATCCATAGTTGGGAGGAATGTTGGCTGATGAAGATTCTGGTCATCGAAGATGATTTTGTGAGTCGTTGTGTATTCATCGAGTATTTATCCCCATATGGCAGTTGCGATGCTGCGGCCAATGGCAAAGAAGGAGTCATGGCTTTCAAATTGGCGTTTGAGTCAGGAAAGCCTTATGACCTGGTTTGTCTGGATATCATGATGCCTGAAATGGATGGTCAGGAAGTCCTCAAGCAGATAAGACAGTACGAAGAGGAAAAAGGTATCGGAGGGTTGGCGGGGGTGAAAATCATCATGACGACTGCGCTGGATGATTTCAAGAATATCATGACCGCGTTTCGTCATCAGTGCGAGGCATATCTTGTAAAGCCCATAGAAAAAGCAAAATTGGTTGCACAGATGAAAACCATGGGGCTGGTGCAAGGTTAGATCTTCGATTTTATGACATCTTTTCACGCGGGGAGAAAATATTATGCAGCATAAGCTTGAAAAGATCGCGAGTTCTAATAAGTCTAATGCGTGGTTACTTCGGCTTGAAGGCGAAATGACCTTGTCGCAGGCCGTAGAAGCAAGAGACGTGTTTCTGAAATCTCTTAATGGTGCGGATCATCTTGTCATTGATATTTCCAAGGTGGCGCCAGTCGATTTATCGTTTTTACAGCTATTATGCTCGCTTCATCTGACAGCGCTCAAGACCGGGAAAACAGTCCGACTGGGTGATGAAATTTCAACCGCGGTTCGCGATATAGTGCTTAGTTCTGGTTTTTCCCGGACCAAAGCCTGTATTGACAATTCACCTTCTACAGGCGTGCAGTCCGGACAAAGTTCCGGTAGCGTCGCATCCGGCGCTGGTTCCGATTCGAACTGCTTCTGGATCGAAAGATTGGTGGTATGAGCAAGAAGATTCTGATCGTCGATGATTCGCCGAGTATTCGGCAAATGGTAGGGAATACGCTGAGAGAAGCAGGCTATGAGGTCGTCGAGGCGGCGGATGGAAAAGAGGCCTTGAACAAATTGAGGACAGATCCGGTGGATGCGGCTATTACCGATATCAACATGCCGGATCTGAATGGAATAGACCTTATCAGAGAAATCAGAAATTTTCCCGGTCTCAGGTTCATTCCTATCATCGTACTTACCACGGAGTTTTCGAATGAAAAGAAGCTGGAAGGAAAAAATGCCGGAGCTACCGGCTGGATAGTGAAACCTTTCAAATCAGAACAGCTTCTGACTGTCATCAGGAAGGTTCTGGGATGATCGACGAGTATCGAAAAGCATTTCGGGAGGAAGCGGCAGATCTTTTAGCCGACCTTGAAACAGCTCTGTTGGAGCTCGAATCCGACCCCATGAACCTCGAGATGCTGGGTCAGGTTTTCCGGACGATGCATACCATAAAGGGTTCGGGATCCATGTTCGGTTTCGACGATGTCGCGGCTTTTACGCACGAGCTAGAAACTGCATTTGATTTGATTCGCAGGGGTAAAGTGCGGGTCAATAAGCAGTTGATCGATTTGACGCTGAATGCTCGCGATTTGATTCGCGCTATGATCGAAGTCTCTTTTGGCGGGGAACCCGTCGAGGAGGCGCGAAAAAATATTGTCATTGAGGCTTTGCATTATCTTTTGGTTCAGGGGAGCGTAGCCGGTGAAAGGCAACCTGAAGTTTCTGTCGCCCCCGGAAAACAGGCCGGTGTCCTGATTCATGGCGCTCCTGAATTGCCTGGCGTCGATGGTCGTTCTGAAGACAAGGCGAAGATCGAGGCCAAACAGGTTGGCGGAGGCTTAAAAACATGGCGTATCCGGTTCAAACCGGCCGTCAATTTATTCCGTCAAGGTGTCAATCCGGTTCTTATGTTGAACGAGCTGCGTGAACTTGGAGATGTGCGGATAATCGCAGGCCTGGACGCGATTCCCGAGCTTCAGGATCTTGACCCGGAAGGCTGTTTCATATCCTGGGATGTTTTACTGACGACGGCAAATGGGCTTCAGAGTATCAGAGATGTATTCATCTTCGTGGAAGACGAAAGCGAGATTCGCATCGATCTTATCGATGAGTTTGCTCACGTCGATGATGAAGGCCCGGGTAAACGGCTTGGGGAGATTCTGGTCGATCGCGGTGATCTTAAAAAAGATGATTTGGCAAAGGTTCTCGAAGAGCACAAGAAAATTGGAGAACTGCTTGTCGAGTCCGGCGCGGCCGGAAGCGGTCAGGTTGAGGCGGCATTGCTTGAACAGCAGCATCTTTCGGATCTTCGGAAGAAAAAGCAGGCTGTCGAAGCGACATCGAGTATTCGTGTAACATCTGAGCGACTTGATTCTCTCGTGAATCTGATCGGAGAGCTGGTTACAGTACAGGCGCGATTAAGTCAGACAGCTGCTTCCCGAAATGATCCCGAACTGCTTGCGATTGGAGAAGTAGTCGAACGGCTGACCGCGGATTTACGCGACAGCGCGCTCAACATTCGCATGATGCCTATTGGTGCGACGTTCAGCAAGTTTCGGCGTCTGGTGCGTGATCTTTCCACGGAGCTTGGGCGTGAGATCGAACTGATCACCGATGGGGCTGAAACGGAGCTTGACAAGACCGTCATCGAGAAACTGAATGATTTGTTGGTTCATCTGATAAGGAATTCGATTGATCACGGGATAGAACCCCCGGAAGAACGTGAGAACAAAGGAAAGTCGCGGAGCGGTCATATACATTTGTCGGCGATGCATTCCGGTGCACAGGTATTGGTCCAGATTCGAGACGACGGGCGAGGTCTGGATCGCGAGGCGATTCGCACTAAAGCGATAGAGCGTGGTTTAGTTCAACCGAATGCCGAAGTGACCGATAAAGAATTGTTTTCGCTGATTTTTCTGCCCGGATTTTCCACGGCGAAGAAGGTTACAAATGTATCCGGCCGCGGCGTTGGCCTGGATGTCGTAAAGCGTGCCATCGATGAATTGCGCGGTTCGATTGATGTTGCGAGTCAACCCGATATCGGCAGCGAAATCACGCTGAAATTACCTCTGACGTTGGCTATTATTGATGGACTGCTGGTGAGGATAAGTGACCGCAGCTATGTATTGCCGCTTTCTGTTGTAAGGGAGTGCGTCGAACTCAAGCCGGAGGACGTCGCGCGCGGTCATGGGAAGCACGTGGCCATTGTGCGTGGTGAAATGGTGCCGTACGTTCGTCTTCGCGAGCGCTTTGGTATAGGCGGCCCCCGACCGAACATAGAACAGATTGTCATAACCGAGGTTGAAGGATTGCGTGTCGGCTTCGTTGTAGATCATGTGATCGGCGAGCATCAGACGGTCATCAAGACTCTAGGCAGTTTCTATAAAGATGTTGAAGGGTTATCCGGGGCGACAATTTTAGGCGATGGTTCCGTCGCTCTGATCATGGATATCGGAAAACTCATCCAGTCCGCAGAACGGGAAGAAGTCTCGAGAGTATAAGTAAAAATCTGCGGATACTCGCTTTTTGATTGCTGGTTTGGTTTTCTGGAGGTGTTTCGATGGCGTTTACATTTTTTTTTCGTGATCTACATACGCTGGAACACGTAGTAAACCAGGTTGTTCCGCTGGTGGCCGGGCGCAGTAATGTGCGGGTATGGAATGCGGGTTGCGCAATGGGTATGGAGACATATACGCTCGCGATTCTGTTTGCCGAAAAGATGGGGTATTTTGCATTCAAGAATCTCAAAATTGATGCGACGGATATCGATGGGAGCGATCTTTTCGCGGAGATAATCAATTCCGGTACGTATCCGAACGAAGATCTTCAGCGCATTCCGCAGGGATATTTCGAAAAGTATTTCAAACCTGCGGAGAAGCCGGGGCACAGTCGGATTTCAGAACTTATCCGCAGCCGGGTGACTTTTCGTAAGCACGATTTACTGACCATGACGGCGGTTGGTGATGGCTACAGTCTCATCGTCTGTAAAAATGTCCTCTTACATTTTACTCCTGCTGAGCGGGTGCAGGTCATGCGGGTTTTTTACCGGTCCCTTGCACCTCAGGGGCTTTTTGCAGTGGAGCAGACTCAGGTTATGCCGGATGAAATGGCTCAATTCTTCGAGCGGGTGGTTCCGGATGCGCAGTTATTCAGAAAAATAGAGGTTGCTTCTTGAAGATCTTACAGTTAAGGAGGAATCCGGCGCTTTATTCCTGCCGGGTTTATTTCGTCTTGGGTTCATGGAATGCGATAGAAGATGCAAATACGCTTATAGACGTGGGAACTGACGGATTTATAATTCCGGAGATAGAAGGAATATATACCGGGGTAGGAAAAAAAGCGGTGCAGAATGTGTTTCTGACCCACAATCATTTTGACCATGCTGGTGGATTGAAGAGCATTCGAGAGCGGTTTTCTCCGGATGTATATGCTTTTTCTCCTAAAGAAGGAGTCGATAAACTTCTCCGTGACGGCCAGATAATCAGCATGGGGGATCGCATGTTCGAAGTTATCCATGTGCCGGGGCATTCCAACGATTCCATCTGTTTCTATTGCCAGGAAGAAAGGGTCTTGTTTTCCGGGGATGTCCCACTGCATATTCGTACGCCGGGCGGCTCTTATCCGGAGCACTTTGTCGAGCGGCTTGTCCGATTGTCGGAGATGCCACTTGTTGCGATTTACTCCGGGCATGATGAACCGGTGATGAGCGGAGCGAGCGAGATGTTGCGGGAGTCGCTGGCGAATGTGAGGCAGAGCCATATCACCTCGAGACCTGCTTAGCGTTAGAAATTGTTTAGATAATTTTGTCCCTTGTCTCATTATGAGACGGGCTAAGAGGCAAATTCCTGACTTTTAATGCATTTCGCCGGCGCAATTTGCGCCATAGTCAACCCAAGCGACTGATCGACCTTCACTAATCCAAACTGGTGCAAGATCTCACAACAGTTTGCCAGACAATCACGTGAATAGTGGCACATTTTAGTTGACCTTGATTTGTGAAACATGTAGCTTGGATTGGTACACTTTTTGAGATGCCAGTGAAAGGAGTGGAGGATATGAGCGTTGGTGGAATAACGAAGACAACGCAGTATTTAACCTTCAAGCTCGGAGAAGAGATTTTTGCGGTCGATGTAGCCCAGGTTCGCGAGATTCTGGATTTTACGACCGTGACGAAGGTTCCACAGACTCCTGAGTTTATGCGCGGGGTGATCAATCTTAGGGGAAGCGTGGTTCCGGTCGTTGACATGCGTCTCAAATTCGGCATGTCCCGGACCGAGAAGTCTGTTAACACCTGTATTGTAGTCGTGGAAGTCACGCTTGAGAGTGAAACCCTGATAATCGGGGCATTGGCCGATTCAGTCCAGGAAGTGGTAGAACTGGAACCAGGCCAGATCGAGCCTCCGCCCAAGATCGGTTCGCGTCTGCGATTCGAGTTTTTGAAGGGCATGGGCAAGCGTGATGAGCAGTTCATCATGATTCTTGACATAGACAAAGTTTTTTCGGCTACTGAAATTGCCACGGTTCTCGGTGCTCAGCAGGAGGCCAAGCTTTCGGAGAACACAGGTTCTTCGAGTGAAAAAGGCGCTTGAGGCACATTGTGTTATGAGGAATACCTTAAATAATAAATATGTTCGTTGCGATTATTCGGGGGATTGATTCATGAATGCTCCTTTTCAGGCGAGGTATGCCTTGCCCCTGCAGAGTATCTCGTGATTTTTGTAAGTCCCTACCTAATAATAAGAAACGTATGAAATTTGTTTATGCATTTGGTCATAATTACGTAGGGGCGGGTTTCAAACCCGCCCGAGAAAACAAAATTCAGTACACCTTTGTATAAGACAATAAATTCCTAAATTTAGGAGAATCAACGTCGTGAAAATCGGTCAGAAAGTCGCTGTTGTCCTGCTTTTGCTGGTTGTAGTTCTGGTGTTCATCGGTTATTTTGGTGTCACCAGGCTTAAGGTGCTCGATGAGTCGGATACCGATCTTTATGAACATTATGCGGCTCCGATGGCTCCCATGGCCAAAGCGGCAATTGCTTTTCACCGCAATCGTGTAAATATTCGAAATTTGATAATGGAATCCGATACGGAAAAACGCAAGGGATACGACGAACGAATAAATACCTTGAATAAAGAATTAGAAACTAACCTGGCTGAATTTCAGAAAACAATTGTTTCCGCGGATATGCAAAGACAATTTAACGATGATTTGAAAGGTGCGCTTGCCAAATACAATACTTTTCTCGAAAAGGTCAGAGAATTGGTTTTAAAAGGGAATGCCACCGAGGCATTTGCCATATTGACCGGCGAGGGCCAGAAATTGTCTGACAGTGCCAACACGGAACTTCTTGAATGCTTTGACATGAAAGTCGACGGAGGCAAGAAAAAGTCAGAGGCCAATGCGTCGCAGGCCAGTGCAACTATAAATACTATGACTACTGTAGTTTTGGGTGGAATAGTTTTCGCTATTTTAGCGGGCATCTATCTTACTATTAATGTTTCCGGAATTCTGTCAGCGATGATGAGCGAGGCTCAACATCTGGTGAAATCCGCCGTCGACGGCAAGCTGGATACCCGGGCCGATATCAGTAAGATCAACTTCGAGTTTCAACCGATCATTGAGGGTGTGAACAAGACTCTCGACGCTGTCATCGGGCCGTTGAATGTTGCCGCGGAGTATGTCGATCGCATTTCCAAGGGTGATGTTCCGAAAAAGATCACGGAAACCTATCATGGTGATTTCAACGAAATCAAGAACAATCTGAATAATTGTGTTGACGCCGTGAATGCGCTTGTTGTCGATGCGGGTATGCTGGCAAAGGCCGGGGTTGAAGGGAAACTTGATACCCGCGCCGACGCGACGAAGCATCAGGGTGACTTCCGGAAGATCGTCGAGGGCGTTAACAAGACTCTGGACTCAGTTATAGGTCCCCTGAACGTTGCCGCGGAATACGTGGATCGCATCTCTAAGGGTGATGTACCGAAGAAGATAACCGATACGTATCATGGTGATTTTAATGAAATCAAGAACAACCTGAACACCTGTATAGACGCGATTAATTTGTTGGTGGGTGATGCCGGCATACTGGCGAAGGCCGCCAAGGAAGGCAAACTGGACACACGTGCCGATGCCACTAAGCATGGTGGCGACTTCCGGAAGATCGTCGAAGGTGTGAACGGGACTCTGGATTCGGTCATAGGGCCGTTGAACGTTGCCGCGGAGTATGTTGATCGTATTTCAAAGGGTGATATTCCGAAGAAGATAACGGACACGTACAATGGTGATTTCAATGAAATCAAGAACAATCTGAACACATGTATTGATGCGGTCAATCTGCTTGTCGGAGATGCCGCCGTGTTGGCCAGGGCTGCCAAGGAAGGCAAGTTGGATACGCGTGCTGATGCCACGAAGCATGGCGGTGATTTCCGGAAGATCGTCGAAGGGGTGAACGAGACTCTCGATTCAGTCATCGGGCCGTTGAATGTTGCCGCTGAATATGTAGATCGCATTTCGAAGGGCGATATTCCCAATAAGATCACGGATACATATAACGGCGATTTCAATGAGATCAAGAACAATCTGAATACATGTATCGATGCGGTTAATCTGTTGGTGGGCGATGCCGGCGTGCTTGTGAAGGCGGCGATTGAAGGAAGGCTGGCGACACGTGCTGATGCGAGCAGGCATGGCGGCGATTTCCGGAAGATCGTCGAGGGCGTTAACAAGACTCTTGATGCGGTTATTGGTCCGTTGAACGTCGCGGCGCGTTATGTAGACCTGATTTCCCGCGGAGATATTCCGACGAAGATCACGGACACTTATAATGGCGACTTCAACGAAATAAAGAATAATCTGAACAATTGTGTAGACGCGGTTAACGGGCTTGTCGGTGATGCGAACATGTTGTCGAAGGCGGCTGTTGACGGGAAGCTTGCGACCCGTGCCGATGCCAGCAAGCATCGTGGCGACTTCAGGAAGATTGTTGAGGGCGTGAACGAGACACTTGATTCTGTGATCGGGCCGTTGAATGTCGCGGCGAACTACGTCGATCGTATTTCGAAGGGTGACGTTCCGACGAAGATCACGGACAATTACAATGGTGACTTCAATCAGATAAAGAGCAATCTTAATGTGTTGATCGATGCGATGAATGTGATTACGAATGTCGCCAAGGAAATCTCCGGTGGCAATCTGGTGGTTGAGGTGCGTGAGCGGTCGCCGGAAGATGAGTTGATGCGTGCTCTTGCGGCCATGGTGAAGCGTCTGACCGAGATTGTGGTGAATGTCAAAACGGCTTCCGAACAGGTTGCGACGGGCAGCACGGAGTTGAGTTCCAGTGCTTCGACCTTGTCTCAAGGTGCGACGGAGCAGGCGTCGGCGGCGGAGGAAGCATCATCGTCGATGGAAGAGATGACCTCTAATATTCAGCAGAATGCTGATAATGCGTCTCAAACCGAGAAGATTGCGACCAAGGCTGCTGAAGATGCAAAGATGGGTGGAAAGGCTGTTGCTGAGACGGTTTCAGCGATGAACGAGATTGCCGGTAAAATTGCGATCATCGAAGAAATTGCGCGACAGACAAATCTTCTTGCGTTGAATGCGGCCATCGAAGCGGCCCGGGCAGGGGAACACGGCAAGGGCTTCGCGGTCGTGGCTTCCGAAGTCAGAAAACTCGCCGAGCGCAGCCAACTGGCGGCCGGTGAAATCAGAAAACTGTCTGCGTCGAGTGTCGAGGTTGCCGGCAAAGCTGGCGAGATGCTGGCGAAGATAGTTCCGGACATACAAAAGACAGCAGAGTTGATCCAGGAGATCAGCGCGGCATGCAAGGAGCAGAACACGGGCGCCGAGCAGATCAATAAAGCTATTCAACAACTCGATCAGGTAATCCAGCAGAATGCGGGAGCGGCTGAAGAGCTTGCTTCGACCTCTGAGGAGATGACATCGCAGGCGGAGCAGTTGAAGAATATCATCGGTTTCTTCCGCGTTGATGCGAGCCAGTCCGCGGCGGGAAGCATTGGCGGAATGGCGCATCGCACGGTGCGTGTCGAGCCGCGTCATGATACTTTTGCCGCCGCTCCGAAGGCAAAAGCGGTGGTAAAGGAAGCTCCAAAGCCCAAAAAAGGCGGTGGCGGCGGAAAGGGAATATCTCTCGACATGGGTGAAGGCCCTGATAAGGCTGATGGCGAATTCGAAAAGTTCTGATGAACAGCAACTGCGGCCCCATTGATAATATCACCGGGGCCGCAGTTTTCCCGTTGGGGTGCCCTCGCATCTGAATAAAATTAACCACAGATGAACACAGATACAAAACGCCGTTAAATGAGGATAAATGAGATAGGGGGCTTTGAAGCCGCCCTGATTGCGGCTTTATATAGAAAGTGATCATGGACGAACAGACGCAGGCAAGTAGCGTTGGTGTTATAAAAGAGATGACTGAGGCGGATTTCCGCCGGTTAAGCGAGTTCATATACCGCGAATGCGGAATAAAGCTTGAAATAGGCAAGAAATACCTTCTTCAGGGGCGTCTTCAGAAGCGAATGCGTGTGCTCAATCTCGCTACTTACAGAGATTACTCGGAGTATCTATTCAGTACGGAGGGCCAGCAAAGCGAACTTCCGCATATGATCGATGCGGTCACCACTAACAAGACAGATTTTTTTCGTGAGCCCGATCATTTTGATTATCTGATCCAGAAAGCGCTTCCGGAGTTGATTCAAAAGAAGGAGCCGCAGGAGCGGCGACGTACATTCATCTGGAGTGCCGGATGTTCGAGCGGTGAAGAGCCGTATACGCTGGCAATGGTGCTCAGCGAGTTCAAGGCGGTCAATCAGCCTTTCGATTTTCTCGTACTTGCAACTGATATCTCGAATACTATTCTGGAGAAAGCCCGTCTTGGCATTTATGACGAGTCGCGCGTGGTTCCGGTGCCATCCGCTATGAAGAAGAAGTATTTATTGCGCAGCAAGGACAGAACCAGTTCTATGGTTCGTGTTGCCCCGGATGTTCGCTCAAAAGTTAAATTCGCGTGGTTGAATTTCATGGAAGAGTTTCCCATAAAAGATCTTTTTAAAGTTATTTTCTGTCGCAATGTCGTCATATATTTCGATCGCCCAACTCAGGAAAAGTTGATTCAAAAATTCTATCGGCAGCTTGTTCCAGGAGGATATCTTTTCATGGGGCATTCCGAAACGCTCACGGGATTGGACGTTGGATTTTACCAGGCTGCTCCCACGATTTATCGAAAGCCTCTTTAATTGTCGGTGGATTATTTGGCATAATATTGGCGGTTGACGAGCTATAATATCATTCATTAAGAGGGGGCTTAGTAATCATATCCTAGATAACAGTGCAGGGGCAAGCAGGTGGAGCGTCCGAGATATACGGAGATCTTGTGCGATCACTCTAATGTGTTCCGGAGAAATTGTAACTCCTTTGATGGTTAGATTATAAGACGGCAAAACGTGGGCGAGGAGAATGTCTATGAAGATCAGTCAAAAAATTGGCTTTATCCTGGCTGTGTTGGTTGTCATTCTGGCGTTTGTCGGCCTTTATGGGATCACCAACCTGAAGCTGCTTGACGACTCAGACCGTGTTCTTTATGAGAATTTTGCCGCTCCACTGGCACCTATCGCAAGAGCTGCCATTGCTTTCCAGCGCAGCCGTATAAATATACGCAGCGCAATGATCGAACCCGGTAACGAAAAGCGAAGGCAGCTCATCGAGCGTATGGCCTCTTTCGACAAAGAAGTCGCAGCCAATCTTGCTGAATTTCGGAAGAAAATTATAGCCGATGAAATGCTAAAACAGTTTGTCGTGCTTAATGACGCATTTGCCAAATACAATGCATACATAGAAAAAGCAAAGGAGAAAACCTTGGAAGGCAACACAGTTGAGGCTTATGCCATGTTGTCAGGTGAAGGGCAGATATTGGCTACTAACGCTAATAACTCGATCGAGAGTATTTTAACTGGAATGATCGATGGCGGCAGGAAAAAATCGGATACCAACACAGCGGAAGCAGTTAACGTCGTTTTTGTAATGAAGATCGCGGTTTGCCTTGGTATTATTTTTGCCATTGTTTTGGGTTTTTATCTGGCAATAAATGTTGCGGGTATTCTCAATTCAATGACTGGCGAGATTCAGGAGCTGGTGACCGCGGCTGTAAACGGTAAGCTTGGTGCCCGGGCCGATCTTGCGAAGATAAACTTCGAGTTTCAGCCGGTGATTGCCGGTATGAACAAGACTCTCGATGCGGTTATCGGGCCGTTGAATGTTGCCGCGGAGTATGTCGATCGCCTTTCCAAAGGGGAGATTCCCAATAAGATCACCGACAATTACAATGGTGATTTCAATGTGATCAGGAACAATCTGAATAATTTCATTGATGTAGTGGACACTCTTGTCACCGATGTCGCGGGATTGGTAAGAGCGGCCAAGAAAGGAAAACTGGACGTACGCGCTGATGCAGCAAAGCATCAGGGTGGATTCAGGATGATAGTGGAAGGTGTTAACAAGACTCTCGATTTGGTAATAGGACCGCTGAATGTTGCCGCTGAGTATGTAGATCGCATTTCGAAGGGGGACATCCCGAATAAGATCACTGACAGCTACAATGGAGATTTCAATGAGATCAAGAACAATCTGAATAACTGTATCGATAATATATCTGCATTGGTTGCGGATGCGGATATGCTTGCCAAGGCGGCGGTAGAGGGCAAACTCGATACACGCGCCGACGCGACGAAGCATCAGGGCGACTTCAAGAAGATCATCGATGGCGTGAACAAGACACTCGATGCTGTAATAGGGCCGCTGAACGTTGCTGCGGAATATGTTGATCGCATTTCGAAGGGTGATATTCCGAAGAAGATCACCGACAATTACAAGGGCGATTTCAACGAAATAAAGAACAATCTGAACAACTGCATCGACAATATCACCGCGTTGGTTTCGGACGCGTGTATGCTTGCTACAGCGGCGATGGAAGGTCGACTCGATACACGTGCCGATGGAGCGAAGCATCAGGGTGATTATCGAAAAATAGTCGATGGTGTGAATCGCACTATCGAAAATCTGGTTGGACTTCTTGATTCAATGCCAGCTCCAGCAATGATCATCGATAGGGAATTCAGCATCAGATACATGAATCTGGTCGGTTGCAGCATTGGGAAGAAAAGTAAAAAGGAGCTTGTCGGGACGAAATGTTTCGACTATTTCAAGACTGGAGATTGCAAGACGGAAAAGTGCGCGTGTAATCAGGCTATGGTTCAGGGGCGGAATGCGAATTCTGAAACGATTGCCAAGCCGTTGCCAGGGCTCGAACTGGATATATCCTATTCCGGTGTTCCGCTCAAGGACATGAGCGGAAACATCATCGGTGCTTTCGAAGTAGTTTCCGACCAGACCCAGATAAAAACGGCCGGTCGGACTGCAAAAAAGATTGCGGATTTCCAGAATACTGAAGTCGCAAAGATCCAGGACGGATTGGGGAGAATGTCGAGGGGAGATCTCAGCTTTGAACTGAATACCGCTGAGGGCGACGTCGATACATCAAAGACCCGGGAAACGTTCACTCTTATTTCCGCGGCGATCAATCAGGCGGTCGGAGCTATCAAAAACCTTGTGCAGGACGCGGAAGTTCTTGCCAAAGCGGCTGTAGAGGGCAAACTGGATACCCGCGCGGATGTGACAAAGCATAAAGGCGACTTCAGAAAAATCGTCGTGGGTGTGAACAATACTCTTGATGCGGTGATCGGACCGCTGAATGTTGCTGCGGAGTATGTCGATCGTATTTCGAAGGGCGATATTCCCAGGAAGATCACGGACAATTACAGCGGCGATTTTAACCAGATAAAAAACAATCTGAACGTGTTGATCGATTCGATGAATATTATTACTGACTCCGCGAAAGAAATCGCGAAGGGAAATCTGGTTGTCGAAATGTGCGAACGTTCTGCGGAAGACGAGCTGATGCGGGCGCTTGGCGCAATGATCAGGCGTCTGACAGATGTTGTGGTGAACGTTAAGACGGCTTCAGAACAAGTAGCGACCGGAAGCATAGAGCTGAGTTCCAGTGCTCAGACCCTTTCTCAGGGCGCTACCGAGCAGGCTGCATCAGCAGAGGAGGCATCTTCATCAATGGAGGAGATGACCTCGAATATTCAGCAAAATGCTGAAAATGCTTCGCAAACCGAGAAGATTGCGACCAAGGCCGCCGAAGATGCGAAGCTGGGCGGAAAAGCCGTCAAGGATACCGTCTCGGCAATGAGAGAGATTGCGGGCAAGATTGCTATCATTGAAGAGATTGCCCGGCAAACCAATCTGCTTGCGCTGAATGCGGCCATCGAGGCGGCCCGGGCGGGGGAACATGGAAAAGGTTTCGCGGTCGTGGCTTCCGAAGTCAGAAAGCTTGCAGAGCGCAGTCAGCTGGCGGCAGGTGAAATCCGCAAATTATCGGCATCCAGCGTTGAGGTTGCGGGAAAGGCGGGTGAGATGCTGTCGAAGATTGTTCCGGATATTCAGAAAACGGCCGAACTGATACAGGAAATAAGCGCGGCATGCAAGGAGCAGAACACGGGGGCTGAGCAGATCAACAGGGCTATTCAACAGCTCGATCAGGTCATTCAACAGAATGCCGGAGCTGCCGAAGAGCTTGCTTCAACTTCGGAGGAAATGACCTCTCAGGCCGAGCAGTTGAAGAGTATAATCGGTTTCTTCCGTGTAAATGATGCACAGTCGGCTGAGAACCGGGCGTGACATCTTTAAGAATCGCGATGTATATGATGACTTGCGCAATTGCGAGGTTTCCGCGAAAATGATTTCGACAGGTAGGGCCGCGACCGCCGGGCGCGCCGCATTTTTTGCCACGAGCTTTTTCGGCGGCCCCGCCTTACAATTGCGCAGCATTTTTCGGCTTTCTGGGGGTTGGTGATAATTGAAACGACCGCGCTACGATATTCCTAAAATCTATATGCAACCGGGGGAGCTGGTTTTCAGCTCTGTCCCCGTCGAGGTGACGACGGTTTTGGGGTCGTGTCTCGCGGTGACGATGTTTCATTTGGGAACACAGGTTGGCGCTGTATGTCATGCTTTATTGCCTGCCGGGGTGTGTCCGAAGAAGGTTTCGGAAGGGTGTAATCCGGGATTTCGCTTCGTGAACGGAGCTCTCCGAGTCATGTTTATGGCTTTCGAAAGTCGCGGAATCAGTCCAAAGGAGATTCAGATCAAGATATTTGGCGGAGGAGATGTTCTGGAAGCAGTTGAGGGACGCGTCGATCCTACGGTTGGCCGGATGAACATCAATGAGGCATGGCGATGTCTGAACGAAATCGGGGTATTTCCGAGAGCCGAGGATGTAGGTGGCCCTTACGGTCGAAAATTGCTGTTCTTTTCGCACACCGGTGATGTGTATGTAAAGTGTCTCAAAAAGTGGCACGACTCATTACGGGAAGGTGAACTTCCGGCTCGTTCAGTTCATTCCTCGAAAAAAGGGATTTGATCCAATATGGCCAAAAAAATTGTTCGTGTTCTGATCGTCGATGATTCGGCGATTGTTCGGCAAACCCTCATGGATATATTCAGTTCCGACCCTGAGATCGAAGTTGTCGGGGCGGCTGCCGACCCCTATATTGCAGCACAACGCCTCCAGGAAGTGAAACCGGACGTCATCACGCTGGATGTGGAAATGCCGCGAATGGATGGTATCACCTTTCTTCATAAGCTGATGAGTCAGCATCCGATACCTGTCGTCATGTGTTCCAGTCTTACCGAGGCTGGATGTGAAACGACGCTTAAGGCGCTCGAGTATGGGGCGGTCGAGATCATTACCAAACCCAAGATGGGAGTGCGCCTGTTTCTCGAAGAGGCTCGAATTAGACTGTGCGACGCCGTTAAAGCCGCGGCTGAGGCCAAGGTTCGGCCTATTTCGACGCGAAAGACCAATCCGAAGTTGACCGCCGATGTAATGCTGTCAAAGCCTACTGCGGCGATGATGCGCACCACTGAAAAAGTCATCGCAGTAGGGGCCTCGACAGGGGGTACCGAGGCGCTGCGGGAGTTTCTGGAGATGCTTCCCACCGACAGCCCCGGGATCGTAGTCGTCCAGCACATGCCTGAAAACTTCACGGCATCTTTTGCCAAACGACTCGACAGTCTGTGTCGGGTTTCCGTGAAGGAAGCTGAAGACAACGATACTGTTGTGCGAGGGCAGGTGCTGATTGCGCCAGGCAATCGTCACACACTTCTAAAGCGGAGCGGAGCCCGATATTTCGTTGAGATAAAAGATGGCCCGCTCGTTTGCCGGCATCGGCCTTCGGTTGATGTATTGTTTCGTTCGGCTGCGCGCTACGCGGGAAAAAATACAGTCGGCGTCATTATGACGGGAATGGGCGATGATGGGGCCAAGGGTATGAAGGAGTTAAAGGATGTCGGGGCATTCAACATCGCCCAGGACGAAGCTACCTGTATCGTTTTCGGCATGCCGAACGAGGCGATCAAGGCGGGCGGAGTCGATGTCATTCTGCCGCTGGGCCTGATCGCCCACGAGGTGATCAAACGAGGAAACTGATATTTTCAGGCGTGGAGTTTTTTCAGCAGCCATGCCATGTTGTCGCCGAGAGATTTCATTGTACGAACGCCTTCTTCGTCAGAATCGACCTCGCCGATTTCGCGGCCTATTCCGATGTTCCAATAGATTGAACCTGGAATGATCATCTCGCCGATCGTAAAAAAGTGGTTGATCGAATCGAAAACATGAATGGCTCCGGCGCGGCGAACGGCGACTACCGCAGCCCCGACTTTGCGGCGCCACATCATGTTGTTGGCACGGGCGACCATGCCGGCGCGGTCGATCAGGGCTTTCAATTCGGGGGTAAGATCAGCGAAATACGTCGGAGAGCCCATAACAATGCCATGCGCGCCTTCCATTTTTTCTATGCATTCATTGACGATATCGTTTGTCACGTTGCATCGGCGATTCTTGTTCTTGAAACACTTGAAACATGCAATGCAACCTCGAATGGGGGCTCCGGCCAGCGATACGGTTTCGGTTTCGATTCCTTCAGCTTTCAATTGCTGGAAGGTAAGATCAATGAGTCTTGACGTATTACCCTCTTTGCGGGGGCTTCCATTGAATCCGACGACCTTGAGTTGTTGCATGGCGTTCCTCCGAAAAACTTGAAATACCAGGTGAGTTTAAGCCTCTATCCTAGCATATTATCCGCAGATTGCGCAGATTTTCGCCGGCGTCATTTTATTCTCCGCCGGCGATTGGCTTCAATTGCCTGAATTAAACGAATGGCAGGTTGGACAGGGTCTTTAATTCTCGACCGGTAGGGCCGCGACCGCCGGGCGCGCCGAAATAAACTGATAATGAATGTGCCAGTGGTCAAAGGATGTCGCCAACCACATGGGCATTATATTTTCGAATGGAGTGGAAAAGTTTTCCGGATGGTTATATGATGGTGACTATCGGGTGCCCCGATTTCGGGTCATCTAAGGCAGGTATGAAACATACACACATTCGGGGGGCGAACGGTTCATGACGATCACGTTGAAGAATTATCTGAAGGATCTCCAGCAGGGCAAACACCGCTTCGAAAACGTTTTCCAGTCGGTTTCACGCATGATTCTGGATGACGCGTCGAAGGTCGAAAAAGTCCTGGTCAACGGCAAGACTGTGTATGAGTTCAAGGTTTTCCGCGAAGGCAGGAAGCCGGTCATCGGCATGTATGATCTCATCAACAGCTTTGTCTCGTATGTGAAAGACGCCGCCGAAAACGGTTCCTCGCGTGAAATGGCGTTTGTCCTCGTCGGCGAACCGGGCAACGGTAAAACATATTTCGTTGACAAGGTAATGGACCTTTATAGAGGTTTTCTTTCAATAGAGGAAAACCGGAAATACACGTTCCGGTTCAAAAACATGCAAAACCTGGCGCGCTACGGCAAGCTTACAACGATCGAATCGCAAACCTACGAAGATCCGGTCATTCTTGCGATGAACCTTTCTACAGATCCCGATGAAAATAAAAAGTTTCTGGCCTCCTTCGGCTTTACCGAACGTCAGATTGCGACATTCTACCGAACTTACCGCACGCTCGGCGCGTGTTCCCAATATATTCTGAACGACATTATGGAGTTCGTCGGGGGAGACACTAATCGCATTCTCGAAGAGTTCATAGACATCATACCAGTGCCGCTTGCCGGTGACCTCGGAACCATTACGGGCAAATACCAGGCGAAAGACAAGATTACATCTTCGGGGGCTGATCTTGTCGGCGAAGAATCAATCCAGCGCCTGCTTTATCTCTCCGATACGAGTAATCCGTACCGATATGATCTGCGTCGCGGCGTTCTTGCGCGTGTTGCCGGCAGCGGAATACATTTCAGCGATGAACTTTTCAAGAACAAGACCGATCTGGTCCAGATCTACCTCGGAGTCATCCAGAACCGGGAAATAGAGGTAAATGCTTATAAATGGCCCATGGACACCCTGATCATCGCGACCAGCAACATCGTCGAGTATCAGAAATTCATAGACAATCGCGAACAGGCCCCGATATATGACCGCTGCAAGATTTTCTATGTTCCCCACAACACGAACTATCGTTTGCAGGAAAAACTGACTCGCTTCGCCATTGGAAGCAATACAAAGACGACTTTGCTCGGGAAGTCGCTGCACGAAGATCCGAATCTCAACTATGCCCTTTCCACCGCGGTCGTTCTTACCCGTCTTCCGAGTGATGAGCGTCTGAATCCACGAGAAATGCTCCACCTGAGCGCGGGTGAAGTCGCCGGTGAGAAGAGCATCAAGACGCTTGCCGAGGTTATCGATGAGTTGAGCAAGCGTCCCAAGATCAGCGAGCGATTCGGCCATATGGGCATTGGGCAACGCGGCCTGGGACGAGCGATTCAGCATCTCCTCAGCCAGAACGAAACCCATGAAGACGAGTGCATGTTCGCCGGCAGTGCCTTTGAAAGCGTGCGCCGCGAGATTTTTGACAGCATCCCGGATCGCAAAGAGCAGGAATGGTGCCTGAAAGTACTCGAAATCGCCGAAGGTTTGTACAAGGAAAAAGTCAAGACCGAGATTTTCAACGCCTACATGAATGATCCTGAAGCCATTCGCAAAGAAGTCATGAACTATGTGAACATGGTTGTGGTGTCGAGCGATCTCGACGGTGGCGAAAGGATCGTGCGTATCCGCGAAGGAAATACTGAAAAACCGCTCAAGATCGATGAGACATTCATCAACGGAGTCGAACAGCGGCTTGGATTTACCACACGTGAAACGAAAGAGCAGCATCGATCCCAGATTCGCGCCATGTATGCCCGTCGTGTCACCCAGGATCCGAACTACTGCTTCATGGATAATGAAAAACTCAAGCGCGCGGTCACCGAGTATCGGCTCAACACCGACATATCTGGTGCAGGCAGCCTCGCGGGGGCGCTTGCCAACCCTACGAATGAAGAGAACAAGAAGCTGTTCGACCGCCTGTTCCTGGTCATGATGGACAAGTTGAATTATTGCCGTACCTGTGCGCGAAAAACGCTGGAATTCTACTGTCGGCCCGACGGGGAAAAATAACGGCGTATGGAAAAAACGCTGTTTTCCAATATTCCCGAGCTGAAAAAAAAACTCGACGATCCCGAGTCGCCTCCTGAACTGAAGAGAAACATCCGGGCTGATTTCCAGGGAGCGATAAGTCGCGCGGGCGAAGAGCGGGCTTCCCGTCTGAAGACTCTTTATGAGTATGATGACAGCGTACTTTGCACGCATGATTCGTCACCGGTGCTCCGTTTGCAGACGCTCGATGAGCTGCTGGAACGCGATGAGCGACGCGAAAAAGATGGATTTCCCAAGAAGGTGATTTTGGGTCGTATTGCGAGTCCTCGCGGCAAGAAGTCCGTCATCGTGCCAAGCACGGTCGAGGAGAAGTTCTATCACGATAACCGGCCCAAGACCCCCGGTCAGGGTGGCGACGAGGGTGGCAGCGGCGATGGTGAAGAAGGGGAAGTCATCGGCGAAGCCCCATTGAAGCAGGAGGGGCAGCAGGGTGCCGGTGGAGGTCCCGGGGATCAGCAGGGCGGCGAGAGTCATGAACTTGATGATTCCCGCGCGTATGACATAGGAAAAGCGCTGACCGAAAAGTTTCAGTTGCCTAACATTCAGGAAAAGGGCAAGAAAAGCGCGCTATATAAGTTCACCTATGAGTTAACCGATATAAATCGAAAATTCGGACAGATCCTCGAGAAAAAACGCAGTCTGAAAAATGTTCTACGGACTAATCTGATCCTGGGAACCTTCGACCTGGACACCCCCTCTTTCGACAAGCTTGTCATCTCGCCGAACGATCTTGTCTATCGTATCGTATCCCCGGAAAAGGAGTACGAGTCGCAGGCGATGGTTTTTTTCATTCGGGATTATTCCGGTTCGATGTATGGCGAGACAACTGAAGTCGTTCTTTCTCAGCATGTTCTGCTGTATTCATGGCTGCTTTACCAGTATCAGGAGCGCGTGGAAAAGCGTTTCATCCTTCACGATACCGAGGCAAAAGAGGTCGATAATTTCGTTTCATACTACAAGCTGAATAATGGCGGCGGCACTAGTATTGCTTCGGCATACAAGCTGGTTAACAGTATAATCGAGAACGAAAACCTCGCGAGTGCCTACAACATCTATATTTTTCAGGGTACGGACGGCGACGACTGGGACGCGGAAGGCAAGGACGCCCTGCCTGAAATCCAGAAGCTTCTGACCACGGTAAATCGTATGGGTATAACCGTAGTGCGAAACCGACCTGGAAGCTCTGGTGACACCTATATCGAGCAGTATCTTGGGAAGTCTAAAGTTTTGAGTACGCATCCGAATCTGATACGTCTTTCGACTCTGACATCCGAGAACAAAAGTCAGGACGATCTGATCAAAAGCATAAAGCAGCTGGTTGACTGAAGCAAGATTTAATGCGTTTTTACATAATAACCTTCCCAAAAGACATTCTGATGGATGAAAACAGGAACGGAAAACCGACATGGAACTGATCATTTCCAATGTTAAACAAATCATGGAAGACTGTAAGCGAAGAGCTCGCGCACAGGGCTTGAGTTTCAGCGACGAGACTCTCGAATTTGTAATTACCAATGAAGACATGATTCGGCTCAGCCCCAAGGGAATGATCCCGACCATGTATGAATACTGGGTTAATGACGTATTCGTACTCCAGGACAAGGGGAAATACGATCTCTACCCTGGAAATCCCTACGAAACCGTTATCAATACTCGCCCGCCGATCAGCTTCTACAATGACAACAATCCTGATTGGCTCAATGTGATGATCTTTTATCATGTCATCGCGCATATCGATTTCTTCCAAAACAATGTGTTTTTCGCGAAGACATGGCTTGATGATTTTCTTGCGCGGGCACGTGCCCACGCTGAAATAATAAAGGAACTGCGTTATGAGAAAGGGCACTGGGTCGATTATGCCATCGAGTTTGCCCGTGGTATCGACAACCTGACCGATTTTTTCTCGGATCTGAATCGCGGAAACTGTACAGAGCCTCGCACTCAATCGCAAGTGAAAGTCGCGTTCTTCTTCGACGAGTATCTGCAGAACATTCAGAAATCGACGACGTTCAAATATATCGAAGAGTTGAACCGGTACAACGAATTCCTGGAGAAGAATGACGAAGAGACGGCTCGAACACTGTTTCTTATGAATGTGGAACAGCGTTTTCTCGATTTCGACGTTAAATTCGCAAAGCGCACAAAAGTCCGTGATCGGCCTCCCGCAGATGTGATGGAGTATATCATGCGGTATTCACCGTTCCTGGCGAAGGATGATAACGGCTGGATGAAGCAGGTGATTCAGATTGTGCGTGAAACGTCCCAGTATTTCCAGCCGCAGATCAGGACGAAGATACTGAATGAGGGCTGGGCAAGCTACTGGCATGAAAAGCTGTTTCTCGCTGACGATCGGCTTCGCACGCACGAAATCGATTTTTCCAAGATAAATGCGGGCGTGGTTTCTCTCCCGCGTGTCGGCATGAATCCTTATGCCATCGGGCTGCGAATGCTGAAGTATCTTGAAGCGAAAGCCGATCGCGGAATGTTTACATATGAATTCGACAAACTCGAGGATTTTGAAGGGCGGAAAAAATACGACAAAGGCCTCGGAAAGGGACTCGACTATATCTTCGAAGTGCGTCGCTACTACTGTGACGGTCAGGCGATCAATGAATTCATCGATCAGGATTTCCTCGATACTTTCAATCTTTTCGTCACCGGAAAGCGTATAAACAAGCAGAAAATGGTCTGGGAATACTATGTGAAAAGCCGCAAGGCTGAGGACTATAAGAAGAAGATGCTCGAGTCTTTGTATCATCCTCCGCATATAACCGTCGATCACGAGCGCACCAAATCGACTGAAGCCTTGCATTTGGTACATACGTTCGAGGGCAAGGAGCTTGTAAAGGAGTATGTTCAGAATACAATGCTCGGAATCGAGTATCTATGGGGCAACAAGGTCGTCCTCGAAACGAACGAGGTGGACGAGGAATCTCTCCAGAAAATGAACCAGGAAGATATGGCGAAGATTGTCGAGAGTGACACGCCTGTCGACCTGAAATTCCAGAAAGTCCGCTACACCATGGAAAAACGCAAGCTGACCCGCGAAGTAATTTCACCTCATGCCGCCCCTTCGCTTTACGAGGATGACGACGTATGACGCACACACGCATCGCGAAAATCGTTGAAAATCTGACTTCCACGTGTATCCAGAAGCCTATCGGCTTCAATGACTTCATCGACGAGTTGCCGCGTTCCGGCGAGTTGATGCTGCGGAACATCTTTCAGTTGTTCCACGATATGGTGCATTCATATATAAGTGAAGTCGTCGACGAATACCCCGGAGATTCAGAGTCCATAGGGTTTCTAAAATACAACCTCGATAATCTTTTCATCCACGACACGCAGAAACCGTTCTTTGCTGATCGTCTTTTTTCGAACAGGCTTGTAGCCTTGGCGAAATCGTTCCGGACAAGCGCCGTTCCGAACAAGATTTTCATCTTCAAGGGGCCGGCGGGAAGCGGTAAGAGTACTTTTCTAAACAATCTTCTCGACAAGTTTGAGCAGTACATGCATTCCGATAAAGGTCTCTTATATGAGGTGGTCTGGCGTATTCCCTACGAAGCGGGTATCGGCCGCGGAGCTTCCGAGACTTCGGGTTTCATGCCATATCCCGATGGTTCTGTCGCCGGGAATCACCCGCCGGGAGGCTTTCTCGAGATACCGTGTCCAAATCATGACAATCCGGTTTTGCTCATTCCGCGCAAGCACCGTGCCGATCTCCTGAAAGAAATTATTCCGCAGGCTGATTTATTGAAACGGATTTTCAAGCATCGACAGTATCAGTGGGTACTGAAAAATGATCCGTGTACTATCTGCAGCAGCCTCTTCGATGCGCTTTCAGAGAGGTTTTCAATAAAAGAAATTCTTTCCATGATCTTCGCGCGCCGTTATCTTTTCAATCGCAAGCAGGGCATCGGTCTTTCGATATTCAATGCCGGCGACGATCTGGACAAAACAATCGTTAGAACGAACGACACTTTGCAGAAGTATTTGAACGACTTTTTCAAGGACAGCAACAAGGTTCACTACGTGTTTTCCAGTTATGCGCATACTAATCAGGGAGTGCGTGCCTTGATGGATCTCAAGTCGCGAAATGTGCAGAGATTTCTTGATCTTCACGGCATTATCAGCGATGAAGTACATAAGGTACTTGATCTTGAAGAGCGCATTCAGTCGCTGTTTATCGTTCTCATGAATCCCGGCGATCTCGAACAGATCGCCCGTGGGGAGGAAATGGCCGACGGAACCATCGATACCTCGCTCAAAGACCGTATTCATGAAATTCTGGTGCCTTATGTGCTTGATTATCATACTGAAATCAAGATTTCGATTCTGACTTTCGGTGATCAGATCAAGCTGAGATTTATGCCTCACGTGCTGGAAAATTTTGCGAAGATAATTATTTCCAGTCGTATCAAGAAAGAATCCAAGGCAATAAAAGAGTGGGTAAAAAATCAGCGCACGTATGAGAAATATTGTGATCCAGACTTTTTTATCCTGAAAATGGAGTTATACAGCGGGCTCATTCCGGAATGGCTTACCAAGGAAGATCGTGATTCGCTCAAGGCTGATGTACGCCGCGCCATCCTCGCCGAATCCGAAGGGGAAGGCCACGAAGGGTTTTCCGGTCGCGAATCGTTGCAGATATTCAATGAATTCTACTCACGTTATTCAAAAAAACGTCCTATCACCATGGGTCATTTGAATGAGTTTTTCCGTGATGAAAACAATAAATCACGTGATAAGTTGCCACGGGATTTTCTCAAACATTTAACGAATCTGTATGATTTCGAAGTTCTGAAAGAAGTGAAGGATTCGATGTATGCCTTCAATGAAGAAGAGATCTCGAAAACGATTTTGAATTACCTCGTCGCTATTCCGCATAATGTAGGGGATGTAGTCAAGAATCCTTATCTTGGCAACGAAGAGTTCGTCCATTCCACGGATTTCCTCGACATAGTGGAGAATCATCTGATTGGGTACAATGCGCCATTCTATCAACGAGTAAGATATCGTGAGGAGGCTATAACGGAGTATGCCTCTTATACGCTTGCCCGGGAAGTCCATGTCGAGGGCCGAAAGATAACCGAAACAAAGCAGTATCAGGAAATGTTTGCGCAGTTTACCAGAACTGCACGCGAAAGCGTGCTGGAACCGTATGTTAATAACAACAATTTCCGGTGCGCGGTCAAGGAGTTCGGCACGTCCGACTTTGAAAAATACGATTCGAAACTGAAAGAGAAGATTCTGGTACTGTTTAAAAATCTGAATGAAAAATATAGTTACTCGACTGATAGTGCCCGCACCGGCATAATTTATGTTCTCGACAATGATCTGGTTCACAAGTTCAAACCGTAACATCATGAATATTGCATGAACCTCTCGACAAGGATCATTTCTCTCGGCGTGCTGGCTATGTTTGCGCTTGTGTGGCCGTGGTCGGGAGTCGCTTGGGCTCAGGCTGAGAAACCGCGCTTGTCCGTCGATTTACGCCAAACCGCGACGGCGGGTATTTTGAAGGTCGTTGCTGCTCGTTGCGGTACAAACTATGTTATCAGGGAGCGCGCAAATGATCTTTTGTTGTCGGCAACTTTTTCCGATCTGACCTGTGACGAGGCTTTTGCTTATATTGCCAGTCAGGCCGGGTTGATTCAGCGGCGGTCGGTTGACGGCAGGACCGCAATATTCCGGGATCCGGAGCATTCGAAAGAGCCTGATGTGTGGCCGAACCTTGGCTCCGGATCGGCCCAAACCGCTTCGGTTAACATTTCTTTGGATTTTAAACAGGCCGATGTGCGGGATCTCGTGAAAATCATCGCCGCCAGGGCTGGCGTGAATATACTGCTGCATAAGGTCGTGCGCGGAAACCTGAGCTGTTATTTTAATGAGACGCCGTGGTATGAAGCGCTGGCTGCTCTGGCCGTAGCCTGCAATGTCGAGGCGGAGTGGTGCGGTAGTACTGTCATCGTCGGGGAAAGACGTGATATGGCCTTTATGCGCTTGCCGGAATACAGTCTGAACAATGTATCCGCACCACGCAGATCGTTAAATGTTCATGATCTCGATCTGCGTGAGGCGTTTGGTTTGGCTGCACGCGCTTTCGGTCGGGATTTTATTACTGGTGTCGGCGTTCGCGGCAACATAACCGTTTCGTTGAACGATATCACTGAAGATGAACTGCTACCGCTGTTGGCACATTCTAACGGCTTCGATACGATGCGATACGGCGGATTGTGGATTATAGACGATCCGCGACACATTCCGGAATTGAAGAACCGGATTGTGGAACGAGTGGTCGAAACCGCAACAGCCGGGATTCGTCTGTCTTTTCATGATGCGTCTCTCCCCGATGTCATTCGTCTTGCGGCAAAGCAGGTATCGTGTCCAGTGAAGACAGATGCTTCCTCCAATAAGCGTGTGACGTTGGATATAGGGCATCTCGATGCGGTATCCGTCTTGCGTGTGTTGGCGGCAGTCGCGGGACTCTCCATACAGGAAGGCGTGGATGGAATCACGATGTTTGAGGCGCACGACCCAAAAAGCTTTTAATGCATTTAACGTAAGACATTTGTTACATCGATTTTGCAATTTGGTCATGATATGGTTTATCATGACGTTGAGTATAGGTTTTGTCGATATTCCGGGATGAATCAAATATAAGCTCCCCGTAAATAGCTGAAGACAGGAGAAAAGAGGAATGTTCAACACAACCGAGTTGTTTGCAGATCTATCGGAAGCGGAACTCGAGGAGATTCGCCGGATTTCGAAACGAGTCACTTGTCTTCGCGGAGAAGTCCTTTTTAAGCAAGGAGATTTTTCCCGTGATTTCTATCTTATTGAAACGGGCCAAGTAGAGATTCTGGTCAAGGACCTGATCGGAGATCTCAAGCAGGTCGCCATTTTGAAAAACGGGGATATTTTAGGAGAAATGGCGCTTTTTAACAAGGAATCCGGCCGATCAGCCACGGCCCGTACATTGCAAAACACGTCTCTGATCGTGATTCCGGGTGACTCATTCGAGCCTCTGCTCAAGAAAAAACCGGAAATAAGTTTCAAGCTTCTCGGGGCTCTGAGCAAACGACTCAGAGAAACGACTTTCAAAGCCATGCCCGGTCTTCCCGGCGCCGCCGGAGACCTTACCATGGAGGGAAAGGTGTTGACAATTGCATCACCCCGGGCAAAAGCTGGAAAAACGACTTTTGCGCTCACTGTCGCCAACATTCTTTCGAAAGAGCTCGGAAAACGTACGCTGTTCATCGACCTGGATCTGACTTTTGCCGACGGAACCTATTTCATGGGAGTTTATTCTATTCGTTCCATAGTCGATCTTGTCAATGTGGTCAGATCTACGCCTCTCACCTGGCCATTGCTTATAAAAGCGCTTAACAAGACGAGTGACGGGCTTTACACCCTGCCAGGCACGGTCAACATGGTGGATGGAGAAAGGCTCGCCGGACAGGATTTTGTCGCTATTCTCAAAGAATGTAAAAAACATTTCGATTATATTGTCATTGACACCGAAAGTCATATCACCGATCCGTTCCTCAATGCTTTGGATATGTCCGACCACATGATTTTCCTCGTTGACGCGCATGATCTATATGCAATGAAGAGCGGTGCCCGTTTCTTCCAAAGCCTTGGCAGTCTCAAACTTCCGGACAATCAACTCTCTCTGATTGCCTGCGATACTGACGATTCTTTCGATATCGCGAAAATGAGCAGTTTGTTCAAGTTCCGGGTTGCTGGAAGACTTCCCAAATTACAGGGCTTCCATCCGGAATACGGGCAAACGGCATTTCATGTTGATCCGAAATCCGAATATTGCGAGTTTGCCCGTGCCGTTCTGTCACAAGCTTTTTCACTTCCGGTTCGACCAACTCAGGAAAAAGGATTCTTCTCCCGCTTCTTTTCTTTCGGCCGGGGTGAAGCCGTCTCCTCTACTGAAGCATTGCAACAACGCGCTGTTGCAGCTGATCCTATGATTGTCGACGGTCATGTTACGGTGCTTCTCAAGTATGTCCGGAACTGTTTGAACAGCGGAAATATTGCGGAAGCTGAAAACCGCATGAATGAGTTGATTGAATTTTTCCGTGATTCTTCTCAGATATATCAGATGATGGGTGAGGTGTTCATTTACAAGAATGATATCGCCCGTGCAATCGAGGCTTTTCGTAAATCGCTGTCGCTGGATGAGAATAATCACTTTTCCATGGGGCGCCTGGCTGCGCTAGGCAGTGACAAGGCGTTATTTCAGAAGGCCATTGCGCTTCTTGAAGCCAAAATCGCGAAAAATCCCGCCTGGCCGGATCTCAGATGTGATCTGGGCGGGCTTCTGCTGGCGATGGGAAGAGCGGCTGATGCCGTCGAGCATTTTAGCAACGCCCTCAACATGAATCCTATGTTTCCCGAGGCACAGATGGGGCTTGGCGAGGTCTATGTGGAGCTTGGCCAGTTCAAGGAGGCCATACTCATTCTCGAGGGAATGAAAGAAAAGACGGCCCGCGCATATTATCTTCTTGGAGAATGCAATTATTGCATGGGAAATTATTCTGCGGCATATAAGGCTTTCCAACAGGTTATAGCCATAAATCCGAATTTTCGTGATATTGCTGCCAAAATACAGAGCCTCGATCAATATTTCCGCAAGCTCAAGCGTCTCATCGAGATGCATCAGGACGTCACGGCGAGATTTCCCCATTATCCGGATCTGCATTTCAAAACCGGAGTATTGCTTGCGCTGACGGGAAGTCGCCGTCAGGCCGCGCGTGAATTCGAGATGGCTATTGAAATGAATCCCAAGTTCGAAGAGGCCAGGCAGAAGCTGGCCGAGCTTGAAATTTCCGGTGATATCAGTGGCTCCGCGGAGGACCTTCTTGAGTCGTCGGGACATGAAGACGGACAAACCGATTTCCAGTTTGAGTTCCACGTTGGAGATATTGTTGCAGCAGCCATCGATCCGAGGTTATTAGAAAATCATAGTATCCGTTTACGGAATATCCGCACCGGGAAAGAGTTCACTTTCCCACTGACCTCCGAGAGATTGGCAAATGCCGTGACGACTGTTACGGCGCCGGAGTTCGGTTCCGTGAACGGCGATGACATTCTGTTTGCAAACCTGACTGAATCCGGCACCACGGAAGTTCTTCATGCGTGGCCTGTTTCTGTCCGTAAAACTGACGACAAAAAGGGATGGGTAGCCAAGGTCGATTTCGCGGCCGAGTTGCCGGCAATTCTGGAAAAGGTTCGTCCGGTAGCCCCGATGCGGTATTTCATGGTTTCATGCAATCGGAAATCATTATGGGATGGCGCGAACACCCCGGTTTCAGAGGCTGCGGCTGAGTTACTGAATGTGCGAACGAGAAAGGTCGTCCGGCCGACGAGCGACCCGGAAAAAGCTGATCTGCTGCGGTTTGTTTTTTCCGCCGATGACGAGGAAGAGGTCGTTCAGGCGGGAGACATCCTGCGATTGCGACTTCTGGATGCCGAGGAGAAAGAAGTCGGCAGGTTCGACTTTCTTATAACCCCGGAAGATGTCCGGGCGTTCTCGAAGACAATCGGAATCGACAGATCTGTTTCAGGCAGTGCTAATCAAGAGAAGGAAAGCACATCCTCCCGTTAAGAGATCCGCAGATTGTGCAGATGGTCGCAGATAAAGGAATCAAAATGAGTCCAAAGAGTAATCTGCGCCCATTTGCGACATTTGCGGATTAAGGATTCTGGTCGCCGGGGATGAAGGCGTTCCAGTGGCGCAGGCGCTTGAGTTCCGCAATGACTTCTTTTCCATCATCGTAGTTGGAAATGTTGATGAGCAGTTCGCGTAGTTGCATTTTAAGAGCGGAATCCATGTCTTTGCGTACCACCAGCGGATCATTCAGAATAGATCCGGTGGAGGCCAGACAGATCAGATTCGCCGTCATGCTTGAACTGGCCTCGGCCGGATCTCCGAAGACATCGAAAACTGCCGCACCGTCGACCTCTCCCTTCATCAGACTTTCAATACTCAGTGCATGATTGCCTGTCAACACGACTTCACTGAAAAAGGAAAGTGGATCGATATGCTGCGTACGAAAAAATGCATTAACCTGTACAAAGCCAGTGCCTGAAAAGCGATCAACATAGGCAAACCGATGCCCTTTCAAGTCGGCCAGCGTTTTTATCGCACTATCGGCACGGGTGACGATAACGCCTGAATGGCCGGCTTTGCCATCGCGCAGGGGTCTGCAGAGGACTTCCCATACGCCGGCGGTATTCAGAAGATCGAATGATGTCGAGCTGAACCAGCCCATCTGCACTTTGCCGAGGTCAAGAAGACGCCCGAGCGCTTCGTAATCAGAGGCAACGTTGATGCTGACTTCCCTGCCGATATGTTTGCCGAGATAAGCGACAACGGGTCCCAGTTCATTTTTCAGTGATTGCTCGGTCATGTATGGAATAACCCCGATATACAGTTTGGGGGTGGCGGCTACTGTCCAGCTGATAGTTATATCGTTTTGGGCTTCGGAATCAGCCCGGATCATGACAAACCAGACAAGTGCCGCGCAGAACGCCACGGCAATCGATCGGAGAAACATCTTCCAGAATGTCTTCATAACAGACCTTTCAGTTCTGATTCAATGGTTTCGCGATTTTGCACTGCCGGGTCGAACCCGCATCGTTCACGCGCCCCTGCAAGCAGGACCGCCGGGGCGCTTTTGCGCTCCAACAGGGGGAACAACAGTTGGGCAATCCTGTCTCCCAGTCGCTCTTCGAGGAATTCTAACGCGACTGAGTGCAGGAACGTGTCGCCCGATGTCGATTTCCCCAATGCTTCCAGAAGCCTGGCCGGCTCGGGAGTAACCAGCGCGGTCAGGTGCATTACGGTTCTCAGCCGTTTTTCGAATTTTACGTTTGCCTGGGCGGCTATAGACAAAGACTGTTGTCCGACCATGGAAGGCTCCACTTTTTCCGTCGATAAAGCCGCGGGTGATTCATCGAACGAAGGTGTCGATTGTCCGATGCTGAAAAGCCCCGACTTCTCGGCTTGCAGAATGACAACTGCCTGTTTCCAGAGGGTCGTAAGGGCTTCGCAGACGAGATTCGTGAAACCATCATGGCGCGGACCGCACAATGGTCCAACCAGCTCGACCCAGACGGGAAGCTCATCCAGTCCGGCTTTACGTAGAGCCGTCAGAAGCGGTTCAACATTTATGCGCACGGAATCGTGTTTTTCATCATCGCCGCTTTCGGACTCATCGATCAGGCAGCTGGCGATCAGCTCACGCGTTTGGGAATCTCCGTTGCCGAGCGCGGATATCAACGATTCTTGTGATTTCTCATCAGGCAGATACAGAATTCGTGTAAGAAGTTCGAATTCACGATCAGTGCGCATCGAACGCAACCAGAAACCGATTTTACCGCGAGCCGACGCGCTCAAGCCCGCCAACAGGCGCGCGAGACGGTTCCCGGAACCCGCGGAAGCTGTTTTCCAGGCTATTTCGGCCAGTTCTCCGGTTCTCCCGGGTATCGTTCGGCGATCTCCGATTGCACGTAGTGCCGCCGGGGTGCGAATGTCGGCCAGAGCGGTAAAAGCTTGGCGCACGACGTTTTCCCGTCCGTCGTCGGCAAGAGATCCAAGAGCGGATACGAAGACAGGCAAGCCGGTTCCGCCCATGACGACTGCCGCTGTGGAACGCTCGAAAGCTTCCCGGCTCTCGAGTAAACTTTTCAGAACGTCAAGAGCTCGTGTGATCAGAGAGCGATCATGGCTTTGACGAAGTATGCCAAGCACGGCGTTACCTCGTATTCTATGATTCTCGTGGCTTAGAAACTCGGCAATAAATTCTGAAATGCGGGGTCCGCCTACCTGTCCGAGTGCCTCGATCATGTCGGCTTGCAGTCTGGGATTGTCGTCATCGCGCAGCATGTCTTCGAGTATGTCTACGCCATCCGACCCAAGGCGGCGCAGTATGACTCGCGCAATCGATGCCAGATTGCGCGGATTTTCCTCGCCCGCCATGGAGACGAGTAATATTTCGGCGGCATCGTGTGGTTCGAGCTCCGCGGCCTCCAGAATAGCGCGGTGACGCACTTCCGGTTCCGGGTTTCCCAGAAGCGCGGCGATGCGCGCGATGCGGTCGGCACGTGGAATGAAACGCACTGATCGTATGATATCCAGATCTCCCTGACCTTCCGCGGTAGTGAGGGTTTCGCTTACCACGTCAGTGTACAGGCGATCAGCAAAGCGGGTCAAAGCCCATATGGCGCCATAGACTGCACCCACGCCAAGGAATAGCACTGGATCGGCTCCAACGCCGAAAGATTTTAGTGCCAGCAGCGTGAGGCCGGCCAGGAGGTTCGCGGTCGAGTCGCCGAGCGACAGGTAACGCCTCAGGAGGAAGCGAGGGCCTTTGGGCAGTGGCTCGATAAGAATTACGAAAGCCGGGTTGATAAACGCTTTCGTAAGGGACATGAGAATGAACCATGTGCCTGCGATGGTCCAGATGCTGGGTAGAAGGAATCCCGTTGCGCAGGCCAGGACCATTGCTCCGCCGCGAAAGCCGAGAATTGTTCCCAGTCTGAAGCGTGCGAATACTGCACCTCCGAGAAAACTCTGCATGCCGAGCACACAGATATCGATTGCCGCGCCGAAAATACCCAGAAATGAGGCAAGATCACGAGTCGAAGAAAAAAACGTGGAAAGGTTGCCGGTGTATAGAAATTCGGTCAGGATCCGACCGAAAATCGCGGCGCACGACATCGGAATCAGCAGTGTGGCGAATGCGCGGGTGGCTGGGGGGCCCGCGAACGGGCTTTCGGAAGCCTGCTTCTTGGAACCGGAAGCAGTCGCAGCCGACATAGATTTTTTCGCATCCTGGAAATCTATTGAAACAGTCTGTTTTTCATTTTCCCGGCCCATGAAAGGGCGCAAGCGCGCCAGAAGTCGATTGGCGATGAACAATAGAAGGGCGATAGCGAGAAATGTAGATGGAATGCCGAAACCGTCAAGAAAGAATTTCAGGCTGAGCCCGCTGAGAATGGAGCCCGCTGTTCCGGCGGCATAAACGGTTGGCAGATGCAGTTTCGCTTCACGCAGCGGCAGAATTTGACCGGACATGTCCGAGAATGCCTGGGTTGCATGCAGATCATAAACCGCCATTACCAGGAGTGCTATGGTCTGCGGCCAGGTCGGGCCGTTGGTGCCGAGCATGGCAAGCCCGACGGAAAAGAGGATCAGGGGCCTGGACAGAAACGAGAGAAAGGCATGACCTTTCCATTTGGGCAATCGCAGCATTATCAGCTGTGAGCTTATGAAAAGAATATTGGAGCTGACGTAAAACCATGGAAGTCCGGCAGGGCCATACCGTTTAAGAAACAGGGATGTGAGCAAAACCAGCAGGAGATTGTCTATTCCTTTGAGCAGGAAGAAATACCCCGCCAGCTCGCGAAAGCCTGCAGGCCGTTTCAGGACGGTGGTTTCCATGTGCCGGACCAGATATCCCCGATCAGTCGGTTTTTTTCGAGGCTGCCTGCCATCTCGTTGAAGGCGCGACCCGCATCTGAAAGTTCGTCTTCCGCTTCGTCCGGAACCTCGATGCGGTGAGCAACATCGCCTTCCGAGACCTTGCTGATGCCTTCAATGAGTCGCTGGATCGGCTCTATGACAGTATTAGCAAGAACGAGACCAAAGCCGCCCGAAATGACTAGTGAAATTATGGTGAGCAGGCCCATTCCCCAGAGAATTTTTCCGATGAAGCCAAGGACGGCCTCACTTGGGGCGGCTACGAGGATGTACCCGTTGATTGAATTAACCGGACCCAGCGTGACCAGGTATTCCTGTCCATCGAGTTTACTCCAAATGGATTCGAAACCGATTTCGGGTGGACGCGACAGTGTCGCTTTTTCGAGGCCGGGTGGAAGATCCTGGCCTTTTCTGGCGATGATGCTTCCGATGCGGTCAGTGAGAATTAAAAAGCCGCGTCTCCCGCTTGCGAAACCCTCGATCATTTCCTGGAGGATGACGCCATCCAGATGCAGGGCGATGCTGAGAATACCAACAATGCGGGAAGAATCATCGAACGCTTTTATCGGCAGGAACACCATAAGCTGGGCTTTTTGATTGAAGCTGGAAATATGTGCGCTGATTTTCAGTTCGCCGGTTTTCATTACATCGTGAAACGCCAGTATGGTGTATCCCCAGGTCGATGGTTGTCCGGCTTCTTTTAAGCCCAGTTGTGACAGATTGGCGCCGAGAAGATTGTCGTCGCCCTTGTTTCTGTTGCGATAGGCAACGTTGATGATCGTTCCGTCGGAATTGTAAACGAAAGCACTTGCAAACAGCGGGTTCTGATCGAGAAATTTAAACAGGACCGGCTTTTGTGTCGCCGCATTCATGGTTTGAATGGCAGGCGTCTCGACAAAGTGTTCCAGTTGATGAATCCAGGTTTTTATCTGCATCTGGATACCTTGTCTTACGGCCTCCGCAAGACTTTTCTGGGCATGCAAAGCCTGGTAGGTCAACTCGGTGCGTAAGCGGCCTACGACGAACAGTGCCAGCAAAACAACGGGCAAAAGTGCCGCCATGGCGACTACCGCAAGTGTTTGATGCCTTATCTTATTGAAGGGAAGCTTCATGTCGTTTCTGATAGTGAGCTTATCATTTGCCGCCCTCGATGACAATACAGGAAGTTGCTCCGCAGTGTGCCTCATATTGAAGATAAGAAGGAAGTCATGGTAGTTTAGAATTGCGAGTCTCCGATCAACTGAGTATCTTTAAAGGACAGGTGTTGCAATGACTGAATGTGTAAATAAGACAAAAAATACGAAAAATTGTTCCTGTACATACGAGCCATGCCCGCGCAAGGGCATTTGCTGCGAGTGCATTGCATATCATCGTGGCAGCGGCGAGTTACCAGGTTGCTTTTTCACCAAACAGGGCGAGCGCACGTATGATCGCAGCATAGCTAATTTTATAAAGGAACATTCGCTGAAATAGCCGGTTATAGTGAATAAAGGCCAACTGATTCAACTCAGGGAACGGCTTGATGCTGCCATTGAAACGGGCATCGAGGAATCTTTTGATGAATTAAAGAAAAATCTGGCGGATATTACTGATTGGAAGCAGATCGATGAGGAGCTTCGAAAGCATCACGAGCACCTCAATGAGTTGGTTAGAGAAAAAACAGCCAGTCTGGAAGCCAGCGAAAGACGCATCCGATCGATCCTGGAAACTGTATTGGATGCAATTATTGTCATCGATGACAAGGGTATCATCGAAATATTCAATCCGGCGGCTTCCAGTATTTTTGGTTATTCCGCGGATGAAGTTATCGGGGAAAACATAAAAGTTCTCATGCCGGAACCAGTGCGAAGCAGGCACGATGGTTATCTTAAAAAATATCAGGAAACCCGAGTTAAACACATATTAGGAAACAACATTGAGATGCAGGGTCTTCGAAAGAATGGCGACACATTCCCCCTTGATCTCCTGACCAACGAATCTTCAGGTGGAGAAAAGCATTTTTTCACCGGAGTCATACGGGATATTTCGGAGCGGAAGACGGCGGAGACCAAGCTTCGAAACCTGGCTCTGGTGGCCCAGGAAACTGGCAATATGGTGATAATAACAAATTCGAGTGGTTTGATAGAATGGGTAAATCCGGGGTTTTCGCGTGCTACCGAGTATTCCATTGAAGAAGTCATCGGAAAAAAACCGGGGTCATTTCTCCAGGGGAAAGAAACAGACCCGGAAATGATTCACAAAATGTGTAGCGCTTTGCAACGCAAGGAAGGATTCAGGGGAGAGCTGCTCAATTATGCCAAATCCGGCAGAAAATATTGGGTGGAACTTAATATTCAACCGGTTTTCAATAGACAAAACGAACTGGAAAAATTTGTTTCCATTCAGACAGACGTCACGGAGAGGAAGAATAACGAAAGAAAAATATTCGAATCCGAGCGCCGGACACAGCTTCTCAAAGAAGTTGCCATCAGTGCCAATGCGGCGAGAACGATCGATGAAGTTTTCCGGAAGACCCTCGAAGGGATTGCCGGACATTCCGGTTGGCCGATCGGGCACGTTTTTCTTGTCGAAAAAGCATCAGTGTATCTGAAGGACAGTGGTATCTGGTATGCACCTGCCTCTGAGCCATATCGGCTTTTTTTAGATTGTCGAAAGACGATTTGCATGGGACGGGGATTTGCGGGGCGAATCTGGAGTTCGGGAAAACCCCTTTGGATCAGTGATTTGACACTGGATTCCGATTTCCAGAGAGCTTCTGAGGCGTTGGCTACTGGATTGCGGGCGGGATTCGGCTTTCCCGTCATTGTGAATGACGAAGTCGCAGCCATTCTGGAGTTTTTCTCGACGGAAGTCGTTCCATTGAATGAAGAATTTCTTCATCTTTTCGAGCAGATAGGAGTCCAGCTGGGAATCCTTATCGAGCGGAAAAAGGCCGAGGATGAGCTGGTGAAACTTGTGCGTGCGGTTGAAAACAGTCCGGCTACTGTTCTAATCACAAATAATCTTGGCGAAATCGAATACGTCAATCCCAAATTTTGCGAAATTACAGGTTATTCGGCCAAAGAAGTTCTCGGAAAGAATCCCCGGATTCTGAATTCGAAAGAGCAGCCTCGCGCATTCTACAGAAATCTGTGGGATACGATCTTGTCCGGGAATGAATGGCATGGAGAGTTTTGCAATAAAAGAAAAAACGGTGAATTATATTGGGAGCAGGCTTCTATTTCTCCAATTCGGGACAATCTTGGGAACATTACGCATTTCGTTGCTGTAAAAGAGGATATTACAGAGCGAAGAAGCATATTGAAAGCCCTTTTGGAAGCAAAAGAAGTTGCGGAAAACGCGAGCCGGACCAAGAGTGAATTCCTGGCAAATATGAGTCATGAGATTCGCACTCCACTTAACGCCATTATTGGTTTTTCAAGCCTTATTCAGAAAACCCAGCTTACGCCCAGGCAAGAAGAGTTTGTTAATAAAATACATCATTCCGGCGAATCATTGCTTGGAATTGTCAACGATATACTCGATTTTTCCAAAATCGAGGCAGGCAAACTGGGCATGGAGGAGATTGACTTTGATCTGAACCGAGTCATCAATGACGTTGTTTCGATGATTACAGAAAAGGTTGGAGATAAAGGTCTTGAATTCATTTTGAACGTTTCCATGGTCAGTCTTCAACGTCTGAGGGGAGACCCCCTCAGACTGGGGCAGGTTCTCACTAATCTGGTTGCCAATGCGATAAAATTTACGGAAAAAGGCAAAATCGAGTTATCCATAAAAGTTTTGCGGCAAACTGCGAGCAAGGTCCAACTATCTTTCGAAGTTCTCGATACCGGCATCGGGATGAGCATCGAACAAACCATCAAGCTGTTCAAACCATTTTCACAGGCTGATGGTTCCATGACCAGAAGGTTTGGAGGAACGGGGCTGGGTTTGAGTATCTGTAAAAGATTGGTTGAGATGATGGGAGGTAATATCTGGGTGAAGAGCGAACCAGGAAAAGGTAGTATCTTTTCGTTCGATGCCTGGTTTGGTTTTTCATCAGTGCCGGAATTCGAGCACCAGAGATCAGAAGTTCAAATGATTGAGGTAAATCCTGTAGTTATTCCGAATTTTCGTGGTGTCAAAGTCCTTCTGGTCGAAGACAATGAACTCAATCAGGAAATTGCCATGGAACTACTCCAGGGAACCGGAATGAAAATTCAAATTGCTAATAATGGCACTGAAGCAATAAACATATTACATAACGATAAATCAGAATATTCTTTTGATGTCATACTCATGGATATTCAGATGCCAGACATGGATGGATACGAGGTGTCCCGACGTCTCAGAAATGATTCGCGTTTCGAAAAAATTCCAATCATCGCGATGACGGCGCATGCGATGTCGGGAGATCGGGAAAAGTCACTTAAATCCGGAATGAATGATTACGTAACGAAACCGATCGATCCACAGGCTTTGTTTGCTACTCTTTCCCGTTGGTGCAAACCTTCGGGAACAGATGAGGCGGAGGTCTCGTCTCAGCCTCGGTCAGTATCTCAAAGTGATTTGTCCATTCCCGTAATTGATGGAATCAATGTCCGGAATGGGTTGCAGAGACTCCTGGGTAAGCGGGAGATGTATTTTAATCTGCTTTCTCGTTTTGCCGAAGAGCATTCGGAAACAGCAATAAAAGTATCCGAAGCGATCGGATATGGGAATGTAGCAGTGGCGGAGCGATTAATTCATTCATTTAAAGGGATTGCCGGCAATCTGGGAGCCGAAAAAATGCAGCAGATTTCCCAGCAGCTTGAACAAGCCTTGAAAAAGAGTGACTCTGAAAAAATCCACGATTGCCTGAATCAATTTGGGGAATCTCTCCGAAAGCTGATCGGAAATATAAAAACAGCTATGACTCATGCTGTAAAGACTCCGGAATCCATGCCGATGGAATCTCCGGATATATCATTACTTGCTCCTCTTCTGTCAGAACTGGCGAGCAATCTGAGACGGAATACATTTTATTCCGTCGAGTGCTTCAGAAAAATAAAAAATAATATTGTGAAATTGTGTAAGCCGGAAGAGTTTATGAAGCTTGAAAACGCACTCAGCGCAGGTGAATTTGATGAAGCTCTCGAATGTGTGAAGCTGCTTGCCGATCGGTTAAATCTAATATTGGACGAAAAATTAAGTTAGGAATTGCGCGCAATGGATACACACAAACCTACGATCCTGGTGGTGGACGATGTATTGGACAATATTGAGGTTTTGAACGAGATTCTCAACCCTCATTATGAAGTTATGATGGCTTTGAATGGCTTAAAAGCCTTGAAAATAGCCGAATCCGCGAGTCCGCCCGACCTGATTTTGCTTGATATCATGATGCCTGGCATGAATGGCTTCGAGGTTTGCCGGAAATTGAAGGAAAGTGCCCTGACACGGAAAATCCCCGTTATTTTCGTTACGACCTTGAATGAAGTGGCTGACGAGGCCCTGGGATTCTCTGCCGGCGGCGTCGATTACATCACCAAGCCTTTCAGCCCTTCGATCGTCCAGGCTCGCATTAAAACTCATCTTACTTTGTATGATCAGAATCGAATGCTTGAAGAAAGAGTGAAAGAGCGAACTTTTGAATTGGTACAAACCCAGGATGTGGCGATTTTCAGTCTTTCATCTCTGGCTGAAACCCGTGACAATGAAACCGGAGACCACATAAGAAGAACACAGTATTATGTGCAGGCTCTTGCACAGCATCTGAGGGCGTTGCCATCTTTTTGTCATCAACTGGATGATGAGAGCATAAATCTTATGCACAAATCCGCCCCTCTTCACGATGTAGGAAAAGTCGGGATTCGCGATGAAATTCTTTTGAAGCCCGGGCGGCTTTCTCCGGCAGAATTCGAAATCATGCAGACTCATACCAAAATCGGATCGAATGCTATCACAAGGGGAATGAAAGTTCTGGGACTGGATCGTATTTCTTCTTTCCTGCGTTATGGAAGGGAGATTGCCTATACGCATCATGAAAAATGGGATGGATCGGGCTATCCTGAAGGATTGCGCGGCAATGATATTCCGCTTTCAGGTAGAATAATGGCTATTTGCGATGTTTATGATGCCCTGATAAGCAGGCGAGTCTATAAACCTCCGTTTTCGCATGAAGAAGCTGTCGAAATCATTCGCAATGGGCGAGAAACTCATTTCGATCCCCACTTGACTGATGCGTTTATTCAGCTGAAAGATAAATTTCTTGCGATTGCACATATGTATACGACTCTGGCGGAAGAAAAAGAGAGTTTGGAGAAATCCATGAAAAATATTGGGCTGAAGTAGATTGATGGAAGCCAAAAGACAGAAGGTTTTGGTAGTCGATGATATTTTAGACAATATTGAAGTCATGGACGGAATTCTTCGCTCCGAGTATGAAGTAAAAATGGCACTGAATGGCTCTAAAGCCCTAAAAATAGCCATGTCTGAAGATCCTCCGGACCTCATATTACTTGATATCATGATGCCTGACATGGATGGCTACGAGGTTTGCCGACAACTGAAAAGTAATCCAAAGACCCGGATGATACCCGTTGTCTTCGTGACGGCAAAGAATGAAGATATCGATGAAGTGAAGGGATTACAGATCGGGGCAGTCGATTATCTCACCAAACCGGTAAGTCCGGGTATTGTCGCTGCCAGGGTTAAAACACATCTTAGTCTGGCCGCGGCACGAAAAGAATTGGAAAGGCAGAACGAAATTCTTCGGGAGAATGCATGCTTGCGGGAAGACGTGGAGAGAATCACACGCCATGATCTCAAGAGTCCCATTTCCGCATTTATAAGTATTCCTTCTATTCTGGCCCGCGATAAAAACCTGACCCCGGATCAGGTGGAGATGTTAAACATTCTAAATAAGTCCGGGTTAAAAATGCTCGAAATGATAAATCGTTCTCTTGATCTGATCAAAATGGAGCGGGGGCAATATTCGCTGAATCCTGTTCCGGTCGATCTGGTTAAAGTGGTTCGTCAGATTATTGCGGAGTTCAACTACCTGGTTTCAGTGAAGAACGTAAAGATCCTTTTCACAATTAATGGCGAACCGCCTTCTAATGAGGATTGTCTCATTGTACAAGGTGAGGAGTATCTGTTCTTTTCCATGTTGTCCAATTTGATAAAGAATGCTATTGAAGCTTCTCCTGAAGGTCGGCAAGTAAGTATTGCCATTATTAGGCGTTCAAATTATTTTATTGAAATAGGGAACCAGGGAGAAATACCGGCCGAGATTCGCGATCGTTTTTTTGATCGATATGTGACATTCGGTAAAAAGAGAGGGACAGGTCTGGGAGTATATTCAGCCAGGTTGATGGCGAAAACGCTGGGAGGAGAGCTCAGTTACAGATCATCAAAAGAAGCCGGAACTATTCTGGTGGTTGAAATACCCCATAAGGAATCAAAACAGGATCAGGCTTCTTTGTCAGATAGTAAGAGAAATTTATCCGGAAGACTCAAATCGGAAATAAGAGTGTTGGTTGTCGATGATTACGACAACATGCGAAAAATAATTTCCGAGGTTTTGCGTCAAATGGGTTGTCGGTCAATTTATGAGGCTGCAAGCGCATTTGAAGCCCAGGAAATTATTGCTAAAAAACCCATGGATCTGGTTATTGCATCCTGGGATTTGTCGGACAAAAGCGAGCTGGAAATTCTTAAAGCCCTGCGTGCGAAAATGGAAGGTGATAAGGTTCCATTGATACTTATTTCAGCAAGCATCAATGAAGAAAACCTTCCGGAAATCATGCGAGATGCAATAGAAAATGTCGTTGCCAAACCTTTCTCGGCAGATACTCTGCGAAACAAGATAGAAACCGTTTTATCGAAGTCCGGGAGCATCGGGCAAAGCTAAATTCAATGCCAGGCCGGATATCGAAAATTGATTGAGCTCTATGAACCGGAGCTGTAATTACCGATTTGGCGAAGGAAATAACCCTGTGCAATTCATCATAAAATCTCAATATTAACAAGAATGACCAGAAACATAACACTTGGGCGGCGTCAAACTCCGAGTTATTTAGCAGTTACGTAAAACCGTTATTTTATTCGAAAAACGAGGTGTGGTATACTCCGCTTGGCAAAACAATTTCCTTGCAGATAAAATAAGCGCCTAAATAAATTCCAGCAGGATATCAGCAACGTTTTTGAGGAGGTTCCATGCGCCGGAACGTTTTCCCCCTTTGGTGGCTCTTCTCGGTTGTTCTGTTAATCGTCATGGGTTTGACCTCTGGGGTTTCGTTCAGCGAATCACAGCACCTTACGGGGCTTGCTGATCTGCTTTCCGGTTCGACGATCGACAGCGTCGGAATACTCTATTCGCTTGATGAAAAAGATCTACCTTTGGCACTCGTAGCCTCTGAGATCTTGAAGTTCAGAGCACTGCATGGTGAGATCGCTTTGTCTGCCAAAAATGTTGAGGATTTTCGTGCGTGTGTTGCCAAACGCCTGGAGAATGCTAAGACCGTTTCGTTGAAGAAGACGGATGCTTGTTCCATTCGTGTGCCCGAACAAACCGTTGAATTATCAGGACAGAAGCTTATCATTCCAGCCCATTATATGGCCCAAAAGTCACTGATCATTTCGGATGTCGAACCCAAAGACGAGGCTGGATCACTGTTGCCTGATATACGGGTAATCTTTCATTCAGATCAGCCCATTTCAAAATGCATACTTTCGATCGATGGAAAGCAACTCAAGCCGCTGATGATAGCCGGGGAAACGCTGCTGTACCGGCCTGCTGTCAATCCGTCGAACGTCCTTGGCATCGGCACGCATACCGCCGAAGTATTACTTCAGGACAAAACCGGAAATTGCGCATCAAGGAGTTGGGCATTCACCGTAGGAATGAAGCCGGTTCCATCTCCATCGGTGCCGTTAAATTCAACAGCTGTTGGTAGTTTTAGTTTGCCGATCGGCTCATTATTTCCTGACTCAATAATAACTGGCACCCTGATGGTTGGTGTGTTCGAATCTTCGAATGGCGAAAGATTTTTTGAATATTCCATATTCTGTTCGGGGCAAGGCACAAAAGCGGCCATGAAGACCTCGAATCTGTTTTCTCTGCGAAAATATTTGTTCAAGCGTGGTAAAGGAGGGTTTTCCGGGATTCGGCCCAAAA